>NZ_CP067377.1:600000-1200000 GCF_019565455.1 Flavobacterium oreochromis
GAATTGAAATTTTCCCTGTATTAGCTGGAGAAACACCATTAATATTTTCATAATATGGGTCAAGTAACCAAAACTGAACATATTCAACATTAGCTTGTTCAAAATTAGTAGTTGTAATAGGACGCATAATACCCGCAAAAGATTTTGTAGGATTTGGCATTTCATTATTTAATGCAGCTGGGTTAAAATTATAAGGGCCCCTTTCTTTAGGATAATAAGTTAAATCCAAAGTATTTACAACTCTTGAATCTCCTATGGCGATACTGGTTTGCGGATACAGCTCATCCATATAAATTCTTCTTGTATTATACTTAGCTACATCATTATCTGTTATTCCCGAAGGTCTTTGATTTGTGTAAAATATAGGGTCAATACTATACCAAGATAATTTAGCTCTATTAAATCCGTAACTTAAATCACTAGCACTTGTTTTATCTTGAAATTCATCTGGAATACTAGCTAAACTCCATGACTGAGGAGCTCTCATATCAATAGTTGATTGTGATCCTTCAAAATCATCTACATAGACTGTTGACTCTCCATTAAAACGATCTATTTTAGATGTCCCAGGCATCAAATAAGCTAATTCTCCTCTAAAAGAGAAATTAGAAGGCACGTCCGTATCAATATTAGGAAGTTTATTAACTAATCTAGTAAAAAATGGTACTTCTGTAGAAAAATTACCATTAATACCAAACATAGTATTATTCACAGATTCTTGTCCATAATTTGTTTTTTGAGTAAAAGGACGTTCAGACATATTAATTAAAGTTCCATTTATTTGAAACTTATCGGAAATTTTATGTTCAATATTAAATCCCATATAACGTCTAGTTTGTTGACCAAACATAGAATTATTTTCAACGGAAACCTGAATTGGTGTACCTGAAGCTTGTAATGAGGGATCTAAAATTTGAACACGTCCCGCTTGGTAATTTACGGTATAGTCTACACCTTCTTGTAAAACTCTTCCACCAGCTGTTACAACAACAGAACCTCTAGGAACATTAACCGCTCCTAAAGAAATACCATCTCCTCCTGTAGACTTAAATTTACCTTTTAATTGAAATTTATTTTTCTCACTATTCTGTAAAGCAGCAGCCTGTGTTTTTTTATATAAACTAGTATAAACGTATTTCTTTTGATTTGAATTATAAGAATTTTCATCATTATAATTTTCAGCAACATTATTTGAAACTAATTTTTCAAATAATGATTTTCCAAAAGGTTCTACTTTAGTAAATATAACGCGTCCATTTTGAGTATCTATTGTTAATCCTGGTAAAAAATCAAAAAAGCCATCACCTCCTTTAGGATCATTATAAAAATCTAATTTATCTAAATCAAATACTTTAAGTAAAGGAACATTAGAAAAATCGCCTCTTAAAGGTAAAGGGGTTCCTAATGTAATATAATTTACAGGTGAAGGATCTGTATATAGTATATTAAATTTAAAATCTGATTTTTCTAACTGATAAGCACCTGGGATTTGATAAATATTTTTCATCATCAGGTTCCAAATGGGTTTATCTATATTATTTAAATTAGGCTTTAATAGCTTTAAAACCAAAGCTTTTGTAATAGGTATATCATTAGTTCCTGTTGTTGATGAAGTAACGCCATCATTCCCAAATTCTCCTACTTGATACACTTTATTTCCTTCTGTATATTGATAAGCAACAGCTAATACTTCGTCATTTGTCAAACGTTGATTTAATGAAATATATCCGAGTTGTGGATGATAAGTATATTCATTAGAATTCAGTTTACGCGCATTTTCTAGCTTAGAATAATCAACTCCTTCTTTTACGTTTAAACCATTAAAACCTGTTGATACATTAGAAACATCTCGTATAGCATCATTTAACAAATTACCTGCCTCTCCTATCTTTTTAGGATTAAAACCATTATTTGCATTATCTACAGGTGTATCAGGTGAAACTTTAAAGAAATCAGCAGGGATTGGATTTAAACCTACTATTTCATTTCCTTGTAATTTACTGCTTTCTGCTTCTCCTAAATCTGAAAGAGCTACTATATTACGGATATTATTTCCTTCTACTCCAGTAGTAATTCTATTTTGTCTATTAGTAACCCAAACTTCTAAACGGGTAATTTGTGTTCTTGAATTAATTACGGGATAAGTTTCTAATGCGCGATCATAATTATTTCTAAAAAATTGTGATAAGAAAAAATGACGATCAGCATCATAATCTAAAGCAAATAAACTAAAATCTTGTATCAAGCCTCCTCCTTGGGCAGTTACTGTTCTAGTTTGTGATTTTTGTTCAGAGAAGACACCTGTAAAAGTAGTTCTTCCAAATTTTAATTCTGTTTTAAAACCGAATAAGCTTTGGGCTCCTCTAATCAGACTATTACTCAACGGCATACTAACATTTCCTACCTCAATTTTTTGAAGTATATCATCTTCCGTAGGTGTGTATTGCAACTTTATTAGATTTTGAAAAGCAAAAGTTGACTCTGTATCGTAATTAACGTTTACGCGAAGACGAGTACCAACTTGCCCCATTAAGCTCATACTAATGCGCTGATCGAAATCAAAATTAAAATTACTTCTGTTTCGGGGTGAAAAAGCAGGATTATCTTGTTTAGAATAACGAATTCCTAAATCTACCTCTACACTTCCGGTGGGTTTAATATCAATTGTATTACTTCCAAAAATAGATTCAAAAAGTCCTGATCGGATATAATAACGAGGTAATAAATCTTTCTTCTTTTCTTCTGAATTTTTCTTTTGCCCAGCTACTGCATCTGCTTTTTCTTTAAAATATTTATGTATAGCTTCTTTTTTTATTAACTTCTGATATTCTTCAGGCGTTAATACTACTGGATAATCTATTGTAAATCCTTCAAATGATTTTGTATAAATATATCGATCAGTTACAGGATCATATGTATAAGCTTCTAAAATACTTTGGGGATTTGGTAATTCCATTTTACCTTTTTGATATCCTTTTAAAGTATCTTTTACTTCCTGAGAATAGAGTGTATTAAAAACAAAGAAAAACAGTATATAAAAACTGTTTTTAAATAATAAATTGAATGGGGAAAAAAATTATTTTTCAATGTTTATAAATTTTTTAAAGCTTGTTTTATAATATTTTCTACAGTAGCTTCTGGTGTAGAAGCAATAATTTTTTCAACTACTTTCTCAGCAGATTTTCTAACAAAACCAAGCACTTCTAAAGCAGATAACGCTTCATCCTTATTTGTATTGTTTGGAATCAATGAAACTTCATCTATTTCATAGATTTTTAACACTTTATCTTTTAATTCAATTATGGCTCTTTGAGCTGTTTTAATACCTATTCCTTTAATAGATTGAATAGTGGACACATTTTCAGAAGCCAACGCATTTATAATTTGTTTTGGTTCTAACGAAGAAAGCATTGTTCGTGCTGTATTAGCACCAATACCTGAAACAGAAATAAGTAATTTAAATATTTCTCTTTCTGATTTTTCCATAAATCCATATAAAGAATGACTATCTTCTTTTACTTGTAAATAAGTGTATAATTTTACAAAATCATTAGATGGTAATAAACCATATGTATGTAAAGATATATGAATTAAATACCCTACCCCGTTGCAATCAATTACAACGTCGGTAGGGTTTTTTTCTACTAATTTTCCTTGTATGTGTGCAATCATGCTCTTTTTATTATTCCTTCAAATATAGTAATTTTATTGAGCAGAACTATTTAATCTTAAGTACATCAAAAAACATAAGGACTTATTTTTGAGTTCTATGTCTTTTTCTTTTTCTTGAGCATCTATAACCGCTATGGTTGCCATGTTTACCATTTCTTCAACACTAGCTCCTAATTGAAAGATATGTACTGGTTTATTTAAACCTAACATTATAGGTCCTATAGACTCTACTTTATACAATTCTTTCAACATTTTATAGGTAATATTAGCTGATTCTAAATTAGGAAAAACAAGTGTATTTACTTTTTGTCCTGCTAATTTAGAGAAAGGAAACTTACTTTTTAACATTTCTGAATTTAAAGCAAAATCTGTTTGAATTTCGCCATCAACAATTAAATCAGGATGATTAGTATGTAAATATTCTACTGCTTCACGGACTTTAGATGCGCTACTATCTTTTGAGGATCCAAAGTTAGAAAATGACACCATAGCCATTACGGGTTCCATTCCAAACAATTTAACTGTTCGAGCAGTCATAAGTGTAATTTTAGCTAAATCTTCAGCAGTTGGATTGGGATTAATAGCTGTATCTGCTAAAAACATAGGACCTCTAGCTGTCATCATTAAGTTCGTTGTAGCTATTCTACTTACACCTGCTGCTTTCCCTATTAGTTCCATTATAGGTTTTACAACAGAAGGATAACTTCTAGAATATCCTGTAACTAGTGCATCTGCCTCACCTTCATTAATCATCATAGCAGCAAAATAGTTGCGTTCACGCATCCATTTTTGAGCATCTAAAAGAGTAATTCCCCTTCTACGACGTGTTTCCCAATATTTTTGAGCAAATCTATTTTTACGTTCTTCTTCTTCTTTTGTTTTAGGATCAATAATTTCAACTTCTGCATCAAAACCTAATTCTTCTTTTAATTCTAAGATAATTTCTTTATTACCTAACAAAACAGGAATACCTATTCCTTCTTCAAACACAATTTGTGCTGCTTTTAGCACATCTAGATGATCTGCCTCTGCAAAAACTACTTTTTTAGGATTAGTTTTAGCACGGTTGGCTAACATACGCACCATTTTATTATCAGAACCTAGTCTATCTAATAATTCATTACGATATTTATCCCAATCAGTAATAGGTTGTTGAGCTACTCCGCTTTCTATTGCTGCTTTTGCTACTGCTGGGGCGACTTCTGCTATTAATCGAGGGTCAAATGGTTTTGGAATAATATAATCACGCCCAAAAACTAATTTAGTTTCTCCATACGCAACATTTACTTGTTCTGGCACAGGTTGTTTTGCTAAACAAGCTAATGCTTTTACAGCTGCCATTTTCATGGCTTCATTAATTTTTGTTGCTCTTACATCAAGTGCTCCACGGAAAATATAAGGAAAACCTAAAACGTTATTTACTTGATTAGGGTAATCTGAACGTCCTGTAGCCATAATAATATCTTCACGAGTACTAACAGCAAGATTGTAATCTATTTCAGGCACTGGATTTGCCATTGCAAAAACAATTGGATTATCTGCCATCGTTAGTAACATTTCTGGTTTCAAAACATTGCCTGCTGATAGGCCTAAAAACATATCTGCACCTACTATAACTTCTGCTAATGTTTGAATAGGCATATTTTTAGCATATTTCTTTTGAAGATCTGAGATATCTCCTCTACTTGATACTAACAACCCGTTTACATCAAACATAAAGATATTTTCAACTTTAACTCCTAATGCCACATATAAATTAGCACAAGCTAATGCTGCTGAACCAGCTCCTGAAACTACTAATTTAATTTTTTCAATATCTTTTCCTGCTAATTCTAGGGCATTTAGTAAGGCTGCTGATGAAATAATAGCTGTACCATGCTGATCATCATGCATCACAGGTATATTAAGTTCCTCTACTAAGCGTCTTTCTATTTCAAAAGATTCTGGAGCTTTTATATCTTCTAAGTTAATTCCTCCAAAAGTAGGTGCTATAGCTTTTACGGTATTTACAAATTTATCAATATCAGTAGCATCTACTTCAATATCAAAAACATCAATATCAGAGAAAATTTTAAATAATAAAGCTTTCCCTTCCATTACTGGTTTAGATGCTTCTGGTCCTATATCACCAAGACCTAAAACAGCTGTACCATTAGAAATTACAGCTACTAAATTACCTTTAGCTGTATATTTATAAACTTTATCTATATCTTTAGAAATTTCAATACAAGGTTCCGCTACACCTGGGGAATACGCTAAAGACAAATCACGTTGGGTAGCATATTTTTTAGTAGGAACAACTTTAATTTTACCAGGCTGTGGTTTTGCGTGGTACAATAGAGCTTCTCTTCTTCTTTTATCGTCTGACATATTTTTTGCCTTTTAATGAACTGGCAAAGATAGGTGTTGATGTAAAAGAATGAAATTTTTTAACTAAATTAATCGTTTAAAAATAGAATATTCCTTTGTAATCCTTCTAATTTAGTCCGTTTTACAGCTGAGTTTTTAAATATTTTTTTAAACACCTCTTCTGTAATTTCTCTCCAATCGTCTTTAGTAAAATGTATTAAATCAGGATTAGGGGTAAAAGCATCTATTGTGTTCGGTTTTGCAAAACGATTCCAAGGACACACATCTTGACAAACATCACAACCAAACATCCAATCATCAAATTTACCTTTCATTTCTTGTGGTATTTGATCTTTTAGCTCTATCGTAAAATAGGAAATACACTTACTCCCATCTACAACATAGGGCTGTATAATCGCTTGTGTAGGACAAGCATCCATACATGCTGTACATTTCCCACAATGATCTGTGGTAGGCACATCGTATTCTAACTCTAAATCTAAAATAATTTCAGCTATGAAATAAAAAGAACCTACTTGTTTTGTTATTAAATTACTATTTTTACCAATCCATCCCAACCCACTTTTAGCAGCCCAAGCCTTGTCTAAAACGGGTGCTGAATCTACAAAAACTCGACCATCAATTTCTCCAATTTCTGTTTGAATAAAACGAAGCAGATCTTTTAATTTATCCTTTATTACGAAATGATAATCCTGCCCATAGGCATATTTTGAAATTTTATAAGCCTCTTGATTTTGTATTTCTGAAGGATAATAATTCATTATTAGGGAAATAACACTTTTTGCTCCTTCAACTAACAAACGGGGATCTAATCGCTTATCAAAATGGTTTTCCATATAGCTCATCTGACCATGTCTATTTTTTTTTAACCATTTTTCTAAACGAGGCGCTTCTGATTCTAAAAAATCAGCTCTAGAAATCCCACAAGAAAGAAAACCGAGCCTTAATGACTCGGATTTAATCAATTGCGTATATTTTTCTTTATTATTAATCAAAATAGAAATAAATAATTAAAACAGTTCGCCTTGTGAACCTGTACGTGTACGCCCTAAATGTTTATATGCTTTTTCTGTTACTTCTCGACCTCTAGGAGTTCTAACAATAAATCCTTCCTGAATAAGAAATGGTTCATAAACTTCTTCTATGGTTTCACCACTATCCGATACAGCTGTAGCCAATGTGCTAATTCCTACAGGCCCCCCTTTAAATTTATCAATAATAGTTGTTAATATTTTATTATCCATTTCATCTAATCCATGAGCATCTACATTCAAAGCCTTTAAAGAATATCTAGCTATTTCTATATCTATAGTCCCATTTCCTTTTATTTGGGCAAAATCACGAACTCTTCTTAATAAAGCATTAGCAATACGAGGTGTACCACGACTTCTTCCTGCAACTTCAATTGCGGCTTCCATAGAAATAGGAGTTCCTAAAATAGAAGCACTACGTTGAACAATAGTTGTTAACAATTCGGTATTATAATATTGTAATCTTGATTGAATTCCAAAACGGGCTCTCATGGGAGATGTAAGTAATCCTGAACGAGTGGTAGCTCCTACTAAAGTAAATGGATTGAGTCCTATCTGAACAGATCGTGCATTAGGTCCACTTTCAATCATAATATCAATCTTATAATCCTCCATAGCAGAATACAAGTATTCTTCAACTACTGGGCTTAAGCGGTGAATTTCATCTATAAACAAAATATCACGTTCTTCTAAATTTGTAAGTAAACCAGCCAAATCACCGGGCTTATCCAAAACAGGTCCAGAGGTAATTTTAATTCCAACTCCTAGTTCATTAGCTAAGATATTAGCCAAGGTTGTTTTACCTAAACCTGGTGGTCCATGAAAAAGAGTGTGATCTAAAGCATCACCTCTTAAATTAGCTGCCTTAACAAATACTCTCAAATTTTCTAATACCTGATCCTGCCCTGTAAAATCTTCAAAACTTAACGGGCGCAAGGCACGTTCAACATCCATCTCTTGTGGTGTGAAACGTTCTTTATTAGGATTCAAATTTTCATTCATTTTACAAAGATAAAAGTTTGTTTTGTGAATTATGCACTAGCTCATCAATAAATAAAAAAACATATATTAGCACATCAAACCAAAAACTATGAAAGAAGAAACACAACAATTTAAAAAAGAATTAGGTTTACTAGATGGAACACTACTTGTTGTAGGCTCTATGATTGGATCAGGTATATTCATTGTTAGTGCAAATATTATCCGTAACATAGGTAGTGCTGGATGGCTAATCGCTATATGGGGCATATCTGCAATTATAACAATGACAGCGGCTGTCAGCTATGGTGAACTAAGTGCTATGTTTCCACAAGCAGGAGGACAATATGTATATTTAAAGGAAGCTTATAATAAATTAATTGCATTTTTATATGGTTGGAGTTTCTTTGCTGTTATACAAACAGGAACTATTGCAGCGGTTGGTGTAGCCTTCTCTAAATTTGCAGCCTACCTTATTCCTAGTTTTAGTGAAAATAATTTTATAATTGATTCTCCTCATTTTAAATTAAGCGTAGCCCAAATAGTTTCAATCATTACAATTATCATACTTACTTATATTAATAGTAAAGGTGTAAAAATGGAAAGATAATTCAGAAAATTTTCACAATAACAAAAATTACTTCTTTATTTGGATTAATTATTTTTGGCTTTTTATTAGCTTTTAAAAGTGATATTTGGGATGCTAACTGGACAAACTCATGGACAGCCCAATCTTTCAGCAAAGACACGGATAGTTGGATTTCAATTGGAGGATATACTTTATTATCAGCCATAGCAGCCTCTATGGTTGGTTCTTTATTTTCTAGTGATGCTTGGAATGGGGTAACTTTCATTTCAGGTGAAATAAGAAATCCTGAACGTAACGTAGGTCTAAGTCTCTTTTTAGGCACACTAATCGTAAGTATTATTTATATATTGGCAAACATAATGTATTTAGCCGTTATGCCTTTGAACGAAATGGCTTTTGCTCCATCAGACCGAGTAGCTGTAGTTGCTTCTGAACATATTTTTGGATCAACAGGAACCATTATTATTGCGGTGATGATTATGATTTCAACATTTGGTTGTAATAATGGTTTAATCATGGCGGGATCACGTGTATATTACACAATGGCTAAAGATGGTTTATTCTTTAAAAAAGCTGCTGAATTAAACAAAGCTTCTGTTCCTGGTTGGGGGCTATGGATACAGTGTATATGGGCATCTTTATTATGTTTAACTGGTAAGTATGGTGACTTATTAGATTTTGTGATGATTATCGTAATTATTTTTTATATATTAACAATCTTGGGTATTTTTATTTTAAGAATTAAAAAACCTGAAATAAACAGACCATATAGAGCTTTTGGCTATCCTATTTTACCAGCTCTTTACATTATTGTATCATTAGCTATTTGCATTATGCTTTTAATAGACCGTACAAGTACTTGTGGCTGGGGAGTTTTAATTATGTTAGGTGGCATTCCTATTTATTACCTAACAAAAGGAAAGGAATAGGTCCATAGTTTATATAACAAAAAGAGGCTGTCCAAAAAGTCCGCAATCTTGTCATTTCCACCAAAGGGAGAAATCAAATAGTACTGATTATGAGACTCTTCCTTACATCAGAGTGACAAACTGTGTGTTGATTTTTTACTTTTAGGACAGCCTCTTTTTACATTAAACATGAATAGTTCCTAGAATTCTTATAGATAATCATATAAAGCAAGAGAAAATAAATATATCAGCTTTAGCCATTTATGCGGAATACTCTTAATCCAACAAATAAATAGATTAATTCAATTCTAGTTTCAGACAGAAAAAAGGATATGAAGAAAGATATACAAACACGTTTAGGTTACATCTTTTCTGCTTATTATAAAGTTTTTTGTAACTATTAATCTAACTTTATACTTTTTGAGATAAATTTTATAAAATATAATTCATAAAAAAACCTCGATGATCGAGGTTTTTTTATGAATTTCTTCTACTATTATTTTAGTTTCTTCTTAACTTCTACTGTCGTGAATCCTTCAATTACATCGTATTCTTGAATATCGTTGTAACCTTTAATTTGCATACCACAATCGTATCCTTTAGAAACTTCTTTTACATCATCTTTAAAACGTTTTAAAGCTACTAATTCACCTGTGTAAATTACAACGCCTTCGCGAATTAAGCGGATTTTATTAGAACGGAATATTTTACCATCTGTAACCATACATCCTGCAATAGTACCTACTTTAGATATCTTAAATAGTTCACGAATTTCGGCTGTACCTGTAATCTCTTCTTTAAACTCAGGAGATAACATTCCTTCCATTGCATCACGTAAGTCATCAATAGCAGCATAAATGATTGAATAATGACGGATATCGATTTCTTCTTTTTCAGCTAATGATTTTGCATTACCTTGAGGGCGAACGTTAAATCCTATAATAATTGCATCTGATGCAGAAGCTAACATTACATCTGATTCTGTAATAGCTCCTACTCCTTTATGAATAATATTAATTTGAATTTCTTCTGTTGATAATTTAGAGAATGAATCTGATAATGCCTCTACTGAACCATCCACATCTCCTTTTAATATAATATTTAATTCTTTAAATTGTCCTAAAGCAATACGTCGTCCAATTTCATCTAATGTAATATGACGTTGTGTACGTACAGATTGTTCACGTAATAATTGAGTACGTTTAGCTGCAATTTGTTTCGCTTCTCTTTCATCTTCAAACACATTAAACTTATCACCTGCCGTAGGTGCACCATCTAAACCTAAAATGGAAACTGGTGTTGATGGTCCTGCTTCTTTGACATTATGACCGCGCTCATCTTGCATAGCACGGATCTTACCATGATGCTTACCTGCTAAGACATAATCACCAATTTTCAATGTCCCAGCTTGAACTAGAATAGTAGATACATAACCACGACCTTTATCTAAAAATGCTTCTACAACGGTACCAACTGCTGGTTTATCTGGATTAGCTTTTAATTCTAAAATTTCAGCTTCTAATAATACTTTTTCAAGTAATTCTTTTACTCCAATACCCATTTTAGCTGAAATATCATGTGATTGATATTTACCTCCCCATTCTTCAACAAGGAAATTCATGGCAGCTAATTTTTCTTTAATTTTATCTGGGTTAGCGGTTGGTTTATCAATTTTATTGATTGCAAATATAATTGGAACTCCAGCAGCTTGTGCATGGCTGATAGCTTCTTTTGTTTGTGGCATGATATCATCATCAGCAGCCACCACAATAATAGCAATATCAGTTACTTGTGCACCACGAGCACGCATAGCAGTAAACGCTTCGTGTCCTGGTGTATCTAAGAAAGTAATTTCTTGCCCATTTTCTAACTCAACACCATATGCTCCAATATGTTGTGTAATACCTCCTGATTCACCTGCGATAACATTTGTCTTACGAATGTAGTCTAACAAGGATGTTTTACCGTGATCTACGTGCCCCATTACAGTTACAATTGGAGCGCGTTGTTTAAGATCTTCCGGTTTATCTTCTACAATTTCAATAGCTTCTTCAATATCAGCGGTTGTAAACTGTACTTCATAACCAAATTCATCTGCAACAATTGTTAAAGTCTCAGCATCTAGACGCTGATTCATTGTTACCATGATTCCTAAAGACATACAAGTTCCTATAACTTTGGTAATTGGCACATCCATCATTGTAGCAATTTCACCTACTGTTACGAATTCTGTAACTTTTAGTACTTTGCTACCTTCTTCTTGTGCAGCTAACTCAGCTTCATTACGTTCTCTGTGTGAGTCACGTTTATCACGACGATATTTAGCTGCCTTAGACTTATTACCTTTTCCTTGTAATCTTTCTAACGTTTCTTTTATTTGATTTTTTACTTCTTCTTCTGTTGGTTCAACCTTTACGACAGGGGCTTTTTTATTAAATTTATTTCCACCTTTATTCCCGCCATGATTTCCACCACCTTGGTTATGATTCCCTCTATTTCCTTGACCATTATTATTATTATTATTATTACCATCTGGTCTATTAGATTGGTTATTAGGCTTAGAAGGAATTCGGTTGCGTTTCTTTTTATTAGCATCCCCTCCTTGGTGATTGTTATTTCCACCTTGGTTTGGTCTTGAGTCTTCTTTTTTCTTTTTAGGCTTTTCAAATTGAGATAAGTCAATTTTCTGACCTGTAAAAGTAGCTCCTGATAATTTTTGGTATTGAGTTTCGTAGCGTTCTTCAACTACTTGACCTGCTTCAACTGAAGGACTTGTTGCAGGTTTGTCAGCTTTAGTTTCTACTTTTTGCTCAACTACAGGTTTAACCTCTTTTACTTGTGGTTTTACTATTACTTTTTCCACTACTTTTTCTACCTTTTTCTCTACAGGAGGCACCACTACAGGTTTAATTTTTACCTCTACTGGTCTTTCTTGTTTAGGCTCTATTTTTTCTACTACCTTTTCTTCTACTATTGGCTTAGAAACTTCTTTTTCAACAGGCTGCTCTATCTCTACTTTTGGAGCTTCAATCTCAGGTTTTACAACAGGCTTAGGATTTAAGTCTATTTTCCCTACCTTTTTAGGACCTGATAAAGCGGCTGCTTTTGCTTTGATAACTTCCTGACGCGCACGCTCTTCTTCAATGCGTTTTTGCTCTAATTCATGTTCGCGTTCTAAACGTAATGCTTCTTTTTCTTTACGTTTTTCTTCGCCAACCTCCTTAGAAGCATCTTTGTTACCTTTATCTCCAGCAAATTGATTAGATAGAATGCCATATATCTCCTCTGTGATTTTAGTATTGGGATTAGATTCTATTATAAAACCTTTATCCTTTAAAAAATCAACAGCTCTCTCAAGAGATATATTAAATTCTCTTAATACTTTGTTTATTCTTATTGTTCCTTCAGACATAAATTTTATTTATGGTTTTTTTTATTTTTTTGTGGATTAAAAAGGGATTAATCTTCAAATTCTTCTTTTAAAATCTTGATTACCTCAAGAATCGTTTCCTCTTCTAAATCAGTACGACGTACTAAGTCTTCTACTTCTTGACTTAAAATACTGCGAGCAGTATCAAGACCTACTTTTGCAAACTCATCAATGATCCATCCATCAATTTCATCAGCAAATTCTGTTAACTCAACATCATCCTCATCGTCTTGAGTGTTTCCTTCACGAATTACATCTAATTCATAACCTGTTAACATACCAGCTAATTTAATATTATGACCACCACGACCAATTGCTTTTGATACTTCTTCTAATTTTAAGTATACCTCAGCAGCTTTCTTTTCTTCATCTATCTTAATTGAAGAAACTTTTGCTGGACTTAATGCTCTAGTAATAAACAGCTGTGTATTGTTTGTATAATTAATTACATCAATATTTTCATTACCTAATTCACGTACAATTCCATGAATACGAGAACCTTTCATTCCTACGCAGGCACCTACTGGATCAATTCTATCATCATAAGAATCTACAGCTACTTTAGCTTTTTCTCCAGGAATACGAACTACCTTTTTAATAGAAATTAACCCATCAAATACTTCTGGAATCTCTTGTTCAAATAATTTTTCTAAGAATTTTTCAGAAGTTCTAGACATGATGATTTGTGGTTTATTTCCCTTTAACTCAACATTTTCTATAACTCCACGAACATTATCTCCTTTTCTAAAGAAGTCAGATGGTATTTGTTTTTCTTTTGGTAATACAATTTCATTTCCTTCATCATCAACTAGTATTACGGCTTTAGGACGCACATGATGTACCTCTGCTGTATATATATCACCAATTAAATCTTTGAATTGTTTGTACAAATTAGTACTATCGTGTTCATGAATTTTTGAAATTAAGTTTTGACGTAAAGCTAAGATTGCTCTTCTTCCTAAGTCAATTAACTTCACTTCTTCAGACACTTCTTCTCCTATTTCAAAGTCTGGTTCTATTCTGCGAGCCTCTGTGAGCGTAATTTCCTCATTTTCGAAATCTAAATCTTCATCTGCTACGATAACGCGACGTCTCCAAATTTCCATATCTCCTTTATCAGGATTAATAATGATATCAAAATTTTCATCGGACCCGTATTTTTTCTTCAATGCACTTCTAAACACATCTTCCAAAATAGCCATTAATGTAACACGATCGATAGATTTATTATCTTTAAATTCTGAAAACGATTCGATTAATGCTAAATTCTCCATACAACTCTTTGATTTGTTTTAAAATATAATTGTAACTACTGCTTCCACAATATTGCCATATTGTATTTTTTCATTGTGAACAACAGTTTCTTTTCCTTTTCCTATTTTTTTGGGTTCACGAGCACTCCATTCTAGCGTAACCCCCTCTTCATCTGCTTCTATTAAAAGTGCTTCATACACTTTTTCTACAGTTTTTAATTTTAAGGTGCGTCCTACATTTTTCTTGAACTGACGAACCCTTGTTAAGGGAGCAGATATTCCTGCAGAAGCGACTTCTAATGCAAAATCTTGTTCTTCTCTATCAAGGCTATTTTCTACTGCTCTACTTACGTTTACACAATCTTGCAATTGCACTCCATTATCGCCATCTAAAGTTACGATAATTTTATTACTATCAGTTATAGTTAAATCAATTAAAAAAAGATCTGGAAATTCTTCCAAAGTTTGATTTAACAACTGCCCTACTTTTTCTTTAAATGTCATTGGTATAAAAAGAGGCACGCGATGCGTGCCTCATTATTTAATGTTTAACTTCTAAATAACGGCACAAATATACATTTTTTTTTAATTTTACGAACCCATTGATATTTCTTAAAAAATTTCTTATCTTTATGTAACTGATTAAGAAAAAACAAACCATTAAACAATAACCTCATTATGAAACGAATTTTAGTCCCAACCGATTTTTCTCAACATGCAGAATATGCTCTTAAAGTTGCTGCTCAATTTGCAAAAAAAACACAATGCAGAAATATGTTTAGCACACTTATTAGAGTTACCTAATCAAGGGAATGACACCGTTACACACGGTCATGATATTCCAGAAATCATCTTTTTCAAAAATGCTATAACAAACAGAATGGATGACTTATTAGACGAAGAGTATCTAGATGGAATAGAAACTTCAAAAATAATTCAGATAGACCATCCTTTTGAAGGCATCATAAAAACAATACAAAGTAATAATTTTGATCTTGTAATCATGGGATCACACGGAGCGAGTGGAATTAAAGAAATGTTTGTAGGATCAAATACTGAAAAAGTAGTTAGAAATTCCCATATACCTGTTTTAGTAATCAAAGAAGATGATCCAAATTTCAAAGTAAATCATTTCATATTTGCGTCAGATTTTTCAGATGAAATCAAAAAACCTTTTGAAAATGTGGTTCGTTTTGCAAACGAATTTGAGGCAACCTTACACCTTGTAAATATTAATACACCTAACAACTTTCGCTCTACACAAAATGCACGAAAACTGATGAGCGATTTTGTTAGCGGATTCAAAATTAACAAATATGAAACTCACATATACAACGATGTTAATGTGGAAGCTGGTATATTAAACATTGCTAACGATTTAAATGCAGATTTATTAGGGATGTGCACACATGGAAGAAAAGGTTTAGCTCATTTTTTAAATGGCAGCATCAGTGAAAGCCTAGTAAATCACGCAAAAAAACCAGTTATAACCTTTAAAATATAAGATTATCAAGAGGCTGTCCTAAAAGTAAAAAATCAACACACAGTTTGTCACTCCGACGGAAGTAGGAGTCTCATAATCAATACTATGTAACTTCTCCCTTTGGTCGAAATGAACAAGATTGCGGACTTTTAGGACAGCCTCTTCCATCTTGAACTTATCTAGCTCTTGTATCTAATACACAAAAATTTTAAAACAAAAGAATAAACGATACAACTAATATTTGCAAGACCGAAATCGAAGACTAAAAAAATTCAGCTAAATTACCTTTCTATTTTAGATTATAACACATGCTCTTCTTTTTACACCAAATAACACCCCATTAAACATGCAAATAATTTGAGTATATACCTCATAAATCCCCTAACGCTTCTTGACATTTGAACTAGAATTCACAGCATCATGTTAACTCATCCAAAAAATCCTTTCGGTTTTATTTATCCCTACACAGGCAATAGTTACAAATTATAAGAAGGAAAGATCCTTTATTGTTAGCTTAAATTCAACACTAAACAATTCTAAAACAAGACATCTATAGTTTCTGTTTTCTAAAATCCAACCAAACAACAACATCTTTCAAAACGTTATATCCATAAACCTGAAGAATAAAATACAATCATTACTAAAAAATTTGTAAGTTTGAAACTCTTTAATCCTACTATATGCAAGAATTTTGGTTATATTTTGAAATTGGTTTAAAACACGTATTGAATATCAATGCTTATGACCATATACTATTCCTTATTGGAATGACCATCCCTTATTCTTTTAATGACTGGAAAAAATGGCTAACACTTGTAAGCTTATTTACGCTAGGACATTCTATTTCATTAATACTTTCTGTATTTGGCATTATATATATTAAAGAGAATTTAGTTGAATTTTTAATCCCCATTACAATCTTAATTGTAGCGCTTTTCAATCTCTTTACAGCTGGAAAAAGTTCAAAAAAGGAAAGCATAACATTAATAGCTATTGTAACTCTACTATTTGGAATAATACATGGTCTAGGTTTTTCAAATTATTTCAAAACCTTATTACCTGGAAATAAATCTGACAAAATACTACCTCTTGCTGAATTTGCACTTGGGATTGAAAGTGCGCAAATAATTGTCGTATTTGTAGTACTAATAATTTCCTTTATAATTCAATCTGTTTTTCGTTTCTCAAAAAGAGATTGGACCTTAGTTATGTCTTCTTTCATAATAGGAGTTGTAACACCACTAATCATACAAAGTCCTATTTGGCACAGATAAAATGGAAGAAAAACTTAGTAAATATGACACTGCTTACCTACGCTTAGCTAGAGAGTGGAGTAAACTTTCCTACTGCAAAAGAAAACAAGTAGGAGCAATTATAGTAAGAGATAGAATGATTATTTCAGATGGATACAATGGCACTCCTTCTGGGTTTGATAATTGTTGTGAAGACGAAAACAACTTAACACACTGGTATGTTCTTCATGCAGAAGCAAATGCAATATTAAAAGTTGCCAACTCAACTCAGTCGTGCAATGAAGCTACTCTTTATATCACACTTTCACCATGCAAAGAATGCTCTAAATTAATCCATCAAGCAGGCATAAGAAGAGTAGTATACCATGAGAAATATAAAGATGATTCAGGCTTAGTTTTCTTAGAAAAAGCAGGAGTAACAGTACAACAAATTATAAATTTAGATTCGTAATAAAAAAAAAGTAGTTGCAAAAAAACAACTACTAAATAATAAGATTCTTATTTTTTCTTCACCCCATCATGACTATGTGTTTCCACTCCTTGGTTCCATAAAACTAATATTTCAGTTGCTACTGCTGCCCCACTCCCAGCAGCTATTGCCAACTGACTTCTATGCCCTGAAAGTGTACCACAAACATATACTCCATCCTTCACTTTATAATCAATATTTTTCAATTGAATCCGTTTTTTTTCAGGAAGTGATTTCTGATGTGGCTCAACATATTCATTCAAGCCTTGAATATCAAATAAGTTAGAAGCGCCAACCCCAATAACAACTATTTTAGAATGAAAAACACTTTTATTAGTCATCACTTCAAAACCACCATCAACAGACTGTATTTTAAAAACTTTTTCATCTGGAATTTGCACAATATGCTCATAAGTATTTTTTAACTGATCTAGAGATTCAATTAACAAATCAGCTCCTAATTTACCAGCCGGCACTCCGTATGCGTTATAAAAAACAGCTTCTTGTAAAGAAGATATTTTTTGATGTGTAAGAATTCCTATTCTTTTACCTTTTACAAAATGTTTATTTTGAGCAGAACCTAAAATCATAGCACAGGACACTCCTGAAACTCCCCCTCCCACAATTAATACATCAAACATAATATTATGATTGATTTTTCAACTTATGTTCAATTGACTTTGAAAGATTAAAAATCAGCAAGATAACTATAGCGCACAATACTGCCAATATCCCTATTAATGCAACTAAACTATCTCCTTTAAATAAATCTTCAAGATTAAGCATTGTAACATTTACACCAATCAACACAACTCCCAATACTAAAATTATATAAGTAAAAATTTTCATTCTTTTCCTTTTTAAGAGACAAAATTACATTTTTTCAACCTAAACAAACAAGCCTTTAACATTAGCAGCAAATAATTTAACAGCTATTGCCAACAATACAACACCAAAAACTTTTCGTACTACCCCTAATCCTGTTGGTCCAAGCAACTCTTCTATTTTACCTGACAGCTTTAAAACAGCATACACAATTATTATATTAAACAAGATAGCCACTACTATATTGATTGACTGATACTCTGATCGTAAAGATAACAATGTTGTCATAGTACCAGCACCTGCAATTAATGGAAATGCTAACGGAACAATACTTGCCGTCTTAGGTTCTTCATCTTTATAAATACTAATCCCTAATATCATCTCCAATGCAAGAAAAAACAAAACAATAGCTCCCGCAACAGCAAAGGATTTAACATCTACACCTATAAATTTCAACATCCCTTCTCCCACAAAAAGAAACATAATCATAATCAAGCCTGAAACAAAACTAGCACGTTCAGCATGAATATGTCCTATTTTATTTCGTAAATCCACAATTATAGGAATTGACCCCATAATATCAATAACTGCAAATAAAACCATCCCTACAGTTAACACTTCTTTCCAATCAAAATTCATAACTTATACCATTTAACAAATATTTTCGAATATACTAATTTCAAACAATTAACAAAACTACAAACCTAATTATTGTTTCTTATTTGTAATTTTGCAGCACTCAAAACAAAATCACATGTTTCAAATTGGTAAAACAATCGTCTCAGAAGACATTTTAGAAAAAGAATTCGTATGCAATCTAACTGCTTGTAAAGGGGCTTGCTGTATTGATGGAGATTCTGGAGCTCCTCTATTAGAAGAAGAATTACCAATCTTAGAAGCTATTTATCCTAAAATAGAACACTTACTCAAACCAGAAGGGGTTGAAGCTATAAAAAACCAAGGCACATGGGTTAAAGACAAAGATAATGAACTAGGAACACCACTAATAGACAATAAAGACTGTGCCTATGTTATTTTTAAAGACGGAAATGCTTTATGTGGCATAGAAGAAGCCTACAATCAAGGTTTAATAGATTGGAAGAAACCTGTTTCTTGCCATCTTTACCCAATAAGGATAAAAGAATTTACAAGTTTTCAAGCGGTCAACTATGATCGTTGGGACATATGTTCTGAAGCTTGCTCTCTAGGAAAAGAACTCAAGGTACCTATCTATAAATTCGTAAAAGAAGCTTTAATAAGAAGATTTGGAGCTGAATGGTATGAAGAACTTGAAATCGTAGCACGCGAATACTACAAATAAACAAAAGACTCTACTAATAATTTTCTTTTAAGCTAGAAAAAAATCATCAACAATAAAGAGCTCAAAAAACACATTATATCACCCCAACAAAAAGCCTTTTTCATTCCTTAAAAAGCTAATCATTTACAACACAAGTAGATCAGATAAATTTGTTAATATTTGTAAAAAAAGCAGACATATTAAAGCCCTCTAAAACCCTTTATTTTATAAGGGTTTAACTTTTTAAAAAACGTAAATATTTAATTTTCAAAGATTTAACTTTTTAATACAGAATAACTTACAATCGTATCTTTTGTTAAAAACTCCTCTGAAATGTGAATAACTATTCTTTCATTTCTGAGTCTAAATTTGAATCTTTGTAGTCCCCAATTACACATAGATTATTCGAATTAATTTTAAACTATAATTTCAGGTATAAACATGGCTATTATTGAACCCATTTTACAAGAAAATAAAGACCGTTTTGTCATTTTCCCTATCAAACATCATGATATTTGGGAATGGTATAAAAAAATGGAAGCAAGCTTCTGGACAGCAGAAGAAATAGACTTACATCAAGATTTGACAGATTGGAATACAAAATTAAGTGAGGATGAAAAATATTTCATTAAACATATTTTAGCTTTTTTTGCTGCATCTGATGGAATCGTAAACGAAAATCTTGCAGAAAATTTTGTAAATGAAGTTCAATACCCGGAAGCTAAATTCTTCTATGGTTTTCAAATCATGATGGAAAACATCCATAGTGAAACATATTCATTGCTAATTGATACTTATGTAAAGGATGACACAGAAAAAGATCAATTATTTCATGCAATTGAGGTCTTTCCTGCTATCAAGAAAAAAGCACAATGGGCATTACGCTGGATAGAATCAGATTCATTCGCAGAAAGATTAATAGCTTTTGCTGCAGTGGAAGGAATCTTTTTTTCGGGAGCATTCTGTTCGATCTATTGGTTAAAAAAGCGAGGTTTAATGCCTGGACTCACCTTTTCAAACGAATTAATATCTCGTGATGAAGGTGTACACTGTGATTTTGCAGTCCATTTACACAATCATCATTTAGTAAATAAAGTTTCCAAAGAAAGAATTTCAGAAATTATAGTAGACGCTTTAAATATAGAACGTGAATTTATAACTGAATCACTTCCTGTTTCTCTAATAGGAATGAATGCTATTTTAATGACACAATACCTAGAATTCGTAGCTGATAGATTATTAGTTGAACTAGGTTGTGCTAAAGTTTTCAACTCTACTAATCCATTTGACTTCATGGATATGATTTCATTACAAGGAAAAACTAATTTCTTTGAAAAGCGTGTTGCAGAATACCAAAAAGCAGGAGTAATGAACAATGAAGAAGAGGCAAATAAATTTTCATTAGATGCTGATTTTTAACATATACTTGATTAACTAAAAAAACGATCGAGTTACAAAACACCCATAGTAATAGTCGGGAGACTGGTGTTTGATAAATCATATTATTAACAAGAAAATAAAGAAGGGATTTTTTATTTTCAAAAAGAAAAAACAAAACTATGTACGTAGTAAAAAGAGATGGGCATAAAGAACCCGTAATGTTTGACAAAATTACAGACAGAATTAAAAAGCTGTGCTATGGCTTAAATGACATGGTAGATGCAGTAAAAGTTGCCATGCGAGTAATTGAAGGTTTATATGATGGAGTAACTACTTCTGAATTAGATAATTTAGCTGCAGAAACCGCAGCAGCCATGACCGTTACACATCCTGATTATGCACAATTAGCTGCTAGAATTGCCATTTCTAACTTACATAAAAACACAAAAAAATCGTTTTCTGAAACAATGAACGATATGTTTCACTATGTAAGCCCACGCACAGGTAAAGAAGCACCCCTTATCTCTGATGAAGTACATAAAGTAATCATGGAAAATTCAGCTTTTCTAGATTCACATGTAATTTACAATCGTGATTTTAATTACGATTATTTTGGATTCAAAACCTTAGAACGTTCTTATTTACTTAAAATTAACGGAAAGATAGCTGAACGCCCACAACATATGCTAATGCGTGTTGCTGTTGGAATTCACTTAAACGATTTAGAATCAGCAATTGAAACTTACGAATTGATGTCTAAAAAGTTCTTCACACATGCGACTCCAACGCTTTTCAATGCTGGAACACCCAAACCTCAAATGTCTTCGTGCTTTCTTTTAGCAATGCAAGATGACAGTATTGATGGGATTTATGATACATTAAAACAAACTGCTAAAATCTCACAATCTGCTGGAGGTATTGGTTTATCAATCCACAACGTACGTGCAACTGGATCTTATATCAGAGGAACGAATGGCACTTCTAACGGAATTGTACCAATGTTACGCGTTTTCAATGACACAGCTCGTTATGTAGATCAAGGAGGAGGAAAACGAAAAGGAAGTTTTGCTATTTACATTGAAACTTGGCATGCTGACATTATGGATTTCTTAGATCTAAAGAAAAATCATGGCAAGGAAGAAATGCGTGCTCGTGATTTATTCTATGCCATGTGGACTTCTGATTTATTCATGAAACGTGTAGAATCTGATGACAAATGGACATTAATGTGTCCTAATGAATGTCCTGGTTTATATGATGTATACGGCGAGGAATTTGAAGCTTTATATACTCAATATGAAAACGAAGGTCGTGGACGTAAAACAATTAAAGCACGTGAACTATGGGAAAAAATCCTAGAATCTCAAATAGAAACAGGAACTCCTTATATGCTATATAAAGATGCTGCCAATCGTAAGTCTAATCAAAAAAATTTAGGAACAATTCGTTCTTCAAATTTATGTACAGAAATTATGGAGTATACTTCTGCAGATGAAATTGCAGTATGTAACTTAGCATCTTTATCATTACCTATGTTTGTGGAAGAAGAAAAATTTAACCACGAGTTATTATACAAGGTAACAAAACGTGTTACTCGTAACCTCAACAAAGTAATCGACAGAAATTATTATCCGGTTAAAGAAGCCGAAAACTCAAATATGCGCCACCGTCCAGTAGGATTAGGAGTACAAGGTCTAGCAGATGCTTTTATTATGTTACGTATGCCTTTCACAAGCGACGAAGCAAAAAAGCTAAATCAAGAAATCTTCGAAACCATGTATTTTGCAGCTGTAGAAGCTTCTATGGAAATAGCAAAAGAAGAAGGTCCTTATTCTACCTTCAAAGGTTCTCCTATATCTGAAGGACAATTCCAATACAATCTTTGGGGAATAACAGATGAAGATTTATCAGGCCGCTGGGACTGGGCATCATTACGAAAAGAAGTAATGCAATATGGCGTACGCAACTCTTTGTTAATGGCTCCAATGCCTACCGCTTCTACATCACAAATTCTTGGAAATAACGAAGCCTTTGAACCTTATACTTCAAACATTTATACACGTCGTGTACTTTCTGGCGAGTTTATCGTTGTAAATAAACATTTATTAGAAGATTTAGTGAAATGTGGCTTATGGAACGAAGATTTAAAACAAGAAATAATGCGCCACAATGGTTCAGTACAAAATATTGACCGTATTCCACAAGAGTTAAAAGACTTATATAAAACTGTTTGGGAGATGTCCATGAAAGATATTATTGATATGTCTCGTCAACGTGGTTATTTCATCGACCAATCACAATCATTAAACCTCTTTATGGAAGGTGCAACCTTTGCTAAGTTAACATCAATGCATTTCTATGCTTGGAAATCAGGCTTAAAAACAGGCATGTATTACTTACGCACCAAAGCAGCAGTAGATGCTATTAAATTTACATTAAATAACGAAAAGAAAACAGAACTTACAACAGTACCTAATAAAGAAGCAGAATTAGTTACACCGGAAGGTGAAATGACAGCAGAAGAATTTAGAGCCATGATTGAGCGTTCTCGTAATGCAGAACCTGAAGATTGCGAAATGTGTGGTTCTTAATAAATACAGATCTAAAATTATTAACATAAACAGCTGCCTTTATTAGACAGCTGTTTATTTTTTAAAACCTCACATTATTTCACATTATTTAAATAAATATTCTGATTCCATTTTTACTTATCACCCAATTAATATTAAAACTTTTAGCATTAATCTGAATCAGATTTTAATCAAGTATTCAATTCTCTACAAAGCAATTTGTACCTTTGCGCTCTAAAACAAAAATTATGGCAAAAGAAAAAAACAAAGGAATTTACACTGGCATCATTGAAAAAGATAATGAGGGAAATTTTTTTGCGGCGAATATCTTTTAGATTATCAATACACAATAGCAAACTTTAAAGTGGGTGATGAAATAAACATAAAAACAGTTATTGATAATCCAAGTAATAAAAGCCTTGAAAAATACCCTAAAAAATCAAAATTATTTTTTCTAGCAAATAATAAGTAATGGAACTTATACGTACCAATTCTGACAATACAGATTTTAAAAACTTAATCAGATTATTTGATGAATATTTAGAAGATATTGACGGTGATCAGAAAGATTTTTTTCACATTACAACAATAAATATCTAGAACACGTTTTAGTTGTCTATCAAAACGAACAAGCTGTAGGCTGCGGAGGCTTTAAAAAATATGATCAAAAAACAGCAGAAATAAAACGTATGTTTGTCCACCCTGATAAACGCGGAAAAGGAATAGCAACACTTATTCTTAATGAAATAGAAAAATGGGCAAACGAATATGATTATAAAGATTTTATTTTAGAAACTTCCCCTAAATTAAAAAAAGCAATTGCACTCTATAACAAATCTGGTTATTATCTAATTCCTAATTATGGGCAATACATAGGTATAGAAAACAGTATTTGCATGAAAAAAGAAAAGTAATTTTTCTATATCCAAACATTTTAAAATTAATATTTAAATTCTAAATTCCAATGATGAACTGGGAACAACTTTTATCTCTAAAACGCCAAGGTGACACTAGCAAACGGCTACGTACGGAACAAGATGAAACCCGACTAGGTTTTGAAGTGGATTACGATAGAGTAATTTTTTCAGCTGCATTTAGGAGCCTACAGGATAAAACACAAGTCATCCCTCTATCCAAAACAGACTTTGTTCATACCCGATTAACCCATAGTTTAGAAGTTTCAGTTGTAGGTCGTTCATTAGGTCGTTTAGTTGGAAAAAAATACTTGAAAAATATCCTTATTTAAAAGAAGTACACGGCTATCAAGCTAATGATTTTGGTGCAATCGTAGCAGCTGCAGCTCTAGCACACGATATAGGAAATCCTCCTTTTGGTCATTCAGGAGAGAAAGCAATTGGTGAATATTTTTCCATTGGTAATGGACAAAAATTCAAAGATCAATTAACTAATAAAGAATGGCAAGATTTAATAGACTTTGAAGGAAATGCAAATGGCTTTTCTGTATTAACAAGTTCTCGCCCAGGTGTAGAGGGAAGTTTACGATTAACATATGCTACTTTGGGTGCATTTACAAAATACCCTAAAGAAAGTCTTCCTAAAAAACCTACCCCTAATATTTCGGATAAAAAATATGGTTTCTTTCAGCAGGACAAAGTTTTTTTTAAGGAAATAGCTGATGAATTAGGATTAATACCTAGCAAATCAGGTACTGACATAGGATACGAACGCCATCCTTTAGCCTATCTTGTTGAAGCTGCCGATGATATTTGTTATACCATCATAGATTTTGAAGATGGAATAAACCTCGGTCTCGTATCAGAAGATTATGCTTTAGAATATTTAATTAAACTGGTCAAAGATTCTATTGATACCTCTAAATACAATGCGTTAACTACAAAAGAAGATCGAATTAGTTATTTACGCGCTCTGGCAATAGGTAGTCTAATAAATGATGCTGTTAATATTTTCATTGAAAATGAAGAATTAATTCTTCAAGGTAAATTTCCTCATGCCTTAACAGATAAATCAAAATATAAAGCTCAAATGAATGATATTATCAATTTGAGTATTAAAAACATTTATCAAAGTAAAGAAGTAATTGAAAAAGAAATTAATGGTTACCAAATCATTAATAATTTACTAGACAAATTTATTACAGCTTATAATAACAAATTTGAAGGTGTTGAAACAAATTTTGATAAACTTTTATTAAAAATACTTCCTGAAAAGCACAATATAGAAAAAGAAACCCTATACGAACGCTTGTTACATATTTGTCATTTTGTATCTATGCTTACAGATGGAAATGCCTTATTGTATAGCAAAATGATTTCAACAAAAAATTAATTTTATTACAAATAAATCCTACTTAATACTTAACCAAAACTCTAAACTATGATTAAAAAATACCCCTTTTTATTATTTTTATTATTCTCAAGTATTTCGTTTAGTCAAAACAACATTGATTTAATAAAAAAATATCTAAAGGAAAATTTATCCAATTCAAAAATTAGTCAAAATGAAATTGACAATCTAATTATATCTGATGAATTTACTACAACCAGTAACCATACTGTTTGTCACGTAAAACAGACACAAAACGGCATCCCGATCTATAATCTTGATTCTAATTTTTTAATTGATAGGACAGGAAAAGTTTCAGGTAAGTTAAAACCTATTCAAAACTTAACAGATAACACAAATAAAAGAATCCAAAAAATAGATTTTAATACTGCTCTAATAAAAGCTTTAGCATCAACAAATGATATCCTATCAAACTACAGATTAAACAAGGTAGAAAACAATAAATTTAAAGCAGAGGACACTTCTAGTAACACTCAAAATATCAATAATCAATTAGTTTATTTTTTAACTGATAAAAACGAATTAAAACTCACTTATTTTTTTGAATATTATTCTAGTAATGGTGAGAATGATTTATGGAATATTTTTATAGATGCTGAAACAGGAAACATCATAAAAAAATCTAATAATACTTTAAAATGCTCGTTTAACAAAGAACACAATCATACAACAACTAATTCTTCCTTTTTATTTAAAGAAGAAAATATTCAAAATTTATCTTCCTTAACACATGGTACAACGAACTACAAAGTCATACCTTGGAATTATGAAAGCCCTAATCATTATAAGGAAGCATTTCCAACAAGTACAGATGGAAGAACAATTGTTACAAATCCTCAATCTTCTAAGGCATTAGCTCCGCTAACTGTTGCTGCTTCCCCTAACGGATGGCATAATAACAATTCAACTATTAACAATTTAACTATTGACAATTCAACTATTTTTAATTACACTAGAGGTAATAATGTTTTTGCTTATTCAGACACAACTAATTCAGATCCATTAACAAACACTGTTACTACTTATACAAATTCCTCTTCAGGAATATATCCAGATTTAAGCTTTCAATATTCCTATTCAGGCTTATCAGCTAGTCCTATAAATGAAATTAATGCAGCTACTACAAACTTATTTTACATGAATAATATCATGCATGATTTGTGGTATCAGTATGGATTTGATGAAAGAAATAAAAATTTTCAAGATAAAAATTATGGCCGTGGCGGATTACAAGGAGATTATGTTTTAGCTCAATCACAAGATAACTCCATGAATCTTAACCCCTCCTATAATAATGCTAATTTTTCTACTCCTACTGATGGTTATAATCCCAAAATGCAAATGTACTTATGGAAACACATTGCACCAATAAAAGTACAAATTACTAGTGGTACATTATCAGGAACCACATTTGAGGCCATAGATAATGATTTTACTTCTGGACATATTGAATTACCTATAACACCTACAAATCTATCTGGAGAACTTATTTTATTTCATGACGGGATAAATCCTGATATATACGATGGATGTTCTATTCCAAAAAATGTATTAACAAATAAAATTGCTGTTGTCAGAAGAGGTAATTGTAGTTTTTCTTCAAAAGCTATAGCAGCACAAAACGCTGGCGCAAAAGCTCTAATAATTGTAAATAATACATTGCCTTTAGAAATTGGTGGTGGAGATCCAAATATTACGATCCCAGTTATTGGTTTATCTAAAAAGAAGGGGATCAGCTAGTCCAAATATTAAAAACAGAAAATAATGTTAATGTAGTATTTGAGAATACAAATTCGTATATCTACGCTGATGGTGATTTTGATAATGGTATCATAGCACATGAATATGGACATGGAATATCAACAAGACTTTCAGGCAATTGTTTAAATAGTTCCGAACAAATGGGAGAAGGATGGTCTGACTGGTTTTGGTTAATGATGCAAATAAAACCTCAAGACAAAGGAACTGATTTAAAAGCCATTGGAACTTTCACAACAAACCAATTAACTAATGGTAAAGGCATTAGAAAATACCCTTATACAACAAATATGTCTATTAATCCTTATACATATGCAGATTTAAATAAAATGTGGTATTTAGATCCAACTGATAAAGAAGAAAAAATTAACGTTCATGCTATTGGAAGCGTTTGGGCTACTATTTTATGGGATTTAACATGGGCTTACATTAACAAATATGGTTATGACAGTAACATTTACAATGGTACAGGTGGAAATAATAAAGTAATGAAAATTGTACTAGATGCGATTAAAATTGATGGCTGTTCACCAAGTTTTATTACTGGTAGAGATGCTATTTTAGCCGCAGATCGGGCAACAACTGGAGGTCAAGATTATGAATTAATTTGGAAAGTATTTTCCAGAAGAGGAGTAGGTTATAGCGCTTCATCAGGTACAAGTAATACCGGTGTTCAAGGAATAAAAGACAACCCAACTTCTTTACACACAGACCTCCCTCCTGATATTGTTTTAAATAATGAAAATTTTATTTCAAACAACTTAATTAATGTTTATCCTAACCCTTCCAATAATGGTTTTATAAATATTTCTTTCGACCGAACGATGACTGATTTAACATTAAAAATTAATGACATTAACGGACGAATTGTTTATTCTAGAGATATTAACAATAGTAATGAATTAGAATTAATAGACTTAAATTATTTACAAAAGGGATTTTACATCCTTAATCTAAAAAGTCAAAACGTTCACTTAACTAAAAAAATAGTACTAGAATAATTTAAATTTACAAAATAGAGAAACTGTTTAAAAAGTTGAGAATAAATTTACATTTAAAATATAAAAAGTATTCATTTCTATATAAAACTTTATATTTTTTTAGTTTCGCCGAAAAACTCATAAACTTTTTAAACCGTTTCTTTACATATATAATTTAAATAACTCACAGAGACTTTCTGAATCAATTCTACTTATTTTATGTAATTCAAGAACTGTACCCTGCTCTATAAATTCGTCTGGCACTCCTATTTTCTTTATAGGAATTAAATAATTATTTTCTAAAAAAAATGAACTTACAAGGGATCCAAATCCTCCATTAAGGCACCCTTCTTCAACGGTAATAATTTGAGTATAATTTTGTGCTATCTCATGCAAAACAACCTCATCTAAAGGCTTAACAAAGGGGAAATGATAATATGAAAAAAAAGCTGTCTCTAACTTATCAAAAGCTTTCATTACATTATTACCAATAGTTCCTGTAGATAAAACGGCTACTTTTCTCCCTTTACGTAATTGTAGTGCTTTCCCAATTGCTATCTTTTCAAATGGCAGTTCCCAATTTTCAATAAATCCTCTACCTCTTGGATAACGAATGGTTACAGGTTTATCAAGAGTTAATTGAAAAGTATACATCATATTCGGAGTTCTATCTCATTTAGGGGTGCCGCAACGATAAGATCAGGAATACAACTTAAATATGCAATATCATATAAACCATGATGAGTTGCCCCATCCTCTCCTACAAAACCTGCTCTATCTAGACAAAAAATAAGGGGCAGCTTTTGCAACGCTACATCATGAATAACTTGATCATACGCTCTTTGTAAAAAAGTAGAATATACATTACAAAAAACAATCATCCCTTGTGTTGCCATACCTGCGGAAAAGGTTACTGCATGTTGCTCGGCAATACCTACATCAAAAGCACGTTTTGGAAAAGCTTCCATCATAAATTTCATTGAACTACCTGATGGCATAGCTGGAGTTACTCCTATAATTCTATCATTATTTTTAGCTAACGCTACCAATGTTTTCCCAAAAACATCTTGAAATTTAGGAGGTAATCCTTCTTCTTCTTTTGGATATATTTTACCTGTTTCAGGATCAAACTTACCTGGCGCATGATATTTTACCTGATTTTGTTCTGCTAATTGTAATCCTTTCCCTTTCGTCGTTATTACGTGTAGGATCTTAGGTCCTTTTATTTTTTTTAATCGTTCAAATTCAGAAATCAACAATTCAATATCATGTCCATCAATAGGACCTGAATAATCAAAATTTAAAGCTCTAAATATATTATTTTCAGTATGGAGTTTTCCTTCTTTTATAGATGTTAAATACTCTTTCAAAGCCCCTACACTGGGATCAATACCTATAGCATTATCATTCAATACAACTAAAATATTAGCATCTGTATCACCTGCATGATTTAATGCTTCAAAAGCCATTCCTGAAACTATAGAAGCATCACCAATGACAGCTATATGCTGTCTATCTATATCTCCTTTTATTTTAGAAGCCATAGCCATTCCTAGGATTGCAGAAATAGAAGTAGAAGAATGACCTACTCCAAAAGCATCATACTCACTTTCAGAACGTTTAGGAAAACCTGAAATACCATTCAGATCTCGGTTAGTATGAAATAAATCTTTCCTTCCTGTTAGAATCTTATGTCCATAGGCCTGATGTCCAACATCCCAAACTAATAAATCTTCCGGAGTATTAAAAACATAATGCAAAGCAATTGTTAATTCAACCACTCCTAAGCTTGCTCCTAAATGACCTTCTTTTTGTGAAATAATGGTAATTATAAAATCACGCAATTCTTTTGCTAATAAAGGTAATTGTGAAATTTTTATTTTTTTTAAATCTGAAGGAGAATATATTGATTCTAACATTTTACTTTTCATAAAAAGCAAAGTTAAGTTTTTAAAATAAATTATTTTAATTCCATCAAATCTTCTAGTACAATATTTAGATAAGCTTTAACACTTCAAGAGGTTATGATCACAACTTTAGTAGCTCTAGATAAAAATCATTACAAAATTGTATTTTTGCTTTTATGGAAAACATATTTACTGACGAATATTTTATGAAAAAAGCTTTACAAGAGGCAGAGATAGCTTTTAACAAAGGTGAAATCCCTGTTGGAGCTGTAATTGTTGTAGACAATCGGGTGATTGCACGAAGTCATAATCTTACTGAAATGCTAAATGATGTTACAGCACATGCTGAAATGCAAGCTATAACTGCTTCTGCAAATTTTTTAGGAGGAAAATATCTAAAAGGTTGTACTTTATATGTTACACTAGAACCTTGTCAGATGTGTGCAGGTGCCCTATATTGGAGCCAAATTTCAAAAATTGTTTATGGAGCATCTGACGAACAAAGAGGATATAAAACAATGGGAGCTAAATTACATCCTAAGACATTAGTCGTATCGGATATTATGAAAGATGAATGCACTCGTTTAATGAAAGATTTTTTTAAAAAAAAGAGATAAAATTATAACTTACGCACTTCTTAGTACAGTATTTTTTTAAAAACAGACAATAAAAAACCGCCCCGAAAGGAGCGGTGTAACATTCGGTAATCTAAAATAATATATATTATTCGATAACAACTACATTAGTAGCTACTTTACCTTTACGTCCGTCTTCTTCGTTGTACGAAACTTTTTGTCCTTCTTTAAGTTCTTTACCACCTGTTGCAGTAATGTGAACAAAGATGTCTGATCCAGTCTCGTCGTTTGTAATGAATCCAAAACCTTTAGACTCTACAAAAAATTTCACTTTGCCTGTTAGCATTTTAAAAAAAATAAAAAATTAATAATTATCAAAGATAGACTTTTTACCGAGATATCAAAGTCTTATATTCAAAAGTTTATGGATTTATTTTTTGAGCCTGAGCAATATGGCGCTCATCATGATTGACAATAAAACGAAAAATATCACCTAATTGTATCGTTAACCAAGGAACTATACTAATCTTTATCCTTTCTCTTTCAAGATTTACTTCTTTTGCCCTCTCTAATAAATGTAATAGTTGATTTTGATGTTCTAAAAACCTATCAATTGTAGATATATCTAAGGATATTCCTAGAGGGTTTTTATCTTTAAAAGTTTTGATTTTACTTATCCCTTTAGCAACTAACATACTGTTTGCAAAATAATTTCCCAACCAACCTGAAGTATAATTTATTTTAGGTTTAGAGGTACTTTTAGAAATTATTCTTTCTATTTCAGGTAAATAATAGTCTTCATAAAGATTTAAATGTTCTAAACATTCTAAAATATTCCAAGAAGTCTTTGAATTTCGATGTTGTAAAAAATACAGCTCTTGTCTTTTTAAAATTAAAACATAATTTATATGATCTTGAACTTGTTCCTTTAACTCATTAATTAAATTGATAGTAGTTGTTTTCATAGTAATTATAATTACTACAAATCTCCTATTTATTCTTCTAATTTTTCTTGATATACATCAAGACTTTTTAATCTTGATAAGGTTTCAGGTGACATCCTTAGGTAATTAGCAATTAGTTTATGTGGAATTTCCTGAAAAACATTCGGATTGCGTTTCAAAACTTTTAAATAGCGTTCTTTAGAAGTAGTTAAAAGCAAATCTTTCTCTCTTTCTATTTGTTGAAGAATTAAGTCTTCTAATATTCTATTCCATAATTGAAAGTGTAGAATATCAGCTTGTATAAATTTTTGAAATCTTAGTTTAGAAGTAACTAAAACAGTCGTTTTTTTAATGGCTTGAATATAAAATTCAGTAGGTTTTTCAGAAATAAAGGAATCTAAAGTAACGATAAAGTTATTTTTATATCCAAAACGAATAATTTGTTCATGTTTATTAAAGACGGAAATTTTTAGGCTTCCGTCTTCAATAAAGTATATATTAGTATCAATAATTTCTTTTTCTACTAAAAAGTCATTACGCTTTAACTCTATACTTTTTTCAAAAAGTTCGTGCTCTTTAAAAATTTGATAAAGTTGATTTTGCATGAATAAACTATTTCAAAACACATTTGACTTTAATAGCATTTAAAAAAACAGAAATTACATTTAATACATAAAAGATTTTAAGCTACTATAGGTCTCACTATCTGGCAATTCAAGTATAATTTGATCTCCTTTCACTTTTTCATAAGGCTTTGTAAGAAGTTTTTCATTAGCAATTCCTAATGCTCCATATCTTTTTGCAACAGGATTAAATATAACTTTACGCATACCTTTTGATTCAATATTTAGTGTATTCCACCCATTTATTTGTTCTTTTTTACTATAATGGGTAAACCAACTAAAGTAAAATTTCCTCTAACGTTTAGTTTAGAATCTAACACTAAAGCAGAACAACCTCCATTTCCACAATCTTCATTAAAAAAAACGAAATAATCTTTTTTATTATCATTGTTTAGATCAATTTCACGAAGTACAAATTTTCGCTTTCCTTTGAGACTTTTCTCATAATCTAAACTTGCCCCATTTTTTTTAGCTAATTCAATTTCTCTTTTTTGTAAAAAGAAATTATCTTATTAACAACTTGCTTTTCCTGAGCTTTGAAAGAAAAAGAGAATAATAAAAGTAAAAGTAATGTTAGTTTAGCTTTCATAAATCTTCTTTTAAGTTTATGTTAACCTACAAAAATGGCATTAGTTAATAAGATTAGCCTTAATATACAATTCTTCCAACTGCTTATCGTCTAAAACTGAAGGCGCATCGATCATTACATCACGTCCTGAATTATTTTTAGGGAATGCTATAAAATCACGAATCGTTTCTTGTCCTCCTAAAATAGCTACTAAACGATCTAAACCAAATGCTAAACCTCCGTGTGGTGGTGCTCCATATTGAAAAGCATTCATTAAAAACCCAAACTGGTTTTCCGCTTCTTCTTTAGTAAACCCTAGCAATTCAAACATTTTTGCTTGTAATTCTTTATCATGAATACGAATAGAACCTCCTCCTATTTCATTTCCATTTAATACCATATCATACGCATTAGCTCTAATTTTCCCTGGCTCCGTTTCTATTAAGTGAATATCTTCTGGTTTTGGCGATGTAAATGGGTGATGCATAGCATGGTAACGACTGTTTTCTTCATCCCATTCTAACAATGGAAAGTCTACTACCCACAATGGGGCAAACTCATCTGGTTTACGTAATCCCATTTTATTTGCTAATTCCATACGTAATGCACTTAATTGTGCACGTGTTTTATTTGCCGACCCTGATAATATAAAAATAATATCACCTGCATTAGCCTTAGTAGCTTCCGCCCATTTTTTCAAATCTTCTTGATCATAGAATTTATCTACAGAAGATTTAAATGTACCATCAGCTTCACATTTACAGTATACCATACCTGATGCTCCTACTTGTGGACGTTTTACCCATTCAATCCAAGCATCAATTTCTTTACGAGTAAATGAAGCTCCACCTGGTACTGCAATACCTACCACTAATTCTGCAGAGTTAAAAACGCTAAATTCTTTATGTTGTGCTATCTCATTTAATTCCCCAAACTCCATTCCAAAACGAATATCTGGTTTATCATTACCATACGTTTTCATTGCATAGTCATAAGTAATTCTAGGAAATTTATCTACTTCTATTCCTTTTACTTCTTTTTAACAAATGGCGTGTTAGCCCTTCGAACATATTTAAAATATCTTCTTGCTCTACAAATGCCATTTCACAATCTATTTGCGTAAATTCAGGCTGACGATCAGCTCTTAAATCTTCATCACGGAAACACTTCACGATTTGAAAATATTTATCCATTCCACCTACCATCAACAATTGTTTGAATGTTTGCGGTGATTGTGGCAACGCATAAAACTGACCAGGATTCATACGTGAAGGCACTACGAAATCACGAGCCCCTTCTGGAGTAGATTTAATCAAATAAGGAGTTTCTACTTCACAGAAGCCTTGATTTGATAAATAATTCCTTACTTCCATAGCGACACGGTGACGAAATAATAAGCTATTTTTTACTGGATTACGACGAATATCTAGATAACGATATTTCATACGCAATTCCTCCCCTCCATCTGTATAATCTTCAATAGTAAATGGAGGTAATTGTGCTTGATTTAAAACCGTTAGTTCTTTTACCAAGATTTCAATATCACCTGTAGCTATATTAGGATTTTTAGATTCGCGTTCAATTACAGTTCCTTTGATTTGAACAACAAATTCACGACCTAACGTTTTAGCTAACTCCATTACCGACTTATCAGTACGGCTTTCGTCAAAAATCAACTGAGTAATTCCGTAACGATCACGTAAATCAAGCCATATCATAAAACCTTTATCACGTGATTTTTGAACCCATCCTGCAAGGGTCACTTCTGTGTTGATATGTGACGCATTTAATTCGCCACAAGTATGACTTCTAAACATTGCTATAAAATTTGAATGCAAAAATACTATTTTATAAGATATTTTCTTTTTACTTCACTCACAAATTAACATTATTTTTAAACCTACTCGTAAACAAAAAAATATTTTTGTGTAGTTAACAATTAAATTTCAAAAATTCATACAATGAAAAAATATTTTTTAGGAATACTTACACTAACAAGTATTACGTTTCAGGCTCAAATGAACCTTACTTTTAAAGTAAAAAACAGCCCTACTGATTCTTTATTAGTTATAAATCATGATTTTTCCAAGTGGATTATTGCTGATAAAAATGGAGATTTTAAATCTAAATTAGCAGCAAAAGAAGGTTTTTACATATTAAAACTGGCTGACAAACACACTGAAGTTTACTTAAAAAAGATCATCATTTAACCGGCATATCAGATTATAATAATTTTAAAAAATCATTAGTTTACACAGGAACAAATGCCAAAGAAAATAATTTCCTAGCAAAAAAATTAGCAGCTCAAGATGATAATTATTATGAAGACTTAACAAATTCTTCTAACGAAAATGAGTTACTTGCTAAAATGAACAAAATAAAAGAAACAGCTTTTTCTTTAATAACAAACGACTTACCCAAACCTTTTATTATTTCATTTAAAAAACACACTGAGTCAGAATTAAAAGAAATGTTAGAATACATTAAAGAATCTCTTAAATTAAAAAAATTAAATGGCACTATTTCTCCCACATTTAATTATGAAAACCACAAAGGAGGAACAACAAAACTTGAAAACTTTAGAGGAAAATATGTATATATTGATATTTGGGCCACTTGGTGTGGTCCTTGTCGTGCTGAAATACCATATTTAAAAAAATTAGAGAAGCATTTTCATGGTAAGAATATTGAATTTGTTAGTATTTCTATTGATTCACAAAAAGACCATGATAAATGGAAAAAATTTGTAACAGAAAAACAATTAGGAGGAACTCAATTAATAGCTGATCAAGATTGGAATTCTGATTTTATAAAAGCATATATTGTTAATGGAATACCTAGATTTATATTGATAGATCCAGATGGAAAAATCATAAATATTGATGCTCCAAGACCTTCCTCTGAAGAAATAAAAAACATTTTTAATAATCTTATAAAATAAAAAGAAAGTTTATTAGACCTCTATCAAACGATTAAAACTTTTTTAACTATAACAAGGCTGTCTAAAAGTAAAAATTCAACACATTACTTGTCACTCTAGCCAAAGGAGGATTCCATAATTAATATTATGTAATTTGTTTCACCTATTCAAGCAGAATTCTTGGTTTCTACCTTTGGTTAAAATGGCAAACTACATATTTTTAGAACACCTTGAATCTTTCAATGCAAAAATAAAAGCATTTAGAAGTAAATTTAGAGAAGTGAGAAATATAGAATTCTTCCTTTTTAGACTAACTAATTTATATGCGTAATTTGAGTTCCTCCACAACTTTTGGTATTGATCCGTATTGATCCCCAAAAACAGACCTTCCTTAAGGTGTTATAATAAAAAAAGCTCCCCTAAACGGAAAGCTTTTCATTGGTCTAACTACTAAACCATTCCGATTTTACTCGGAACTAAACAACACAACTAATTTTAAAATCTTTTTTGGGCAAAAAAGCGCTCCGAAGAGCGCTTCTAAAAAATATCCCAATTTCGCGGTCTGGACGGGACTCGAACCCGCGACCCCATGCGTGACAGGCATGTATTCTAACCAACTGAACTACCAAACCTTGTGCGTTATTGCGGTGCAAATATACAACTGTTTTTTTGTTTTACAAGAAAAAAACAGTCTTTTTTTATTTTTTTAAATCAAATCAAATAAACCCCTGCTTTTCAACCAAATAAGATGTCATTATTTTTTCAAATTTTCCTTCAATAGAAACAGGAACATATTTTATCTTATACATAGAACAAGTATTTTGTATTCTTTCAAAATATGAAGTCATCATTTTTTGATATTGCTCGCCCATTCCTTCTCCAAACAAATTAACCTCTTCATTTGTTTCTAAGTCAACAAATTTTCTAGGATGATTATCAAAACTTAAATTAAATTCCGTTTTATAATCAATCACGTGAAAAACCACCACTTTGTGCTTATTATATTTTAAATGTTGCAATGCCTTAAATAAACGATCTTCGTCTTCTATCTGAAACATATCTGTAAAAAGTACAACCATAGAGCGCTTATGTAATTTTTCAGCAATCTGATGAAGATATTTAATAGTATCTGTCTTTTTATAAGCGCGTTTATCTATCAAAAGACGCTCTAATCTATCTAATAACATCCTATGATGTCGTTCACTTCCTTTTTCTGGCGCATAATATTCATAATGATCTGAATAAACACTTAACCCTACAGCATCACGTTGTCTCTTTAACAAATTCATCAAAACAGCAGATGCTAAAACAGAAAAACCTATTTTATTCTGATAAAACAACTGATCTTTTTTAAGCAATGGATAGTGCATAGAAGAAGAATTATCTAGAATTAAATGACAACGCAAATTCGTTTCCTCTTCATAACGCTTTGTATACAATCGATCTGTTTTAGCATATAACTTCCAATCTATATGCTTAGTACTTTCTCCTGAATTATATATTTTATGTTCTGCAAATTCAGCTGAAAAACCATGAAAAGGGGATTTATGCATACCTGATATAAATCCCTCTACTATCTGATTAGCTAAGAGTTCTAAATGCTGAAAACTAGAGATAGTTTTTATTTGAGTTTCTAAATTCATAACTCAAATATACAGAATATCACAAAAAAAGGCCTAACATTTGTTAGACCTTTTAAATACTCTCTTAATATTTTATTATAATAAAGCATCAATTGCTTTAGTATAAGCATCTTTGGGTGCTACACCTACTTGACGACCTACCACTTCTCCATTTTGAAAAATTAAAACAGTAGGAATATTACGTACACCATACTTTGCAGCAAATTCTTGATTGGCATCTACATCTACCTTACCAATTACTGCTTTCCCTTCATACTCTGTTGCAATCTCATCAATAACGGGACCTACCATACGACAAGGCCCACACCAAGTTGCCCAAAAATCTACTAAAACTGGTTTGTCTGATTGTAATACTACTTCATCAAATGTAGCATCTGTAATTGCTAATGCCATGTTCTATCTTTTTAATTGTTACACAAATTTAATACTTTATTTTAATTACAAACACACTTCAATATTATTAATTAAAATAACCCTATAACTAAAATAAATAGAAATCATTCAAAAAAAAAGAGCTACTTTAAAAGTAGCTCTTTTTTTTAAAGACCATAATTAACTAGAAATTGTAACGCATACCTAATGACAAACCAACACCACTGATACTAACATAAGAAGCTAATTCATCTTTTGCTATAGAAGTATTAGTTCCTGTATTAGAACTAGCGTCTAATGTATCAACGTAATTAGAATGTGTTTCTGAATAAGGCAAACTTGGTAACACATTTACACCATTAACATCAAAAACAGTAACTTCTTTGTTTTTCCCTTTTACTGTAAAATTACGATATTCAACTTCCGCAAATGCAGATAAATTATTAGTAATTTTATACGATGTACCAACTGTTGCCATAAAGCCTAATGTTGGTTGAGGTTTTACTACATCTGTTCTATTAATCTGTGGATTATTAGGAATATTCCCAACTCCTTTAGTTTCAATTGTTAAATGACCATAAACAGGAACTATAACACCTACTTTAGTATAAGGCTCAAACTTATTTACTTCTCCTAGATATAATACTAATGAAGGAGATAAATCTAATGCTCTAACAGTACCTTTTCCACTTAAATTATAATAAGCAGGACCTACTATTGTCTCTCTTTCAAACATTGTTTTAGCATTACTCTGATAATAATGAACTCCCATTTCAACGCCTAAACGCTCTGTAAAACGAAAACCTCCAGTTAAATTAGTTCTAAAACCTTCACCAAAAGATCCTGAAATTAATCTTGTTGTTTTAACACCATTAACATTTGACTCACTTACTGGAGCATACCCGTTAACTACTGGAAAATTAGTTGGAACCGTTTGAATAAAATAAGATCCTCCTGCTTTCAAATAAAATCCTCTTTTTGAATCTTGAGCATTAGTAGTTAATGACAAAACTACTGCTCCTAATAACATAAATTTTTTAATCATTTCTTTAATAATTAAGTTAATTACATAATTTTGGAAATCCCAAAAATCATCTGTTGTGATATTACAAACAAAAACCAACAACAAATGTTATTTAATAGCAAATATATTCTAAAAAACGTTTTATAAAAACAATTTATTCAAAAAACCCTAAACAAAAAACCTTAATTGTTTTAAGTATTTAATAATCATTTAGTTTGATAGTTCAAAAAAATCCTACTTAACTACTTAACAATACTAATATACAAATTTTATTTTGAAAGAGGAATTTTATAAAAAACACCTTCCTTACCAGTTATAGTTAAACCTGAACTAGTACTAAAAGCTGTAAATGTAAAAGTACCAGAAATAGTTACCCCTGTATTTTCAGTAATAACAATTTGACCACCACTATTAGCTATTCGATCAATTTTAAGTTGAGCATCATTATTACCGCCATTAACAGTAACTAAATCCCCTACTTTATAATCTTTTCCAGGATTTGCCAAAACAACTTCAGAAATCAGACCTTTTGAATCTACTTCTATATTCACCTTCAACCCACTACCCGATCCTCCTGAAACACTCACTATATTTCCAGCAAGATATCCTGTACCTCTATTAACAACTTCCATTTGACTAACAGGTCCTTTCCCTATTCCTGTAGAAAAACTTTCTGTATTTTGACCAACACCTGTATAAATAACTATTCCATTTTGATTAATTGTACCTAATGGATAAGTCCCTACTTCACTATTATTAATTTGAAGTTTCAAATTATGAGTAGACGAATTCCCTTCCAAAGTCAATATTCCTGCGGAATTTATTTTAGCTATTTTACTATTCGCTTTCCACAAACTATTACCTATAGTAACTTGAAACGCAGGATCATTAAAAGCAACATCGTCTTGACAAGAGATTCCAAACAATGAAAGCAAAAAAAGGCATGTAATATTTCTCATTTTCAATTTTATAAAACACAAAAGTAACAGATATTAATTCAATATGTATTGATCTATTTTCAAAAAGAAAACATTTTTTTTTTAGAGCTTTGAAAACCAAAATAATCTGTATATTTGCAGCCTTAAATAACCGAGGTCGGGAACCTCAATTTAATCCAATTAATTATGCCAGTTAGAATTAGATTACAAAGACATGGTAAAAAAGGAAAACCTTTTTACTGGATTGTAGCGGCGGATTCACGCTCAAAAAGAGATGGTAAATTCTTAGAAAAAATAGGAACTTACAATCCAAACACTAACCCTGCAACTATCGACTTAAACGTTGATCAAGCTGTAACATGGTTATTCAACGGTGCTCAACCTACTGATACTGCAAGAGCGATTCTTTCTTACAAAGGTGCTTTATTGAAACACCATTTAGAAGGTGGTGTTCGTAAAGGTGCATTAACTCCTGAACAAGCAGAAGCTAAATTCACAGCTTGGGTAGAAGAAAAAGCGGCTAAAGTTAACGCTAAAAAAGATGGTTTAGCTAAGTCTAAAGCTGATGCTAAAGCTGATGCGTTAAAAGCTGAAAAAGAGGCTAACGAAAAACGTATGGCTGCTCAAGCAGAAGCTGCTAAAGCTGCTGAAACTACGGAAGAAGCACCAGTTGTAGAAGAAACTAACAACGAAGAAACTGAAGCTTAATTATAATTAGCGATCTTATGCGTAAAGATGATTGTTTCTATTTAGGTAAAATCGCTAAAAAATTTAGTTTCAAGGGCGAGGTCTTGATCTACTTAGATACAGATGAGCCTGAAATGTATGAAGATTTGGAATCAGTCTTTGTTGTGACCAACAAAGACTTGGTTCCTTTTTTTATAGAGAAAACACAGCTCCATAAAGGCACCTTTTTGAAAGTAAAATTTGAAGATATAAACTCTGAAGAAGAAGCTAATGAAATAATAGGCAAAGAAGTTTACTTACCTTTATCTATGTTACCTACTTTAGAAGGTAATAAGTTTTACTACCATGAAGTAATAGGATATAAAGTCTTAGATCAACGTCTAGGCTATATTGGCAACATAGTAGCTATTAATGATAGCGCAGCTCAACCTCTTTTTGAAATCAAAAAGAGGATATTGAAATTTTAGTTCCAATGATAGACGAATTTATCGTAGAATTAAATCGAAACGATAAAACTATCACTTTAAACACTCCGGAAGGACTGGTTGATCTTTATTTAAAATAAAATTTTCAATAATTTTTTTCAGATTATACCTTTAAGAGATTGTAGCAACCTGCAATCTTTTTTTATACAATATCTAATCATGTTTGAGTTTAAACAATTTAGGATTAAACAAGATCGTTGCGCTATGAAAGTAGGCACAGATGGCGTTTTATTAGGTGCTTGGACACCTATTTTCAACAACCCTTATTCTATTTTAGACATAGGTAGTGGCACTGGATTAATAGCCCTCATGTTAGCACAACGTTCAAAAGCAGAGCAAATAGACGCTCTAGAAATAGACGACGATGCTTATGAGCAATGTGTAGACAATTTCGAACATTCTCGTTGGAATGATCGCCTTTATTGCTATCATGCTGGACTAGATGAGTTTGTAGATGAAGTAGACGAAGAATATGACCTAATTGTATCAAACCCTCCATTCTATACTACTGATTATAAAAGCAATGAGGAGTCTCGCGACAGAGCTCGTTTTGAAGATGCTCTCCCTTTTGAGGAATTAATTGAAGCCGCTGATTTTTTTCTTTCAGATCATGGTATTTTCTCTCTTATTATTCCTTTTTCAGAAGAAAGTAAAATCAAAACTCTATGCTTAGAACGCTCATTATACCCCCTACAAATTACACGAGTAAAAGGAACTCCTAAATCCGAAATAAAAAGAAGTTTAATAGCTTTCACACGTATTGAACAAGAACCAATAATAGATGAATTAATAATAGAATATTCAAGGCATAATTACACTGAAAAATACAGTCAGTTAACTCAAGATTTCTATTTAAAAATGTAATACTGCTACAATAAACAAAAGCAGAGATATAAAAAACAACCTCTGCTTTTATTTTAAAGAATATTACTAACTACAAAGTACCTCTTAACATTTGTTCTCTTTCAATAGACTCAAATAAGGCTTTAAAATTACCTGCTCCAAATCCTTTCGCTCCCATTCTTTGAATTATTTCAAAAAACAGAGTTGGACGATCTTCAACAGGTCTAGTAAATATTTGCAACAAGTACCCTTCTTCATCAGCATCAATCATAATTCCTAATTTCTGAAGCTCATTAATATCTTCTTTAAATTTAGACATATGATCTTTTAATCGCTCGAATTGCATCATAATAAGCTTGCGGAGGCGTGGTTAAAAACTCTACTCCTCTTGCACGCATATCAGCAACTGTTTTAATAATATCATCAGTAGCAACTGCAATATGCTGCACTCCTTCATCTTCATAAAAATCTAAATACTCTTCAATTTGAGAACGTTTTTTACCGTGAGCTGGCTCATTTATAGGGAACTTTATCCTACCATTTCCATTTGACATAACTTTAGACATCAATGCTGAATATTCAGTAGTAATTTGCTTATCATCAAAAGAAAGAAAATTAACAAACCCCATAACGTCTTCAAACCATTTTACAGCCTCATTCATACGATTCCATCCTGTATTTCCGACCATATGATCTATATATTTTAACCCTACTGGCTCTGGATTATAATCTGATTTCCATTCATTATATCCTGGCATAAAAACTCCGTTATAATTTTTTCTTTCCACAAAAACAAAAACCGTTTCTCCATAAGCACCATAAATCCCTGCACGAACAACTTCTCCATTTTCATCTTTTTCAACAACAGGTTCAAAATATGGCTTTGCTCCTCTTTTAGTTGTTTCTTCAAATGCAGAGTGAGCATCTTCTACCCAAAGAGCAATTACTTTAACACCATCTCCATGTTTTTTTACGTGTTCTCCAATAGGGGAATTACTATTTAAAGCGGTGGTTAAGACTAAACGAATTTTATCTTGTTTTAACACATAAGATGCACGATCTTTTACACCTGTTTCTAAACCTGCATATGCTAAAGACTGAAAACCGAAAGCCGTTTTGTAAAAATGAGCTGCTTGTTTCGCATTCCCTACATACAACTCTACATAATCTGTACCTAAAATTGGAAGAAAATCTTGAGCTCCTTCAAATATTTTTTCTAATCCGTATTCTACTGATTTTAATTCTTGTGCCATATTTTTTATATTATACTTATAGTCATTCTATTAAATTTACTATCCTATTTAAATATAAATTTTGAAAGAACGCTAATATTTTTATTATTTAATTTTATTAGTTACTTAAACTTTATTCTAACCAGGACTGGTAATATTTATCATCTGCAATTTGCATAGCTTCTTCTGTAACCATTAAAGGCTTAAATGTATCAACCATTACAGCTAATTCTAAGGTTTCTTTTTTACCTATACTCCTTTCAGCAGCTCCAGGATGAGGACCATGTGGTATACCTGCTGGATGCAATGATATATGACCAGCCTCTATATCGTTACGACTCATAAAATCACCATCAACATAATACAAAACTTCATCTGCATCTATATTACTATGATTATATGGAGCAGGAATAGACTGTGGATGGTAATCATATAATCTTGGAACAAATGAACAGATAACAAAAGCATCTGTTTCAAACGTCTGATGTATTGGAGGTGGTAAATGTATACGTCCTGTTATTGGCTCAAAATCATGAATAGAAAAAGCATATGGATAATTATAACCATCATACCCTACAACATCAAATGGATGCGAAGCATATATTACGTCAAAAATTTCATCCTTCTTTTTAATTTTAATTAAAAAATCACCTTTTTATTATGACTTTCTAATTCTTCAGGTCTACGAATATCTCGTTCACAAAAAGGAGAATGCTCTAATAATTGACCAAACCAATTTCTATATTGTTTTGGAGTATATACAGGTCTTCTAGATTCTACAATAAACAAACGATTCTCTTCGGTATCAAAGTCTATTTTATATATCATACCTCTAGGAATAACTAAATAATCACCATATTTAAAATCTAGATTACCTAACATGGTTCTTAATTTACCAGTTCCTTTATGAATAAAGATAACTTCATCAGAATCAGTATTTTTATAAAAATAATCTGTCGTAGATTTTCTAGGGGCTGCCAGAACAATATGACAATCTGAATTTGTTAAAACAATTTTCCTACTTTCTAAAAAATCATCTTGAGGAGGCACTTGAAAACCTCGCAAACGATAAGATTGAATATTATTTGCTTTTGCAATCTTAGGTGCTACGGAATACTGCCCCTTTATTTGTTTTACCATAGTAGGTCTGTACTCATGATACATATTAGTTGACATACCGTCAAATCCAATAGTTCCAAAAAGTTGTTCGTAATATAAATCGCCATTTTCTTTACGAAATTGTATATGACGCTTATGAGGAATTTTTCCTAATTTGTGATATATAGGCATTGCATATAATGTGTTAATTAGACCATTTTAAAAAATATATTTTTAATTATAAAACCCAACAATTAAAAACTAACTTCACATTAAAACTCATTCGGGGTTTCTTTTTATAAAAAACTTCAAATAAGCTAATAAATCTTCAAATATAAACTTCATACCTTACAAATTTCGAAAAAAAAGTGGTAAAAAAAAATTAATTATAAATTCTAAGTACTCCGTTTAAATTTTCAACATTATATCTTTTCAGAGGATATTGTTTACCTCCATCTCCTGTATACAAATTAAACTCATTATTATCACACGTACATTGTGCATTAATTCCTTTTATAGTTAATTTTGAACAATTGGTTGGATACTGAATAGGACAACTTGCTTCCCAAGCAACAAAATCTCCTGACGCACCTGTTCTCATAACAATAACACCTTGAATACCAACTCCAGGAATAGTGATAAGCAAAGGAGCACCTGGATAATTAAGCTTATTATAAGAAGGCAAAGAAAGGTTTATATCTATTGAAAAATTATTGTTCCCTAAATAAGGATTTGTATTATTAACAACATTGTTCTTATCACATGCAAAAACAAAGATTAAAATAATTATTAAAAAATATTTTTTCATCCTTTTTATTTGATTTTTTTTGCAACAAATTTAAATTATTTACATTTGTATAACGTTGAATCAATCAATTAAATTACTAACTGAATAAAAAATAGTATCTTTGCGAGAAATCCCGCTACAATGGGATTTTTTCTATTTATACAATACAATGATGTTATGAATAAAGTATCTTATTATACAGCAGAAGGATTAAAAAAGTTAAAAGAAGAATTAGAATATTTAAAATCTGTAGAACGTCCAAAAGCATCTGAAGCTATTGCAGAGGCTCGTGATAAAGGTGATTTATCAGAAAATGCCGAATATGATGCTGCTAAAGAAGCACAAGGTCTTTTAGAGATGAAAATTGCAAAAATGGAAGAGCTATATGCAAATGCTCGCCTAATTGATGAATCTCAGTTAGATTTATCAAAAGTATTAGTTTTATCTAACGTTAAAATAAAAAACCAAGCTAATGGAATGGAGCTAACTTACCAGTTAGTTGCAGAAAGCGAGGCAGATTTAAAGAAAAATAAAATTTCTGTTACCTCCCCAATAGGAAAAGGTTTACTTGGAAAATCAGTAGGTGAGATTGCCGAGATCAAAGTACCAAATGGTGTTTTGAAATTTGAAGTTTTAGAAATTACTAGAGACTAATCATATATTACAATGGCTTCTATTTTTACAAAAATTATAAATGGGGAAATTCCTTGCTACAAAATAGCAGAAGATGATCAATATTTAGCTTTTTTAGATGTAAATCCAAATGCTAAAGGACACACACTTTGCATCCCTAAAAAGAGGTTAACAAGATTTTTGAAATGGATAACGAGCTCTACTTAGGCTTAATGGTTTTTTCAAAAAAAATTGCTACTGCAATTGAAAAAGCGATTCCTTGTAAGCGAGTAGGTATGACCGTTATTGGTCTAGAAGTTCCTCATGCTCATGTACACTTAATTCCTCTAAACATAATGGATGACGCTCGTTTTACTAATAAGGTAAAACTATCTGACGAAGAATTCAAAGAAATTGTTGAAGCTATTACAAAGCATTTATAATATTTAACACTGTAAATTCAAAAAAATGAGTTCAGAAAAAGAAGCTAAACTAAAAGCTTTACAGCTTACTTTAGATAAATTAGATAAAGCATACGGGAAAGGTACCGTGATGAAAATGGGAGACAAAGCAATAGAAGAAGTAGAAGTTATTTCTTCAGGGTCTCTTGGAGTTGATCTTGCTTTAGGAGTTGGTGGTTACCCAAAAGGGCGTATCATTGAAATATTTGGACCTGAATCATCAGGTAAAACTACCCTTACACTACATGCTATAGCAGAAGCTCAAAAGGCTGGCGGAATTGCTGCTTTTATAGATGCAGAACATGCTTTTGATCGTTTTTATGCCGAAAAATTAGGGATAGATATTGATAACCTGATCATTTCACAACCTGATAATGGTGAGCAAGCCTTAGAAATTGCAGAAAGTTTAATTCGATCTGGAGCTGTAGATATTGTAGTAATAGACTCTGTTGCCGCACTTACTCCCAAAAGTGAAATTGAAGGAGATATGGGCGATTCTAAGATGGGATTACATGCCCGTCTAATGTCACAAGCATTACGTAAATTAACAGCTACTATTAGCAAAACTAATTGTACTGTATTTTTCATCAATCAGCTTCGCGATAAGATAGGTGTAATGTTTGGAAATCCTGAAACAACTACAGGTGGTAATGCGCTTAAATTCTATGCGTCAGTACGTCTAGATATTCGTCGTTCTTCGCAAATTAAAGATGGTGAAAATGTATTAGGTAATAGAACTAAAGTTAAAATAGTTAAAAATAAAGTGGCTCCTCCTTTTAAAACTGCAGAATTTGATATTATGTATGGAGAAGGAGTTTCAAAAACAGGAGAAATACTAGATTTAGCTGTTGAATTTGAAGTTATAAAAAAATCAGGTTCTTGGTTTAGTTATGGTGAAACAAAACTTGGCCAAGGACGTGATTCTGTAAAATCTTTAATAAAGGATAATCCAGAATTAGCGGAAGAATTGGAAATCAAAATAAAAGAGCTAATTAAGAACTTAGAAAATTAATTTACAATAAGTTGCAAATAATTTTGCAACTTATTTTTTTTTATATATTTACGATATATGAAAGAAAAAAATCAATACAACGCTTTTCTATTGGTTATAATATTAGCAACAGAATCTATTTTAGCTGTTGCACCAGCACCTCCACCTCCATCAAAAATATAATACCTCCTGGAGGTGTTCCAATAGATGAATATTTATTAGTTTTAGTTTTTTTTGCATTACTGTTATCAACTTACTTTTTTAGAAAAAAGATTAAAAAAAGCTCCTAAAATTTATTAGGAGCTTTTTTTCTTTATTTCTTATTTGAAACTGCCAAATTACGTTCTATTTGGTGTCCTGGTCTAGACCATTTAGGTTTTTCTCCTAAAGATTCATATTCAGAATCACATGCCTCCACTGTCTTGGGTTGCATTAGTTTGATAAAAGGTTTTTGAGGATTTAATCCTAACAAGTCAAACATCTTCATATCCTCATTTACATCTGGATTAGGAGTCGTTAGTAATTTATCACCTGCAAAGATTGAATTTGCTCCAGCAAAGAAACACATAGCTTGTCCTTCTCTTGACATTTGGGTTCTACCTGCTGAAAGCCTAACCTGTGTTTCTGGCATTACAATTCTTGTTGTAGCCACCATTCTGATCATTTCCCAAATTTCAACTGGTTTTTCATTTTCCATAGGTGTTCCTTCTACTGCCACTAAAGCATTAATAGGAACTGATTCAGGCTGAGGATTTAAAGTAGACAGAGCAACTAACATTCCTGCTCTATCCTCTATACTTTCTCCCATACCTATAATCCCTCCGCTACAAACGGTTACATTTGTTTTACGTACATTTTCAATTGTTTTAATACGATCTTCGAAACCACGTGTTGAAATTACTTCTTTATAATAATCTTCAGAAGTATCTAAATTATGGTTATATGCGTACAAACCTGCTTCTGCTAATCTTTGTGCTTGATTTTCGGTAAGCATTCCTAATGTACAACAAACTTCCATATCTAATTTATTAATGGTTCTCACCATTTCTAAAACTTGATCAAATTCAGGCCCATCTTTCACATTTCTCCATGCTGCTCCCATACAAACTCTTGAGGAACCGGATTCTTTTGCTCTTAAAGCCTGTGCCTTTACTTGACTAACACTCATTAAATCATTACCTTCAACATCAGTATGATAACGTGCTGCTTGAGGGCAATAACCACAATCTTCTGGACAACCACCTGTTTTTATTGACAATAGTGTTGAAACCTGAACTGTATTAGGATCATGATACTCTCTATGAATAGTAGCAGCATGATAAAGTAAGTCCATCAAAGGCTGATTGTATATTTCGATAATTTCTTCTTTAGTCCAATTATGTCTTGTAATACTCATAAATAGATTATTTAAGGGTCAAAAATACACAATTCGTTTAATATAAAGGTGGTAATAAAACAACTTTTATACGATCAGAATATAATTAATTTAACACTATTTATAGTTAGGTCCTGAATATTAAACTTGTCGTTACAGAATAGTTATTATTATCATTATTAAATATACGATCTTTTGAATTATATGCTTTAGCTTCAAATCGAAATTTGAGTTTTTCAGTAAGATCATAATCTAAATTAGAAGAAAATCCTAACACTTGAAAACCATTTGGTGTACTGGTTGGAACTATAATTTGCTTTCTATCATTATAATATTCCGCTCTAAATGCAGTAGTTATTTTTCTATTAATTTGACTCTTCACCATTAATATTGGCCCATACCAAGTTCCATAGTTTGTTTTATCATATTTATCTGATCCAATATCAAATCCAGCAATCAACCCAAATTTAGTAGTTGGTTCATATTGCATGTATAAATTATGAAAGGTTCTAATTGCTTTTATACTGTCTGCTTGATCAGTACCAATAAAATTACTGTAATTGAATAGTATTTTCTTATTAGGTTTAAAAGTTATTTGCCCTCCAAAAGATGGTCTTTGAATAAAATCTGGTTTTTTAATTCTTTGCCAACCATTTAAATATAAAGCAGCTAAATAAATTTTCTCATTTGGTGATTGATAAGATAGCCTAACTCCAGCTTCATAGTAAGGAGATCCTTCTGTAATCAAACTTCTTGTCAATGTCCAACAATCTGCTCCAATAGCACTTCCAAAACCTATGTGGGAGGGCAAAACACCAGCATCTAACCACAAATTACTTGTTTTAGATAATCTTGCTCCTACATTTGCTTCGTAAATGAATTGTGCCCAAGTAGGTTCAGCACTCAAATTGTAGGTTGCGTAATTCCCTCCCATTAGTCCTAGATTAGCTCTGATGTTCTGATCTTTGTAATTTAGTTTTAATAATAGTAGGTTAAAATTAACTTCATCATGTCTTTTATGACTATATACGAAATTAGGTTTATCATGATTTGCAGGCTTAGAAAAATCGTAACTATAATACAATTCTCCATAAGCACTAACTGTCATTTTTTTTATGGTATCGTTTTGAGAAAAAGCTTTTGATATTGGGGAAAAAGAAAAAGAAAACTATATACTTTTATTAGCCTCGATTTTGTATTTTTTTTTATCATAAATAACTCAAAAATAAATTTTAAACATTTGAAATATTATTTTTATTAGTTAAATCTATATTTTAAAAAAATTTAAAAACGATTTCTACTAATAAAAATAGGCATTATAACTTAGTAAAAGGAACATAAGAGATCTATTGTATCTTAAACAATCATTAATATCTACCTATAATTCCTTATTAATATTTTAGTCTGCTTTAAAATACTTATAAACAGAACCTGCTAAAAAGAAGCAACTACGGGAACTACTACAAAAAGCCAAAGCTGTGAAATAGCCCAATCTCCAACAAATACCGCTTGACTAATACTTCTTGCTGGATTTACTGAGGTATTTGTAACAGGAATACTTATTAAATGAATAAGAGTTAAAGCTAAACCAATTGCTATTCCTGCAAATCCTGTGTTAGCTCTTTCATCTGTAGCCCCTAGAATTATCAACAAAAACATAAAAGTCATAACAAACTCTGTTAATATAGCTGCTAACATACTATATTTTCCTGGGGAATGTTCACCATAACCATTTGCGGCAAAATCACCAATTACACTTCCATTTCCTGTTACGATTACATAAAGGACAGCTGCTGCAAATAATGCTCCTGCAATTTGAGAAATTACATAAGGTAAAATTTCTTTTGCTTTGATTCTACCTCCAGCCCAAAGACCAATTGTAACAGCTGGATTTAGATGAGCTCCCGAAATATGACCAAATGAATACGCAATTGTTAACACTGTCAATCCAAAAGCAAGAGAAACACCTGTTAACCCAACTCCAACAGTTCCAAATTTTGCAGCAAATATTGCAGTTCCACAACCTCCTAATACTAGCCAAAATGTACCTATAAATTCTGCTATATTTTTCTTCATAATACTATATAAAACACCCTACTCTTATGGCTTTTCGGTTACGCCTCGTTTTTTCTGGTATCTGATCTCCAATTGAATTTAAAAAATTTTTTGTAATATTAATAACTGCAGCTTTAATAAAACGGCTGCAAAAGTAATAATAATAAAAGATACGATTCAAGAAAAAAACAACACTATGTGAAGAATTGTATTTTTAAAGAAATAAAGGGAAATGTTTTAACAAAAAACCAAAATTGTTTAATTTTTTTTAAGAATAGCTTGTTGTTTATCTTCTTCTAATTGCTTTTTAAGGGCGTGTAATGAGTCAAATTTTTGTTCTTCTCTAAGATAATGATATAAAATAACGGTTAAGTTTTCGTCATAAAACTCAAAATCACAGTCAAACAAATGTATTTCTATAGTAAGAAATTGTCCATTAATCGTAGGTCGATTTCCAATATTCATCATTCCTTTATAAAGATTATTTTTCAGAAGTACTTCTACGACATACACACCTCCTTTAGGAAGTAATTTTAAAGGAGAATCTATTTCAATATTAGCAGTAGGAAAATCTATAGTTCTTCCTATTTGATTTCCTTTAACGACCTTTCCTCTAAAGCTATATGGATTTCCAAGGTATTGATTAGCTAATGATATAGAACCTTCTTTTATAAATTGTCTTATTTTAGTAGAACTAATGGTTATTTCATTTAATTCCTCTGCTGATATTTGTTCTACATCGAAATTATATTTCCCACCAAATCGAATTAAATCATGAATATCTGAAGAGCGATTCTTACCAAATTTATGATCGTACCCTATAATAATTTTTTGAATATTTAATTTATCAACTAGGATATTTTTAACAAACTCTTCTCCAGATAAATTGGATAACGCTTCATTAAATTCTAGAAACAATAAGTTATCTACTTCTAATTTTTCTAACAATTCAATTTTTTCTGCATTGGTACTTAGTAGTTTAACAGGAGAATCTGTTTTAAGAAAAGTTCTTGGATGATTTGTAAAAGTAATTACAACGGTTTCATTAAATTCATTAGCATTTGATTGTAATTTCTTAATAATTTTTTGATGCCCTAAATGCACCCCATCAAAAGTTCCTATAGTTACAATAGTTCTTTTAGAAAATTGAACATTTGATAAATCGCTAATTACTTTCACCTTTTGTAATTTTGGTGAGCAAATTTAATGAAATAATAAAAAGAGAGGCTATCTCCTCTCTTTATTTTTTCACAAAAATTATAGAACTTGAATTACTTTCTGTTATTATTTGAAACAAATAGAATCCAGATGATAGATAACTAACATCTTCTGAATTTGTAACGTTCTTTTCTACCTTGAATTCTTTTATTAGCTTACCTGTTAGGTCAAAAATTTTGCCTATGCCACTTGTACCTACTTTACTTCCAAACAAATAGTATAGTTGATCATGAACTGGGTTAGGTGCTATAATAATTTGGTCATCTAAATATTTTATTCTAAATCCTTTTATACTTGATTCTGAAAATCTTCCTTCTCTAATTATGATATTTTCTTTATAACCTATTTTATAATACCCCTCTCCATTATCACAACATAATCCATCTTTATTTGTATCTTTTATAACAAAAGTATAACATTCTTTATCACGTAAAGTCCATTTTTCTTGAATAAGAGCTGGATCATTATCACTATAAGGTCCGCCAGAATGAAGTATTTCACCTAAGCTATTTGATAATCCCCATGTAATATTTGATCCTTTGTTATCTAACTGTAGCTCAAAGCTTACTTCGTCATAAAAGAAAGCTTCTGCTTGAGCTGTATTAATAATTTTAACTTTAGCAAAATTATTTGAGCCCCTGGCATCTGTCACCCCATTTATCTGTACTATCTCTACGTTTAAGATATCATTTTCAACTCCTATTTCAGGAATAGAAATAAGGGCATACTGATTAGGTGTTAATGTTCCTTTCCAATTAATTTCTTTTACAGTCCCCTCATTAAAACGATACTTTATTAAAGTGCTATTAACATCATTAATTCCTCTATTAATTATTGATATTTTTCTAGGCTCATTAATACATAAATTAGTAATTCCTGTGAACTGTTTTTCGATTTTTACCTCAGCATCATTAACCAATAATAATATAGATTTTTCTTTTTCTGAGCTTACTATAGTCCTTCTTCTAGGCGAGTTTTCTAATATGGTTCGAATTCTATCTTTCTGATTTTGTGTAAAAATATTCATACAGGCATCATCTGTATAATCCATATAATTCTGAACCATTTCATCTCCTGTCTCAAGGCAATTTAAAATTTTAGGGCATCCTAAATTGGCATTATGAGCTTGTGGAGTATCAGCACAAAAATCATCTCCACAATAGGCATCACCCCATATATGTCTTAATCCAAGCCAATGTCCTACTTCATGAGTAACAGTTCTCCCTTTATCAAAGGAAAATCCTCCGTAAATTCCATTGGGATAATTTTCTCTAGAACCAAAATTTAAATAATTAATTACAATTCCATCTGTATCATCAGGACCTCCATTTTGATTTAATCCTGGTACATTTGCTACGCTTGGAAATTGTGCATTTCCTAACAATCCAGATTTTTCAAAATCAACTACCCAAACATTTAAATATAATGATGTATCCCAGAATGTTTCTGGTTTTACAATATTATTAACATCGTCTTCAGACCATTTTGAATGATTATAATATACTCGCTCAATACCATTGGTTGGGTTACCTACAGGATCTACTTGTGCTAAGGCAAATTGAATTTCTAAATCAACTCCACTAGGATGGTTATTATAGCCTGGTGTATTTATTTTTTCCCTAAAATCGTTATTTAAGATTTCTATTTGAGAAAGAACTTGTCGATCATCAATATTAGGAGCCTGTCCTACATCTTGTCCAGAATGTATAATATGTACAACTATGGGGATTGTAATAATTCCGTTTAATACTGATTTATTTTTTTCTGCCTTTCTATTAATGGATTTAACCATTTTTCAAATTGAGCTAAAGTAGCTCTTTTAGGATATTTTTTTGCAAATATTGTTCGTACTCTACAGTAGAGCATCTAATTACTTTTCCTTCTTCATTGTTTTGTCCTTTTAGGGTAAATGAGATGAAGAGAATTAATAGATAGATTATGGACTTATTTATTATTTTCATATTAATTAAATACTGTTTATAAAAATACGAACTTATTAAATTTTATCTATGCAATTTTAAAATTTATTTGCATATTTTCCATTTCTTGTAACAGTTCAGAAGAAATTTTTATTTTTATCTTACGACTTGGCATAGATAACATATTTTTAATAATTATTTCCTCTTTCTCTTCTGGTATCTCTACCTCAATTTCTCCATTTTCTATATCATCGTTTTGACTGTCTTCAATAGGGGCACTATCAATTTCTAATTGTTTTTTAATTTTTTCTAGCTCCATAACTTCAAACGTTACCTGATGATCTCCTTTATTATCTACAAATAAATTATACAAATTATTTACTAAGTCTTCTTTTATTTCATATATAGAAAATAAAATGGTCATTTTTTTAGCATAAGTTGGTAGAACATCTGCAAGCATTTTCCCATCCATAAATTGGATTCTAGGATCTGACTTTTTACCTGTTTCACGATTTGTCCAACCTTCTTTTACATTCAATTTAAAATAAACGAATTGATTTTGAACTAAATAATGACGAAATCTTAAATATTCTTCATCAAAAATTCTAAACTCATATGTTTCATCATATCCTTCTAAATTAAATGTTGCCCAACCTTTACCATTTTTAGCAGTTCTGTGTTGAACATTACTAACCATACCTCCTAACGAAATATTTTTCCCTACTAATTGCTCTAAATAAGACAACTGTTCTAAACGAGTATTACAGAAATATTTCATTTCATATTTATAATCATCAAGTGGATGCCCTGAAATATAAATTCCTACTACTTCTTTTTCCCTTGCTAATTTTTCCATGGTATGCCATTCTTCACAAGGAGGAACTGTAGGTTCTGGTATTTGAACTTCTGTCGTATCGCCGAATAGACTTACTTGAGAAGAATTTTCATTTTCTTGCATTTTGGCACCATATTTCATGGCTTTTTCTAAAAACCAGATATTATCACCTTCATGATGAAAATATTGAGCTCTATGAGTATTTTCAAAACAATCAAATCCTCCTGAAAGTGCAAGATTCTCAAATGCTTTTTTGTTTGCTGCTCTTAAATCTATTCGTTTGGCTAAATCAAAAATTGATTTGTATTTACTTTCTTTTCTATTTTCAATAATGGTGTTTACCGCTCCTTCTCCAACCCCTTTAATTGCCCCCATCCCGAATCGAATAGCATAATTTTCATTTACTGTAAATTTATAAAACGACTCATTGACATCAGGTCCTAAAACCTCTAATCCCATACGCCTGCATTCTTCCATAAAAAAAGATACTTGTTTAATATCATTCATGTTATTAGAAAGAACGGCTGCCATGTATTCAGCTGGATAATGCGCTTTAAGATAAGCTGTCTGATATGCTACCCAAGCATAACAGGTGGAGTGTGATTTATTAAATGCATAACTTGCAAAAGCTTCCCAGTCAGTCCAGATTTTATCTAATTTCTGAGCATCATGACCATTAGCCATTGCTTGATCTATGAATTTAGATTTCATTTTATCTAGTACATCCTTTTGTTTTTTCCCCATTGCTTTACGAAGAACGTCAGCATCACCTTTAGAGAAGTTTGCTAATTTTTGAGAAAGAAGCATTACTTGTTCCTGATACACGGTAATTCCATACGTTTCTGCTAAATATTCTTCGCAAGCATCTAAATCATATGTTATTTCTTCAATTCCATTTTTTCTTCGAACAAAGGAAGGAATATATTCTAGAGGCCCTGGGCGATACAAGGCATTCATGGCAATTAAATCAGCAAAAACAGTTGGTTTTAAATCCTTCATGTATTTTTGCATACCGGGTGATTCATATTGGAATACTCCAACTGTTTCTCCTCGTTGAAAAAGTTCGTAAGTTTTTACATCATCAATAGGAAAATTATCAGGATCTAATTCTATTCCCAAACGATATTTTACTAGCTTAACTGTATCTTTTATTAGAGTTAAGGTCTTCAGACCCAAAAAGTCCATTTTTAATAGACCTGCACTTTCTGCTACTGAGTTATCAAACTGAGTAACATATAAGTCTGAATCTTTAGCGGTAGTTACAGGAACGAAATTAGTAATATCATCTGGTGTAATAATAACTCCACAAGCATGTATCCCTGTATTACGCATAGAACCTTCCAAAACCTTGGCTTGCTGAATGGTCTCTCCTGCTAAATCACCTTCATTCGCTATACTTATTAACTCTTTTACTCGATCAAATTCCTCAGAGGATTTGAGTGCTTTTTTAACTTCTCCCTCTTCTTCTTTTAAAAATCGAGCAAGATTCCACTTAGAAGGCATCATAGCTGGAATTAGTTTTGCAATTTTATCTGCTTCAAATAAGGGTAAATCCAACACCCTAGCAGTATCTCGTATGGCAGATTTTGTTGCCATTTTACCATATGTAATGATTTGTGCTACTTGGTTAGCTCCGTACTTATCAATAACATACTGCATTACATCTCCTCGTCCTTCATCATCAAAATCAATATCAATATCGGGCATGGATACACGATCTGGATTCAGGAAACGCTCAAAAAGCAAATCATATTGAATTGGATCTATGTTTGTAATTCCTAAACAATAAGCAACTGCTGAACCTGCAGCAGAACCACGACCAGGACCAACAGAAACGCCCATTTGCCTTGCAGCAGCAATGAAATCTTGAACAATTAAGAAATAACCTGGATATCCCGTTTTTTCTATTGTTAATAATTCAAAATCTAAACGTTCTTTAATTTCATTCGTTTTAGTTAAATTTATTGATTCATCAGCAATTTCTGGGTATCTCTTACGAGCTCCTTCGTATGTAAGATAACGTAAATATTTATTTTCTCCTCTTTTACCTCCATCTTGATTGTCTTCTGCTACTAAAAACTCTTCAGGAATATCAAATTTAGGTAATAGTACATCTCGATATAAGGAATAAACTTCTATTTTGTTTATAATTTCTTGAATATTAACAATAGCCTCTGGCAAATCAGCAAAAAGATGTTTCATTTCTTCTTGCGTTTTAAAATAATATTCTTGATTAGGAAGTCCATAACGATAACCACGCCCCCTTCCAATAGGTGTAGCTTGTTTTTCTCCTTCTTTTACACACAATAAAATATCGTGAGCATTAGCATCTTCCTTAGCAACATAATAAGTATTATTAGTTGCTATCAATTTAACTTGATGTTTATGAGCAAACTGTGTTAAAGTCTGATTAACGCGATTTTCATCTTCTTGATTATGACGCATTATTTCGAGATAAAAATCATCTCCAAATTGTGATTTCCACCACAAAAGTGCTTCTTCTGCTTGGTTTTCACCAACATTAAGAATTTTACTAGGTATTTCTCCGTATAAATTACCCGATAGAACTATAATATCTTCTTTATATTGTTCTACTATGTTTCGATCTATTCTAGGTACGTAATAAAACCCCTCTGTATAGGCAATAGATGCCATTTTTGCTAAATTATGGTAACCATTCTTATTTTTAGCTAAGAATACGACTTGATATCCATTATCTTTGACTGATTTATCTTTATGATTGTTACAAACAAAGAATTCTCCCCCCACGATGGGTTTAATTTCAACTTCAGAGGGCGTTTCTCCTTTTTCTATACTAGCTTCATTTTTAGATTTAGCAGATTTATTATGATTTAAGACAGCACTTACAAACTGAAAGGCTCCCATCATGTTTCCTACATCAGTCATAGCTACTGCAGTCATTTTACTTTTAGCTGCTGCATTTACGATAGCAGGAATAGAAATTGTAGATTGTAAGACGGAAAACTGAGTATGATTATGCAAATGTGCATACACAGCGTGTTCTAAACTTTTAATTGCTTCTTCCGAAACAGCTGTACCTCCTCCTTCTTGCTGTATTTTATTTAATCTATTTCTAATTTCATCAGAAGCAGACTTTAAATTGATATGCTTTAAACCAATTAGTTTAATTTCTTGAGGATTATTTTGGCGGAAACGCATATAATATTCCTCTGGAACATCTAATTCTTCTTCTGTAAAGACTTCTCTTTTAATGAGTTCAAGAAAACAACGAGTTGTAGCTTCTACGTCAGCAGTAGCATTATGAGCTTCTGCAAAAGGTTCCCCAAAGAGGAACTGATGCAATTCAGTAAGTGTTGGTAATTTATACCTCCCTCCACGTCCTCCTGGTAATTTCAATAATTCTGCTGTAGTTTCAGTACAAGTGTCTAAAACAGGCATTTGTGATAAAGCAGAAGTAACTCCTCCTCTATAAAACTCACATCCCATTATATTAACATCAAAGCCAACGTTTTGACCAACAACATATTTTGCTTTTGAAAGAGCTATATTAAATTTATCTAATACCTCTTGTAAACTAACCCCCTGTTCCATGGCTAATTCAGTAGAAATACCATGAACTCTCTCCGCATCATAAGGAATATTAAATCCCTCTGGCTTCACAAGATAATCTTGGTGTTCTATGAGTTGCCCCATTTCATCGTGCAACTGCCAAGCTATTTGTATACAACGTGGCCAATTATCTGTATCAGTAATAGGGGCAGACCAACTACGTGGTAAACCTGTAGTTTCAGTATCAAAAATTAAATACATAGATGCAAAATTCGAAATTTTAATAACTCTTTTCCATAGTAATTTTTCAGAATTTAAATCTGAAAAGAGAATTTCCAAAAATACATTTTAGAAAGGAAGAAATCAAATAATTTAATAGGAAGGATGATTATTGATTCGTTATTCAGGTTTTAAGCCTAACTAACTAGTGTAAAACAAAGAATATAAAATTTTATAAAATAAAAAAGCCTCACATTTCTGTAAGGCTTTGATTTTACTAGTGGTCCCACCTGGGCTCGAACCAGGGACCACCTGATTATGAGTCAGGTGCTCTAACCAACTGAGCTATAGGACCAATTTACCTAAGTAAACTTTTTTATTTGCTCAGAGTTGCTCTCTGTTTGCGGTTGCAATATTAAGACATTTTTTTAATTCTGCAAAATTATTTTTCAATTTCTTGACACAATTCGATCAATACCCCATTAGTACTCTTAGGATGTAAGAAAGCAACTAATTTATTATCAGCACCTTTCTTAGGAATTTCGTTCAAAACAATAAATCCATTTTTTTTCAATCTTTCTATTTCTAGTAGTATATTTTCAACATCAAAAGCAATATGATGGATCCCTTCCCCCTTCTTTTCAATAAATTTTGCAATAGGACTTTCTGAATGAGTAGCTTCTAAAAGTTCTATTTTATTAGGACCATTCATAAAAAAAGATGTTTTAACACCTTCACTTTCGACAAATTCTTCTTTATATGCAGGCTGCCCAAAAAGTAATTCAAAAATCTTATTAGATTCTTCTAAACTTTTTACTGCAATTCCTATGTGTTCAATTTTTTTCATTACCAAATTATTTATTTAGACAAATATATCATTTGAGAAACTCAAAATAGCAACACTAATTACAAAAAATTGTATGTTTGCAGCATGGAGACTAATAGACAGAAAAAAATAGGAAACGTTTTACAAAAAGATTTAGTAGATATTTTACAAGGAGAGGTACGTAAAAATGGAATTTCAAATCTTGTTATATCTGTTTCAAAAGTGAGTGTCACTACTGATTTATCAATTGCAAAAGTATTTCTTAGCATTTTCCCACAAGATAAAGCAGAAGAAATTTTAGAAGCTGTAAAATCAAACACTCCCCTTATTAAACACGATTTAGCACAACGTGTAAAACAACAACTGCGTCGCGTTCCTAATCTACTTTTCTACATTGATGACAGTTTAGACTACATTGAAAAGATAGATAATGCTTTATCAGGAAAAGACAACCCAATAGAAAACCCTAATTTATTAGATAAAAGAAAGAAATCTTAAGCAATTGTACTTCCCTTTTTACATAGCGCAACGATATTTACGCACTGGCAGCAAAAACAATGCAATAAACATTATTAGCCGCATAGCCTCAGTAGGAATAATCATTGGATCTATGTCATTATTTGTTGTACTCTCTGTTTTTAGTGGACTAAAAGAGTTCAGTCTATCTTTTAGCAATAACTTTGATCCTGATTTAAAAATCTTTCCTAAAAAGGCAAAATCATCACAGTTAATAGCCAACAACTTGATAAATTAAAAAAGCTAAAAGGAATTAAGTTTTACAGCAATATCATTGAAGAGAAGGTTCTTTTCATGTATAAAGGAAAAGAACATGTTGCCGAAATCAAAGGCGTAGATAATCAGTTTAATCAGGTCAACAAAATCCAAAAAGCAATCTATCAAGGTCAATGGCTAGTTCCTGAAACCCCTCAAGTTGTTATGGGAAATGTTATTGCAAATAAATTATCATTAGGTCTTTTTGATTTAAACAACACTCTTGAAATTTATGTACCGAGACCTGGAAAAGGAACCATTACAAATCCTGAAACTGCTTTTAACAAATCCAATCTAATACCTGTAGGAATATACTCTATTAATGATGATTTAGATGCAAAGTATGTTTATACAGACTTAAGACTAACTCAAGATTTATTGGAATATAAAAAAAAATGAAGTATCTGCAATAGAAATAAAAACAGATAGTCTAGCCAATGAAGACATCATCATCTCTGATTTAACTAAAATATTTAAAAATAAAGTAGTCATAAAAAACAGAACACAACTTAATGATAGCTTACATAAAATGTTAAATACTGAAAATACAGCTATCTACCTCATTTTCACATTAGTTATCATCATGACCCTTTTTACTTTAGCAGGCGCTATCATTATGATGATTCTTGAAAAAAAGAACAACCTCCAAACCCTTCTAAATCTAGGCACTACCATCAAAAACATTCAAATAATATTCTTATTACAAGGAAGTTTAATAACTTTCATCGGAGGCATATTAGGTATCGCACTAGGCTTTATATTAATCTTAATACAAGACCAATTTAGCCTAATAACAATAACCGAATCACTACCTTACCCTGTCAAAATAGAAGCCACAAACATTCTAATAGTTTTTGCTACTATTATGATTTTAGGCTTTACAGCCTCTTTTATTGCTGGCAGCAGAGTAACAAAAAATCTACTAAACCACAATATTTAATATTTCTAACAAAATTAATTTAAAGCATCTTTATCTTTCCTATCTAAATAAAAACAAAACACAGATCCGAAGAATTAGAACAAAAAAAACAAGCCATAAAAAATAATCTCGAAAATAAACACAAACACTAAAACTCAGCAATCTTCTTTTTTCCTTTAAAAAATAATGATCGAATTAAACAGAATCAATCAAAACCTATTCAATTCAACTAAACTTTTCAACTTATAATTAAAAATCTCTCCATTTAAAACAACCTACTAAAGCGTAATCAAATTTCTAGCAAGAATATTTCAAAGAGACACTAAACACAAAAAATTCAAACAAAACAGAAATAATTAAACCTATAAAATCCTGAAATAAATTATTTATCTGATTCATAACATTTATCAGTTGTTGAATAAAAATCTTTATCTAATTTTGTTAAATCGTGTTTTTAAAAAATATGATTTAATAAATATTTTTATCATCTTTATTTTTTATTATAAAAACAAACCATATGAAACCAGATTTATTTCAATCACCTGATTACTATCTATTAGACGACTTATTAACAGAGGAACACAAACTTGTACGTGATGCCGCTCGTACATGGGTAAAAAAAGAAATATCACCTATTATTGAAGAATATGCACAACGTGCTGAATTCCCTAATCAAATCATTAAAGGATTAGGAGAAATTGGTGGATTTGGACCTTACATACCTGTTGAATATGGAGGAGCTGGACTAGATCAGATTTCATACGGTTTAATAATGCAAGAAATTGAAAGAGGAGATTCAGGTGTACGCTCTACTTCCTCTGTACAATCCTCATTAGTAATGTACCCTATTTGGAAATATGGTTCTGAAGAACAACGTGAAAAATATTTACCCAAATTAGCTACAGGCGAATGGATGGGGTGCTTTGGATTAACAGAACCTGATTATGGATCAAATCCTAGCGGAATGGTAACCAATTTTAAAGATATGGGAGATCACTATCTTTTAAATGGCGCTAAAATGTGGATTTCAAATGCACCATTTGCACAAATTGCTGTGGTTTGGGCAAAAAACGAAGAAGGACGCATTCATGGATTAATTGTCGAACGTGGCATGGAAGGCTTTAGCACACCTGAAACACACAACAAATGGTCACTACGTGCATCAGCAACAGGTGAACTTATATTTGATAACGTAAAAGTCCCTAAAAAAAATTTACTACCAGGAAAATCAGGTCTAGGTGCCCCTCTTGGTTGCCTTGACTCAGCCCGATACGGAATAGCATGGGGAGCAATTGGAGCTGCTATGGATTGTTATGACACAGCTTTGCGCTACTCAAAAGAACGTATCCAGTTTGACAAACCAATTGGAGCCACGCAATTACAACAAAAGAAGCTCGCTGAAATGATTACAGAAATCACAAAAGCACAACTTCTTACTTGGAGACTAGGCGTATTACGCAATGAAGGAAGAGCTACATCTGCCCAAATATCTATGGCGAAAAGAAATAATGTTGACATGGCACTAACAATCGCTCGCGATGCACGTCAAATGTTAGGAGGAATGGGTATTACAGGCGAATATTCTATTATGCGACATATGATGAACTTAGAGTCAGTAGTAACATACGAAGGAACACACGACATCCATCTGTTAATTACAGGTATGGATGTAACAGGCTTTCCAGCCTTTAAATAATACACAAATAAATAAAAATGATATGAATGCCTCTCCTTTTAAAGAGGCATTTATTATTTTTGTCGAAATTTCTTTAAATAATGAGTATAGAATCTATCCATAAAAATATCCAAACACAAAAGGATATATTATTAAATCACCCCTTATACCCAAAAATCAAAACATTAGAATCGCTCAACATATTCCTAGAACATCATATTTACGCAGTTTGGGATTTTATGTCTTTATTAAAAGCACTTCAAAATCAATTAACCTGCACTAGCACCCCGTGGAAAGCCTCCCCTAATCCCGAAACACGCTATCTAATAAATGAAATCGTACTAGCAGAAGAATCAGACTTAGCTTTAGACGGTAAGCGCTTAAGCCACTACGAAATGTATTTAGAAGCCATGCAGGACTGCGGAGCTTCTACTAATGAAATTAAAAGCTTTTTAAAAAACGTAGACGAAACCCGAAATATTTTTGTAAGCATCAATCAAAGCGAACTAGGAAAAGCTATAAAAGATTTTTTAACTTTTACCTTCAAAGTAATAGAAAAAGGACAACCCCACGAAATAGCAAGTGCTTTTACTTTCGGAAGAGAAGATTTGATTCCTAGTATGTTTACCGCTATCTTAAAAAATTTTAAAGAATCATTCCCTGAAAAAGATTTTTCAAAGCTAATTTATTACTTCGAACGTCATATAGAACTTGATGGAGACGAACATGGTCCAATGGCTATGAAGATGATTGAATATTTAGCAAATGATGATCAAGAGAAATGGAATGAAATGGAAAAAATTGCAATTGAAGCCTTAGAAAAGCGCATTCAACTATGGAATGCAATTGAAGAATCTATTGATTCCATACAATAAGACCAGCTAACTGTCCGAAAAAATTAAATTTAATTACCCCTAAAAAATATTAATAAAGTTTTTTTCGGACAGTAACAACACTTATTCTGCTGGAGCCAGTTCAATCTCTAACCCATCTATTTCTGGAGTTATTGGTATTTGACATCCTAAACGACTATTCTCTTTTACATTTAAAGCTTCCCAAAGCATCGCTTCTTCATCTTGATTTTTTTCAAATAATTCAACATCATTCAAGACATAACATTGGCAAGAAGCACACATAGCCATGCCACCACAAATACCTATAGTACCTTCAGGTGCTAATTCATAAGCACGAACCAACTCCATAATATTCATATTCATATCTGTTGGAGCTTGAACTTCATGCGTAACACCTTCTCTATCCGTTATTTTTATTGTAATATCTTTAGACATATTTTTTTTTCACAAAAATACAGATATTTACAGAAAAAAATTAAATTTGACAAAACTTTGGGGGATTAGCTCATTTGGCTAGAGCGCTACGCTGGCAGCGTAGAGGCGACCGGTTCGAACCCGGTATTCTCCACTAAACTTTAACATATTTTTTAAAATATTTTTTAAAAAGAAAAAAAACAATATATTTGACAAAGATTGAGGGATTAGCTCAGCTAGCTAGACCGACTGCCTTGCACGCAGGGGTCATCGGTTCGACTCCGATATTCTCCACTAAATTAACCAAAACCAAAAACCAAGAACGTCTCTCGCTAGGGGCGTTTTTTTTATCTCACAATAAAATGAAAAATAACCAATTCCTTATTTTATTTTTATTCTGTTTATTAAAAACTTACTCCCAAAGTATTACAACAACACTACCTGACACTATCACACACTGGAAAAGGCAAAACAAAATTACACTAGAAGTCAATCAAATAAGTTTTATTAACTGGAATGCAGGAGGCAACAACTCTATTTCGGGCTTACTTAAAGGTGATTTCAAAAGAGTATTCCGACATAAAAATTTGAAATGGTATAACGAATTATTATTTCGTTACGGAATAAATAAACAAGACGGCTATCCCATAAGAAAAACAGAGGATGTTTTTCTCATTAACTCTACCTTTGGATTCAAAAAGACAGTATTTCTAATTGGCACTATTCAGCCAAATTAAATTTCAATACCCAGTTTGCAAACGGTTACAAGCATCCAAATTTTGAAAAACCCATTTCTAGTCTTTTTGCGCCAGCTTATTTATTCATAGGTATTGGAACAGAATACATTAATAAAGAACAAAACTTCAAAATATATTTATCCCCTCTAACTGAAAAATCTACTTTTGTTTTTAATTCAGACCTTGCAAATGAAGGTGCTTTTGGAGTAGAAAAAGGGAAAAAATATCGCAATGAAATTGGAGTACTCATAAGTACTTTTCATAAAGATGAAATATACCAAAACATCTACTTAGAAAACAGAATTAACTTATACTCAGACTACTTAAACAATTTTGGAAATATAGATGTAAATTGGCAATTACAATTTGACTTCATTATCAATCAATATGTATCTGCTAACATTAATACAAATGTATTATATGATGATGATGTTAAAACTAAAAATGAGATAAATGGCCAGCTAATCACTTCTGGAGCTAAAATACAATTCAAACAATTAATAGGTATTGGATTAAATTATTCTTTTTAAAACTGATTAACCATAAGCAATCAACTTACTCAATAAACAAAATAGATCACAAAACCATCTGAGGAGATCTTCAAAAGTCAACAAAAAAGCGTTTTAACTAAAAAAAAGTCCTAAATATTTAGGACTTTTTACTTAGTACCCGGAGTGGGAATCGAACCCACACTCCGTAGAACACGAGTTTGAGTCGTGCGCGTCTACCAATTCCGCCATCCGGGCATTTCGAAATTGTGAGTGCAAATGTAAACAAAAAAATGAATATTCATAAAAAATATCAAAATTTATGTATTCAAGTTGATTTTAATTTCTAAATTTGCAGCGCATTAAAAGCAACACAACACATAACTAACTATAATCGATTAAATTAATCCTTTCACAAAAGGAGTTATTTGATTGATATAAAAAAACAACCTAATGCCACATTTAGAGCCGGAAGCAAAAATATTTGCTTGTTCGCAAAGTGTATACCTAGCTGAGAAAATTGCCGAGAAATACGGTGTCAAGCTAGGAAAAGTAACGTTCTCACATTATAGTGATGGTGAATTCCAACCTTCTTTTGAGGAATCAATAAGAGGATTACGAGTCTTCATTGTATGTTCAACATTCCCTAGTTCTGACAATTTAATGGAACTTTTGTTGATGATTGACGCTGCCAAAAGAGCTTCAGCAAGACACATAACAGCTGTAATACCTTATTTTGGTTGGGCTCGACAAGACAGAAAAGACAAACCAAGAGTTCCCATAGGAGCTAAACTAGTAGCTAAGTTACTTGAAAGTGCAGGAGCCACACGAATCATGACTATGGATTTACATGCTGATCAGATCCAAGGGTTCTTTGAAAAACCAGTAGATCATTTATTCGCTTCTACTGTTTTCCTACCTTATGTTCAATCATTAGGTCTAGAAAATTTAACAATAGCATCTCCTGACATGGGTGGATCAAAAAGGGCTTATGCTTATTCTAAATTCCTAAGTTCAGATGTCGTAATTTGTTACAAACAAAGAAAGGCGGCTAATGTTATTGAATCAATGGAACTAATTGGTGAAGTAAAAGGGCGAAATGTAATTCTTGTTGACGATATGGTTGATACAGGAGGAACACTAGCTAAGGCAGCTGATTTAATGTTAGAGAAAGGCGCTTTGAGTGTACGCGCTGTATGCACTCATGCAATTTTATCTGGAAATGCAATAGAAAAAATTGAAAATTCAAGCCTAACAGAGTTGATTGTAACGGATTCAATACCGCTAAAAAGAGAATCAACAAAAATTAAAGTTGTGAGCTGTACTGAATTGTTTGCTGATGTAATGCGTATGGTACATTCTAACAATTCAATTAGCAGCAAATTTATTATGTAAATTATATTATTAATTTTTTATATTTTTTTTAAATGAAATCGATTACAATTAAAGGATCTGAAAGAGAAAGCGTAGGTAAAGTGTCTACTAAAACCTTACGTAATGCTGGAATGGTTCCTTGCGTGTTATACGGAGGAGATCAACCAGTACACTTCGCTGCTGAAGAAAAAGCGTTCAAAAACTTGGTTTACACTCCTAATGCACACACTGTTGTGATTGAATTAGAAAATGGCAAAACTTTTAACGCTGTACTACAAGACATCCAAGTACACCCAGTAACAGATAAAATTTTACATATTGACTTCTACCAGTTATTTGACAACAAAGAAGTAACTATGGAAATTCCTGTAAAAGTTGTTGGTAACTCGAAAGGAGTTATGGCAGGTGGTGTATTACGTCTTAACCAACGTAAATTAAAAGTTAAAGCTTTACCTGCTAATTTACCAGACTTTATTGAAACTGACATTTCTGAGTTAGAAATGGGTAATAAATTATATATTACTAAATTACACACAGATACTTACAAATTCTTACATCCAGATAATACTGTAGTGTGTCAAGTAAGAATTTCACGTGCTGCTATGAAAGCTGCTCAAGAAGCTGCAAAAGCAGAAAAAGGAGCAAAAGGAAAGAAAAAATAATTTTCTTGAAATATTTTGTAAAAGTGCTCACAATTGTGAGCACTTTTTTATTCACGACATCCCTTTTTCAAAAACACATTTAGTTATCATCAAATGAAAAAATTTTTAATAGTAGGCTTAGGCAACATAGGTTCAGAATATGTTAATACACGTCACAATATAGGTTTTAAAGTAGTTGATTTCTTAGCTAAAAAACACAACACTGAGTTTACCACAGTAAAGCTAGGCACAATGGCAGAAATAAAGTTAAAAGGAAGAACCCTTTTTCTACTGAAACCTAATACTTACATGAATTTAAGCGGTAAAGCAGTTCAATATTGGATGGATAAAGAAAAAATTGAAAAAGAGAATATTCTTATAATTACTGATGATTTAAATTTACCTTTTGGAACTTTACGTATAAAACCTAAAGGGAGTGATGGGGGACATAATGGCTTGAAAAACATACAATTATTACTTAATTCAACTGACTACCCTAGATTCCGATTTGGAATAAGTGATGATTTTAAAAAAGGAAAACAGGTAGATTACGTATTAGGCGAATGGGGTGAAGAAGAAAAAGAAAAGTTAACTGAACGCTTAGAACAATCTGCTGCCGCAGTTGAATCTTTCGCTCTAGCTGGATTAGAAAATACCATGACCTCTTTTAATGGTAAATAAAAATAAAAACTCGTTAAAATTCCTCAGTACAAAACAATTTCATCATCACGAACGTATAGCATATTAAAAATTGTTCTAAAGAATAAAAACGAGTTTTAAAAGTTCGCTTTTTCATACTAATTGATCTTTATAAATCCAAACAACAGAGACAAACCAAACTAAATACCCTACACAAACAATTAATTTAATTAATGTAGAAGTAATAAAACCTATAAATGCTCCTAATGCAGCTTTAAACGCTCTTGAATGATTTTGAGGATCAAAAAATAATTCACCAACATAAGCTCCAATAAAAGGACCAATTAAAAAACCAATAGGAGGAATAAAAATCCCAATAATTAATCCAATATTAGTTCCCCAAATACCATATTTAGATCCTCCAAAATACTTTGCTCCTTGCGCTGGAATAAAATAATCAAGACCTATAATCAGAATCGTAATTAAAAATGTAATACTTAAAAACCAGTAATTATTAGGAATAACTTTAGTAAGATATAACAAAAGTAAACCAAGCCAACTTAAACCAGGCCCAGGTAAAGCGGGTAAGACACTACCAACAACACCAATTAAAACACATAAAAAACCAATAATTACCAGTACTAAATCCATAAAATATTTTATTATTTTTGTCTGATAAATGTAAAGAGTAAAAAGAATCTGACATAATGAACTTCATAAAAAATAATTTATTTCTTCTAATAGTCTCACTTTCTATGGTGAGCTGCCAATATTTTGAAAAAAAAGAACCTAACAAAGAGGATCTTTTAAAAAAAGAATTAAGCAAAATAAATTGGAGCACAGTAGATGAATACCCTTCTATAACTGAATGTGAATCTATAGCAGATAAAGAACTAAAAAAGGAATGCTTTTTTCAGGTACTAACTAAAAATATTTATGAAAAAATAGCAACTGATACTGTTAAAACACTATTACCAAGATTAGATTCTTTAAAGATAAAAGTTGTTATTTATCCAAATTCTAAAGTAGATTTTTCAACTGTTTTACCTTCTAGCGCACTAGACCCTGAATACACTGATAGTATTCTACGTTCTAAATTAGTAGATTTCCCTACAATCGAACCTGCCATTAAAAGAGGTATGAAGGTTAAATCAGAATTTTTCATCCCGATTAAATTAAAATAATACTTTTATTTCTTAAAAGTTCTCCCTTTCCAATCATATGTTCCAAACAAAGAATAAATTACAACAAATGAGCTAAAAAAGGCATATAAAAAAATTGAAAGGGTTAAATATTTTAAAGGACTTTTAAAATATTGAGAAGACAATCGAAAAAGAATATAATCAACTAGGAATTTAATAGAAAAAACAATAATCAGAAGTTCTTTTTCAAATTTTAAAAAAGAAAGCTACTAACCAGAAACACTAGAGAAAAATTAATTAAAAAGACAAAAAGCCCCAACTGTTTACTATAAATAGATTGATAATTACCTGTTTTACTAGCCCATCTCACCCGCTGATTAAACAATCTCTTTAATGTAGGTTCAGGTTTAGTATAAACTGTTGCTAATTGATTTCTAAGAAAAAACACATTGTTTAAATCCTTTTTAATTGCTTTTTGAAGTAAAAAAACATCATCTCCACTAGCAATCTTATCATTCCCTTCAAACCCTTTTAATTCTTTAAAAAAAGATCGCTGATAACAAAAATTAGCTCCATTACACAAAAAACCTTGTTTATTCCCAAAACTTCCTATGGTAGTTCCTTGTAAACTTAACAAATCTAAATACTGAAAATTTTGTAAAAAATTCTTAACAGGATTAAAGAGTACTCCAGAAACAACCATTTTAGGCTTATTTTCTTGAATAAAAGCATCATAAACGGATAGCCAATTCTTATTGACTTTACAATCGGCATCCGTTGTAATTATCCAATCATTTTGAGCTACCATAACAGCTGTATTAATAGCATCCTTTTTAGGAGAATTTGATTTTCTAATATTATTAATTATAGAAATTTTAAATTGAGTTTCAAAAATTTCAAATCTATTATCTGAATCATCATCAACTAAAATTACTTCAAATAAATTGCTTGGATAACTTAATTCTTGAAATGAAGCTAATAAATCAATTAAATTTTTGTTTTCATTTCTAAAAGGAACAATGATTGAAAATTTTGTTTTTGGATTACATTCCTTAGATGAAAAGCCTTCAACCTTTGTAATACCAATACACAACCAAAGAATATTGACACTATATCCAATTAAAATCAAATAAATAATCAATATAAAAACTTCCATTATTTTCCTTTTATTTCAGGTTTTATTAATTTAAAATTTAAAACAAAATAACTCCCTATAATTACAGGCAAAACAGTATTTAAAATCCACATTAAAGTACTAATAAAAAGCACAATCCATTCATTAACATCTAATAAACCAAAGAAAAATACGGCTACACTGCCTTTTACTGCGAAATCTAAAAACTGAAAAGAAGGTAAAGATGATGCTAAAAAATAAACTGATGTAATAAGGCTCATTAATAATAAATAAGGTAAATTAACATCAAAGATTAGGAATAAAAAATAATATTGATGTGAAAATGTAAAATAGCGTAACATACCTAAAAAGATATTTTTTTATGTATACTTTTAGGAATCTGATTTAATTTATAAATTATTTTTCCAACTGAATAATTACCTATCCTAACTTTTTTAAAAACTATACCTACTAGGATTAAAAATACTAAAATTCCAAAAAAGAATAAAACGATCTTAGAACTGATAATAGGGAAACGAGTATTTAAATACAATAACCCACATACTCCAAAAAACACGGTTAAAAGCAATTGAACTCCATTACAAATTAAATTGAGAAAAATAATTTGTTTCGCTTGATTTTTCTCAAAAAACAATGCCTTTCCTGCGTACTCTCCTATACCATTAGGAGTAAATAAAGCTAGAGTCAAAGCCCCTAAAACCTGTTTAGTAGATTCTGCTACTGAAATATGTTTTACCACTTGAACTAAATTTTTCCATTTTAAAATTTCTAAAAAACGATTTAAAACAGATAGCAATAAAATAAAAACTATAACGTACCAAGGTTGCTTTGAAAGAATTTCTTTTCTAAAGCGATCAAAATCCATCGCTGATTCATTTGATAACCTCTCATAAATAAAATAAAAAGCACCTCCTATTATAATTAGCTTAAGTAGAAGTGTTAAGAATTGTTTAGATTTGTTGATTGATTTTTGCATTGGAGCAAAGTAACAAAACTTTGCACTTGAATTTAAAACTTGAAACAAAAATTTTGGTAAACGAAAAAATAATTTTAGGTATAGACCCAGGAACTACTATAATGGGATTTGGATTAATAAAAGTAATCAATAAAAAAATGGAGTTTATTCAACTGAATGAATTATTGCTAGGTAAATATGATAATCATTATTTAAAACTTCAAAAAATTTTCGAACGTACTATTGAACTTATTGATACTTATCATCCTGATGAAATTGCTATTGAAGCACCTTTCTTTGGTAAAAACGTACAATCTATGCTAAAATTAGGTCGGGCGCAAGGAGTAGCTATGGCTGCCGGTTTATCTCGCCAAATCCCGATTACAGAGTATGAACCTAAAAAAATAAAAATGGCCATTACAGGAAATGGTAATGCCAGTAAAGAGCAGGTTGCAAAAATGCTCCAACAGCTTTTAAAACTAAAAGAACTCCCTAAAAATCTTGACTCAACCGATGGTTTAGCTGCAGCTGTTTGCCATTTTTTTAATTCTAGTCGCGTTGATTTAGGAAAACAATATAGCGGATGGGATGCTTTTATTAAACAAAATGAATCAAGAATTAAAAAATAATAGTTTTCAGTCTTAGTAATTGTCTAATCTAACTGAAAACGGTAAGTATGACTTCAAACTTAAAATATGTCAGGAATTTACATTCACATTCCCTTCTGCAAACAAGCTTGTTACTACTGTGATTTTCATTTTTCAACTTCAATGAAGAAAAAAGATGAAATGGTACAAGCATTAGCAAAAGAAATTAATATGAGAAAAAACGAATTCAAAGATGAAATCGTTGAAACTATTTATTTTGGTGGTGGAACCCCTTCAATATTACAAATTTCAGATTTAAAATTTTTGATTGATGAAATATATAAAAATTATAATATCATCAACAATCCTGAAATTACTGTAGAGGCTAATCCTGATGATTTAGACGAAAATACAATCATCGAATTAGTAAACAATCAAGTAAATCGTCTTTCCATTGGTATACAATCTTTTCGCGAAGCAGATTTACAACTCATGAATCGAGCACATAATGCAAATGAAGCAAAAAAGTGTTTAGAGTTAGCTAATCACTATTTTGATAATATTTCTGTAGATTTAATTTATGGCATTCCTGGTTTAACTAATGAAATATGGCTACAAAATATTCAAGACTTATTAGATTTAAACATTCCACATATTTCGAGTTATGCTTTAACAATAGAACCTAAAACAGCCTTAGATAAGTTCATTCAAGTGGGCAAAATTCCTTCTCCTGACGAAGGAATTGCCCACGAGCAGTTTTTACTTCTAGTTGATACTTTAGAAAAAAATGACTTTATCCATTATGAATTATCTAATTTTGGCAAAAAAGACTACTTTTCAAAAAATAATTCAGCTTACTGGTTAGGTAAAAAATATATTGGCATTGGTCCATCAGCACACAGTTATAATGGAATAAATAGAAGTTGGAATATCGCAAACAATCCTCTTTATATAAAATCAATTCAAGAAAACAAATTACCAAATGAAATCGAAACTCTGACAACCACTGACCGTTATAATGAATATATCATGACTGGGCTACGAACGATTTGGGGAGTATCTTTAGAACGAATAGAAAAAGAATTTGGAAGCAACTACCTTGATTATCTATTAAGAAACGCAGAATCTTTTATTAATAATAAACAATTAGAAATAAATAATAATATTTTAAAAACGACTCGTAAAGGAAAATTCTTTTGTGATGGAATTGCTAGCGATTTATTTTTTTTAAATTTGATTTAGCCTAACCGCAAAAACTTTGGGTAATTCTTTGTGATTAAAATAATATAAAAATGAAAGCAACCCTAGATAATTTAACCTTTGACTTATCTCGACCACTTGATATTTCACTCCCATTATCAAATACTGATAAAAACCCCATTTCTTGGTATATAAATAAACCTATTATTGAACCTGTTCGTTTTGACGATTGGACTGGCAAAGTCTCTCACGGAAGTTCTATTAATTTTAATAATATTTTTTTCAATCCACATGGACATGGCACACACACTGAATGTTTAGGGCATATTACAAACGATTTTTACAGTATCAATGAATGTTTAAAAAAATTCTTCTTTGTAGCTGAAGTCATTTCTATACAACCAAAACAACAAGGAGAAGATTGGATAATTACTAAAGATTCTTTTACGTCACTAACCATAACTGATGCCGTTATTATTCGTACTTTACCTAATACAACAGATAAAAAATCGAAAAAATACTCACATACCAATCCTCCTTATTTAAGTGAGGAAGCTGCTATCTATTTAAGAGAAATAGGAATAAAACATTTACTAATTGATTTACCCAGTATAGATAGAGAAAAAGATGAAGGAAGACTTTTAGCTCATAAAGCATTTTGGAATGTTAAAGATATAAATATATTAAACTCTGATGCTCGTTTAGATTCCACTATCACTGAAATGATTTTTGTGGATGACAGTATTCCTGATGGAATATATTTATTAAATTTACAGATAGCATCTTTTGAAAATGATGCAAGCCCGAGTAAACCTATTCTATACGCAAAAAGCTAATCTATAAAGAAACTATAATGTTAGAAATTTCAACAGATAAAACTCAACTGGATATTTCATTCATTGAAAATTTCTTAAAGGACATTTATTGGTCTGCCCCACGAACAAGAGAGGAGGTTCAAATGACGATAGATCATTCAGTATGTTTTGGACTGTATTTAGATAGAAAACAAATAGGATTTGCTCGTGTAATTACAGATTTTGTAGTATTTGCCTATGTAATGGACGTATTTATTACTGAAAACTATCGTGGCAATGGTTATTCTTCTATATTAATAAAAGCTATGTTAGAAGAACCAAAATTACAACCCATTAAAATTTGGCGTTTAGCTACTCGCGATGCTCATTTTTTATATGAAAAATTTGGTTTTACAAAATTAAGATATCCAGAACGGATGATGGAAAAAATATAAAGTTATTTCTTTACTACTCTATTAAAAGTATTAAAATGAATATCCAACAATTATATGATTATTGTCTTTCTAAAAAAGGAGTAACTGAACATTTCCCTTTTGATGATGATATTTTAGTTTTTAAAGTTGGGGGCAAAATTTTTTGTTTAACTTCTTTACAGGAATGGGAAAACGGAACACCTTCTCTAAACTTAAAATGTGATCCTGAAAAAGCACAAGAATTACGCAGTGAATACGAAGCTATAATACCAGGCTACCACATGAACAAAAAACATTGGAATACCATTAAGTACAACATTGATGTCCCTAATAAAATGATTTTAGAACTTATTAATCATTCTTATGATTTAATACTTAAAAGTTTACCTAAAAAGACACAATTAGAAATTTTCAATTACTGATCTTTTTTATAAAACAAAAACTCTATCAATACGCATTATCAAAATCCACGATAAATCTGCTTATTTTCAGCTATAGACTTAATACTAAACATTAAGTAAAACCACAGACACCCAATCAAGGAAGATAATAAAAAGCCCCTTAAATATAACAAAAAACACATCTAATAGATCCAACCTAAAGAGGTTATGTAAGAAAAAAGGAATAAAAACTATTTGCTAATAAAACAAAAAGCCATCCTATTATATTGCCCTCAAAAGTTAACACTATTTAGGGCAATATATTTTGGACAGCTTTCTTTATTTTTAGAAAAATATAGCTTATTAGAAGTTATATGAGAACGTAAAGTTCCATGTTCTACCAAAGCCAAAGAAAACTTGATTACCATTAGCTAATCCTTTATACAAATTATTAGTATTTGCATAAGTTGTACCTACCGGAGCATTAAGTATTTGATCATCAGCAAAAATATTAGTTCTAGATTCAGCAATATAAACTGTATTTAAAACATTGTTTATATTTAATCTAAAATTAAAATAATCATTGCTATTTTTTACTCTATAAGTTTTAAATGAGAAACCTGCATCTAACAATCCATAACTAGGTAATTGCAATGTTCCTTTATTAGTAACATCTTTAAATTTTGTTGGGTCTATACTAGCATACAATTTATCCGCGTATAAATAAGTAGCATCAACTTTTAGACCTTTTACAATTTCATAATTTGCACCTACACTAGCTGTTGTCTGGGCAACATCTCCTACTTTTAAGTTATCCAAATACAAGGTTTCTGGCTTCCCTCCTGAAATTAAATTATTATCAGCATCAAAACGATCACTTGTAATATTATTTTTATATCTCCAATCACCAACAGATCCCATTAAGTTAATGGTTAACTTATCAAATGGTTTAAGAGTAGCCTCTAATTCAACTCCTTTATGTACTTGCTGAATACCTCCAAAATTATAGTAACCACCTATATTAGATTTATCAGCATCTGACTGTCTTTGAAAACGATCTTTCCAACTAGTATAATATATATTTAAATTAGCATTAAAGATTCTAGACTTAAATCCATATCCTCCTTCTAATCCAAAAATTTTCTCATTTGTCAGATTTCCTGCAACTACTGATAAATTATTAGGATAAACTGCATTAAAAAAAGGCTGTTTTGAATAATATCCTGAATTAATAAAAACATTCATTTTTTCATTAATATTAAAATTTAAACCTCCTTTAATATTACCCCCTAATAAATTTTTATAACCAGTCGAATACAAAGGATCTGATTCTTTATATGTAAATGTATCTACACGCTTAAAACCTTGTTGTGATACAGCACCTTGAAAAAATGCTGTCAATCTATCATTTGAATACTCTAATTGTGTAAACGCACCATACCATCTAACATGTCCATCATTGTTATACTCTACCCTCTCTTGATCCTTTACATTACTCCATGGATTAAAAGAAGGTTTTACTGAATATGTTTGAAATAAAGTTCTATTTGGATTATTTATATCCCTATTATCCTTAAAACCATCTGCTCCCAGTAAATCAACAATATTCCTAAAATGATAACCTATATAAGTTCTTGCATCTAAGCCAAAATCTAAAGTTAAAGTTTTATTTAACCTCGTGTTTAAATTTATTACAGCACCATACCAATCATGCGAATTAACATTAGCTCTTTTCGTAAATCCTGTAGTTCTATCAGTTAAATATAAACCTTGATACTGACCATTCAGTACTGGTGAAATTTGAGGTCCACTTATAGTTGTTACAGATTCTCCTTTAGAAGGGTCATACTGCCCTCTATTAAAAGCCACAAAATCATTAAATGGAACTAAACCATCTGCTGTTTTAAAGGTTGTAGGTGTTTTACCTGTAAATCCTGAACCTGCACCACGTCCCCAAGAACCATAAAAAACAGAAGACAATCTAATTTTATCATTAAACTTAATATCATAATTAAGCGAAGCTACCGGTTTATGATAATAATTAGTTGCCCAAGAATACTCTTTCCCATTTAAATAACCCCAATCTGAATTATATCTGATATTTGGCTCTCCATCTGAACTATATTTTATATAATCAGCAATAGTATTGGCAAAATTTCTTTGATTATGCCACTGTGGAGCTCCTGTGAATGTAAATTGTACACTTTGTTTATCATTAATATCATAGCCCAATCCTATAAAATAATTTTGCCCTGAATATTTAGTTCCATTAACATACCCATTCCCTTGAGTATTACTTAACAAAATCGAAGCAGACAATCCATTTTCTAATTTTCCAGTTGAATAAGACGCTAAAGTTTTTATATGATCATTATTTGCAATAGTTGCTGATAAAGTTCCTCCTTGTTTAGCATCCGCTGTCCTAGTAACAACGTTAATAGTTCCTCCTACGGAAGATATTGCTAATTTTGAAGACCCTAAACCTCTTTGTACTTGCATAGCTGTAGTTACATCTGACAAACCAGCCCAGTTACTCCAGAAAACCAAACCGTTTTCCATATCATTAACAGGCACCCCATTAATCATTATTGCAATATTCTTCTGATCAAACCCTCTAATATTCACTCGAGAATCACCATAACCTCCTCCTGACTTAGTTGCATATACAGACGGAGTTGTTGCTAATATTTCAGGAAATTCTTTGGTCCCCAGTTTTTCTCTAATTTCAGCCGCTTTAATTGTTGAAACAGCTACAGGTGTTTTACGATCTTTTGCAACGTCTACTACAGTAGATTTAATTACAACTTCTCCTAATACATTCCCTTTGTCTTTTAATAATATAACACCTAAATCAGCTACGCCATTAGAAACTGAAAAGGATACTCTCTTTGTTTCAAAGCCTAAATAAGTGATTAATAGATTTCCTTTCGTGCTTTTAGTTTCTATCAAAAATCCACCATCAAAAGCTGATGATACATTTTGCCTTGTGCCTTCAAGGACCACATTTGCTCCTGGTAATGGTCCAGTCTCATCTTGGATAGTTCCCATGATTTTATTTTGTGCAAAAAGGAAGCACAAACAAACATCATTGTCACTAAAACCCAATTTTTCATTTTCTTCATTTGTTGTGTTTTTAGATTTAAAAGTGATGCTACAAAATTCAAACATATTTAACTAGCTAATGTTAAGATAATGTTAATTTTTAAAAAAACTTTAACATACAAATAAGGAAAAACTGTTTTTTTCACCTATAAAACAATGTTTTACACTTTTTTTCACACAAACTTAGTCTTTAACAAATTTATTTAACAAAAAATAAGTAGAAGAATCATGATGTGAGAAATCATTTGTTTTAAATTCTTCTAAAATTTTATTAGCTAATTCTTTACCTAATTCTACTCCCCATTGATCATAACTAAAAATATTCCAAATAATTCCTTGCACATAAATTTTATGTTCATATAAAGCAATTAAACTACCTAATGTTTCTGGAGTGAGTTGGTTTATTAACAAAGTATTCGTTGGCTTATTTCCTTGAAATATTTTATATGGCAATAATTCTTGTTGTTTATTTTTATCTAAATTCTTTCTTTCAAATTCATCTAAAACCTGCTCTTCATTTTTTCCATTTAACAAAGCTTCAGTCTGTGCAAAGAAATTAGCCATTAGTTTCTGATGGTGATCTCTATTACCATGTAATGCTTTTTTAAAACCTATAAAATCAGCTGGAATTAATCTAGTTCCTTGATGAATAAGCTGAAAAAAAGCATGTTGTGAATTTGTTCCAGGTTCTCCCCAAATTATTGTTCCTGTTTGATAATCCACAAAATTCCCTAGACGACTTACATTTTTACCATTACTTTCCATAATTCCTTGTTGAAGGTAAGAAGCTAGTTTTTGCAAATATTGAGTATAAGGAATAATTACTTCTGTCTCAGAACCAAAAAAATTAGTATACCAGACACTTATAAGCCCCATGATAACTGGAATATTATATTCAAAAGGAGTGTCTCTAAAATGCACATCCATCTTATGAGCACCTAGTAATAATTCTTCGTATTGATCATAACCTATCCCTAAAGCAATAGAAAGCCCGACTGCCCCCCACAATGAAAATCGACCTCCTACCCAATCCCAAATTGGAAAAATATTATCAGGATCTATTCCAAATTCTACTGTTTTTTGTATTTCACTTGAAACAGCGACGAAATGATTTTTTATAAATTTTTCTTCTGCTTTTTCCAAAAACCATTTCTTTGCAACAAAAGCATTCCCAAGGGTTTCTTGTGTTGTAAATGTTTTAGAGACAATAATAAATAAAGTTGTTTCTGGATCTAATTTATTTAAAATTTCAACTGAATGATCTCCATCTATATTGGAAATAAAATGAATTTTAAGATGATTTTTATAATATGCTAAAGCCTCTGTCACCATAGCAGGTCCTAAATCAGATCCTCCAATACCTATATTTACAATATCTGTAAATGGTTTACCTGTATAACCTTTTCTTTTTCCGAGAATTATTTCATCTGAAAAAAATTTTATTTTTTCTTTTACTTCCCATACCTGTTCAACTATATTTTGACGGTCTAAATATAGTTCTGTTGTTTTAGGAGCTCTTAATGCTGTATGTAGTACGGCTCTATTTTCAGTTTTATTAATTTTTTCTCCTAAAAATTGTAAACTGATGGCTTCTTTTAAACCACATTCTTGAGCTAAGTCTAGCAATAAGGATATAGTCGTTTGATTAATTTTATTTTTTGAATAATCCAAAAGAAATTGATCCCATTCAATATGAAATTTTTTTACTCGGTCTAGGTCTTCATCAAATAGTTTTTTCATAGAAACATTTTGCATTTGAACAAAATGATCTTTTAATTCATTCCAAGCATTAGTTTTAGTAGGATTTACTGAGGGGAAAGTCATATTTATATATAAGTTATATTTAAAAGTTGAGATTAAAATTCTCAACTTTGGTTTTTAAATAAAATATTTTAAAAAATCAATGGCTATTATACTTTTTCTCCCCAATTTGTTAGTTCTTCTTCAGACCATAATTCGGGAAAGAAAATACGACGTTGATAGCGCGGATGCATGTATTTTTTCCAATCACTTCCACCAGTTGCCTCTCCATTACCCTTACCATTATCTATGTATTTTTGAGCAGCACGATAATGCCCCATAACCCAAGTAATGTTTACTGTATAATCGTAATGACGCATAGCTTGAATTAATTCAGGATTTTGTTGATCTTCAATTGGTAATTGTTTAAACTTACGCCATAAATTAATGTTATTATATTCTTCCATAATCTGAAGAAATTCTTTTTTATACTTTTCTTCAAATTGTTTTAAGAAATAGGATTTTTCTCCTGTTTCGTAATTTTTACCAGCAGCCTGCCAATATAAATGTTCAAATGCGTGGGTATAAGGAGTATTTTGATCAATCGTTGATCTATAACGATAATCAATTAAGTTAATCAAATCTGTTGAACAGAATTCAATCATACGATATTGAGCACTTTGGAAACCACTAGCAGGAGTAAGAGTATGTCGAAATTTCATATATTGTTCCACTTCCATACCTTCTCCCATTATAGTAAATGATGTAGTTAACATATCAAAATATCGACTAATACGCATAAGTCTATCAGTAAAAAACTGAGTTGTGAGCTCTTGAGTATATGAAACCTGTTTTATTTCCCATAAAATCATTTTAAACAAGAGTTCATTTACTTGATGATACATTATAAAAACGTTTTCATCTGGAAATATAGTGCGCTGATTTTGAAGGCTTAACAAAGCATCTGTTTGTATATAATCCCAGTATGTAATGGGTTTAGACCAAAGAAGCCCTTCTAAATAGGCTTCTGTCTTTTGATCTAATGATTGGTATTTTTGATCAATTTTACTTACTAAATTAGAGTAATCATTCATTTTATTAATTTTTTGTAACTAAAAAGGATTTTTCAGTCCTTTAAAACTATCTAAATCAGCTTTTAATGAACCTACTGCTAGGCTTGCCTTAATTCGTAATGGTATTTTATTTTCATCATCACTAACCCAAACGGTTAGACTCTCTTCTTCTTTAAAAACTCTACCATGTTGTACTAATGGTCTAAAAATTAAAGTTTTGACGTTTCCAAATTTTGTATCAATGGTTTCTCTACCTAAGAAACGCATTTTAAATTTATAAATTTCATCATCAAAAAACATATCAATAAAAATTGATTCACCTACAGCCAGTTTGCTTGCTTTAGGGTGATTCCTCAGGTAATAAAACGAAGAAACAATATCTTGTACATTTTCTGTAACAGACAAATTTTTCTCTGTTTTATTCTTGTAATCTTTAACTAGAATTGTATTATTAGCTTGATTAAAAAAACCTTCTTGATCTTTTGTATACCCTCCTTCATTAATTTTTCTTACATATTGATAAGGCTTTGTTGTTTCTTGATCAAAGATACTTTGATAATGATCTTCAACTTTAAAAAGAAACGGGACATACCAGTAGTATACCCATGTCCTACTGCATAAAAACATTTTCGATTATTTCGTACGGCATCTTTTAGTTCCAAAGTTGCATAACCTGCATTAACTATACCGTAGTGAATTCTATACTTCAACCATTCACCTACACTAAAAGCTTCATCTTTTTGTTCTAAAATCTGAAATGATGATAATCCTAAAACGGCTAGGAATAATAGAATTTTGTTTTTCATTTTCATATATTGATAGTTTGAATATTCAAACCGTGCAATTTTTATTCCAAAAGTAATAAAAAACAAAAAAACCCAATCAGAAAATGACTGAGTTTTTATGTTATTAACCAACCAAAAAACTATAAATTATGAAAATTTATTAAGTTCAGAGGGAACCACCCCTCGAATTCATATGACAAAGATATGTTGATTTTTTATAAAAAGACAATAAAAAATCGACTTTAACAAATTTTTATCAAAATTAAGACTTTTTTAAGGTTTATTTTTAAATATTATTCACTAAAAAAGCTTTTTTAATAATATTTTTTTAAAATAAATTCTATTTTTCACTAATTATTCAAAACCAAGCTTTATCCGAACTCTTTTCACTACATCATTAGCTATTAAAGATGCTTTTTCTGCACCTATTTTTAATACTTTATCTAGTTCTTCTAAATTATTGATATAATAATTATAACGTTCTCTTTCTTTTGCAAAACGTTCAACAATTAATTCATACAATGCCTGTTTAGCATGTCCAAATCCAAAATTACCTGCTAAGTATTTTTCTTTTAATAACGCTGTTTGTTCTTCTGTTGCTAACAATTTATACAAGGCAAATACGTTACAGGTCTCAGGATTTTTAGGTTCTTCAAGTGGCGTACTATCTGTTTGAATAGTTTTTATTTGCTTAAGCAATGCCTTGTCGTCTAAAAAGATATTAATGGTATTATTACGTGACTTACTCATTTTTTCTCCATCAGTACCTGGTATTAACATTGTGTCTTCAGCAGTTTTAGCTTGTGGTAAAACAAAAGTCTCCCCCATTTGATGATTAAAACGTGAGGCTACATCACGTGTTATTTCTAAATGTTGTAATTGATCTTTTCCTACAGGAACAATTTCTGCATCATAAGCTAAAATATCAGCAGCCATAAGCATTGGATAAGTAAACAAACCTGCATTTACATCATCTAATCTATCCGCTTTATCTTTAAAGGAATGAGCTAAAGTTAATCTTTGAAATGGAAAAAAACAACTTAAATACCATGTCAACTCCGTAACCTGAGGAACATCACTCTGGCGATAGAAAACTACCTTATCAATATCTAACCCACAAGCTAGCCAAGCAGCCGCTGTACTATAAGTATTATTCTTCAAAACGTCTCCTTCCTTTATCTGTGTTACAGAATGCAAATCTGCTATAAATAAAAAGACTCGTTTTCCGGCTGATTGGCCATTTCTATGGCAGGTATAATCGCGCCTAAAAGGTTTCCTAAATGAGGAGTTCCTGTACTTTGTACTCCAGTTAATATTTTTGCCATTATAAATTTAAAAATGATATTTTCGCAAAGGTAATTTTTTTTGATTCATATTTAAAGTAAATAATAACGGTTATGCGAATGTTCAAAATCCTTTTCTGGTGTATCTGGCGTTTATGGTTCTACATATTAGTTTTAGTACCTATCATTATCATGTCTCCTTTTTTAACTTTATCACTTACAAAAGATTCTTGGTATCCTTATTTTTTTAAAATGGCACGCTTATGGGCTAAAATTGTTCTTTATGGAATGGGTTTTTATTATACGATAAAAGACGAACAAAATGTACTTCCAAATCATAGTTACATGTTCATAGCAAACCATACCTCAATGACAGATGTTATGTTAATGCTTGCCGTTGTAAAAAATCCATTTGTATTTGTAGGGAAAAAAGAATTAGTAAAAATCCCAATATTTGGCTTTTTCTACAAAAGAGCCGCCATCATGGTAGACCGTGAAAGCATACGAAGTCGATCAGAAGTATACGAAAGGGCTAAAGCAAGGATTAAACAAGGCTTAAGCATTTGTATTTTTCCTGAAGGAAAAGTACCTGATGACGAAAGTGTAATTTTAGACGAGTTTAAAAGTGGAGCTTTTAACATTGCTATTGATCATCAACTAACAATAGTTCCTATGGTATTTTACGATAATAAAACTCTTTTTTCTTACACTTTCTTCAGTGGTAGACCAGGCCGTTTGAGAGTAAAGTTTTTACCTTTTGTAAAAACAGAAGGAATGGTACATGATGACAAAAAAATAATTAAAGATAAATCTAGAAATCTAATTATCAACGAATTAATATCAGACCCTACTTATATGAAACATTCAATGAAGTAAAATAAAACACTTCTAGATTCTACATCATAATAAAATTTAATTTTCAATAAAAAAAAGTGTTTTTTTCAAAACATAGTTTCTTTTATTACACAAATATCTATATATTTGGCAAGTATTAACCCAAAAAACAACTAAATATGAAAAAAAGAATACTACCCAGTTTCTTTCTTTTGTTTGGTGTGGCCGTAGGCTATTCGCAGCATTCTAACGATGTAAGTACACTAAAAGAAACACAAGCGAACAAAAAACTATCTAAAAAAGAAGCTAAAATCCTTAGAAAAAAACACGAATATTTTTTAGCTAACAACAAAATTAATAAATCATTTTTTTTATCTAAACAACAGAGAAAAGAGGAAGGTCTTCCTCCTAATAAGTATAATGAACAAGAATGGCTACTAACAATGAATCCTAACTTAGGAAGACCAACTAACGAAAATATTGAAGTAATACGAAAAGATTTAGAAAAAGCACGCCAACAGGCTATAGCTCAACGCATACCAGGAGATGCCACAACAAATAACTGGACAGAACGCGGACCTAATAATGTAGGTGGTCGCACAAGAGCAATTATTTTTGACCCAGGAGATGCCTCTGGAAACACAGTGGTAGCTGGAGGAGTTAGTGGAGGATTGTGGAAAAATACTAATATTTCAAGCTCCACTTCTTCATGGACAAAAATTGACACTTTCCCTGAGCATGTAAACGTTCAAAACATCGCAATAGACCCTAACAATAGTAATACATGGTATGTAGGCACAGGAGAATCTTATGTTTTTGGAGATGTAAATGGTAATGGAATTTGGAAAACAACAGACAGAGGTGCTACATGGACTAGAGTTTATGGAGGTGGCGCAGTATCATCAACCGTAAGAAATTTACAAAATCTTGAAATTATTGCGCCTTCTGCTGCTGCTACAATAAGAACCTATTCAACAGGCTCTGCTACATGGCCAGGTGGGGCTATTAACAATAGTTTTACAGCACCAATTGTGCTAATGGATGATGGTGTAGCACCTACAGACGATGCTTGCACTGCAACAACTCAAAATTATGCAGGCAAAATTGTTTTGATAAGAAGAGGCACTTGCTCATTCGAATCAAAAGCAGTTATTGCTCAAAATGCAGGCGCTATTGGAGTTATTATAATGAATAATGCAGCAGGAGGCGCTGTATTTAATATGTCAGAAGATGCCGCTGTTACGGGTACGATTCCTAGTATTATGATTTCCAAAGAAGATGGTGATTTATTAATAGCCAACCTAGCCAATTTAACAGGAACCATGAAACCTTCCGGACCTCTTGAATTTTCTGGATTAGAAGTTTCAGGTGTTCAATTTGTGAATGACATTGTAGTTAAGAACAATGGAGGTATTTCTGAAATTTATGCTGCTATGGGAGATGGACAATACTCTGATTCTCGGAATGGCACTTTGTTTGATGCTTCTAACTTTGGTTTATACAAATCTATTAATGGCGGCAGCACATGGACTAAATTAAGCCTACCTACTTCAACAGCAGGACACCCTACTTGTCCTAACGACATTGAATTAGGCACAGATGGAGATATTTGGGTTTCATCTACTGATAGCTGGACTTATGGAGATGGTGGTGGTAGAGTATTTCAATCAACCGATAATGGAACTACCTTTAACTTACGTCATACAGTAGTAGCTGAAGGAGGAGGAAAACGTGTAGAGATCGAAGCTTCTAATACCACTCCAGATAAAATCTATGTATTATCTCAATTAAAAGATAATCCAAGCACTACAACGCAAGTAGAAGTACAATTAGCTTTAACAACAAATGGATTCAGTACAGCACCAACCATCTTATCATTACCAGCTGGAAATGAAACACGCGAAACTACTTACGGATTTACTGGACAACAGGCTTTTTATGATATGATGATAGAGTCTGACCCTGTAGATGATAAAATCTTATATGTAGGAGGAATTGATCTTTATAGAACAGCTAATGCTACTGGTCCTTCTGTAACATGGAATGCTATTTCTAATTGGACCACTAATGTGCATTCTGATCAACACGCAATGGTTTTCAAACCAGGCAATAGCAGTGTAGCACTTTTTGGTAACGATGGCGGTGTATACTATACAAGTAATGTAGCTAGTACTACTACTCCTGCCACTACTAGAAACACAGGATTTAATGTTACTCAATTTGTAGGAGTAGCAGTAATGCCAAATGGAGTTACAGGAGCTGCAGGAGATTTTTTTGTAGCAGGTGCTCAGGATAATGGCACACAATATTACTCAGGCTCTTCAACTGCTGCTAATTCTACTTTAGGAGCTTCTGCTGGTGTTAATAACACTTTTAGAGTTCAAGGAGGTGATGGAGGTAAACCATTATTTGATCAAGGTTCTGATAAGTATTATATTACAAATTATGTAAATAATGATAGTATGATTCTTAGAAATGTAGGAAGCACTACAACTAAAACTTTAAGTGATAATACTACTGGAGCAGGTTTATTTTATCCAGCTATGACTCTTGATTCTACCAATGATATTGCATATTCTGATTTTACTTTAAATGGCACATATCAAGTAAGAAGATATTCTAACATTAAAGGCAACACACAAGTAGCTAGAACTAATTTATCGAATGCTTTATTAACAAGCTATGCAACCGCTTTAGCAACAGGTAAAGGCACCCCTACTACTTTGTATATAGGAACTATGAATGGTAAACTATTAAAAGTTACTGGAGCTAACGGATCTGCTTCTGTATGGTCTAACATAAGTGGTGCTAGTTTTGTAGGCAGTGTATCAGATATAGAATTTGGCGCTAACGACAACCAAATCTTCTTAACGATGCACAACTACGGTGTAAATAATATTTGGTATACACCAAATGGAGGTGCTAATTGGTATCAATTAGATGGTAATTTACCTGATTTACCTGTTAAAGCAATCTTACAAAACCCATTAAATGCTGCTGAAATCATGATTGGTACTGATTTAGGGGTTTGGTATGCTAATAATTTTAGTAATACAGCTACTACTGATCAAGCACTTATTTGGAAACAAGCTTATAACGGAATGAGAAATGTAAAAGTTACAGATTTAGATCTTCAAGCAAATTCTCCAACAGCACCTAATACTTATAAAGTATATGCTGCCACCTATGGTCGCGGTGTATTTTCAGGTAGCCTTACAGCTGCTGCAGGCGCAAAAACATCTGAATCAATTGTAGAAAAAACAAATACTATTAAAGTTTACCCTACAGTTTCTGAAGGAAATATAAAATTAACTTCTTCAAATAATTACGGGAATACCAAAATCGAAGTGTTTGATATTACTGGTAAAATGGTTTTAGAAAACTTAACTATAGTTAACAACAATACTAGTGAATTAGATTTATCAAACTTAGCTCCTGGTAATTATATCTTAAAAATGTCTGGGGATAATTTTGAAGAAACTGAAAAAATTATAATTGAGTAAACTAATTAATAATTAAACAGATAAGGGGGCTTTTGTCCCCTTATCTTATATTAAAATCGGGCATCAGTCTTAATCCCTTTTTCATAAAACTAAAAAGCAGATTCATAGTGATCTATATTTTTATTAACATTATATCTAAAAAACTTAATATTTTAAATATAAAATAAACCTTTTTTTCATAAGGGATTTCTAATATATTTTATCCTCCCCACACGCCCACTACTTTATACTTTGTCAGTGGAATTGATTCTGTTGCACATTTGACCGAAATTTTCATATCATTGTACATAAAGGTGGGACTTATTACCAAATCTATAGGTTTATTTGGGTATTTCATCTTGAACTTCCCAAATACATCAAGCATTTCTTGATCATTGAAAACAATTTCAGTACTATATTTTGTAAATATAAAATTACATGTATAAGGAATTCCTTTTTCCGTATATTCTTGTTTATCTAATACTTTTTGTAATAACTCATCTGCTTCTCCATTATAATACAAATAATAATTGTGAGTAAATTTATCTTTTTGATCATAGGACATTAAAAGAAAACGATATTTAAATTTCTCTCTATACTGATCCCACAAACCATACGGTATCCCTCTTTTAGCTATTACCCCTTTAATACTATCAGGAACTGTTATTTTATACAAATCATCCAAAAATTTTTGTTGGCTCTCCGTTTTATCTACAAAACCTAAAAAATCATTCTTATCTACAAACGTTTCTTTTGCTTGCAAACGACAAATTTCTGTACGATTATTACTTCCTGATAGCCAAACCACAATGCAGCCACCCGGTGCAGCTCCTACTGTTAGAACATCATAAGTTTCATGTGTAATACTACCATTACGCTCCATTCGATCATAACCTTATCATAAAACAGGTTTATTTATTTTATTTTCAGCATAGAAATGAGTTTTTGTCCCTAGAATAGGGATATAAATTTCTTTTACATGAGATTGTATTTCAGGATCTATTAGATCACTTAATGGACAATAATTATTGTGAAACCACCTGAGTTCTTCAGGTGATCGTTGTAGTATTTTAGCTAGTTGTTGTAACCTAATAGTATTGGGCTTAATTTCATAAATTTCATATTGTCTGGTCATTTTTTTAGCTTATTGTTTCCATCTGATCTACTTCTTTTTTATCTCCTTTACCAATTCTTTTATTATCCTTATCTCTATCATATTGGTATTCTAGATCATCCTCATTATAAGTATTTTCATTTTTATCTAGTACAATTTCATCTGTTCTCATACAAATTATAACTGCATTTTCTGTAATTGTATTCATATAAAGAGTATGATTGGGATCTATATATTTAGATGATTCATACCATTTTGTTTGAAAAAAGAAGACCCAGCTATAAAGACCATTTTCATCTTGAATTTCAATAGGATCCTCTTCATGTTTAGCATTATAATCTAAAACAAAGTTGTAAAACAAACGTCCAAAATCTAGCCTTGTTGGTCCTTTAGCTCTGTACTGTCTATATTTCTGATCTCCATGTTCTTTTTAATTAAAAAAGTAATGACTACTAGATCTCTCATTTCAGAATCATTTACTCCTGCTATTTCTTTATAATTAACAGGAAATTGCCAAGTTTTATAAACTTTTGCAGGTATTATCATACCTAAATTAAATGTGTCATAAATCAGTTGAGGTATGAAAAATAAAATAAAATGACTAGACATCAGATATAATAAATCCGGTCCATTTAAAAATGTGTGAGTTATGGCAAAGCTAAAAAATGAATAGGTAACGGTTATGAGTATAAAGAAATAAACAAACCATACTTCACTTTTTTTCGAATTTGTTAAAATAATTTTTATACAGATAAACATGTAAAACGCCTAGTAATAATGAGGATACTTGATAAAATATAAAACAGTTCATAGCATTATTTCCTAATAAATTATTAAATCCTAGGAAGGTAATAATAACATAAACTAGAGCGACTGATAACTCATAAATTATAAATTTAGTTTTATATTTTTCTTTAAAACCTGGTGTTTTTTGAATAAAAATCATGGTTAGTATTGTACAAACAGCTATTGCAATAATAATTGCTGACAATAATTTTAGTTCGATAAGATTGATAAAATATTTTCTCATTTGTTAAATAATTGTGTTGTATCCGAGAATTGTGTTTTTGTTTGTAAATTCAAAATTTTGTTGATCATCAGGAATTAATATATGAGTTTGAAGATCTGTCTCCATTGGAAAAAAATATTCATAATAGAGATCTAAAAATTTTTTTATTTTTCCATCTAAAATATAATCTAAAAAGGAGGAATTCTTAAGAGGTCCTATCTGAACTTCTAGGTGTAGTGAATAATCATCATATTCTACCCCTGATATAAAATCTATACCTAATTGAGCATCTCCTAATGAAATAGCTAATTTTTCATCAGAATATTGTTGAGAGCCTTTGTTTATAATAGCTACTTTCTCGTTAAGAAAAAAAGATAATAAGTCCGTAGCTAAACCTATATTTCCTACTATTTGGTAAGTATAAGGTAAGAAATGTATGAGTTTAGAAGCTAAATAATCTGGTATTTCGTCAGTAATTCCCCAGAATTGATAAAACAAATCTGAAACAGATGGATTGTTTAGTTCTAAAAGAAAATTAGTTTCAAAATCTTCAAGAGAAACTCCATATGCAAAAATTCATTTTCAAATGGTTGAAAGAAAGCACGAGCTGCTTTTTCTTCTTTTTTTGAGTTTGATATTCACTAATCATCTTATTAACACCTTTATCAGGGTATTCATTTTTTGATTGATGAAAAACTCCTTCTGGCATTAAATCATACAGACTGTCTCTTGATAAAGTAAAATTTAAATATTCTCTTTTATCTAGGTTAAAGTCTTTTATATCGACCTCTAATATATCACGCCTATAGGCTCTTGAAAATTGGCTTTCTTTTTGAATAATAAATTGATTATCAGAAATAATTCCATTAGCTAATAAATCATTTACTATTACTTCGGCTCGAATATCTGATTTAATATTTCTAATCAAACTCAAAATTTCATTTAAATGAGTCATATAATTTATTTTTTTGATTTAACTAATCTTCCAGCAGAAACAAATCGCAACTGAAAATATTTGTCATTAAAATTATAAATATCAAGACCATCAGCTGTACAAGCTATAATTCTATCATTTTTTAAATAGATGCCTACATCTGAAATAGGATGGTCTTTATCATATCTAAAAAATATTAAATCTCCTTCTTGCAAATAGGTTCTACCTGTAAAAAGTTGTATTAATTTAGATCTAAACATACCTGCTGGATCTTTGGGTAATACCTCATCATAAACTTCACTGTAAAGAGTTTGCGCAAAAAATGAGCAATCAGCTCCCTTTTTAAAATCTAAGACCCCTTTTTTGTAAGGGGTGCCTACCCATTTGTCTACATATGAATACAATTCATAATTTTTAATTTCTTTAGGCATGACCCCTAAAATGATAGAGTACTTTTCCTTTAGCTTTAAATCTTCATCCTTCAGATTATCTTCATTGTCATCTATAACAACTTCGTTTGTCAACTTACTTAATTCACTTTTTTTTTTGTTTTATAACTTCTTGAAAGGAATATTGATAAGGAATATATTTTAGATATTGCTTTGATGAACATGAACACAAAAGACATGCTACCAATAGGTTTCGAATATTTTTAATAATTTTCATCAGATCTTTTTCACAAAAATAAAAATTTTTAAATAAAAAAACTATATTTGTAACAGGCTGTTCAAACAATTATTTATTTCCAATTAGAGTGAGACGATTTTTTAACAAATTTAATTTTTTAACCAAAATCGATATAAGAATTTTTTTAGGTTTTGGACTTTTAATCCTTTTAGGCTTTGGAATATTCCTATTTAAATATTCTCGCCATATAGATTGCAGCAACGGTAATTTTCTAATTACCGCTGATGAGTTTAAGCCTAATGAGGTAGTCGAATTTTTTGACAATACAAAAGGAGCTTCAAGCTGGGAATGGAATTTTGGAGATAGTACAACGGTTGACAATCGCCAAAGAACATTTCACAAGTACAAAAAGAGGGAGATTATTTAGTTAAACTCATTGTAAACGGGAGTTGTTACTATGAAAAACTAATAAAAATTACAAATGTTGGGCAACAAACAGGCTATCTCCCAATAATAAAAGCCCCAAACGTTGCTTTCTTAGGTGAAGTTGTTCGTTTTAGTGGTGACAAAAATGGCGGTGAATCTTGGGAATGGAGTTTTGGAGAAACTACCTCTTTAGATGCTGTAGGACAAAATGTATCCTATAAATTTAAAACAACAGGAGAAAAAAAAATTACCTTAATCGTAAATGGAGATCTAGAACATATTGCAACTAAAATCATCTATGTTGCACCTAAAGTCATCGTGGCCAAACAAAAAATAGACATGGAATCATATGAATATGAAAAACCTCATTCTACCTTTTCCCTTCCAAGAGGAATGGCTAAAAAAGACCCTCTAGAAGATATGTTAGGATATATTCCTGTATCACCAAAACACGATAGTCACAAAGAATTAAGCGAAAAAACAAAAACAAGCGAAATCTCTAACGAACAATTTCAACTGTTACTAAAACAAGTAGCAGCTCAAGCAAAAACAAAAGATGATTTTAAAGAGTATTTATGTGGAAATTTTGAAATTCCAGTTGTTGTAAATGATGATAATGTGATGTCTTTCTCAGAATTATGTAAATCTATTTCTGGAAAACAAATAAAAATAACATTCTTACAGTTAAATAGACATGAAAGTAATAACTGTATTCAGAATATTAACATTAAATACAAAACAAAAAAATGGATGATTTGGGTTAAGGAGTAACAAACCATTTATTTTTAATAATAAACGAAACTAAATAGACAAAACTAAAAATGAACCAAGAAATTACATACAATACAGAGGTCAACAAAGCTATAGATATTGCTCAAAAAATAGGAAGAGATAATTTAAACTCTCATTTTAATGGAGCACATTTACTTAAAGCAATCCTTAATAGAGACTTATCATTACTTAAACAATTAGAATCTCTGGGAATTGATGTATATTATATTGAAGAATGGGCTGAAGTTAAAATTGAAGAATCTCCAAAATCTACACATCAATATTATTGTGAACCAGATGAAATCATAGATGAAATTTTTGCTGAAGCAGATTCTATAAGAGAAGAATTAAGAGAAGATGAAATAACTTTATTACACGTAATGGCTGCTATTACTACGCCAGGTGTAGCATTTAGCTTTGAAAAAATGAAATCTTTTCCTATAACAAGAAATGATTTATTAAAAGATAATTTCAATACTATTACAAAAAGCACACAATCCATCAGTAAAAATGGATTTTTACACAAATATTGCATAGACAAAAACCATCAAGTTAAATCAAAAAATAAAACAGAATTATTAATAGGTAGAGATCTAGAGATAAATAATATTACCGAAATTCTTTGTAGATATAGCAAACAAAATGTAATTGTACTTGGAGATTCTGGTATTGGAAAAACATCTTTAATAGAAGGATTTGTTCAAAAAGTACTGCTTAATCAGGTACCTGATTTGTTATCTAAAATTGAAATTTTCGAACTTGACATGGGAGCTTTAGTCGCAGGTGCTTCCTATAAAGGAGAAATAGAAGATAGAATAAAAAATATTGCTCAAGAACTTAAACAAATCCCTAAATCAATTTTAATAATAGAAGAATTTCATTCTCTCTTTGGAGGCAATGGCTCAGACACAAACATAGTAAACTTATTAAAAAGTGAATTATCTAAAGGACTTACAATCCTTGCTACCTCAACAATAGAAGAATATACTAAAAAAATTGAAAAAGAACAAGCCTTATCAGGCATGTTTGAAGTTATTAAGTTAGAGGAAAAAGAAGATGAAACACACTTCAGGATGTTAAAACAAACATTACGAGATTACCAAAAACATCACGGAATTACAATAGACGATCCTACTATAAAAGAAGCCATCCGCTTTTCAAAACGATATATGAAAGAAAAAAGTCTTCCTGCATCTGCAATAGACTTAATAGATCATACTATGTCTGTACTTAAAACTACTGGCGATACTTTTATAAACGAAAGAGAGCATTTACTTAATGAAATCAAAAATATTGAAGACAATATTGGAGAAGTAGACGAAGATGAATTAAAGCTAAAAGCAGAATGGTTTTTAAATGATTTATTAACTAAAACCCATTTTCTCTATACCACTTCAAATAATGACATCATCATTAAGGATCTTCATTTTGAAATAATAGAAGAAATAGTAAAATTTTGTCGTGAATATATTGAAACTCTTGAAAAAATAGCTAGAGAAAAAAGAACACATATTACACAACTGGATTTAGCGCTTATCATCTCACAAAAAACAAATATTCCTATAGGAAAATTAAAAGATGAGGAAAAACAAAAATTAAATGACATGGAAAACATTCTGTCCAAACGTGTTGTTGGACAAGATCATGCAATTAGTATTGTTTCAGAAGCCATATTAGAATCTCGTTCTGGCTTAAGTAAAGCAGGACAACCCATTGGCTCATTCTTCTTTTTAGGTCCTACAGGAACAGGAAAAACAGAACTGGCGAAATCATTAGCTGAATTTCTCTTTCAAGATGAAAACGCTATCATTCGTTTTGACATGTCTGAATTTAAAGAAGAACATTCAGCAGCTTTACTATATGGTGCTCCTCCAGGTTACGTTGGATATGAAGAAGGAGGACTATTAGTAAATAAAATCAGACAAAAGCCCTATTCTATAGTCCTGTTTGATGAAATAGAAAAAGCACACAGTTCCGTTTTTGATGTCTTTCTTCAATTAATGGATGAAGGAAAATTACATGATAGATTAGGTAAAGAAGGAGATTTCTCGAATGCTATTATCCTGTTTACTTCAAACATTGGATCTGATTTTATTGTAGAATCTTTTCAAAAAGACGAGATACCTACCAATTCAAAATTACTTGAAATTATGAGTCGATATTTTAGACCTGAATTTTTAGGACGATTAACAGAATCAATTCCTTTCAGACCTATTAGTAAAGAAAACGCATTAAAAATATTTGAAATTCATTTAAAAAAGGAATTAATAGACTTAGCAAAAAGCATTCATATTAATTTAATCGTAAGTCAAGAAGTTAAAGAATTCCTTGCTGAACAAGGATATGATGCAAAGTATGGAGCACGTCCGCTAAAAGGAATTATAAGAGGAAAGCTCAGAAGACCTTTAGCAAAAAAAATAGTTGCAATGGAATATAATGAAGGGGATACTGTAAAAATTTCATTAAAAAATGGAGAATTATTTTGGGAAAAAATCAAATTAAATATAGAGTTAAACTAATAAATTAAGTATTATGTTATCAAATCATGGAATTGGTGGTAATGAAGTACCATTAGACGCAAACGAAGCAATAAGCGAAATCCCTCAAAACAAAACTATTATTGCTCAAAAATTAACAGCTGAAAGTCCTGTAAAACCAGAACTAGTAGAAGGATTAACAACCGTTGAAAAGGTTTTTGAACATTTTAAACCAGAAATAAAGGTTGATTTTGAAAATTTAGATGGTTCTACCAAAATGGAAAATTTAAGTTTTACCAACCTTGGTGATTTTGGTGTAAAAGGAATTACTCAACAAAGTAACTTTTTGACTGGTCTAGAAACAGAAAAAGATCAATATCAAAAAATCATTAAACAACTAAAAAGTAATAAAATCTTAAAAGGAGCATTAGAAGACCCTGATGCAAAAAAATCATTATTAGATTCATTACAATCTCTTATTAAAGAATTAGAAGAAAACAAATAAACTAACTACTAATGGCACAAAATAAAGAAAGTCAATACGTTGACAGTACAGTTTTAGAACAAAAGAAGGGACAGGCTAATTTAGAAAGTAGCCTAGAAAAGTTAGCAAAATTCGGTGGTTTTGATCTATTAGAAACAACCATTGAAGGAGCACAAAATTTAAATCCAGATAGAAAAGCAAGAAGAAAAATTTTCCTTACAGAAAAGGATAAAGAAAAAGAAAGAGAATCTTTAAAGAAAACGCTTAAACTCTGGGCTGATGTACTTTCAGAAGGAACAAGTGTAACAGACATGGTTTCTAACTGCGAAGACAAAAGAAAAGAAGCAGAAGATTTACTAAAGAAAAACTTATCAAGAGCAGTAGAAGTTACTAAAGAATTAGAAACAAACTATCGTACGATAGCTCTATTCTACAAAAATACTGAAACTGATAAAGTAAAAAATGTTACAATTATAAATTCTGATTTAGAACAATTAAAAGATCTAGATAACACTCGATTTATAGATACAATTCATGCAGAATTAGTTAATAACTATGATCGTTTAGACTTAAAAAACAATTATGGTATTTTAGTAATCCCTGGTTATTTAGGTTCTAATAAAGTAGTAGAAAAATGGGCTAAGATAGCACATGAAAACAAAGTAATGTTAGTTACTGACTTTGAACATTTGGATGAACCAGATGATGTAATGGAAATGTTTGACCAAGCCTACTTAACAGGTGGTGAAATTTACCGTTCAAATGTTTTAATGACTTGTAACTGGCTTGTTGGTAGAGGTAGATTTGAAGAAATTCAAGAAACCGAAGACTTATACGTTGCTCCTTCAGCTGCCTTAGCAGGAAAAATATATAAAACATTAATGTCTCAAGTAACAGCAGGTAAAAATATGGAGGCATTAACGAAGTTGATGGAGTAAAATTTGATTTAAAAAAGAGTGAGATTGCTAATTTAGAAAGCCTAGGATTAATCCCAATGGTAAACGAATATGGAAAAGTTATGGCTTTTTCTGCAAAAACACTTTTTAATGGTGATAATTTAGGATTACAAACATACTCTGTAGTTAGAGTTTTTGATTACGTTACAAAAGTATTAATGGACTTCTTAAACAGAAGAGCTTTTGAAAACTTTACAGCTGTAACTCGTAAAGAAATTATGGGACAAATTGTTCGTTTCTTAGATTCAATAAGTGGACCTGGAAAACTAATTGAAAACTTTGAAGTAAAAAGATTTGAACAAGACCCTATACAAAAAGATAGAATTCATTTAGATATCCATATGAAACCATATTTCCCTGCTAAAAACTTCCTTATTAAAATGGATGGCCATAAAGGAGATGATGGAAATGAATGGGATACTGAGTATGAACAAAAATAAAAACTAATTAAACAACCGTTTCTAAAAGAAACGGTTGTTTTTATAGGTCAATAAAAAATACAATCTAAATTCTATTTGATTTTTATATATACTATCATTTATTCTTTTTCCTGTATTTTTTATTAGCTTCTATTTGTATTTTTTGAATTAGCTCAGCAAAGTTTTTAATTTAAAAAAATCAAAAACACAAAAATAATGATAGAAAAACTAAATTATTTCCCTGTCAATTGGATTGACGGAATGAAAATAAACAAAAATCACTTTAATTCGATTCAAAACTTCATTAATGATTCCATAAAAGATGCTGTAGGTTTACATACATCACTTATATCTTATGGTTTATTACCTTCTAACAATCCTATCAAATTAAACCTAATGGTTGATAGTCATAAGTCATTAAGAGTGCAAGTTCAAGAATGCCATGCCATAACACCTAATGGTTCAAGAATTGAAATAGATGATAGAAGCGAAACCGTTAATACGAATTCTTCTTATTTAGAAGCCTCTTATGAAATTAAAGGTGATGAGAGTTTAAAATTGTGGGTTTGTATTTCTGTTAATTACTTTAAGAGAATACCATTTGGTGATTCTGATCCTGAAGAAAATCCACCACGATATCCTTTTACAAAACCTGAATATTTATTAAGTCTCATTCCTGAAAACGAACTAATAAATGATACAGGATTAGGAGGAAACTTTTTAATCATAGGAAAAGTATTAGTAAACTCATATGAATCAAAAATAGACAACTCTTATATTCCTCCATCAGTATATGTAGGAAGTCATAAAAGACTACAAGAATTATATGATGAGATCAACCGTTTTTATGGACAAGTAGAAATATTTTCTATACAAATTGCTCAAAAGATTAATTCTAAAAAACAAGCAAATGAGTTAGCTATAATGATGTTATTAGTAACAGATAAAATATTAGATTACTTAGGTGTAGAAATTAATAAAACCAGATGGTTAGGAATACACAAAGCACCTGCAGAAATGTTACTATCCGTTATTGGTTTAGCTAGAACTCTTAAAAACCTATTTGATTCAAAATCTGGAGCAGGAAAAGAAGAATTACTAAACTATTTTGCAGATTGGTGTAATGTTAATCAAGGAACTTTTGAAAACATTTTCTTAGAACTTATAAACAACAATTATAACCACAATCAAATTGACGTAAGTGTTTCAAAAATCCACAAATTTATGGATGTTTTTGAAAATCTCTTATCCTCTCTAAGCCGATTAGATTACATAGGTAAAAAACGAGATGGAAGCATTTTCGTATCTGAAATTACGGAAGAAAGAGATAGCCTATTGTATGGAAAAAGAAGTAAAAGTTTTTTAGCAGATTAAACCATGGAAATACTTAATAAAAAGAACGTTCTAAGGCGTTTGTATCTTTTGTACTATTTTTTGTAATAAGCGTAACTGTTTTTATGTCAGCTCTTTTATTTAATACTTATTTCCCTTTCAGAGAAAATGAGTTATTAAAAACAGAGAACTTTAAACTAAAAAAGAAATTGAAATTCAAAATAAATTTTCTTTTCAACTTGAAAAAGTCAAAACCACTGTAGACTCTATAAATGCACCAGGTCAAAACGACTTCTTTAACGAAAAACTGGCACTTTCATTATTAGCAGAAATGTATAATCAATTGCCTAAAGATACATTAAAGAACAAAATAATGTATAATAACACAATTATTGCATTTAAAGACCTAATTGATGCAAAAAAACAAGTTAAACAATTAGCAACTAATCACAAACTAATGGATAGTTTGAGTACTATAAACAAAACGCTAAAAGATGAATATGACAAAATGAAACGCGATTTAGAAGTTTGTAGACAAATCTATCAACAAGCAGAATAAACACTTAAAAGCATAACGATGAATATTTTAAAAAAATTATTTCTATGTTTTTACATAATAAGTTTTTATTGTGTTGCTCAAGACAATGTAAAAAACAAAGTAATAGATAGTTGTCAAATTACACAAACTAGACAAAAATTAGACGGTCGTTTTTTTGCCAGTCCTAATCCCATACTCTTAATAGTAAATAACAGTAATGGTATATTTACTACATTACAATTTGGAAAACGTAAACGTAAAATTTTTATGTACTTTAAAATACATGATAACAGCGTTTGCATTGAAGAAAAAAAAATATTTGACTTTAATTTCAAAAATGGGGATGTGATCCATTTAAAAAATCATTTCCCCATAAATTGTGATGGTATTTTTATTCATCAACTCAGTAGAAGAACTTTTAAAAAATTAACAAGTCTAGAGTTAAGTGGTATAAAAGTTTTTACCGTTCATAAAAATTATGAAATCTTATTAAACAAATCTCAAAATACAGAGATTATTAAAGATTTAATTTGTTTAAAAACATATAAAATAAAGAAATAATGAGTCCAATACCAGAACTTAATTTATCTCTAGGAATGACGGACAATCCTGGATCCCCTTTTTATGGAGGAAAAGGAGAAATGGCGAGAGTTTCAAAAACAGACTCAGGGCTTAGAACTCATAAAATTTCTTTAACAATATCTGATCTAGAAGTTGGAAAAATTTCTTTGATCATTGACAATCATAATGTAGAAATTCCTACCTATAAAATGATTGTAAGTGATGATAAAACAAACGAAACTACCGCTTATCAAGTAACACGGGATATCTTTAGTTTTGTTAAAAAAAATACTAAAAAGGATTTTTATCTTTTTTTGGTTTCAAAAATTTTGACAAAACCTCTTTTCTGTATGAAAATATTCCTTACGAACCTACAGACGAAATAGAAACCCTTTCTATTTCAAAATACAGAAATATTTCCCATGATAGCTTAATTTATCAATTTAATAATTCTGAAAAAGTATACCTATTTTCTGGTAATATCAATCAAATTAAAATCCCAGAAAATAGCCAATACTTTATTATTGTAGATAATAATGATGGTAAAAGTTTTATTGGAGATATTCTTTATAGAGAAAAATTTCTTAAGCTTACTCCTAAAGTAGAGTTAAAAATAATTAGGCGAAATAAAATCCCTAAAGAAATGGAAGTAAACGAAAATGGAAGCATTCAAAAATTAATTTATCTATAACCATGATTAGAGGTTCTTATTGTAAAATACCTATTGATTTTGACGCAATTATAAAAAAACAAGATGCAGTTAACATCAGCATCGATACATCAATAGCTCAACACATTTTCTTAATAGCAACTACTTCATTTGGAGAATGTAAATTTAATGATGATTATGGAACAGAAATTTGGGAAATGGACTTTGACATTTTAAAAAGTGATAATATACTGAAAGAAACTATTATAAACACTTTAAAAAAAGCAATTTCAACTTATGAAAAAAGATTAGCCCTAGAGGATGTTGATATTGTTATATCAGATAAAAACATTGGAAATATAAGTCGAAAAAGAATTAAAAAATGTGTTTCTTTTAGTATTAAAGGGCAAGTTTTTGAAACCAATAGACCTTTTTTATTTCAAAGTTCCTTTTTCGTTGGTCCCTTATCATATTAATCTCTCTTCTTTCATTCTAAACTAAAATTCTATGAACCAAGAACGTATAAAAGATCGTATTTTAAGAAAAGCATCTAGACTATGGGGCTTTAATGAATTACAAACGGAATCTTCTTTTGACCCCATTGTTGGATTACTACTAACTGCTTGTGCTTCAGAACTAGAAAAATTAAATACTGATTTAGAAGATTCTAGATCAAGAATAATTGAAAGAGTATTAGACCTAATGTTTCCTGAAGAAGTATCCGGTGTTACTCCTTCTAGTGCTATTGTACAAGTTTTCCCAACAGAAAACAACATAAAAATATCTAAATACAACCGATTTAAAGGGAGTAAAAAAATTACAAATATTTATAATCCAACCGAAATTTTACACAAAGATGTCTTTTTTGGTCCCACAATAGAAACAACCTTAACCACAGCAAAAGTAGAATACCTTGCCTATGGAAATTCTTTAAAAAAATTGATAATTTATTTTTTAACGATATTATTAGTACCGCTGATAATTTTATCCCTAAAGGAGAATTATGGATAGGGCTAAAATGCTCTGATACTGAAAATATTATAAACCCTACATTTTATGTAAACATAAATAATAGTTATCAAAAGGACTTCTTTTTTTATTACTTACGACAAGCAAAAATATATTTCGGAAATCAAGAGTTTACCTTTAATGAAGGATACAATGCTACAGAAGAATCCTTTAATTTTGAAAATATAGTTCGCAAAAACTATTCTAATCTAGACCAAATAAATAATAGAATTAACAATTTTTATTTACCTAATTTTTTCACCTTAAATGGTACTATAAACCAAGTAGAAAAAACAGGTTCTGATACTTTATTTCAACAATATTTTGTAAATCACCAGCTAGAAAATGACAAATCAATCATATGGTTACGAGTTGAATTAACTGAAACCATTGGTAATGATGTATTAGAAAATGTATCAATAACACTTAATTGTTTACCTGTTGTAAACAAAAGAATTTCTAAAGCCTCTCATAGAGTAACAGGTGCTCTAAATATAATCCCTATAGACTCCGATGAGTTTTTCTTAGATTTAGACCACGTATCAAATGATGAGGGTTACAGATATGATCTAAAAAATTACGATGATACTAAATCAGGAACCATTACCCTTAGACGAGGTGGCGTTTCTCGTTTTGATCAAAGAAGAGCTTCTGATCTTTTACAACAACTCTTAGAACTTATTAAAGATGAAACAGCATCTTTTATGAGTATAGGAAATGATGCTACTAAAGAAACTTTAAAGCAAATCAATCAAAATGTTGCTGCATTATACCAATTATCAAAAGAAAAACATTTTGAAAGACCTAACAATCCTTATTTAACTGTTAATGCTTCCTCAAAGGACGAAACAGGTTTCTTTTGTAACATAGCTTATTGGACCACATTAGGAGATGAAGCAAACGACATAAAAATAGGATCCGTTCTATCCTTAGAAGAAGCTGGAACTATGTTATTAGAAAAGAATATAATGTTAATAACTCCAACCGTAGGTGGCAGAAAAGGATTATCAACAAAAGATAAAATATTAGAATACAGAAACTCTCTATTAACCCGCGGAAGAATCGTTACAATAGCTGACATCAAAGCTTATGGGCTAAACCATTTTAAAAATACAATTACAAAAATTGAAATAAAAAAGGAACAAAAAAGAAAGTTCTACAAAAGAAGGATTTGCAAGAACTATAGATATATACCTATACCGAAATACTGAAGTTACCGAAATACTAAAAGAGTCAGAATGGGAATACTTATGTGATAGTTTTTTAATCAATCTAAAAAAAGCTTCATCAAATGTTTATCCTTATACTCTAAACACTCTTTAATTTATGAGTTTCACTTGGCCTACATATAAAGTTAAAAAAGGAGATACACTAGAATCTGTAGCAAAAGAATTAGGTATCAGTAAAGAAGCATTAAAATGGCATCATAACACCTATTGCCTTCATGATGATTTATTAGAAAAGGATATTACCCATCAAAAAAAACTTATAATATTTGACAAACATGCAAATGAACAGAAAACTTTTCATACAACAAGAGTAAAAAAACAAGTCCCCTTTTCTTACAATAACAGCTTATTTTATATTCCTACTAAAAGTTTTTCAAAATACGGTGTAATAATTACCATTGAAGACGGAGAAGATAAAAATGAAATCAAATATGAGAAATCCGTAAAATGGATTCAAAAATTTGAAGATTGCCATATTTTTGAAATAAATGATATTTCAAAACCTTTTATTAACGAAGAGGAAGTAAATAGCATAGTTCATACCCTTGCTTACGAAACATCCAAGGTATTATATCCCATGCACCTAATGGTAGACGAAAAAGGAAATTGGGAACAGGTTGCAAAATGCAATACTTATCCAAGGCGTTGGAATATCATTAAAAAGAAATTTTTAAAGAATTTCAAGGAAAAATGGTTGAAGAATACTTACAAGAATTTGAAAACCTATTAGAAAATCAGAATAAAATTAATTCTTATATGTTTCAGGATTATTTCCTACGAACCCTTTTCCTTGGCTATTGTTTTGAATACCAAGAAAAATTTAAAACAGAAAGAGAAATTTCTTTTCCAATTATAGAGAATGCTAACGAACCTATTTATAAAATAGAAGCAGATATAGTCCCCTATTTAGATGAATATAATTTAGTTAACATAAATTTCAAAGGAGTACTAAATGATCCACGAAGTAAAATTGATTTTATCAATGAAAATCATTATCCCTTTGAAGAAAATCGAGATACTGAAAAAGCTACAGGTAATTTTTTTCTGAAAGCTTTTTTAGATCCTAACAGTTCTATACCTGAATCTATATATTTAGAATGTAGTATTTCTTTAGAAAAAACAAAGAAAATTTCCGTTGTCATATCAGATATTTCAGGCAAAGAAAAGCCTTATATTCATAATCATTCAAACCTATTATTAGACTCAGAAACAACAAACAATAAGAAAAAAGGATTTTGGAAAAGTCTTTTTGAATAAAAACAAACAAAACTAAAAAACAAAACTATGGCTGAAAAACACGTTGTGGTGCAAGGTGCTGTATGTAAATGTCAGTTTGGTCAAACTACTGATAAAATTAAAGTCCTTTCCCATCAAAAAGAATATGCTAATGATAAAGATGGTACTAAAAAACTTATAGTAAGCACAAAAGAAATAGGCGGTGCTACTTTAGAAAAAAACACCTTTGGCAACTGTCCTAAAATGGGGAATCCACCACCACCATGCAAACCCGTGATAACAGAATGGAAAGACTTTTATAAAAAAGTAACCTTAAGTAATGGCGGAAACATTATTCTAGAAAACAGCAAAGCAGTATGCGCTATAGCAGGTTCACCGTGCATTGAAATTATAGACCATGGACAACGAACAGAAGCAAGTCAACAAAATTTCAAAAATGCTAATAAAGATGTTATACGTCAAATAAATCCCCTAATAAGAATAGATAAATTAAATAAAGAACCTTTAAATCATGAAGGAGCTGATATAACAATAATTTAATGAATATGAGTAAAGGGCCTAAAAAACTAAACCAAATAAGTGGAGAATATTATAGTAAATTATCTACTCCCTCAGTAATGGTAATCCCTGCAAATGAAAAAGTAAAATTTGACATTACAGAATGGCAACCTGATACCACCCCAAAAGAAAAACAAAATAAACGCAAATGGCAATGGCTAGATAAAGAAAAAAACATCATACAACAATTTCCTTCTGCTCCAAATACTCAATTTTCAATAAGTTTACCCAAAAAATTATGTGGTAGCTACCTCTATTATGCTCAAGTAAGTATAGAAGATATACAAAAATCCAGTATTGCAAAAATAGGTTTTAGAGGATATTGCCCCCCTAAAATTACAAAAGCAGAATGGCGAAAATTGCCTAATGGACAAAATATAGCCAACGGTACCCCCATAAAATATGGAGATACTATTTATTTATACTTAGAAACCGAAGGATTAAACGGAGAAAAACTTACGGTAGAAGTCTATAACCAAGACACACTCTTTACAGACAAAATAATTAGAACCATTGTAGGCGTAGAAGTTAATGATGGGAAAGTATGTTTAAAAATCCCTAACACTACCCTATGGATGGGGGCAGTTAGTAATATACAGGAGGAAGAAGAATTTTATGTTAAAATAAAAAATGCAAGAGGGCAATATATTATAAACAGCAAAGAAGAACAAGACCACGCCGAATACCTAAAAATAAAAAGGAAATAGTTAGCACCAATATTGAAAAGCCTACTAATACAACGGCTTATAAAATAGGTGAAACGACTGTTAAACTAAACCGTTACGAACCTTGTAAATTTGAAGAAATTGCTATTACTGAAACTGAAACTAAAGATGGTAAAGTCTCCACTAGTACCGTAAAAGTGTTTGACAATGGTAAAGGATTAAAAAGTGCCAAAGGAGCAATTCAAAAAGTAACCACTTCTATCTTTTTTAAGTTTGATGTAGATGTAGTAGATGAAAAAAGCAAACAGGCATTACAAAATGTATTAAACTTTTTATTAGAGCATCCGCATTCAGGCATTCGACTAGAAGGTTATGCTTGTGTAATAGGAAAACAGAATTACAACAACGGCTTATCGCAACGCCGAAGTGATGCGGTAAAAAAATTCTTCTTAGATGGGGGTTTAAAAGCGGATCGTATTCTATCTATAGGCAAAGGCGAAGTAAATGCTACCGATGACAAACAAGGCAGAGATAACATAAAATACAAAGACGAATTTGATTATATTCACAACCGTCGTGTAGATGTATCGTTTACTTTTGAAGGGCATAATGCGCAAACCATAGTGTATGAAACCATTGCGCCTAGCTCGGATAAAAATATACTGCTAGAAGTAAATGGCTTTGAAACCAAATCTTGTTTTAAAACCAAAGACAAGCATATTAAAAAAATAAAAGTGACCTCCCCTGCTTATCCCGCTGCAAAAGTGCAAAATGGGGATAAAATACAGATTCCTGTGCATTCTACTTTGGAAGCTTGGAGTCCCGCCCCATTGAATTATATATGGCCAAAGTATAACGTGCTTATTCGAGATGAATCGTCTAATCCTTATAATGTTTTTGTTCACTCATGTAGGTATTTTTCTAATGAACAAAATAGTGTGATTTTGATTAAGGTTTTTCCTGATATAAAATGGAATCTTGAATTTTCATTTAACTGGGAACATCCTTTTGCCTATACTCACAGCAATCTTCCTGAATACAGTAGAAATAATCCTAAAGATCAAAAAGTAACTAAAATAATCAGAAAAGATCGAGAAGCACAATCAAAAGCAGTAGGGGCTGGGAAAGAGAGCAAAAAAATTGCTAATAGCCCAGAAATGTTAACTAAATTTGAATTAAAACTGGTAGCAAAATGGGATAATGAAAAACAAAACTTTGAAGTAGGTGCTGAATTTGCAAAAAGAATAAGAAGCATACTTGATATCTTCATTAAATATAAAGAAATAGCTGATAAAGTTAAAAATACTATTGGTGGAGCTACAAAAAGAGTCCATTAAAACCACCTTTTATGTTCGAAGTCCAATCACCAGCACTGAATGCAAATATTGATTGGTATTTGGAGAGAGGGACAGGTAAATACTCAAATAAAGTAGCCACTGTTGGAAAGTTAAATTTTAAAGCCGATCCTTTGATTGGGGCAGAATTTGTCATTGATCTTTTAGCTGTAGGCAGTCGTTTACATCCATTTGTAGCAGCTATGGTTGCTTCTTCGGAATTAACTTTAAGCGCTCTAAATGGTGGGATAATTTTTGAAGCTAAATTTTATGGAAAATTAGTTTTTGATTTCAATGCCATAGAAATTAATAGTCTAACTGGAATTGTAAAAGGAGGAACCTTTGATTTAGGAGCTGAAATGGGTATTGAAATTAAATTTAAGATACATTTTAGTGTTAAAATGAAGAGCTTGATAATGGAAGTACAAGTAAAATTAAGAGCAGAAGCTGTAGCAAAAGCTTATTTTGCAGCAAAAATCAAAGTAGATTCAGATGATAGAGGATTTTACTGGAAACCAGAATTAGGTTTTTCAGGTTTGATTCTCACTTTCGAAGCAGAAATTGTGGTAGGTGGCTTTAAAAGAATGTTAAAATTTGGTAATAAAGATGAACCTTTCTTAAAGGCTGATGTTCCAGATCTACCTAAAAAATATTTTATAGATCCTAAAAATGGTGGTTGGTAAATCTAAATTAAACATTAAAATGAAAAAAATAATAATACTATTTCTAATTTGCTGTTTTACGTCATGTAAAGAAGAAGTTTCTTCAAAAATTACTAAGAAAATGAAAGAAAAAGAGTTTTTTTGGAAGAACAGAACAAAAAATATTGAAAAAAATAAAACTATGAAAGAATATCCTATTCAAAGCAACATTTCTACTCAAGAAAAGATTACTAATAGAATTTATATTGACAATATGGAATGTCAATTTGAGATTTTTGTAGATGATGTTTTATTGTTTAAACTGATGGGAGATGTTACAAAAAATGGTGGGGGTGTTACAGGAGATTATGATATAAATCAACTTCTATTAACGAGTGGTAAGCATGAAGTAAAAGTAATAATGTATCCTAGATTTGGGAAACAACTTTTTGGAAGAGAGGGTTATGTGAACCTGACTTTTTCATCATTTAAAGATCGAAATTTAAAAACAATTAAGTATTACGAAGATATGAACCAAAACAATGGTATTCATATTGACCAATTAAAAAAACAATGGATTGAAAAATGGGATCATGATAATCAAGTTGGTTATGAAGGACAATATATTGAAAAAACCCCTGAAAAGTTTGAAGGATTACCTATCTATCAATGGAGTAGAGTATTTAATGCAAATGTAAGTTTCAATTTCGATGGATGGAGAAAGTCAGTTGACCTTAAAAAGGAAGAAAAAAAGGATAAAATAGACATAAAGAAAGAGTTATATGAGCAATATAAATTAATTTATGAAATCATAAAAAACAAAGACATAAATCAGTATTTGAATATTGTAAAAGAACGTGAGGATTTAATAACTTCTTGCCTTTATTATAGTGAGAATGAAAAAAAGTTAAGACAAGAAGAGTTCATAAAACTGATAGCAGGTGATGAATATGAACTAGAACCCCTTTTTGAAGAAACTTTTCAATTGGAATATCAAGGTTATGGAAAATTAGCTATGCTTTTACATAAAGCAGATGGAGAAGGAATAATAAGATTAAAAAACAAAAAAAATGACGATGATATAATCTTTTTAGATTTTCGTTTCCAGAGAAAGAAAAAGGGTGATAATTTGACAGTTATATAGTATGGTAAATAAAATACAACTTCTAAATAAAAAAAATGAATGAATTACTAGCCACTTTTTTCAACAATGAAATAGCTAATGGACAAATCATTATGATGATAATTTTTAGCTGTTTTATAGCTATATTTCATACTGTTATACTCATGACATTGTGGGATATTAATTTGAAACCAAAATGGATTTGTTTTTTAGTTAATCCTTTACTAATAGGCATTACGGCATTAATATATCGCAATGCTGTTTCTTTTATTTTTATTTTGATAGCTATTTCAGTATTTGTTATGGCTATTATTGGGATGGTGCATTCGGCTATAGTACAAAGCAGGGAAGACAAAATAGAAAAAGAAAAATTCAATATTAAATACAACATCAAGCCTAAACCAAAATGGCAAAAAGTGTTGTCATTAATTCTGTCTATTGTTGTTTTTGGTGTTTTTTCGTTTTTGGGTATTTACACTTTTGTGATTGTTTTTCTAGCTATTATTGTAATGGCTTTTTTGCCTAGCAATAAAAATAGATTTTTAAAATACCAAGCCATTTTGCCTACTTCCAAAATACATACGGTGGCAATGGGATTGGCAGAAGTACGAGGCAAGTTAAAAGCAAAAGAGCTACTCAAGTCGCCTTTGAAAGACAAAGATTGTATTGGTTTTTATTATGAAATTGAAGACTGCACTACCGATAGTGAAGGAAGAGATTCTTACTCAACTATTTTTACAAATCAAGTATGTAACCCGTTTTATATCGAAGACGAAACAGGAGTTATAGCGGTAAACCCCGAAAATTTGGAATTGGTTTGGCTAAAAGTAGACGAACAATATACTACTAGAGGTAAGCGACACACCCAATATTTATTAAAACCCAATGATGAGATGTTGCTTATTGGAAAAGCATCTCTAGAAAACAATGTGCCAACATTTGTGTACGAATCGATCAAAAAGTTTTTGCCATAACGCCTGTAGATAAATTAGAGCAGTATAACAATTCCAAGCCATTACGCAACTCCTTTAACCGTTTTAGTGCGGTATTTGCACTTTTGATAGCTTTAATTCTGATAACCCCCATAGAAATAAAAGACAATCATATTATGGTTGGTAAACCTCAGTTTATAAATCCATTACAAGGTGTAAAAAGTTTTAGTGATTTGATTAAAAAGATATATCCTTAAAAAATAAAAAAAATGAACCCAATACTCTCTTATATTATTATTGCTGTTCTTGTTATTGTTGTTATAGCTACAATAATTTCTGCCTACAATAAACTAGTAATGCTAAAATTTAATGTCGAAAAGGCTTTTGTCAATATCGATGTGATTTTAAAACAACGTGCCGATGAAATCCCCAATTTGATTAACGTACTCAAAGAATCAATGCGATACGAAGAATCGGTTTTAGAAAATTTGACTCGTTTGCGAACAGATTTTTTAAATTCGAGTAATTTTAATAATAAAATAAGGCTAGCCAACGATATGGATAAAACCATGAAATCTATTTTTGCAGTTTCAGAAAATTATCCTGAACTAAAAACCAATGGTAATTTTTTAAGTCTTCAAACACGAGTCTCAGAAATAGAAAATGCCATTGCCGATAGGAGAGAATTTTTTAATGAAAGTATCAATATGTACAATATTGGCATTCATGAGTTTCCTAGTTTTATCATGGCAAGAATTTTATTTTACAAAGAAAAATCGCTTTTACAAATCTCTGAAGCCGAAAAAAATACGATGGAGTTCAATTCTAATATTATCAACTTTTTAAAACTTATTTCTGAAAAACCAGAAATGATGGTTTTTGGCACTACCTTTGGCATTCCATTATGTATCGCATTATTGAGTCTTGTTGGTTTTATATTTAGAAATATAAAGTTGCAAAATGTTTTCAATCCTTTTTTTATTTTTTTGTCTCCTCAATGTGCATTTGCTGGATTATTGGGTTTGTAACTCAAATTTCGTTTTTGTTTATTGGACTTTCAGGCATAAAAATGTTTGCCGTTTGGATCACTATGATTACAGTTTATAGTTTATTTGTAATAGTAAATTATGGGAGAATTTTAAAATGGACTGAAAAATTTAAAAATTGATAGTCTAAACGGGATTGATATACAAAACTGCAAAATGGGGATAAAATACAGATTCCTGTGCATTCTTCATTAGAGTGGTGGAATCCAGCCCCATTAAATTATATATGGTCTCGTTACAATGCCTTTAAATGGGAAGAATCTGCCATACATTATCTTGTATTTATTCACTCATGTAGGTATTTTTCTAGTGAGGGAAATAATGTACTACTAATCAAAGTTTTTCCAGATATAGTTTGGAATTTAAAGTTTTTTCTTAATCTTACTAATGATTTGAGTGTAAAATGGATGAATGCAAGTCCACAAGATCACAAAAAACTTCAAGAGAAAGCGGGAAAAATTGGAGCCGAAAGAAGATGGAAACAAAAAGATGTATCGTTTGGTTTTAGCATTGAAGCTAAATGGAATGAAAATAAACAAAAGGCAGAATTAAAGAAGGAATACGAAACTAAATTTAAAAAACTTTATGACATTTTTGCTTCTGTTGGTAATATGGCAGATGGAATCACAAATGTTACAAAAGGCACATTTAGATCTATATCCCCAAAAGGTGTACCTATAACATTTGAAGTTAAGCCTCCTAATTTAGAATTATATGGAAATTGGCTTTTAGCTAAACCTGAAGATAATCAACAGTTACTTGGTACAGATGTTTTAATTGGACTTAAAGCAGCCCCTTTAATAGGATTAAATATAACTATTGATTTATTGGGAGCAATAATTTATGGTGTCACGGGGGCTTTAAGTGGTGGTACAGCTGCACCTGGTGTGATGAAATTGTATAATGAAATTAAAGGAAAATTAAAACAAGGTATTAAATTTGGAACTGACGAAAAAGGCTTTAATGCTAGTGTAGATATTTATATGGATTTGATAATTTCAAACACTATTAGTTTTGATACAAATTTTAAGTTTAATACAGCAGGCAAAAAATCTGGTTCAGATTTCAATCTTAAAGCAGAAAGTAAATTAAAAGTTGAATTAAAAGTAGGAATAAAAATTAAAGGAGAAGCTGCTATTGTAGTTATAAAAGTTAAAGCATATTTTGAAGCATCAGCATCAGCGTCAGCATCAGTTACCTTTGGACACGGAATAAAATATGACGATAAAGGTCTATATTACAGACCAACTTTGGGGTTTGATGGTATGGATGCAGAGTATATTATTGTATTAAGTGGCGCGATAGGTGCGAAATATGCTAAAGTAGAAACTGAACGAGAAGGTAAATATGTAATTGCAGAAGGTACATATAAAGGAATTATTCCACCTTTTGATGTAATAAAAAGTTTAGAAGATTTATTTAACATAGATGCAAATATTCCATTAATAAAAAATTAAGACAGTTATGAAAAAAAATATATTATGGATTCCTTTAATACTTATGATTCTATCATGTTCTAATAGAAATGATTTAGAAAAAATAAAATTTAATTCGACCATAAAGATAGAAAATACACTTTCTAATTATGAAAAAACAACTACATCTGAATATGGTTTTAAATCCTATACTTCTGTCGAACTAGATAATTTAAAGTTTGGCGATGTATCTCTAAATTCATTTAAAGTTAAAGATGGATATCCTTATGGAGAAAATCAAATATGGGTTTTGGTTAGTGAATATTCGAAAAATATTTTTTAGGAGTTGAATTAAATTTGAATAACGAGAAAGGAACGGAACTTTTAAATTATTTAAAAAAATATATGGCGCTCCTGATATTAGAAAAGACCCTAATTCCAATGCGTATTTTTGGGATTCAAAAGAAGCTTGGATAATATTGAAACAAAAAGAAGAATTTAACAAAAAAATCAATCTTATACTCAAACAACTTTTTCCTTTTTAAAGAAAGGTATTAGAGTAGAAAATTCTGAAGATAAAAATGTTTTTACTATACTCGATACTTTTAACTTAACCTATCCAAAATAAAATGACACAATATTATTATGAATTAGATTGTAGCGCGGTAATGTGCTATTTCACCATAAAAATTAACGATGTTGAAATTTTCTCACTTAATGTTGAAGGTCAGATAGCTTCAGATATTCCTATCAATAATGGAATTCTTGAAAAAGGAGAACAAATTATTGAAATAACAATGTATCCATTAAAAGGAGAAAAAGAATTACACAAGGAAGCTTATGTGAGGTATAAAGTAATTGAGTTTGATGTTAGTTCAGGTGATTTTAAATATTTAAATCAATTTCAAGAACATCAAACTATTCCTGTAAAAAAGGAATTCCAGTAATTAAGAATTCGAGTATTTTTAATTCTAATGTATCATATAAACTAGACGCTTGGCAAAATTCTAAAAATTTAAAAGATTTAAATATTGATTTAAAAAAGGAAATTGTTTCAAGATATAATGAGATTATACAAATTATAAATGAAGAACAATATGACAAATTAAAAAAATTACTCAAAATGAAATTTGATAATTTAGCCATTTGTATGTATCTCAACAAAAATGAAGCTCAACAAAAAATTGATAATTTAATTGATGATTTTAAATCAGGATTTAAACCCCAAAAATTAACTGGAACTGAAGTTTTAGAATACTCTGCAAAAAATAAACTAGTTTGTTTGAAAAGATTAGACGGTAAAAATGCCTTAAAGTTAATTAATCAAAAAACACATGAAGAACTTGAACTTATGATGTATTTTTATATGCCACAAGGGAAAACAGATTTTGAAATCATTTAATACCATAAATAATCTAACTCATTTTCTAAATTTTAAACAATATAAAAACTACAAAAGAAACACCTTAATTCTGAGTTTATTTTATGAACCATTTTTCAGGAAAGAATGTTTAATAAATAGTCTAACAATATTAATTTTGATTTATAACCAATAAAAAAATATGTCATTAATTATAAGTTTAATTCTAGTTGTTCTTTTAGTTTTGTTGTTAATTTTTATTTACAACAAATTAATAGTAAATAAAAATTTAACAAGTGAAGCTTTTAGCGCTATTGATGTTATGCTAAAAAAGCGTTCTGATTTAATACCTAATCTTATTGAGACAATAAAAGGGTACACTTCCTATGAAAAAACAACTTTAGAAAGTATAGTCACTCTCAGAAATAAAGCTATTACAACAGATGCTAATGAAAAGAATAATATCGAAAAGCAGATTAGTCAAGAATTGGTAAAAGTTTTTGCTTTAGCAGAAAGTTATCCTGACCTCAAAGCAAGTGCAAATTTTCAATCTTTGCAAGCAGAACTATCTAATTTAGAAACAGATATTGAACGTTCTATTCGTTATTATAATGCTACCGTTAGAGATTTTAATACCAGCATCCAAACTTTTCCTAATGTACTAGTGGCAAAAATTATTGGATTTAAAACTATTCCTTTTTGGGTTTTAGAAGATACTTTCAAGAGAGAGGTACCTGTTGTTAAATTTTAGTATCTATTAACGATGTCTTTCATAAAAATCAAATCAGCAATTTCTATTGTTTTTTTATTTATTTTCTTCACTTTACCCACTAAAGCTCAAGAAAGAATTATTAATTATGATGTTGAAATCCAAATCGAACATTCAGGTCTAATACAAGTAACAGAAAAAATAAAAGTTCAGTGTTTAGGAGAAAAAATTCAACATGGAATTAAACGTATTCTTCCCTTGTATAGAGAGGACAAATATGGAACAGATATAAAAATTGATTATAATTTAAAAACAGTCTTGAAGGACAATCACAATGAAAATTATTTTACAGATAAAGACAGAAATAATTGGTATATATACATTGGTAACAAGAATGTTACTTTAGATAGCGGAGTGTATGAATATCAAATTGTATATACAATTCCTTATCAAATAGGTTTTTTTGAGCAGTATGACGAATTGTATTGGAATGTAACAGGAAATGAATGGGATTTTCCTATTCAAAATACTTCTTGTAAAATCATCCTTCCCAATACAAATGATAGATTCAATAATGCTCATTGTTATACGGGAATAAAAGGTTCTAAAGAAAGTCAATGTGATTACTTTATTGACAAAAATACAATTACATTCAAATCACAATTTTTAAATCAAGGCGAAGGTTTTACTGTTGCCGCTGCTTTTCCAAAAAATATAGTCATTGCTCCTGAAAAGGAATTAGAAGCAATAAGTTTCTTTAATAGTATTAAACACTATTTTTGGACGTTATTGTTTGCCTTAGGTACTTTGCTTTTTTATTTTTTAAACTGGAAAAAGAACGGAAAAGACCTAAGAAAAAAAACACCAATACCAGAATTCAGACCCCCTTTTAATTGGTCTCCAGCTATTTTGAGTTATGTATTAGAAGGCAAAACTAGCCAAAAATCATTTATGGCATCAATGATAAATTTGGCAATAAAAAAGAAAATTAAAATTAATTCAAAAACTGAAAGTGGAATATTTGTAAATTCAGAAAAATATGAGATAGAAGTATTAAATCGTGAAAGCTATGATTTATCCATTGAAGAAACTATCATTCTAGAAAAAACAAAGGGAAAGGAAAAAATAATTGTTGATAAGCAAAATACAAGTACTTTTCAAAAAATGAATAATAATTGGGATTTGAAAGTTAGAGAACAAATTAATCTAACAGATTATTATATATCTAACCGTAAATTGAGCTTTAATGGTTTTCTATTATTCATTTTATCTAGTTTAACTTATGTTTGGTTAGTCGCAAAAGGAGAAACAAACAACATATTTTACTTGGGATTAATTATTTTGGGATCATTTTGCTATTATTTTATAAGTCTTAAAAATTTAAGTACCCCCTCAAAAATATTAGTTTATGGTTTTGGTTTTTTCATATACTTTTTTTCTTTTGGAGTGTTAATAATGACAATTCCATTTCTTAAAAGTTATCAAATTGCTATTATTGGATTAGTTTTTATTTGTTATGTAATATATGCTTTTTCAATAGGTAAATACACAAATTTGGGTAATGAGGCTCAAGAACGCATCAAAGGTTTTAAAATGTATTTAGAGACAGCAGAGAAAAATAGTTTGCAAGCACTGAATCCTCCAAAACTCACCCCACAATTATTTGAAGAATTATTACCTTATGCGATTGCTCTAGGAATAGAAGATATATGGGGTAAAAATTTTGTTACTGTACTTGAACAAGCACAATATGAACCCAATTGGTACAAAGGAGACAAACCTTTTGCTATATCTAATTTTAGCCCCACCTTTAATTCTTCCCTCAATAATTCATCACAAACCCAATCAAGTTCAAGTAGTAGCGGGTCTTCATGGAGCAGTGGTAGTAGTGGAAGTAGTGGTGGCGGTGGCGGCGGCGGCGGCGGTGGTGGTTGGTAATATATTGTTAGAAATTATAAAAGCTAAAGTTCAACAATCTATTTCAAAAACGAATAAAAGACTTAATATGAAAAAAATAACTTTAATTATAACAATAGCTTTAGTTTTAACATCATGTAATTTTGAAACAAAAAAAGCTAAATTGAAGGAGGAAAATATAGAAAAGCAAGAAGCAAATAGTTCTACTAACGGTTTCGACTTATTAAATTTAAAATTTAATGAAACAATAACAGATATATTAAAATCTGTAAAATTAAATTTGAAGGACAATCAAGATACAGATGCAATGACATCATTTGAATATAAAAAATTTGAGACTACTAGTAATTCTCTCCTTATATTAGGAAAAGAAAAATTAGCTCAAGTAAGCAAAAACACTATTATCCATTATAATGAGACTAATAATTAAATAGGAATGATTCAAATTGATTTTGGTAATCAAACAGACTTGAACTTTTTACGAAAAAATCTAGGAGTTAAATTAGGTACAATTAAAAGTGAATATAATTTAGAATCTATTAAAAGTTGCTTTTGGCTAAACAATAGTGGCATCTATTATTATTATTTTCAAAAAAATGACAAAACAGACCCGTATAATATTTTATTTGTTTTTAAAGATAAAGTATGGATAGACTTTATTAGTAATCTTGGATATGGTGGAGAATTTATGAAAAAATAAGCAATACAATTTTATAAAACTTGGCACATACCATAAATTTTAAAAAATAAGATAATTATGCAAAAAATAAGCAAAAGATATTATAGTATTTTCTATTTAGTCCTACTAAGCAACTTGTTCTCATTTTGCTCAGAAAAAAAATCCTATCCCAACTTAATAAGTGAAGAAATAAAGTATTCTGATGATGATTTTTCTAAACAAAAATTTTCAGACTATTTGGTTTATAAAAAAACAACAACCAAAGAAATTAAAAAATCAACAACAATAAAATCAACTGATAAAAAACATCCTTGGGATAATGCCTATTCTGAGGAAAAAGCAAATTCAATTTTAAATGAAATAGCGAGTACTATAACACCAATGGCTGATAATTATTCAGATGATCAATTGACCCCTGCTAATAGTATTCGTTTAAGTGGTTTGGTAAATAATTTTACAAAATCACAGATGAAAGAATACAAGGAAAAAGACCATATAACTACAGAAAAATCTGGATTAGATTTAATTAATGCCAAAATTTCAAAATATGAATTGATTAATGAAAAAAACGAAAAAATAGTTTTAGACTCTGATTTCTTAAAAATCAATTTAGGAGGGCTTGAAGAAAAAAACGGAAAAGTGCTTGAAGGAATTGGTTTTGAAACTATGAGTATGGGTAAATTTGAGTTTTTCAAAATAAATGGTTTTATAGACATTGAAGTATCTTTACCTACCGAATATGAAATTGAAGAATTCACTAAAGAAGATATAGGAAAAAACATAACTATTGATAATGCAAAAATTAAACTTATAGAATTTGATGGAGATGTTTTTCATTTCGAAAAAGATGCTACTATAGAAAATGAATTTGATTTTTATTTAGAAGGTATAAGTCAAAACTATAATACAATCGAAGTACCCAAAAGCATTTATGAAAAATTTAGAAACAACCAAGGTTTAAATTATGTAGAATTTATTAAAAAATATTCCACCTTTGGTATTAATGATTCTAAACTTAAACTGGAAAAAGAACACGTATGCATTGTGAGAGCAGACGATAATTTAAAGAAGGTGTATCTGTATGCTCCTAGTAAAAAGAAAGTGATATCAAAGATAATTCATATTCCCGTAGCAATTTCTGTCAAGTAAATATAATAATCTCCCATTCAAAATTTCCTTTGAGCAAGAATAATCAAATACTACAAGACAATACTGTACTTTTTATTTTTTAGTAAAAAATAACCCTAAAAATGAATACAACCTTTAAAATAATTATAGGAATAATAATTTTTTCGATATTAGTTGCATACCTATATGAAAGAAAGGAGCAAGAATATGCAGTCTCTGATATTTTAATCTCGGGAATCGGTTATTCATTTTTGTTTATAATTGCATATTTTTCAACATTTTATACAATTAAGGATATTGACACTTTATATTCGGGAAAAATTTACAAAGCTACAATCATAAAAAACAACCCTCATAAAGCCTACAATATTCGTGATCATAAAAACAGATCTAGCGAATATTACGAAACTATAGATTATTACCCAGTTATAGAGTTTTATGACAATAATAAGGTTAAAATAATTAAAGAAGCAAAAAATAGCATTTCAAAAAAACAAAAAATAGGAAAAACTTTAAATATAATTTATGATGCAATAAAAGATGATTTTTTTGAAATAAACATCACTAATATATTTTTCTTCGTGTTCATTCTTTTAGTTTCAGTTGCAACATTATATAAAAGCTTTAAAATAATTAAGAATCTTTTGTAAGATTTATTATAGTGTGAAAACGACTGTTAAACTAAACCGTTACGAACCTTGTAAATTTGACGAAATTGCTATTACTGAAACTGAAACTAAAGACGGCAAAGCCTCCACTAGTACCGTAAAAGTGTTTGATAATGGTAAGGGATTAAAAAGTGCAAAAAGGACAGTTGAAAAAGTAACTACTTCAATCTATTTTAAGTTTGATGTAGATGTAATAGATGAAAAAAGCAAACAGGCATTACAAAATGTATTAAACTTTTTATTAGAGCATCCGCATTCAGGCATTCAACTAGAAGGTTTTGCTTGTGTAATAGGAAAACAGAATTACAACAACGGCTTATCGCAACGCCGAAGTGATGCAGTAAAAAAATTCTTCTTAGATGGTGGTTTAAAAGCCGATCGTATTCTATCTATAGGCAAAGGCGAAGTAAATGCTACCGATGACAAACAAGGCAGAGATAACATAAAATACAAAGACGAATTTGATTATATTCACAACCGTCGTGTAGATGTATCGTTTACTTTTGAAGGGCATAATGCGCAAACCATAGTGTATGAAACCATCGCGCCTAGCTCGGATAAAAATATACTGCTAGAAGTAAAAGGTTTTGAAACCAAATCGTGTTTTAAGACCAAAGACAAGCATACTAAAAAAATAAAAGTTACCTCCCCTGCTTACTCTGCTGCAAAAGTGCAAAATGGGGATAAAATACAGATTCCTGTGCATTCTACTTTGGAAGCTTGGAGTCCCGCCCCATTGAATTATATATGGCCTACGTATAATGCACTTATTCTTGATGAATCGTCTAATCCTTATAATGTTTTTGTTCACTCGTGCAGGTATTTTTCTAATGAACAAAATAGTGTGATTTTGATTAAGGTTTTTCCTGATATAAAATGGGAATTAGAATTTGAATTCGGATCAGATTTACCAATGGAAGAAAGATACACGAATATGAAACCTGGGGCACAAGCAAAAAATCATAACAAAAGTGCACAAAAAGCAGGTTATAATAGATATTTACTAACCTCTACAGGTAAATCAGAAATTTATTTTGGATTAAGTCTCAAAGGTACAATTAACAGAAAGACAAATCCTGAGGAAATTGAATTTAGTTCAAAATATTTACAAACTATACGGAATTTTTTAGGAATTTTTGTAAAAATAAAAGAATGGGCAGATGAAGCTACAAATTTAAAAAAAGTAAAAAAAGGCACTTATGCACAGAGAATACTTAATAAAGTAAGTAGGAAGCCCGTCACTCTAAAATTTTACTATCCAACTATTTCGGTAACAGGATCTTGGTGACTCGACTACAATGAGAAGCATCCTAATATAATTGAAACAATAGGAAGTTTAAAAGTTGGTTTTACTCCTTTAATTAAAGCTGAAGGTGTACTGGATTTACTATTCTATGTAGAATTAATTCCTGTTGCTGGTCAAATTATAAAAGTTTTAGATGTCGGGACAAAAATATCAGGTGCAGAAGTGATATTCAATCTAACTGCCTTTGGCGAAATAAACTCAACTTTTGAAGTATTTAACTTTAATTTTGAAAAATTTAATATTGATTTAAAAGGGAAGTTAGGTTTAAGGTTAGAGTTAACAGTCAAAGCCTCGGGTAAATTTTACGCAATATTTTTTGAGGCTGATTATAAGCTCGAAGCTTCAGGACAAGCAGAATCATATATAGAACCCTCGGCAACATTAGGTAAAGATAGTAAAGGTATTTTTTTACAGCATAAAACTGATTTTTCTGGGATAAGAATAGTTTTAATAATTAAGGGACAATTTGAAAAATCTAAAACTCAAATTAAAAAACCATTTACAATCATAGGATTTACTCCCGATATAACTTATATTATATAATAAAATGAAAAAAATTAACTTAATATTATTATTGATAATACTTTCTTGTAATTATTCTCAAAAGAAAAAAATTGAAACTAAAGAAAAATCTATGAATACAAATGCAGAAATTGTTGAAACAATTAATAAATTTAAAACTAAACCATCATACTCAATTCAAATTGACAAAGGTGGTTGTCTTGTTGAATTAATCGGAAACGAGTTGCCTTTTATAAATTTATTTGAAAGAGGAGGATTTTCTTCCCTTATTCCCTTTAATGCAAATATTTTAAAATCAGGAAAACAAACTCTTAAAATTAAAATATATAATGAAGGAGCTGATATAACAATAATTTAATGAATATGAGTAAAGGGCCTAAAAAACTAAACCAAATAAGTGGAGAATATTATAGTAAATTATCTACTCCCTCAGTAATGGTAATCCCTGCAAATGAAAAAGTAAAATTTGACATTACAGAATGGCAACCTGATACCACCCCAAAAGAAAAACAAAATAAACGCAAATGGCAATGGCTAGATAAAGAAAAAAACATCATACAACAATTTCCTTCTGCTCCAAATACTCAATTTTCAATAAGTTTACCCAAAAAATTATGTGGTAGCTACCTCTATTATGCTCAAGTAAGTATAGAAGATATACAAAAATCCAGTATTGCAAAAATAGGTTTTAGAGGATATTGCCCCCTAAAATTACAAAAGCAGAATGGCGAAAATTGCCTAATGGACAAAATATAGCCAACGGTACCCCCATAAAATATGGAGATACTATTTATTTATACTTAGAAACTGAAGGATTAAACGGCGATAAACTTACGATAGAAGTCTATAACCAAGATATACTCCTAAAGGATAAAGCAATTAGAACCATAGTAGATGTAGAAGTAAATGATGGGAAAGTATGTTTAAAAATCCCTAACACTACCCTATGGATGGGAGCCGTTTTTAATATACAAGAAACAGAAGAGTTTTATGTAAAAGTCAAAAATCTTAAAGGGCAATATATTGTAAACAGCCAAGAAGAACAAAACCACGCCGAATACCTAAAAATAAAAAAGGAAGTTGTTAGTATCAATATTGAAAAGCCTACTAATACAACGGCTCTTAAAATAGGGAAACCCACCATAAACACAAAGGATTATTCAAATCCACATTCTTTTAATATTACTTTTGAAGTTGATAAATCTGAAAAAACACTTGTTCCATTAGGTATTTTAGATTTCAATAATAATTATGAAAATCCTTATTTTAGTTTCAAATATAAACTTACACGAGGCGATTTAGATTCTTTGAATTTTGAAATTTTAGATGAAAACAGAAAAGTAATTTATCAAATGAATTATCTTGCACCAATAGTTGTTAAAGCACCAAAAAAACCAATGATGCTGTTAGAGGTCAAAAATTCTACGCCTAAATTTGATCCTTCAAAACCAATAAAAGCATTTGATATAGCAAGTATTTTGAAGGAGTATGCCGAGTCATATGAAAATTACACAAAAGTAGGTGAATATATAATTCATTGGGATGGTTTTGATACTAATGAAATTTTTGACAGTACAATTTTTGACAACAAAAAACTAACTGCCAGAATAACTGCCTCAAAGGGGATTGAACGAAAAAGAATTGAAGTAGCATTTGAAACTACTCGTAAAGAAGTTGACTGGGTAGATGTTAAAATAAATAAAAAGACAAAACGTATTGATGTCACCTTGCGAGTAGATTTAAAAGATGGAGGTGCCAACGGGCTTGATTGCAAACAGGTTTTAAAAGGAATGCGAGATAACGCTCATTGGGTTACGGAATGTCCTTGGGATGATATTCCTGCAACGGCAATTCAACCTAACAAACCTATTATAAAACAAAGAACTAAAAGTTTTGCCGATTTAGAGAAATTAGCTATAGATGGTTTAAATTACCATTGGGGAAGAAATAAAAATCATACTGTTGCAAAAGATGTGAAAATTAATGGCGAATCATATGAAGTTTATGTTAATTCAAAAAATACCACGGAAAAAACAATGGTTTCAATAGATCTAATTTATAATACTAATAATAGTTGGGGAAGATCAGGAAATCCAGGAGTATTTGGAAGAATATACTACAATGAGGGTTTTTTAAAATATTCTAATGGTTGGGGATACATAAATTCATTACACGCTGAATTAGAATATAAGCATACCTCTGGACATGAAATAGGACATTCTATTTTGAAAGCTTATGGAGGTATGACTTATTCTTGGCAACACAAGGGAAGTTCATATCTTTTACCACAAGATGTAAAGCCTGTTAAAGGAAACGAAACATTTTCAGATTATTTTAAAAAGATAATATGCCAGAAACATCTGGAGAATACTACCCAAACACTGGAGAAATAGATTTGATGAAATATTATAATTATGAATTTGATAAAACTACAGGTAAAAGAATTTTTGTACCAAAAATAGAGGAAAGAAGTATAGCAACAGAAAAAGATATAATGATATTAATATGGCTAACTAAAATAAAGATTTCATAATGAAAAAAATATATATAATTACGATATTTTCAATAATCGCATTAGGTTCAGTTCTTTTTTTTATTTTCTATTATAGTTTTTTCTTAAAGCCAATAACAAAAGAAGAAGCTGGAATAAACGAATATGCAAGTTTGCTAAGTATTGAGAATAATACAGAATCTAATATATACATTATCCTGAATTTTAGTTTTTCGAACAACGAAATTCAGGAATTGAAAAAATATAAATATTTAGAAACAAATAATTATTTTCTTAAAGATACTATTGAACTAGGAGGAATAAAAAGCTATAGTAATCATTTAGATTTTGAGCTTTCGGGTATTTTAGAAAAACCTCAATTGTTGCCACAAGAATTTAATTTGAAAATTTTAGATAGTACTAAACATATTTTAAAGTCTTGGGATAAAGTAAATTTTGAAAAAGATTTTAAATTCGAAAAAAATAAAAGAGAGATAACAATAACAAAGCAAAGCAATAATATTATAATAAGGTGATAGTCCCCCTCTCACAAAGTATAATAGAATACCAGCCAGAAAAGATTATAGTAAGTGATATAATCTCAATAAACCTATTATAAAACAAAGAACTAAAAGTTTTGCTGATTTAGAGAAATTAGTCTTAGATGGTTTAAATTCCCATTGGGGAAGAAATAAAAATCATAAAGTTTCAAAAGATGTGAAAATCAGTGGTGTATCATATGAAGTTTATATGAATACTATAAATAAAAAAGAAAATGCTATTGGAACTATGGAACTTATATACAATACAAATGGGAATTGGATGAGATCAGGTAACCCTGGATCAATAAAAGATCCTATGACTGTAGCTGGAAATGTAATTTCAAGACAAGCAATATGCTATAATGTTGGATATATATATTCTCTAGATTGGTATGAGTTTTATAAGAAAAAAAATTGGAGATACCGAGATGATTTGAATGAAGATATTGAGTTTAAAGAAACAGCAGCACATGAAATAGGTCATGAAATTTTAAAAAAATATGGTGGAACTTTTTATTCCTACGGACATAAAAATACTGTTAACTCAGTTTTTCAGAATAGTAATTCAAATGCAACTACATACCCTAAAACGGGAGAAATTGATTTAATGCCATATTATTGATTGGCTAAACTACAATCAAAGAAATAGGATTGCAGCACATGAAAAAGATGCATTAGGGTTAATTTGGCTAACAAAAATAAAAATACAATGAATTTTTTTTATTTCTATTTACATTAGTATGTACTAATTGTGAAAATTTTAATAATGATTATAGTGGATACGTTTATGATAAGTCAACAAAAGAACCACTTTCAAAAGTTCTTGTAAAGGAAAATTTTGTTAAAAATTCAAAACAAGCTTTTACAGATAGTAATGGTTATTTTAAAATTAAAAATGATACCGAAGCTATTACTGATTTAATTTTCTTACTTAATGGATATAAATCAGATACTGCTATTACAGCTTGGTCGCAACATGGAGAAAAAATGGAATATAGGTTCTTAAATAAAAGAAATGACACCATTTTTTTAGAGAAAGTTCAATAATACGAAAAAATGAATTTGAAACTACTCATAAAGAAGTTGACTGGGTAGATGTTAAAATAAATAAAAAAACAAAACGTATTGATGTCACCTTGCGAGTAGATTTAAAAGATGGAGGAACCAATGGGCTTGATTGCAAACAGGCTTTAAAAGGAATGCGAGATAACGCTCATTGGGTTACGGAATGTCCTTGGGATGATATTCCTACAACGGTAATTCAACCTAATAAACCTATTATAAAAACTAGAACAAGAAGTTTTGCTGATTTAGAGAAATTAGCCTTAGATGGTGGTTTAAAAGCCGATCGTATTCTATCTATAGGCAAAGGCGAAGTAAATGCTACCGATGACAAACAAGGCAGAGACAACATAAAATACAAAGACGAATTTGATTATATACACAACCGTCGTGTAGATGTATCGTTTACTTTTGAAGGGCATAATGCGCAAACCATAGTGTATGAAACCATCGCGTCTAGCTCGGATAAAAATATACTGCTAGAAGTAAAAGGTTTTGAAACCAAATCCTGTTTTAAAACCAAAGACAAGCATACTAAAAAAATAAAAGTTACCTCCCCTGCTTATCCCGCTGCAAAAATTCAAAATGGGGATAAAATACAGATTCCTGTGCATTCTACATTGAGCGAATATAACTTAAATCCCTTAAATTATATTTGACCACGTTATAATATTTTAACTTGGAATGAGGCATCAAATCCATATTATGTTTTTATACATTCTTGTAGATATTTTTCAAGTGAAGGAAATAATGCAATTTTAGTAAATGTATTTCCTGATATTAAGTGGGAGCTAGCATTTGAAATGTTAATTAATGTATCAAATTATAAGGCAGCAAATATGCCCGCAGGTAATATCTATGCCAAACATCAAGAAAAAGCTAGAGAAGCTGGTTATAAAAGATGGCAAATAGAAAAAAATGGTAAGATTCCTATTTCATTAGGTTTAGGTCTTTCGGCTGAATGGGATAATTAAAAACATAAAAGAAACTTTACGAATGAATTTTCAGACCGGCTAAACCCTTTTATTAAGATTTTTTCAAAGGGAATTAATATCTTACAAGATGTAATAAATTTTGCTCAAAGTACAGCAAAAAACACAGCTACTCCAGCTAGTCTTGATGTAAGGTATCCAAAAATAGCATTTGTAGGGAAATGGTATTTGGAAAGAAGTAACATAAACAAATTACAAGTAACTACTAATGGGGAATTAAATCTTGGATTGAAACCAATTATTGGAGCAGGTATTGTTATTGATATTATTGGTTGTGCTATTGCCGCTGCTTCCTATGGTTTAACAGGAAATCCTGCGGCAGCAAGATTAATTAATAAATTTAGACAAAGTTTAGATAAACTGGGAAGTTCAGTTACATTTACAGCCACATTCTATGGAGAATTAGAAGCTCTTAAAATAATAGACGGCACTATTAAAAATGATGGAAAAACAACTATAGGAGGCAAAATGGGAGTTACTATTTTGTTAGCTGTAGAGATTGGGGGAAATTCAACAAAAGTTCATCAAATACTATTATCGATTTTAAACCTGCCGCTAGATTACAGGGAGATTCATATTTTGGAGGCTATTTAATCCTAAACACAGATGATAAAGGTAGATTTTACACACAAAAAGTCCTTAAATTCTCAGGTGTAGTTATATCAGGGGAAATAGAGGGTGAAGTTGGTTGGTGGAAATCAAATTTTAAATTAGAAGAAAAAGTATTAGAAAGTTCAGAATATTATTTTGATAAAACATATTTTTAAATTAAAAAATTATGGAAAAATTTAAAAAACCATATTACCAATTAAGTATAAATTCATTCTGCCAAACAGAAATATATGTTAATGATGTTTTAGTTGACGATTGGAAAGGAGAACAAACAAAGGGTTCACAAAGAGGAAGCTCCTTGCCTCCTATTAATCATTTACTATTACAAAGTGGAAAATACACAGTTGTTGGAAAGATGTATCCTAAATATGGAGAAAAAAGATTAACAGAAGATAATTCATATTTGGGGATTGATTTTTATGTTTCAGAAATTGACAACATCAAGGCTACAAGAGTTCCTTTTCACCCAAAAATTGAATCTCCTTGGGACGGCTTAAGTGAAAACATAAATTATCCATATTTTGAAATAAAAACAGAAATTGAAGTGGAATTGCCGTTCATTTTAGAGGGTTAGCAAAATTCTATCGATTTAAGTAAAGTCGATAAACAGAATTTATTTAAAGAAGTTTTATTTTGCTATAGACAAATTCATATTTTACTTAAAGAGCATAATGCTTCAAGATTCTTAGAAATTTCAAAAGATAAAATGAAATTACAAGAACAAGCTTTTTATTTTAATCAAGACCGAAAAAACGATTTTCTTAATAGTGCGCTTAATTTATTTAATCAGAAACTAGAAGTAGAACCACTGATAGAGAGTGAACTAAAACTTGAAATAATGGGGTATGGAAAATTAGTTAGACTAATAAAAAAAGATGGTTCTCAACCACTTCAATTTAAAAGTCCAAATACAAAGGAACAAAGTAATATTGAATTGGATTTAATATTTCATACCAATATCAAAACAATTCTTATTTTTGCGCCGATTCTCACATATAATTATGAAAAAAAAGCTTTTAATATAGTAAAGAAAGGTATGATACAAGCCTATTCTTTAACAGAAATACTTATTGTATTATGTATAATTGGTATATTGCTGTTAATGGTATTACCCAATCAAACTTCTGTTATTAGTCAAGCCAAGTCAATTGAAGCTCAAGCTATGCTAAATCAAATATACGGACTGGAAAAAAGTTACTTCTACCGTTATTCAAAATATTCAGGTAATTTACAAGAATTAGGTTTTGAACAAGAAAAAACTATAGATGAAGGGGGACAAGCTATATATCGAGTTGAAATTATAGAATCATCACCTGAATCATTTACAGCTAGAGCTACGGCCGTTTCTGACATGGATGGAGATGGTACTTTTAACACTTGGGAAATTAACCATAGTAAAACTTTAACTGAATTAACAAAAGAATAAGTGAGTGTCATTTTATTTCTAAGTATAATTTTTGTGCTCTTCCTTATTTTTATACAGGATTGGAAGTATAGGCATATCCATATTTTACTCCCCATCTTTTTATATGGTTTAAGTTTTGTATTAATTCCCTTAAATAAAAGTATAAAATTCACAATATCTTTAACTAATAGTCTATATTTTTTTCTAGTTTTCTTACTACTTTTTTCTTACATGAGTGTAAAAAATAAAGCAATTCAAAATCCATTTATACACTATTTCGGACTAGGTGATTTTCTTTATTTTTTCTCAACAAGCTTACTATTTGATCAAAAGAATTTTATTTTTTATTTTATAGGTTCTATGATTTTTTCTATTTTACTAAAATTTCTTGTATTAGAAAAAAGTAATAACAAACAAATCCCATTAGCTGGTTTTTCGGCTATTCTCTTAATAGTTATTCTACTAACAGATTTCTTTTTTAATTATTCTAAATTGTCACTTATACAATGAGGCAAACCATTATAACAAATAGCGAAGCCCTATTAGCTATTTCTACCGACATGGCTAATCATTACAGAATCATCCCCAAAAGAGTAGAAGAAGGATTATTAGAATTATATATAGACTCAAAAACCAAACTAAAAGGAGAATTAATTGAAGAACTAGAACTTCTTACAGGTAAGACAATCCAGATAATTGAAACCAACACAGAAGAGATAGAAATAGCTCTTTCTTCTTATTATCGTAAAGAAAGAGTAAATCAAAGAAAAAAATCACTTGATGTAGAAAAAAATGATTTCTTAGAATCGCTACTAGAAGAAGCAAAATCATTAAAAAGTAGTGATATTCATTTTGAAGTTTATGAAGATACTGCTAGAATTAGATTTCGTATTGATGGTAACTTAATCGAACGATACAAAGTAGAAAAAAACAATTATCTCGAATTAGTTAATAAGATAAAAATCAAAGCTAAATTAAATATAACAGAAAAAAGGTTACCACAAGATGGTCGGATTACTAATGATTCTTTTGATATACGTGTATCAATACTTCCTACTTTATTTGGAGAAAAAATAGTAATGCGTCTTTTAGGGCAAGACGCTTCAAATATAGATATCGCTACATTAGGATTTGAAGAAGAAGAATTAAAAAATTATTTAGAAGCAGTAAAAAAACCAAATGGAATTATTTTAATAAGTGGTCCTACAGGATCAGGAAAAACGACCACTCTTTATGCTTCATTAAAATTACTTAATGATACACATAGAAATATAGTAACAGTAGAAGATCCTATTGAATACACTCTAAAAGGTATTAACCAAGTACAGCTCAAAGAGGATATTGGCTTAACTTTTGCTTCTGCTCTCAAATCCTTTTTAAGACAGGACCCAGATGTTATTATGCTAGGAGAAATTAGAGATTCTGAAACTGCCTTAATGGCCATAAGAGCATCGTTAACAGGACATCTTGTTTTATCTACTATACATACTAACTCAGCCATTGGTACTATATCTAGACTTGTAGATATGGGAGTACCAGCTTATCTTATTTCTGAAACTTTAAATCTATCTGTTGCTCAACGACTTGTACGAAAACTCTGCAATATTTGCAAAACCGAAATAAAAGTAAATCTTGATGACTTTCCAGTAGATTACGAATTTCCTTTTCCAATAGAAAGCTACTACAAACCCGTAGGATGCAACCAATGTTATCACACAGGTTACAAAGGAAGACGAGCTATATACGAAGTAATACCAATAGATTTTACTCTTTCTAAAGCCATCAAAAACAATAACATCAATGATTTTTTCAGTAAAGATAAAAAACATAAATCTTTAGCAGGCAAAGCTTTTCAAGTTTTAGCCGATGGTGAAACTTCATTAGATGAAATTTATTCAATTTTAATATCGATTTAATTCAAAATGATTAAAAAAGTTACCTACTTAATTATAGGTTTATTATTTGCTAATTTATCATTAGCTCAACAAGACATCAATTTTTTGAGTAATAAATTTGAAGAACTTTCTAAACAAAAGAAAGGAATAAATGAAACTTTGAAAATAGATGTTTCTGGACTTGCGTTAAGCGATTTTATTACAGCTATAGCGCAAGAACATCAATTAAATGTAGATGTTGATCAAGACTTAAATCAACCCATCGTCAATAATTTTTATGATGTTACAGTAAAAGATGTTTTCTTACATTTAGTACAAAAATTTGACCTTGAAGTTGGTTTTTTAAACAATATTATTACCTTCAAAAAACGAAAAGAATTAAAAGTAGTTGAAAAAAACTACCTAAACTAATTGATGTTTCCTATAATGCTGAAAACGATTTTTTATCTGTAAAATTAGAAAATGATTCACTACCCGCTGTAACTAAAGCCATTATAGACAAATCAGGAAAAAACATTGTTCTAGCTCCTGATACTAAAAATCTAAAAATTTCATCCTACATACTGAATCGCCCATTCGATCAGGTTATAGAAATGATAGCTAAATCAAATGATTTAATTAGCACTAAAGATGAAAATGGTTTTTATTATGTAGAAAAAAATAAAGAGCAACATACAAATAATCTTAATTCAACAGGAAGCTATTCGAATATACAAAATAGAACAAAACAGATTAAGGCTAATAGAGGTGTACCTGGATATTATGATGTGTCACTTGACAAAACAGGTTTTTTAAATATTAATGCTGAAACTGCTGATGCTAATGATTTACTAACTGAAGCAGCTGAAAAGTTACATATTAACTATTTTATGTATAACAAACCTGAAAATGAGAAAGCAACCCTTGTTGCGGAACACATTTCTTTTGACCAATTATTGAACCATCTTTTTAAAGGGAAGAAATATACCTATAAAAAACAAGACAATCTTTACCTTATTGGAGAACAAATAACAGAAGGACTAAGAGCTACTGAAATTATCCAACTAGAAAACCGTTCAATAGAATTAGTACAACAATCACTTCCCAGAATCTTTTCTGAAAAACTTGAAATAAAAGAATTCCTTGAACTCAATAGTCTTATTGTATCAGGTTCTAAAAATGCCATTGAAGAACTCCGTATTTATTTAAAACAAATAGACAAAATAGTTCCCATGGTTCAAATAGAAGTCATAATAGCTCAATATAATAAAGGTTATGACATACAAACAGGATTTAAAGCAGGCTTACTTGCAAAAGGACAAACTCCTCCTATAACATCTGGAAACTTATACCCTACAACAGATATGAGTCTAAACAGTACTTCTATAAATAGTTTAATAGAAGCCTTTAATGGATTTGGTCTATTTAAAATAGGGAAAGTAACACAGAATTTTTATTCTAACTTAAAACTACTTGAAAACAATTCAATCGTACGTATTGAATCTACTCCTAAAATAGCGACTATAAGTGGTCATGAAGCAAAACTAGCAATAGGCGAAACTAGTTACTATTTTGAACAAAATAATCGTTTAATAAACAACAACATAGGCAATGATATTTTACAATCAGGCACTTGGAAATCTACTGATGCTAATTTAAGCGTTTCAATAAAACCTTTTGTTTCTACTGACGAAAACGTAACGCTAACAGTAGCTGTTGAAAAAAGTTCTTTTTAGGACGAGCAGGTGAAAACGCACCTCCAGGCAAAGCTACTCAGAAATTTGAATCTTTAGTTCGTATTAAAAATGGGGAAATGATACTTTTGGGAGGCTTAGACGAACTAAAAAAGAAAATTCAGGTTCTGGCGTACCTTTAATTTCTAGAATTCCTATTCTAAAATGGCTCTTTAGTAGTAGAAAAAAAGCTAAAACTGACTCTAAATTACACATTTTTATTAAACCAACAGTGGTCTACTAATGCTACAATATTTATCTAAAATAATAACATTCAATAAACTTAACATCATTGGTATTTTACGTCAGGATAAAAAGGAGTCATGGCTTCTTTTATCTTTACATAAAAAAAGGAGTAAAATTAATATACTCTCCATGAGAAAGTTTGATTCTTTAGACAAACTATTGAATACTATTGATACTAAAACTCCTATTTTATTAACTATAGATGGAAAAGGTGTATTACATAAAAAAATAGACACAAATAATTACGAAGATCTAAATTGGCTAAAAACAGTAGATCAAAACTCTATTTATCATACTACTTATAACAATCACGAAAATCAATTTATTGGTTTTTGTCGAAATAATCTGGTAGACGAATACTTAGAACTATTTAAAGAAAAGAATTATGAAGTACTTGATTTATACATAGGAAACTTTTTAGGTGCTCTGCTCAAAGATTTTATTTCATCAAAAGAATTTAGTTCTGGTGATTTAAAACTCGAGTGGGAAGAACAACAATTAATACATTTTGAAAAAACTGAAAAAAATAGCTTAATAAAAATAGGAACAGACGAAATTCAACATACTCATATCCCGTTATATGCTGCTGGACTTCATTTTTATTTACAACATGAAACTATTCAAAAAACACAACACAAAAAAATTAATATAGAAGAAATCATTTACAAACAAGCCTTTAACAAATTAGGAATTATCATGCTTGTTAGTGTTTTTTTATTATTACTTATCAGTTATTCACTAATACAATACTACGGAGCTAAAAATACAGACCTCAATTTACAAAACCTCTACTCTAATCAATCTTATAAAAAACTACAAGAATTAGATAAAAAAAGAAAACAACAATTAATAATACTAAATGAATCTGGTTTAACATCTAATACTTATATCAGTCATTTAACACATGACATATTTTGTACAGTACCGAATAATATTAAACTAAATGAGCTTAGTTATTTTCCAATAGATAAAGAAATAAAACCCGAAAAAAAAATTCTTTTAACCCCTAAAACAATCTTTATAAAAGGACAAACCCAAGATGAATTTCACTTTAATAATTGGCTGAATGAAATACGAAAACTTAATTGGATCAAAAAATTTGAGATCATAAGTTTAAAAAAAGACAAAAAAACATTTCCCATTTTGAAATAAAGATCGTACTCTAAAATGTTTAATCAATATAACTATAAACAAAAATTCAGCGCACTCATCGTTGTATTTTTCTTACTACTGATAACCGCTTACAAACGTTCATTCAGTCAACTAATTGCTTCATATAAAGAATACAACTTATTAATTAATAAAAAAGAAGAATTTACAAAAAAGTCACTTCAACTCAATAAAATAAAAGAAGATGTATCTACATTAGATCAAATATTGGGTAAAGGAGGATTACCAAAAGAACAAATTCAACAAGAAATTATACAATTTATTGCACAAAATCATCCCGATGTAACTATTGACCACATACAACCTATTCATCATTTTCAAGATGAAAGTTTTGATATTGTCACTCACATTATTGATTTAACAGCTAATACTAATCAACTTTTAAATACGATTTATAACTTTGAAAAACAATTTGAAACCTCTAAAATAATCAGTTTACAATTTTATACCACCGTAAAAAATGATCAAGAAGAAAAACTACATTTAAAATTAATATTTCAAAATTATGAAGGCATTTAACATATACATTACTTTATTATTTATCTTCACTTTTTTTTCTTGTGAGGATATATTAGAGAAAGATTTATCAAACGAATCTCTAATTACAATCTATCCAAAAGAAGGTGAAAGAATTGAAAGTAATGTTATAAATTTTCAATGGGAAAAACTAAAAGGTGTTGAAAACTATCACCTACAAGTTTTCAACAATAAAGATCTCCTTATAAAAGACACTATTACTAAAAAAAGCAATCTAAATATATCACTACCAGAAGGTCTTTATAAATGGAAAATGAGAGGAGAAAATTTAGCTTATTATTCTCAATTCACAAATCTTACTAGTTTTAAAATTAGTCTTTCTAATGATTTAAGCAAACAACAAATTGTTTTATTAAGTCCTACAAATGAATTTTATACTAATAGTAAAACATTCAATTTGAGTTGGCAAACACTTAATGCTATCAGTTCCTATACTTTACAAATAATAAATATAACAAATGCTAACAATATTGTACTTGAACAAACTGGTATTAGTAATAATACATTTGCAATGAACTCATCTATACTTGAAAAAGATGGAAAATATGAATGGAAAATTAAAGGGCTCAACTCTTTTAGCGAAACTCCTTTTTCTAACAGATTTTTTTATGTCGACACCACAATCCCTAATCAACCTCAAAATGTATTACCTACTAACAATAGTAAATATAACATTAATACTAACATTTCCTTTTCTTGGAGTATAGAACCTGATTCTGGCATCATTAAGTCTACTATAGAAAGTTTTAATATTGATTTTTCTACAGACAATAGTTTTAATACGATATTACAAACTTCTACTACAACTGCTAATAACTTCCAACGATCTTTCAATACACCTGGTGACTACTATTGGCGTGTTAGAGCAAAAGATAAAGCAGGAAATATTAGCATTTATAGCAATACATACAAATTAACGATAAACTAACTTATGGGAAAAAAGAAAATTAATATCCTTCTTCTACTTACAGTGTTAGGACTATGGGGAACTGTAGCTTATAAATACATTGGACATTTCTTTCATGAAAATACACAATTAGACTTATCTGAAAATCTAGCTAATATAACTTTACCTAAAACTATAAAAAAGATCCTTTTGTATTAAGTACTCTTACTTCAGATCCATTTCTAAAAAAAAATATTTCACCCACACCTGGTCCTGATGTAATTACAGAACCAATAATACCCCTCCCTAATATCCCAAAAATAATCAATAAACCAAAACCAGTACTAAAACCAGTAAAAACAGAAACACCTTTTCCAGAGGTTAAATACTATGGTTTTATTAAATCAAAAGAAAAAGCTGAAGAATTAATTTTATTAAAAATAAACAATCAATTATATAAAACACGAACTAATGCCGATTGCCAAGGAGTCAGCATTATCAAAATTTATCGTGATTCAATAGAAGTACGTTTTGAAAAAAGAAAAGCCGTAATCTATAAAAATAGATAATCTAGAATGAACAGATTCTAACTATGACTGCTCTTAAAAAGAGAATAGTATTGTTGTACTACCTAATAGTTTTCTAATTTTTGATGCACTTTTTCTATCTCTCTATCCAGATAAACCTGTGCATAATGTACATATCGATGAAAAGAGGCACTATTATGGCTATGTCCACTAATTTTACGAACCAATAATTCAGGCATACCTAAAATAAGCATCGTAGTAATAGCTGTTCTACGCATCATATGCGAACTCATATTATCACAAAATCGTTCCTTCCCTTTTTAGCGGGTACTTTTTTAGCTTTCCCTTGTTTTTCCCTTGATATTTCTACGTTAGCAGTCCAACCCGCCATCTCACCAATACGCTTAAGAGAACGATTAAAATTGCTTAACCATTTTTCACCAAATACTGGCAAATTGGCTTTAGTAGGTGTATATTTTAAATAAATAGCAGAAGCATAAGTTGGCAACTTAATAAAACTATACGTTTTTTTTTTTTTGCGATTTAAGTTTTAAGTACCACTCATCATTTGTTTTTTCAAAATTTTTACTCGTTAGCGCAAACATATCCGAAAAACGCAAACCCGTAGTACAGCCAAATACAAATATATCTTTAAGTTTGAGTTGACTAGCTGTCAACTGCTTTTCAAACTCCTTATCGTGAATTAAAAACTTAAGTTGTTCAGGACTTAAAACTAAAATATCTACCTGCTCTTTTCTGACATAAAACTTCTTATGAAAATCACCTGTATAAATATCTTTTTCCTCCTTTAACCAATTAAAAAAAACACGAATGATTTTTATATTATTCCCTACATAATTATCATAACATCCTTTTTTATACATAAACTCTGTGAAGTTAGTATAAAACTTTTTCCAATAATTTTTTTCCGATTTCAACTCCCTTGCATTCATTTTTAAAATACTACAAATCCTCAACTCAAAAGAGTTTTCAGTGCTAAATTGAACAAGGTTTTGTAGTACCCAACGATAGCTCTCCACCGACGAAGCTTTAATTCGCTCACCGTTTTTCTTTAAACGTTTACCATTTTCAGAATCGCGAATAAATTGTTTAAAAAGAGGAATTAATTCTTGAGTTTTTTTCATATAGTTAATACAAAAATATTTCTTATATTTGAATAAAATATGTTCTTATTTTAACATCAAATTTTATGCAAAAATACAGCGAAAAAATGTCATTTTTTACCCAATATGGTAATATTTACATTTTTTAAAAATGTGTAAGCTCTTTATTTCAAAAGGATTTAAAAAGAAATGATTACTATCCTTTTGGTTCGCTCGTGCCTAACCGCCACGGATACAGTAAAGACTACCGTTACGGATTCCAAGGACAAGAAAAAGATGACCAAATTAAAGGGGAAGGGAATTCTTTAAATTATACTTTTAGAATGCACGACCCAAGGGTGGGAAGGTTTTTTGCTGTTGATCCACTTACAGCCAAATATCCTCATAATTCACCTTATGCTTTTAGTGAGAATAGAGTAATGGACGGCATTGAGTTAGAGGGGCTAGAGTATTTATCTACTACAAATCCTAATATTTCTTCAACAAGTGTTACTAAAAATGATGATGGTACGTCTAATTTAGATTTAGGAAATGGAATAGTTAAAAATAATGTTTCTACAGTAAACATTGCTGGGGCTGATTATTACGATTTGGATTCACATCTGTTTTATGGTTCAAATGGATGGAGCGAAACAGGTAATAGGTCAGAACAGCAAACAGATGAAACCAAATGGGGAATAAGTCTTATTAATTTCTATAAAAACTTACCTATTCAATCTCCTGATAAAGAAATGCCTTACTCAGCAAGTACAAATGAAGAAACGAGAGCTTTAGTAAAAAACACATACAATACATCCGATGAAATACTAAATCCAGGAGGAGTTTGCTATGCCTCTACTGCATATAGAATCAATAGTGCTTATAAAAAATTAAAAGGAAAAGACGCTATAAATCTTAAGATGGGTACACCTGATTTTAGTGTTATGTCTACAAATTCTGGTAAAAATCTTGGTTTTGGTGTTGCCGCTCCACTCATAAATAAAGGTTTAGCTACTAAAGTTACAAGTGAAGATATTTGGAATGGTACTTTACAAATTGGAGCTCCTCTGCAATTATGGTTTAGACCAGACGCTTTTGAAAACAGCTTTAGAGGTGCAGGTCATAGTATTATATTTACAGGCTACGATTATGATTCTTTAGGTAATATTCAAGGTCTATTTTATTTAGATGGGCACGGTTTTGATGGAACAAATGGAGGTTCTAATTATATTCCTGCAGGATCAAATGTAGTTGGGGGTAATTTAATAGATAAATAAAAATGAAGTTTTATTTAATAATTTTGACTTTTACTTTTCAGTTTTTAGGAGCTCAAACACTTGATTATGTTATTTTTAAAAAAACGAAAATAATAGAAAAAACAATTTTAGTAGAAGATTTTAATAATCTTTTTAGAGTTAAAAATGACACTATGATTTTTGTTAAAAATGTTAAAGTCATATCAATAAAATTTGAAAGTAAATATGAAAATGAAAAAATTAGATATGCTTGGGAAATGCCAACGACTATAATTACAATAAAATATAACTATGAAAATGAAGCTAATATTGATTTTGAGAATATTGTAAATATAACAAAGCATCCCAGAGGGGCTATTCTTTATTTTGTAAAATCAGGCTTTTTTGCAACATTGAATAAGTCTAATAAAGAAATTACATTAATAAAATTAAATGAACCAAAAGGGATAATAGATAAAATTGAGAAATTTTACAAAAAAAACATTCAAAAATTTGATTCAATAATGAAATTTTATGGAGGTCAGAACTTAATCAAGATATAAAAAAATATCGTAATAACCCGTAGTCGCGGGAATGTCATAAAGTGAGTCTTAGCGTAAACGTTAGTGCGATTTTGCAAACATAAGTGTTCGAAACCTTAAATTTTATAATTTTACAAGAAACTATGCAAGTTTCGGAAGTGTTAAATTATATTCCAAAAGAGGAATTAGAAAGATTATCATTAAAGTACAAGGTTGATTACCAAGTTAAAAAGCTCAATGGGCAAACGATGTTTCAACTTTTACTTTTTTCAATGCTAAATGTAAAAAATAATAGCCTGAGGGTTATGGAGGAATTTTATCATTCATTAGCATTTAAAAGTATTGCAAACAATAGTTTTGACGGAGTAAAATACAATTCGATAAGAGACCGATTAGTTACTATAAATCCGTGTTATTTCGAAGCAATTTTCAAAAGTTGCTTGAAACAATTTCAAAATAAATATCTTAATAAAAAGCACAACATCATTGCTTTCGACTCTACTTTAGTCAGTATTTCTTCTAAATTATTTGAAGAAGGAATGCAGATTAACAAACAAGGAGATAAAAGATTTGTGAAATTTAGTATGGCTTTTTCGAATGTTCCTATACACTCAAAGATATTTACAGAACAAGCTTTCGTTTCTGAAGATTTTGCTTTAAAAGATTTGATAAATGAATGTCCCCTAAGTCCAGAAAATATATTGGTCTTTGACCGCGGACTTCAGGCAAGAAGTGCATTTGAAAGTTTTAATAACCAGAATTTTATTTTTGTTACTCGTCTTAATAATTATACTCGATTTGATATAGTTGAGGAATTTAAAATAGTTCAAAACGAAACAGAAAGATTATATATTGAAAGAGATTTGAAGATCATATTGTTTGATAAACGAAATAAAAAAACAACTTCATTTTTAAGGTTAATCATTGCAAGAGAAAAGGAAAGTAATGAAATATTCTATTTTTTAAGTAATAGTAATGACCTGACTTCTAAAGAGATTGTCGATATTTACAAAAAGCGATGGGAGATTGAAGTGTTTTTTAAATTTATCAAACAGAATTTGAATTTTAGTCATTTAATGTCTAGAAATACAAACGGGATTAGAGTTGTAATGTATATGACATTAATTACAGCAATACTTTTGACTGTTTATAAAAAACTAAACAATCTAAAAGGGTACAAAATACCAAAACTAAAATTTGCTAACGAGTTAGAAGTATTAATCATCAAAGATATTGTGGAAAAATGCGGTGGAAACCCAAATCAAGTTGAGGATATTTTCAAACCAAAATAGGGTTTCGAACACTTATGAATTGCATTCTGTGCCCACAACAGTAGGACACACAGTATGTTAAATAAAATAAAAGGATATAAGAACACGCTTACGGGCGTGTTTTTTTGTGGGTTGTTATGAGGAGTAAGCTTTTTTAGTTTTATGGTCACGAATTAAAGCATCTACCACAGAGTATATTTTTTCTTTTTCAGCTTGAGGTAATTTTTGAATTTCTTTGATTCTTTTTACTGCTTCATTATCTAAAACTTCTTCTTTATCTTCTTCTCCTGCTAAATAATCCAAAGAAACACCTAAAACATCAGCTATACGTTTTGCATACTCAACTGATGGTATAGCATCACCACGTTCGTATTTAGAAATTGCATCTCTAGAAATACCAGTTGCATCAGCAAGTGCAATCTGTGAAAGGTTTTTAGCTTTTTTTAATTGTGTTATTTTTTCGCCAAACTTCATAATATGTAATAAAATAAGGGGTTAATCGTATTATGTTCTGCAAAAGTAATCATTTATTGTAATAAAAAAATAAAATAATACTTGACTGATTGTATAATATTACCTAATATTGCTGAAAATATTACGCAGATAATAAATAATTATACAAAATATGTCAAATCTCAACACATCTAATCCCAACCACTACATTTTTGAAACCAAACACTTAAAAATATCCATATTAGGCGGTATCAGGTTTAACAATTTAGAAGCCTTGCGAGTAACACTCGGAATCCAAAAACTAAAGTCAGAACAAGTTTTAAGACAAAACATCGATTTATACAATGATACAAGCATTGAGAAACTCACTAGAAAAGTAGCCGAACGATTAGAAATAGGCACAACAATCGTAAGAAGAGATTTAGAAGCATTAACCAATGAACTGGAAACTTACCGATTACAAGAAGTTGAACAACAAGGCAAACAATACCAAAAGCAAGTAAAAGTATTAACTGAAAAAGAAATCAAAGAAGCAAAGGAATTTTTAGCACAAGAAAATTTATTAGCAAAAACCAATGAGCTTATAGGAATATCGGGGGGTAATTGGTGAGGAACTAAATCGTTTAATGATGTACTTAATTTTTACCAGTAGAAAAACCAATAATCCGTTACAATGTATATCACTGGGGAGTTCGGGAGCAGGAAAAACCCATTTGCAAAGCAAAGTATCAGAGCTGATACCCGAGGAAGACAAAATAGAAATGACGGTTTTAAGTCCCAATGCGTTTTATTATTTTAATCGTACCGAATTATGTCATAAGCTCATTTTAATAGAAGATTTAGACGGAGCAGAAAGCGTACTCTATCCACTTCGTGAACTACAATCTAAAAAGAAAATCACAAAAACAGTAGTCCACAAAGACCAAAAAGGCACTACTAAAACAATGCACTTAACTGTGGAAGGTCCTGTATGCGTTAGCGGATGCACCACACAGGAAAGCATCTACGAAGATAATAGTAACCGAAGTTTTTTATTATACATTGATGAAAGCCACGAGCAGGATAATAAAATTATGACCTATCAGCGGAGAGCCTCCGCAGGCGATATAAACCAAGAAGAAGAACTAAAAGCTAAAATACTACTTCAAAACTGTCAACGATTATTAAAAACGATAACAGTAAGAAATCCTTACGCAATGTATCTCGCTCTGCCCGTGGCAGTGTTTAAACCACGAAGAACCAACGCCCATTATTTACAATTTATAGAAGCTATCACTTTTTACAAACAATACCAAAAGTTCCATCATATCGACACAGCAACAGGCGAAGAATATATAGAAACCAGCATAGAAGACATACAAGAAGCCAACGAACTGATAAAAGAAGTATTGCTTAGAAAAAGCGACAGTTTGAGCGGAGCGTGTAGAAATCACCTTGAAAATCTAAAAGAATACCTTAAAAAACAAAATCAAACCCAGTTTACCAATAGTGAAATCAGAAGAAATTTAAGAGTAAAAGAAACCACACTCAGAAGATATAACAATCAACTATTATTAGAAAACTACATCAAGAAAGTACAAAACAAAACTACAAAAGCCTATGCCTATGAAATCAGTAATCCCGAAGAATACCAAGACCTTAAGCGATTAATAAACAACGCTTTAAATGATTGTCTGCATCGACTCGATGCCGCCACAACGCCTACAACTAACCACCCCAAAGTGGCGAGAACAAAACCAACAAAATCAGCAAGTTAAACCTAAAAAATTATCAGGATGCAAAAAACAGTATATACCCCTATAAAAAATGAAAGTTATAAAGCTATAGTACAGGATTTTGAAAACTGGTTAGACATACTCGGTTATAGCGATAGCACTATAAAAAACTTACCCAGTCACCTACGAGAGTTTTTACATTACTTGGAAAACGAAAATATCAATCAAATTAGTTTAATTAATGTTCAGATTATAAAAGACTACTACAGCCATCTAAAAACAAGAGAGAGTCAAGTAAGAGAAGGCGGATTATCTAAAGCGTACTTAAACAAACACATACAAGCACTATTTAAGTTCAACGATTACCTAAAAGAACACAACGCCAAAGCCTTACCCATACATTTAAAAAGAGAAGAATACAGTCAAAGAGATAGTTTACAAATACTTACCCAAGAAGAAATCAAACTATTATTTAAAGCAACAGAATACAGTAATGAACAGGAAAGAATACGCAAGCGAGATAAAGTAATTTTAGTGTTATTGTATAGTTGCGGACTTAGAAGAAACGAAGTTATTAATCTAAAAATTAAGGACATCTTGTTTGACAAAGAACGAATTTTTGTAAAGAAAGGGAAAAACTATAAAGAACGCTATGTACCCATAAACCAGTACAATTTAAAAATTATAGAAGAATACATTTACGATTATAGACCAGCATTTTACAACTACAAACAAACAGAATATCTATTAATTAACTATCGAGGCAAACCATTACAAGGGCAAAGTTTATCCAACAGATTAAACGAAATAGCAACTACTACACAAGATAAAAGCATTATAAAAAAGCAAATAACGCCACATATACTACGCCACTCAATAGCAACGCATTTACTCGAAAAAGGAGCCAACATCGAAACTATCAGTCAATTTTTAGGACATAGCAGTTTAGAAAGCACACAAATTTATACTCACTTATTAGAAGATAAATCAAAAGAAAAAGGCAATGAACAACTTCACACATTACTTAGAGAAAAACAGCTACAGCACCAAGAGTTTTCCAGTATTCCAAAGGGCTATCGCTCGCCTAGATATATGGATGAATAATTTTGGAACTACTAAAGAAAGCATAGATTACAAAACATTCTTAAAATACATCGAACAGCTTAAAAAAACAGGAATAAAAACCAACACTTTACAAAGCTACATTGGGAACTTAAAAATATACTTCAACTACTTACAAGAAGAAAATTACAGAGTAGATAATCCAATAGAAACAATCAACATCAAAGGAAAAGTAAAAACAGTACTAGGACATTTATTAACAGCAGACGAGTTAGAGGATTTATATTATAGTTACGAAACTACAGCCAATGATCTAGCCAGAAAACGAAACAAAATTATTATAGGATTATTGGTTTATCAAGGTTTACACACCAAGGAATTACAACACTTAAAAGAAGAACACGTAGAACTTTACAAAGGCAAAATACACATTCCACAAACCACAAAAACCAACGCAAGAACATTAGAATTAAAACCGTGGCAACTAATGGAATTTATGGAGTATATACAACAAATAAGACCACAGATTGTACCTAAACACGAAGAAAATTTATTTACAAGTAATTATGGTAACACTAACATCAGCAATGTTTTAAAAAAGTTAAGTGATGAATTAAAGCTAATCAATTACAATTATCAAAATGCAATCCAAATCAGAAATAGTGTGATAGTAAACTGGCTTAAAATCCACAACTTAAGAAAAACCCAATATCTTGCAGGACATCGTTACATCAGCTCAACAGAAAGGTATCAGCAAGACAACTTGGAAGAACTTCACGAAATGATAAACACTTTTCATCCAATCAAATAATCTTCCAAAGAAAAGCAATCAAGCGGTCTCCCTCCGGTCGTTCTCTTTGTTCCGCTCGGCTGTTCCAGTCGTTCAGTTTGCTTCGTACCTCGCAATGACTGCTCTCCGTTGCACAGTCCACAAGCAAACCAGTATATAAAACCACTCTGATTGCTTCGTGCCTCGCAAGAGCCGTTTTATATACTGGTTCGCTTGTCCTCGTCTTCACACGTTCACTTCCTGCGCTCGTCGGGGCTACTACATCTGCAAGACCGCTCCCCACGCACCATCCAACGCCAAGCCGTCTTTGCATCTGTCGCCCCTTGTTAATATGGCGGTTGCTCCCTGTACTCTCAGTACGCCCTGCAAGGTGTAGCGAAGCTACGCCGAAATAGATTTGCTCCACTGCGTTACGCTTCAGGGCTATGCTTTCAGCACACTGCGCCACATTGCTCCTCGTCGTTCCTCCTCGTCCGCATCCCGTGTCGCAGGCTTCGGTACATTGCCACAACACCGCCACTTCGCTCCTCGGTAAGTAAAAAGGCTTTTTTATACCACTAATCGCCTAACGCCTTTTTTACTTCCCTGCGGTGCTTGGGGGTGTTAATGTAGAACCGCAAAACTGCTCCGCAAGCTCCGCAGGGCTCATTTTTAAAGAAGATTGCCTTTTAATGTGTATCGTTCCATAAGAGAATTAACCGAATGGCAATCTTCTTTAAAAATCGAGCTACGGTTGACTAAAGAACCTGCCGACTACAGGCAAACACTCGAAGACTGTTTTGTACTTGCCTTGTTTAACCGATGATAAAAACGATTTATATTTTAGCCGAGGATGTCTCGTAGATGTCCCGAGGATAAGCCCACGATAAGCCCACGATAAGCCCACTTGAGCCCACTTGAGCCCACTTGAGCCCACTTGAGCCCACTTTTTCTTATGGATGTAAAAAGGATATATGCAAGATGTTTTATAGCAGAAAGCACTCATAAATACCAATATCACGCATTTATAGGTGATATGAGCCACAAATAACTTTTTTACACTAAAGAATACAACTAACACTAAAAAGACTTATTTTTGAGCAGTAATGCAGATGAAAAGGAGACGTTCTTAAAAAAATTGAACTGAAGTTCAGGAAAAAGTATACCTAAACTAACGAACACCCAGCAAAAAAACGCAGTAGTTTTGACCCTTTTGGTTCACTCGTTCCTAATAGGCACGGATACAGTAAAGACTACCGTTACGGATTCCAAGGACAAGAAAAAGATGACCAAATTAAAGGGGAAGGAAACTCGCTCAACTATACCTTTAGAATGCACGACCCTAGGGTGGGAAGGTTTTTTGCAACGGATCCTCTTGAAGTAATATATCCGTGGAACTCTCCATATGCATTTAGTGAAAACAGGGTAATTGATATGGTTGAATTAGAAGGTTTAGAATCTTCACCTACGAAAGATAAGCAACAGAATAAAACTGGATTTGAGTCAGGTAAAGGGTCTAATGAAAAACCTATTATATTAGCTGAAGTAGTAATTGAAACTACACGAACTAAAAAGGAATCTAAAAGAGATCTAAAAAAAGACTTTGTTGATTTTAAACCTAAAAAGCCTTTATTTGACAAACCTATAACATCTAGATATTCAGATGATTATTGGTGGAATAAATTAGACATTACTAGACTAAGAATCGCAGAAAAAGACGGTCGTGAATATGAAGTAAATGATGATGGTTATGCAGTAAGATTTGTTAGATTTAAAGCAACGGGTGGTGCTGGAGGTCTAGAATTTATTGGTGGTGGTGGACTTATTAAATTTACTCAATATTCTAGTAAAACATTACAAACATTGGTAAGTACTGAGCAAATTGCAGGTAAAGCAGCTCAAAGTTCGGAACGTATTGCTGCCTTAGTAGAGAGATTAAAATCAAAAAATATTTTTGATGCTGTAGAGTCAATTGAGGTCTTCGTTTATAAAGGTAAAAGATATATACTAGATGGGCATCATAGAGTTGAAGCTGCTAAAATAGCCCAAAAATCTTTGGATGCTATAGAATATGGTTTAGAAGAAGCCTACAAAAGATTTCCAGATAAAGTTCAACAGATATTAGATGGTATGTTTTAAATATGAAAGAGATATTAGATGATTATGTTCAAATGATTAGAGATTTTGAGCAAAAACTAATGGCTAAATATCAGCTTAGGATTAATCCTTGGCGTAAGGCTGGAGTCTTATTTGATAAAATTGGTTTTATTAATGAGTACAGTTATTATTATCATGGTTCAGGGTGTACTTTAAAAAAAGATAACATATTATGTGAATATGATGTTACACTTTTAACAAGAAATGAAATTAAATTTTCTTTATGGAAATTTTTTCAGTTTGTAAATTCTCATCCTATACATAAAAAGAAATGTTATGATATGGAGTATGTATCAAAAGAACTCTCTTTACTTGTAGAAAAAAAATTTTTGTCATTGGAGGAAATAGGTGGTAAAAAGACAGGGATTTATCAATTATCAGATGATGCAGAAATAACACAAAGTAATTCTTAACAACCAAGATCCTGATGGTAAAGATCCTATTACCGCAATTTTTGAAGGGGTTGTTGCTTTTGGAGTTGAAGTTGGTCTTGATTTTATGACAAATCTTGTAAAAGGAGACGATGCGACAACTGCTTTCAAGAAAGTTAATTGGAAAGGAGCTACTTATGAAGGGGTTAATCAACCGCAGTCTCGGTTTTTTTGCCATCTGGGACACAAACTGCTGCTAGACTTGCAAGAATCGGAAGATCTACAATAGGTAAGATGACCGCTAGTATGATTAAAAATACAACTAGTGAAATTATGAAGAATGTAGTTTCAGGAAAATATGATGATGATGATGGGAATTTTAGCTTTGCAAAAATGAAAGAAGATTATGGAAATGTTCTTTTAAGTTCAGCAATATCAACACTATATGAGTTTGGACTTGGTGATAGAGCCGGTGATTTAATGAAAGATTTGGCAAAGTCGAATAAAAAACTCGCTGAGCAGTCAAAAAAATTCATTAACAAAGTGAAAAATGGTGAAAGTGCAGAAAGAATTGCAAAATATTCTAAAAAAGTGGATAAGACAGCTAAAGAATCCGTGAATATTGCAAAAAAAAGCGGTTAAAGCAAAAGTAATTGATGATACAGCTAAAAAAGTAGCAGATGAAGGACAAAAAAAGGCGCAGGTAAATGGTCTACAGCTTTGCCTAGTGGAGTTTTAAACCAAAATTATGGTAATTTAAAAATTAATGTTTTTGGTAATCCTTCTTCAACTTTAGATGTAAAACACAAACCTGTAGAAGAAAAAAAAGAAACTCCTGTTACTATAACGCCATCAACAAAGAAGCCAGATGAAAAAAATCATAAAATAACTATATTATTATTTGTTTTTTTATTTCTCTCATGTATTAGACAAAATGAGCATGTTATAATTGGCGAAGATTTTAATATTCAAAAGTTAGAGCCAATCAACAAAAGTAAATCAAATACAAATTTTTATGTTGAAACAAAATACGAAAATCAGGAAATGACTAAATTATCTTTCTTTGATAAATCTAAGAAAAGGCTTCTACATATGGATACTATTTATTACAAACAAGACAAAAAGTATTTGGTTAATGAGTCTGATGTTAAAATTGATTCTAATACTTTTAAATTGATTAAAATTTCATTTCATGAAAATAACAATAAGATTAGTAGGCACTTTTTAATTAAATCTAAAAAAAAATATTATTTAATAGCTGTTGAAAAAGAAATCAAACCCTTGGAATTCGAGATTAAAAAAGTAAATACTAATTCATATTGTTTGGAATTTAAAAGTATTCAGGAGTACATAGAAAATACTGATTTATCTCAATGCCAAACTTACTATTTTAAAGATTTTTATTCTTTCAAATTTATTAATAAAAAAGAGAAAATATATTATAGAGAAACTTATCATTATAACTGGGGAAATAATATTCAACCCAATTTTTCAGAGCTAAATTTTATTTATAACAATATTTACCTAAGTTTAAATTTCTATGATAATAATTATGTTTTTTTGATTCATCAATTTTAAAATGTATAAGAAGCTAAGTAAGAGCAACCGTGCACTTTCCACAATAATTTTAGCAAAAAGCGTCACCACTCCCGCCCGAATCCCCGCTACCGCTCGAATCTTTCGAGTGGTCAGATTAAGTAAATCTATTTACTGAAGTTTTATAATATTAACTAAAAGCAGTAGCAATTTTATAAATAATTGCTACTGCTTTTTACTATATCTTAAAATTCTGAAACACGCATATATTATCTAATAAACCCGATCGCGCAGATATGCGGTATCGTTAGCGCAGAATTGCATTCTGTGCCCACAACAGTAGGACACACAGTATGTTAAGTAAAATAAAAGGATATAAGAACACGCTTACGGGCGTGTTTTTTTGTGGGTTGTTATGAGGAGTAAGCTTTTTTAGTTTTATGGTCACGAATTAAAGCATCTACCACAGAGTATATTTTTTCTTTTTCAGCTTGAGGTAATTTTTGAATTTCTTTGATTCTTTTTACTGCTTCATTATCTAAAACTTCTTCTTTATCTTCTTCTCCTGCTAAATAATCCAAAGAAACACCTAAAACATCAGCTATACGTTTTGCATACTCAACTGATGGTATAGCATCACCACGTTCGTATTTAGAAATTGCATCTCTAGAAATACCAGTTGCATCAGCAAGTGCAATCTGTGAAAGGTTTTTAGCTTTTTTTAATTGTGTTATTTTTTCGCCAAACTTCATAATATGTAATAAAATAAGGGGTTAATCGTATTATGTTCTGCAAAAGTAATCATTTATTGTAATAAAAAAATAAAATAATACTTGACTGATTGTATAATATTACCTAATATTGCTGAAAATATTACGCAGATAATAAATAATTATACAAAATATGTCAAATCTCAACACATCTAATCCCAACCACTACCTCTACGAAACCAAACACTTAAAAATAGCCATTTAGACGGTATCAGATTCAACAATTTAGAAGCCTTACGAGTAACATTAGGAATACAAAAACTAAAAAGCGAACAAGTTCTAAGGCAGAATATAGATTTATACAACGACACCAGTATAGAGAAATTGACTAGAAAAGTAGCAGAGCGATTAGAAATAGGCACCACCATAGTAAGACGGGATTTAGACAGCTTAACCAACGAACTGGAAAATTACAGATTACAAGAAGTAGAAAGAACAGTCGAAAGTCAAAAGTCGAAAGTCAAAAGTTTAACTGAGAAAGAGATTAAACAAGCAAAGGAATTTTTAGCACAAGAAAATTTAATAGCAAATACACAAGAATTAATTGGAAAAGCGGAGTAATCGGAGAAGAAATCAACCGCTTGTTAATGTACTTAATCTTTACCTCAAGAAAAACCAACAATCCGTTACATTGTATAAGTCTTGGAAGTAGCGGAATAGGAAAAACACATTTACAGTCAAAAGTCGCAGAACTCATCCCCGAAGAAGATAAAATAGAAATGACCGTTTTAAGTGCAAACGCCTTTTATTACTTCAATCGTACGGAATTACAAAACAAACTGATTTTAATTGAAGATTTAGACGGAGCAGAAAGTGTACTCTATCCACTTCGTGAATTACAATCAAAGAAAAAAATTACCAAAACATTAGTACATAAAGATCAAAAAGGCACTACTCAAACCATCCATTTAACGGTGGAAGGTCCTGTAAGTGTGAGTGGTTGTACTACACAAGAAAGCATCTACGAGGATAATAGTAATCGAAGTTTTTTATTATACATCGATGAAAGCCAGGAGCAGGATGAAAAAATTATGTTCTACCAGCGTGCCGTGTCAGCAGGACAAATCAATTATGAAGAAGAAATACAAACTAAAATGTTACTTCAAAATGCACAAAGACTACTCAAAACCATAACGGTAAGAAATCCTTTTGCAATGCACTTAACACTTCCTCAATCCGTCTTTAAACCTCGAAGAACCAACGCCCATTATTTACAATTTATAGAAGCCATTACCTTTTACAAACAATACCAAAAGTTCCACCACATCGACAAAGAAACAGGAGAGGAATATATAGAAACATCAGTAGAAGATATACAAGAAGCCAACGAACTCATCAAAGAAGTGTTACTTAGAAAAAGCGATAGTTTATCAGGAGCGTGCAGAAACCATTTAGAAAACCTAAAAGAATATTTAAATCAAAGTAATCAAACTCAATTTTCCAATAGCGAAATAAGAAGAAATTTAAGAGTAAAAGAAACCACACTTAGACGATACAACACACAATTATTACTAGAAAACTAGATTAGAAAAGTAAAGAATAAAGTAGGTAAATCAAATTGTTATGAAGTAGTAAATATAGATGAATACAAAGACTTGAAAGACTTAATAAATAAAGCATTACAAGATTGTATGACACAAATACAACTCGCCAACTCGCCACAAACTAACCTTACTCAAAAAACGAAGTCAATCAAAATAAAATCAACTAGTTAAGTGTAAAAAGTAAAAATAATCCAAAAAATAACATACACCAAAAAATAATTATTAACCATAAACAAAATTCCCCCTTTTGGGGTTAGGGGGCTTATGAAACAACTACACTTAAAAAACGAAAGCTATCGAGAAATACACAAGGATTTTAAAAACTGGTTGGATATATTAGGTTATGCGGAGAGTACACAAAAAAGTTTACCCAATCACCTCAAAGAGTTTTTTTATTACTTGGAAGAATACCAAATCAATCTAATAAATGTACAAACAATAAAAAACTACTATCATCATCTAAAAACCCGAAACAATCAAACCCGAGACGGAGGACTTTCCAACACCTATCTCAACAAGCACATACAAGCACTCATCAAATTGAACGACTACCTCAAAGCACACAACGCCAAACCACTTCCCATACATCTAAAACGAGAGGAATACAACCAAAGAGACTCTTTACAAATCCTCACCCAAGAAGAAATTAAACAATTATTTAAAGCTACAGAATACAGTAATGAACAGGAGCGAATTAGAAAAAGAGATAAAGTAATTTTAGTGTTATTATACAGTTGTGGACTACGACGAAATGAAGCGATAAACCTTGAAATCAAAGATATATTATTCGACAAAGAACGAATTTATGTTAGAAAAGGAAAAAACTATAAAGAAAGATATGTGCCAATCAACGATTACAATTTAAAGATTATTGAAGAATACATTTACGACTTTAGACCAACTTTTTACAATTATAAACAAACCGAATATCTATTAATCAATTACAGAGGGATACAGTTATTAGGACAAACACTATGCAACAGATTAAGAGCCATAGAAAAAGCAAGCGGTATTAGGAAAGCCCCTCCTGTGGAGGGGTTGGGGAAGCTCTATTTACATCAAGTTATGGAAATACAAACATCAGCAACGTATTAAAAAAGCTAAGTGATGAATTAAAGCTAATCAACTACAATTATCAAAACGCAATCCAAATCAGAAACAGTGTAATAGTAAACTGGCTCAAATCAAACAATCTTCGAAAAACCCAATATCTAGCAGGACATAGATATATCAGCAGTACAGAACGCTACCAACAAGACAATTTAGAAGAACTTCACGAAATGATAAACACTTTTCATCCGGCAGTATAACACAAACTGTGTAAGTTAAAAAGTTATTCTGAAAAATTAGCTCGCTTAAAAGAGCTAAAATTTTTCGGAAATAACTTTTTAACGTTTTATATATTTACATAGTTATGATAGACAAAGAAGACTTATTAAACAACAAGGATTTTTTTAAATCCTTTAAAAATGGAGAAGATTTATCTTCCTTTTTTAAGCAAATGCATAAACGAGCAGTAGAACACATGCTCAATGCCGAACTAGATGCTCACTTAGATACCGAAAAACATCAAAAAACCTCTGACGGCAATTATCGTAATGGTCATGGAACCAAGAAGATTAAGACTTCCTTTGGAGAAGATCAAATTAAAGTCCCAAGAGATAGAGAAGGTAGTTTTGAACCTGTTTTAGTCCCTAAAAGACATAATATTATTGATGGTTTAGAGAATGTTATCATTTCATTTTATGCTAAAGGAATGAGTGTTAGTGATATTGAAGAGCAAATCAAAGAAATGTATAATTTTGACATTTCAACTTCTACCATTTCAAGAATTACTAATGCAGTAGCAAGTGAGATAGTAACCTGGCAAAACAGACCATTAGATGAAGTTTACTTAATTGTTTGGATGGATGGAATTGTTTTCAAAGTTCGTGAAAACTCAAAAGTAATCAATAAAACTATCTATTTAGCAGTAGGACTTAATCATGAAGGACGAAAAGAAGTTCTTGGTATGTGGTTAGGTAAGAATGAAAGTTCAAGCTTCTGGATGAGTGTTTTAACCGATTTAAAAGCCCGCGGAGTGGAAGATATTTTAATAACGGCTACCGATAATTTAAACGGATTTACTCAAACCATACGTTCTGTTTTTCCTGAATCACAAACACAGATTTGTGTGGTTCACCAAATAAGAAATGCTTGTAGATATGTCGTATGGAAAGATAAAAAGCAATTTACAACCGACATGAAACTAGTCTATACAGCACCAACAAAACAAGCCGCCGAGTTAGCTCTAGAAGATTTTGCTCAAAAATGGGAATCTAAATATGGATATGCTATCAAATCTTGGAGGGAAAATTGGGACGAATTAACCATCTTTTTTGACTTCCCGTTAGAAATCCGCAAAATTATTTATACCACAAATTTAATTGAAAATCTTAATGGGAAAATTCGCAAGTACACCAAAAACAAAATGTCGTTTCCAACAGATGAGGCGGTAATAAAATCGGTTTACCTTGCCTTAAAAGAAGCAACTAAAAAATGGTCGATGCCAATACAAAATTGGGGTATTGTTTTAAACCAATTTAATCTTATATTTGAAAAAAGGCTCAGATTATAAAATCCAAGCCTAAACTTTTTAACTTACACACTTTGTAGGATAGTGTCCTTTTCTTTGGAAGATTATTTGATTGGATGAAAAGTGTTTATCATTTCGTGAAGTTCTTCCAAGTTGTCTTGCTGATACCTTTCTGTTGAGCTGATGTAACGATGTCCTGCAAGATATTGGGTTTTTCTTAAGTTGTGGATTTTAAGCCAGTTTACTATCACACTATTTCTGATTTGGATTGCATTTTGATAATTGTAATTGATTAGCTTTAATTCATCACTTAACTTTTTTAAAACATTGCTGATGTTAGTGTTACCATAATTACTTGTAAATAAATTTTCTTCGTGTTTAGGTACAATCTGTGGTCTTATTTGTTGTATATACTCCATAAATTCCATTAGTTGCCACGGTTTTAATTCTAATGTTCTTGCGTTGGTTTTTGTGGTTTGTGGAATGTGTATTTTGCCTTTGTAAAGTTCTACGTGTTCTTCTTTTAAGTGTTGTAATTCCTTGGTGTGTAAACCTTGATAAACCAATAATCCTATAATAATTTTGTTTCGTTTTCTGGCTAGATCATTGGCTGTAGTTTCGTAACTATAATATAAATCCTCTAACTCGTCTGCTGTTAATAAATGTCCTAGTACTGTTTTTACTTTTCCTTTGATGTTGATTGTTTCTATTGGATTATCTACTCTGTAATTTTCTTCTTGTAAGTAGTTGAAGTATATTTTTAAGTTCCCAATGTAGCTTTGTAAAGTGTTGGTTTTTATTCCTGTTTTTTTAAGCTGTTCGATGTATTTTAAGAATGTTTTGTAATCTATGCTTTCTTTAGTAGTTCCAAAATTATTCATCCATATATCTAGGCGAGCGATAGCCCTTTGGAATATTGGAAAACTCTTGTTGCTGTAGCCGTTTTTCTCTAAGTAATGTATGAAGTTGTTCATTGCCTTTTTCTTTTGATTTATCTTCTAATAAGTGGGTATAAATTTGTGTGCTTTCTAAAGAACTATGCCCTAAAAATTGACTGATGGTTTCGATGTTGGCACCTTTTTCGAGTAAATGCGTTGCTATTGAGTGGCGTAGTATATGCGGTGTGAGCCTCCCCAACCCCTCCATAGGAGGGGCTTTCCCTAATACCGCTTGCTTTTTCTATGGCTCTTAATCTGTTGCATAGTGTTTGTCCTAATAACTGTGTCCCTCTGTAATTGATTAATAGATATTCGGTTTGTTTATAATTGTAAAAAGTTGGTCTAAAGTCGTAAATGTATTCTTCAATAATCTTTAAATTGTAATCGTTGATTGGCACATATCTTTCTTTATAGTTTTTTCCTTTTCTAACATAAATTCGTTCTTTGTCGAATAATATATCTTTGATTTCAAGGTTTATCGCTTCATTTCGTCGTAGTCCACAACTGTATAACAATACCAGTATCACTTTGTCTCTTTTTCTAATTCGCTCCTGTTCATTACTGTATTCTGTAGCTTTAAATAATTGTTTAATTTCTTCTTGGGTGAGGATTTGTAAAGAGTCTCTTTGGTTGTATTCCTCTCGTTTTAGATGTATGGGAAGTGGTTTGGCGTTGTGTGCTTTGAGGTAGTCGTTCAATTTGATGAGTGCTTGTATGTGCTTGTTGAGATAGGTGTTGGAAAGTCCTCCGTCTCGGGTTTGATTGTTTCGGGTTTTTAGATGATGATAGTAGTTTTTTATTGTTTGTACATTTATTAGATTGATTTGGTATTCTTCCAAGTAATAAAAAAACTCTTTGAGGTGATTGGGTAAACTTTTTTGTGTACTCTCCGCATAACCTAATATATCCAACCAGTTTTTAAAATCCTTGTGTATTTCTCGATAGCTTTCGTTTTTTAAGTGTAGTTGTTTCATAAGCCCCCTAACCCCAAAAGGGGGAATTTTGTTTATGGTTAATAATTATTTTTTGGTGTATGTTATTTTTTGGATTATTTTTACTTTTTACACTTAACTAGTTGATTTTATTTTGATTGACTTCGTTTTTTGAGTAAGGTTAGTTTGTGGCGAGTTGGCGAGTTGTATTTGTGTCATACAATCTTGTAATGCTTTATTTATTAAGTCTTTCAAGTCTTTGTATTCATCTATATTTACTACTTCATAACAATTTGATTTACCTACTTTATTCTTTACTTTTCTAATCTAGTTTTCTAGTAATAATTGTGTGTTGTATCGTCTAAGTGTGGTTTCTTTTACTCTTAAATTTCTTCTTATTTCGCTATTGGAAAATTGAGTTTGATTACTTTGATTTAAATATTCTTTTAGGTTTTCTAAATGGTTTCTGCACGCTCCTGATAAACTATCGCTTTTTCTAAGTAACACTTCTTTGATGAGTTCGTTGGCTTCTTGTATATCTTCTACTGATGTTTCTATATATTCCTCTCCTGTTTCTTTGTCGATGTGGTGGAACTTTTGGTATTGTTTGTAAAAGGTAATGGCTTCTATAAATTGTAAATAATGGGCGTTGGTTCTTCGAGGTTTAAAGACGGATTGAGGAAGTGTTAAGTGCATTGCAAAAGGATTTCTTACCGTTATGGTTTTGAGTAGTCTTTGTGCATTTTGAAGTAACATTTTAGTTTGTATTTCTTCTTCATAATTGATTTGTCCTGCTGACACGGCACGCTGGTAGAACATAATTTTTTCATCCTGCTCCTGGCTTTCATCGATGTATAATAAAAAACTTCGATTACTATTATCCTCGTAGATGCTTTCTTGTGTAGTACAACCACTCACACTTACAGGACCTTCCACCGTTAAATGGATGGTTTGAGTAGTGCCTTTTTGATCTTTATGTACTAATGTTTTGGTAATTTTTTTCTTTGATTGTAATTCACGAAGTGGATAGAGTACACTTTCTGCTCCGTCTAAATCTTCAATTAAAATCAGTTTGTTTTGTAATTCCGTACGATTGAAGTAATAAAAGGCGTTTGCACTTAAAACGGTCATTTCTATTTTATCTTCTTCGGGGATGAGTTCTGCGACTTTTGACTGTAAATGTGTTTTTCCTATTCCGCTACTTCCAAGACTTATACAATGTAACGGATTGTTGGTTTTTCTTGAGGTAAAGATTAAGTACATTAACAAGCGGTTGATTTCTTCTCCGATTACTCCGCTTTTCCAATTAATTCTTGTGTATTTGCTATTAAATTTTCTTATGCTAAAAATTCCTTTGCTTGTTTAATCTCTTTCTCAGTTAAACTTTTGACTTTCGACTTTTGACTTTCGACTGTTCTTTCTACTTCTTGTAATCTGTAATTTTCCAGTTCGTTGGTTAAGCTGTCTAAATCCCGTCTTACTATGGTGGTGCCTATTTCTAATCGCTCTGCTACTTTTCTAGTCAATTTCTCTATACTGGTGTCGTTGTATAAATCTATATTCTGCCTTAGAACTTGTTCGCTTTTTAGTTTTTGTATTCCTAATGTTACTCGTAAGGCTTCTAAATTGTTGAATCTGATACCGTCTAAATGGCTATTTTTAAGTGTTTGGTTTCAAAAATGTAGTGGTTGGGGTTGGTGGTGTTTAAATTGTTCATAAGTTTTAAATAATCATATTTGACTACAAATATATATTTTTTGTTTATATAAAAATATACTAATTGTTTATATTTTTCAACACGATATATTTTTTGTCTATAAATAACTACTTTTGTAAAGCATTTTTGTTATTTAAACCTATTAACAGTACACTTATGTCATTTGGAGATAACCTAAAAAAAATACGTTCGGATAAAGATATTTCACAAGGAGATTTAGCTAAAATGATTGATGTTCACGCCACTCATATCTCACGATACGAACGTAATTTAACTTCGCCAACTATTGATGTTGCCAAAAAGATTGCTGATGCTCTAGAGGTTTCTACAGATGCCTTGATTTATGGTTCTAATGAGCAAATTATAAATAACAAGATTAATGATGATGAACTATTACAACTTTTTCATAAAATCCAGTATTTAAATCAAGAAGAGATAAGTAGTATCAAAACTATGCTTAAAGCCTTTGTTTTTCAAAAAGATATACAAAAACAACTTTCTTAAAAATTTTTTTTACCTTTTAATACATATTTTTAGCCTTGTAAATATGTATTTTAAGTTATAAAAACAGTATTTATAACCCACAAAAAAACACGCCCGTAAGCGTGTTCTTTATATCCTTTTATTTTTTACTCTCTTTGTCTGTCCGAGCTGGAAGCTCGAACTAGCCTTTTAGATTTGTTCTTTGAAAAATTCGTAAATTTAATAACAACCAAAACTGACAAAGTAAACCATTCGCGCCGCAAAGATTTTAGGCTTATCCCTCGATCAGGACTTTGTCAGTTTTATTGAATCAGCATCAAATAGTTATTCAGTCATAAAGGACTATTATCAAGGCTTGGATAGAAGATTCAATAACTTGGTTGCTAATTTTAAAATCTTTTTCTATGAGTAAATTTAGTAATTTTCTAGGAATCGACGTGTCAAAAGAATATTTTGATGCAGTAGTGATTTTGAATGGTGATAAAAACAACAGCATTCACAATCAGTTTACTAATGATAGCAAAGGTTTAAAAGAATTGATAGCTTGGTTGAAATCCAATCAATCTAATGCGAAAAACACCTTAGTTTGCCTTGAACATACAGGTTTATATGGCAAAATAATTATCCCCCATTTGCTTGATAAAGAGTTCTCTGTTTGGGTTGAAATGTCTTTAAAAATTATTCGCAGTTTAGGAGTTCAAAGAGGTAAGAATTACAAAATAGATGCTGGAAGAATAGCCTATTATGCGATGAAAAATCAAGAAGAAGCCCAGTTTTATCAACCACCAAGAAAAGTAATTGATAAAATTAGAAAGTTACTGACTCTTAGAGATCATTTGGTAAAAACCAAAGCCTTGTTAGTTAAAAACACCAATGAACTCAAAAGTTTTGAGCCAGAACTGGCTAAGCTAAATGAAAAATATTCCAAAACAACCATTCAAGGAATAGAGAAAGATTTAAAAAACATTGAAAAAGAATTGGATAAAGTCATCGAAGATGATGAAAAACTTTCTAATTTATATGAAAAAGCAACTTCAGTTGTTGGAGTTGGAAAAATAACCGCTTTGTTGTTGATTTGTTTTACCAATGAGTTCACAATGTATGAAAACCCAAGGCAATTAGCTTGTTATTGCGGTGTGGTACCTTTTGAATACAGCTCTGGAAAAAGTGTAAGAGCAAAACCCAAAGTCCATTATATGGCTAATAAAACACTCAAAAAACAGTTGCATATGTGTGCGCTTTCTTGTATTTCAGCAAAAGGTGAACTCAAAGAGTATTTTGAAAGAAAAGTAGCTGAAGGCAAAAACAAAATGCTAGTAATAAATAATATTAGGAACAAATTAGTACACCGAATTTGCGCCTGTGTAAGAGATAATAAGCTATACGAAAGAAAAGCAGCTTAATCAAAAACATATAAATTTTCTTTTGAAAGGTAAGAAGTAAAAAACTCCTTACCCTTCGCAAGACTTATTGTGTTTTTTCAAGATAAAGTTATTGAATTATTCGCAAAAAATAATCGAAAAGTTTAACAATTATTATTTGGAAAAACCATAGTTATCGAACTCGATTATTTAGAGACGCTTGGACTAGCTGGGGGTATTGAAGTCATCTGAACAAATCTTTATCTCTTTATTAATTAATTCACTTAGTTTTATATTTTTTTTATCAAGTGTATTTGAATTTATAATCAAATTAGCTTCATTATATGAGGGGTTTAATTCTACATCTATTATTTTTATCATTTGTCCAGACTTAGTTAAAAGTGTATCGCCAATTTCAATAACACCATCAACAATCTTACAAGCTAATATTAGCCTGTCATTATGATTTAAGTCTCTAAAAACATTATATATTTTAACTTTTTTAAGCATAATTTATTGTCTCGTAAATGTTGCTTCTATACCATTTTCTATTTCTCTTACAGTCACACTTTTAAAACCGTGCTTAGCAGCTTGCTGACCCGACCAAGTTTTAAACGCAGCTTGTTCTTGAGTAGCACCATTCTTCAATGCAGCTTCATATCTTGTTAAATTTACAGAAGACCCAGTTGAAGTTGTGCTTTCATATATTGAACTTCTAACCCAAGTTGCTGTAAACATTTCTGCTTCAGTTTCTTTAAGAGCTTCTGAGAAAAATTTAGAACCATATCCTAATCCCTGTAGTCGTTTAGGAATATTCAAGTCAATTTGCAATCCCTTTTTAAATGAAAAAGTATAAAAACCTATTTGTTCTCCGTCAACTCTCCCCCAAGCTCTTCCACCTCCCATAGCTCTTTCCCAACCATCTAATGTTAATTTAGAAAGTTTGCTCAAAGTTGTATTAAAAATTTTCGGAAACTTTAAATTAAAATTACCAAATGAAGGCTTCTTTAATCCACTAAAAGATAAGTTTTTCAAAGGATTACTGAGAGAAAAATCAATTTGATCATCTACACTAGTTCCTCCAATTCCATTTTTTGCAAGATCATAAGTTCCCAAGGCAAATAAAGAAATATCTGTAAGACCTTTAACACTTCCCGTCAATGAGTTAGCTATATATCCGTCACCTGTATTATTATCATATTTATTATTACCAGTAACTGTAGAAATAGTATTTAAAAACTTAAAGAAAGTCACTAGCATATTTTCTCCTGCAGAAAGTTCTTTAGTTTCATTTTTATTTTTATTATCACTTGTTTCCAATCCCTCTAACTCAACAGCTGATATTGGACTGTTTGAACTAAATTGATATGGTGAATAAAAAGGAAACTTTTTTTCAAGGGGGTCAGTAGCAAAAAACCTACCCACTCTTGGGTCGTGCATTCTAAAAGTATAATTTAAAGAATTCCCTTCCCCTTTTAACTCGTCATCTTTTTCTTGTCCTTGGAAGCCGTAACGGTAAGCTGTGCTTGAGCCGTGGCGGTTTGGAATGAGCGAACCAAAAGGATAATAATTTATGCGTTTTTTACTAGGGTTGCCACTACTTTGGGTATGTCTTTTCTGACAAAACCAGTAAAAAAATTTTCCTGCTTGCCTTACTACCTACTAAAGTCACTATTTTAAAAGAACGTTTACTTATATATGTCCTCAAAGATAACGTTTTTACATATATACAGTATTGTTTGATATAAAAAAGACAATCGTTGCTTAAATGGCTTATAAATGCGTGATATTGGTATTCGTGGGTACTTTCTGCTATAAGACATCTTGCTTATATTTTTTTATATCGATGAGAAAAAGTCGGCTCTAGTGGGAATATGGTGGGCTTATCCTCGGGACATCTACGGGACATCCATATATAATCCTTAAAAAATAATTGCACTAAAATAGCTATACAGTTTTTGATGATTTTACTAAAATAGCTATACAGTTTCTTTAATTTCTTTTTATCAATCGTAATGCTTTAAATCGTTTTTTTAATCGGTTAAACAAGGCAGGTACAAAACAGTCTTTGAGTGTTTTCTTGTAGTCGGCAGGTTCTTTAGTCAACCGTAGCTCGATTTTTAAAGAAGATTGCCATTCGGTTAATTCTCTTATGGAACGATACACATTAAAAGGCAATCTTCTTTAAAAATGAGCCCTGCGGAGCTTGCGGAGCAGTTTTGCGGTTCTACATTAACACCCCCAAGCACCGCAGGGAAGTAAAAAGGCGTTATGCGTTTAGTGGTATAAAAAAGCCTTTTTACTTACCGAGGAGCGATGTGGCGGTGTTGCGGCAATGTACCGAAGCCTGCGACACGGGATGCGGACGAGGAGGAACGACGAGGAGCAATGTGTCGCAGTGTGCTGAAAGCATAGCCCTGAAGCGTAACGCAGTGGAGCAAATCTATTTCGGCGTAGCTTTGCTACACCTTGCAGGGCGTACTGAGAGTACAGGGAGCAACCGCCATATTAACAAGGGGCGACAGATGCAAAGACGGCTTGGCGTTGGATGGTGCGTGGGGAGCGGTCTTGCAGATGTAATAGCCCCGACGACCGATGGAAGTGAACGTGTGAAGACGAGGACAAGCGAACCAGTATATAAAACGGCTCTTGCGAGGCACGAAGCAATCAGAGTGGTTTTATATACTGGTTTGCTTGTGGACTGTGCAACGGAGAGCAGTCATTGCGAGGTACGAAGCAAACTGAACGACTGGAACAGCCGAGCGGAACAAAGAGAACGACTGGAGGGAGACCGCTTGATTGCTTTTCTTGGCAGTATAACACAAACTGTGTAAGTTAAAAAGTTATTCTGAAAAATTAGCTCGCTTAAAAGAGCTAAAATTTTTCGGAAATAACTTTTTAACGTTTTATATATTTACATAGTTATGATAGACAAAGAAGACTTATTAAACAACAAGGATTTTTTTTAAATCCTTTAAAAATGGAGAAGATTTATCTTCCTTTTTTAAGCAAATGCATAAACGAGCAGTAGAACACATGCTCAATGCCGAACTAGATGCTCACTTAGATACCGAAAAACATCAAAAAACCTCTGACGGCAATTATCGTAATGGTCATGGAACCAAGAAGATTAAGACTTCCTTTGGAGAAGATCAAATTAAAGTCCCAAGAGATAGAGAAGGTAGTTTTGAACCTGTTTTAGTCCCTAAAAGACATAATATTATTGATGGTTTAGAGAATGTTATCATTTCATTTTATGCTAAAGGAATGAGTGTTAGTGATATTGAAGAGCAAATCAAAGAAATGTATAATTTTGACATTTCAACTTCTACCATTTCAAGAATTACTAATGCAGTAGCAAGTGAGATAGTAACCTGGCAAAACAGACCATTAGATGAAGTTTACTTAATTGTTTGGATGGATGGAATTGTTTTCAAAGTTCGTGAAAACTCAAAAGTAATCAATAAAACTATCTATTTAGCAGTAGGACTTAATCATGAAGGACGAAAAGAAGTTCTTGGTATGTGGTTAGGTAAGAATGAAAGTTCAAGCTTCTGGATGAGTGTTTTAACCGATTTAAAAGCCCGCGGAGTGGAAGATATTTTAATAACGGCTACCGATAATTTAAACGGATTTACTCAAACCATACGTTCTGTTTTTCCTGAATCACAAACACAGATTTGTGTGGTTCACCAAATAAGAAATGCTTGTAGATATGTCGTATGGAAAGATAAAAAGCAATTTACAACCGACATGAAACTAGTCTATACAGCACCAACAAAACAAGCCGCCGAGTTAGCTCTAGAAGATTTTGCTCAAAAATGGGAATCTAAATATGGATATGCTATCAAATCTTGGAGGGAAAATTGGGACGAATTAACCATCTTTTTTGACTTCCCGTTAGAAATCCGCAAAATTATTTATACCACAAATTTAATTGAAAATCTTAATGGGAAAATTCGCAAGTACACCAAAAACAAAATGTCGTTTCCAACAGATGAGGCGGTAATAAAATCGGTTTACCTTGCCTTAAAAGAAGCAACTAAAAAATGGTCGATGCCAATACAAAATTGGGGTATTGTTTTAAACCAATTTAATCTTATATTTGAAAAAAGGCTCAGATTATAAAATCATAAGTGTTCGAAACCCTATTTTGGTTTGAAAATATCCTCAACTTGATTTGGGTTTCCACCGCATTTTTCCACAATATCTTTGATGATTAATACTTCTAACTCGTTAGCAAATTTTAGTTTTGGTATTTTGTACCCTTTTAGATTGTTTAGTTTTTTATAAACTGTCAAAAGGATCGCCATTATCAAAGTCATATACATAACAACCTTTATTCCGTTTAGATTCCTAGAAATCAAATGACTAAAGTTTAAGTTTTGTTTTATAAATTTAAAAAACACTTCAATCTCCCATCGCTTTTTGTAAATATCGACAATCTCTTTAGAAGTCAGGTCATTACTATTACTTAAAAAATAGAATATTTCATTACTTTCCTTTTCTCTTGCAATGATTAACCTTAAAAATGAAGTTGTTTTTTTATTTCGTTTATCAAACAATATGACCTTCAAATCTCTTTCAATATATAATCTTTCTGTTTCGTTTTGAACTATTTTAAATTCCTCAACTATATCAAATCGAGTATAATTATTAAGACGAGTAACAAAAATAAAATTCTGGTTATTAAAACTTTCAAATGCACTTCTTGCCTGAAGTCCGCGGTCAAAGACCAATATATTTTCTGGACTTAGGGGACATTCATTTATCAAATCTTTTAAAGCAAAATCTTCAGAAACGAAAGCTTGTTCTGTAAATATCTTTGAGTGTATAGGAACATTCGAAAAAGCCATACTAAATTTCACAAATCTTTTATCTCCTTGTTTGTTAATCTGCATTCCTTCTTCAAATAATTTAGAAGAAATACTGACTAAAGTAGAGTCGAAAGCAATGATGTTGTGCTTTTTATTAAGATATTTATTTTGAAATTGTTTCAAGCAACTTTTGAAAATTGCTTCGAAATAACACGGATTTATAGTAACTAATCGGTCTCTTATCGAATTGTATTTTACTCCGTCAAAACTATTGTTTGCAATACTTTTAAATGCTAATGAATGATAAAATTCCTCCATAACCCTCAGGCTATTATTTTTTACATTTAGCATTGAAAAAAGTAAAAGTTGAAACATCGTTTGCCCATTGAGCTTTTTAACTTGGTAATCAACCTTGTACTTTAATGATAATCTTTCTAATTCCTCTTTTGGAATATAATTTAACACTTCCGAAACTTGCATAGTTTCTTGTAAAATTATAAAATTTAAGGTTTCGAACACTTATGATTATAAAATCCAAGCCTAAACTTTTTAACTTACACACTTTGTAGGATAGTGTCTTTCATCCAATCAAATAATCTTCCAATGTAGAGCCATCAATAGGTGTTCACTCCTGGCTCGCTTTGTTCCAGTCATCACTTCCAGTCGCTTTTACAAGCTCCGTTCTCGTTCTTCCTTGCACACACTCTCTGCGTCGTTCACGCTTCGCTATTTTGTCCGTTATAGTTTTTAGTGTGTTCCGCTTCGCTTCACCTAAATCAAGGAACACGTCCAACGCTCGCCGTGTTGTGGCGGTTGCTCCCTGTACTCTCAGTACGCCCTGCAAGGTGTAGCGAAGCTACGCCGAAATAGATTTGCTCCACTGCGTTACGCTTCAGGGCTATGCTTTCAGCACACTGCGCCACATTGCTCCTCGTCGTTCCTCCTCGTCCGCATCCCGTGTCGCAGGCTTCGGTACATTGCCACAACACCGCCACTTCGCTCCTCGGTAAGTAAAAAGGCTTTTTTATACCACTAATCGCCTAACGCCTTTTTTACTTCCCTGCGGTGCTTGGGGGTGTTAAACGTTACGCAGACTAACGCCCTTCGGTTGTTTGCTCATTTTTTTAGAAGAAAGCCAAAGAGGCTTTTTCTTAAAAATGAAACTCTCTTTTTTTTTTTCTTTCAAAAAAATCGAGCACCATAAGGCTAAAGTACCTGTAAACTACAGGTAAACACTCGAAGAATAGTAAATACTTGCCAATGGATAAAGGATAAATAAACGGATTTTTATATATTTGGAATGTAGCAATACAAGACGTTCTTTAAAAAAACAGTTGTAGTTAGAGGTAAGGCAAGCGGAAAAATTTTTTAACGATTTTGTCAGAAAAGACATACCCAAAGTAGTGGTAACCCTAGTAAAAAACGCATAAATTATTATCCTTTTGGTTCGCTCGTTCCTAATAGGCACGGATACAGTAAAGACTACCGTTACGGCTTCCAAGGACAGGAAAAAGATGACGAGTTAAAAGGTGAAGGGAACTACATAAACTTCACTTATAGAGGACACGACCCAAGGGTGGGAAGGTTTTTTGCTGTTGACCCGTTGACAAAAGAATATCCTCATTATTCGCCATATAGTTTTAGTGGTAACAAACCTATACAGTACAGGGAACTAGAAGGATTAGAAGAAGCGGTAACCACTTTTTCCTATCAAACTATTAGGGGTAGTTCTAAAATGAAAATCATAGGAGCTGATTTAACTATCAACAATACTAAAAGAAGAAATGAAGTGATATTTATGGTAGTTAATGGTAATAAATATAGAGCCAATAGTTATGAAACTACTACAGGAAGAGACAGAGGTAGAAAAGATGATTTTAATGGAAACTTCAGTGGGATAAAGACTTTAAATGACAAAGATTTGTCTGCAATTTTGGGTTATGCTGATTTTGTTTTTGAAGTTTTTGGAGGTACTGACAGTAAAGAACAAACTGTTATTCACGAATCTAATGCTAGTCCTTGGAAATCTAAATCTAAATTACTAGATTTTAAAAATAGTATTTATGATTTAATGGGTATAGATGAAAATAGTTTAATAGGTATTGACGGTGTTGCATATAATGCTAACGAAGTAGGGAATTATTTATGGGGTATGATTTTGGAAGAAGCGGGAGTTATTTTGGATGCAAATACGATTGCTGAATTAGAAACTCGAGGAAGAAATGATGAACCCCACGAGCAAAAGGCTATAACGGCGGGGAGAAATAAGGAAAAAGTTTTAAAAGTTGATAAAACTGAAAGAAAAAGAGCTTTTGAATATTATAAAGATGAATATCAAGAACATCTTAAAAAGGAGGAGAAAAGCAAGATTATGAACCATCAGATAATTTAGGAGACTGGAAAGATGTTAGAGAAGATAAATAAAAAAGTATTTATATACGGTATAGTTTTTGGGTTCATATCTTTTCTTGTTTCTTGTGATAGAGATGAAAAACAAATTGAAAAAAACAATGTTGATAATTTCAACAAAAATTCCAGTAAATTTGATAATTCTATCGCTTATATAGCCTCAAAATATTTTACTAAAAATGAGAATGTCAAAGTGATTTTAAGTGATAAAAATTATCAAAAAAATAATATTTACTATGATTCTTCACTAAAGACTATATTAAAAAATACAAATATTAGACTTGTGAATATTTATAATAATAATCCTTGTCAGGAAAATAAATTTCCATATGAGTTATTTTTTGAGATTAATTCAACATCGTCTAGGCAATATTATTATGTGTATCGTTTTTGTGAACACAACTACCTGAATATTGATGAGTCTCTAAATTATAAAGTGATTCCATTAAATAAAAACTGGAAAATGGATATAGAGAAGAATTAATAAGAACCGAGCACCGCTCCTAAATCCTACCAGATGGAAGCACTGTAATTTCCACGATAATTTTAGCAAAAAGCGTCCCTTAATAAACACAAAACCAGCATCACAGCTGGTTTTGTTGTTTTATAAAGTTAATCTATTAGGATTTTGATAATTATTCCAAAAACGAAGGAGTTCAATATCGTTGTTTTGGTTTATGTAGTAGTAAAGTGTAATTTGTTTTACTATAGGTACTTGAAAAGTATCTTTGTAATTGGTAGGTTTAAAATTTAGATTTTCTTTGGCTAATAATTCTAAAACTTCGGTGGTTTTATCCATAAAAGTATATACTTCGGCTAGTGTCCATTCACGTTGTAGGTAATCAATATTGTCCCAATAATCTAGTTTAGCAGGTTCAGACCATAGAATTTTTCTCATCGTTTATCGGTTGTATAAATGAGGAAAACGTTTTTTAGTTTCTTCCATTACGGTATTGTGTGAACTTGTTCCTTTTAGTTGCATCGATTCAAAAGCTTGGTCGATAGCGGTTTTTTGCTCGTTAGTTAAAAAGGTTTCTTTAGAACTACGCATTAACTCTTTTATTTTTTCTACTAAAGAATCGTCTTGTAACTCGGTAATCCAGTTAATGATGTGTAATTTATCGTTTTGTAATTGCTGTGCGTTCATCTTTTTACAATTAAAGTGTGGCTATATTTTTAGCGAAGAAATCTTTGAATTTCTTATTAGTAAGCATTTTATCTACTAATTTGAAGATAGTTTGCTTGTCTTCTTCTTCCAGTTGTTGAATAAGTTTAATTTGTTCAACTTCTGTTTTATCTTCTATGGTAATCTCTTGCGGGATACCACCGTCAAAGTTAATTATTTGGTCGGTAGTCATTTCAAAAAGTTGTGCCATTTTTTGTAGCTCTTCTACAGCTAAACTTCTCATCCCTTTTTCAATCTTGCTATAAGCCGACTTGTCTACGCCAATATGATTGGCAACCTCAATTTGCTTGAGTTTTTTTTGTTCTCGTATGTTTTTTATGTTCTCTGCTAAATCCATAGCTCAAAAGTATTTAAAATAGCTATATTTTGCAAATTGTATCAAAAATAAAAACAAATAAGTTTCTTTAATAAAAACTTTTATTTATTTTTGGAGTTGTTAAATTAACCACAAATATTTTTATATATGTCAAATCTCAACACATCAAACCCCAACCACTACCTCTACGAAACCAAACACTTAAAAATAGCCATATTAGGCGGTATCAGGTGAGTTCTGCGACTTTACTTTGTAAATGTGTTTTTCCTGCTCCCGAACTTCCCAAAGAGATACAATGTAACGGATTGTTGGTTTTCCTGCTGGTAAAGATTAAGTACATTAACAAGCGGTTGATTTCTTCTCCGATTACTCCGCTTTTCCCTATTAATTCCTGTGTTTGTTCAATTAAATTTTCTTGTGCTAAAAATTCCTTTGCTTGTTTGATTTCTTTTTCAGTTAATACTTTTACTTGTTTTTCGTATTGTTTGTTTTGGTTTTCTACTTCCTGTAATCTGTAGTTTTCCAGTTCGTTGGTTAACTGATCTAAATCTCGTCTTACGATGGTAGTACCTATTTCTAGTCGCTCGGCTACTTTTCTGGTTAGTTTTTCTATACTTGTGTCGTTGTATAAATCAATATTCTGTCTTAAAACTTGCTCTGTTTTTACTTTTTGTATTCCTAATGTTACTCGTAGAGCTTCTAAATTGTTGAACCTGATACCGCCTAATATGGAGATTTTTAGGTGTTTGGTTTCGTAGATGTAGTGGTTGGGGCTTGATGTGTTGAGATTGTTTTGCATAAAATATTATTTGCTATATAAGTTATAACCGCAAATATATTAAAATATAACATATAAGATATATTAAATAAATATTTTCAAACCGATATTGCTTTATAAGTTGTTAAAACATACATTTGTTAACTAATAAAGTATATTTCAATGAATTTAGGAGATACACTCAAAAAAGTAAGAGAAGCTAAAGGACTTTCACAAAAAGAACTAGCAGGACTACTAGATATGCCACAACCACAATACAGCCGTATTGAAGGCGGTAAAACCGACCCTTCTTTTGGTACTATAAATAAAATTGCTAATGCTTTAAATGTTACATTATCTGAACTCTTTAGAGCTGATGAAATTTTTGATGATGTAAACACCTACGATAAAACATTGATTGAAAAACTACAACACTTGGATTCTCTCAATGAAGATGAAAAAAAATCTATTTATACACTTATAGATTCTTTGATTACAAAGAAAAAACTTAAAGATAATTTGCAAAACCTAGCAAACTTATAACCCACAAAAAAACACGCCCGTAAGCGTGTTCTTTATATCCTTTTATTTTTTACTCTTTGACCACCCGAAAGGATTCGGGCGGTAGCGGGGGACGTTTGCGTAGCAGAAGCATCTTAAAATTTTGGCTCACACTTCGGAGAGCTGGGTTCCTGCTCCATCTGGAAACATTCCTAATTTAATTGCTCTTAATTTTTCTAAATATGAAGTTTTTTTAATTTTAAAATGATTAACAGATAAGTCTAAATTACTCAAATCTGTAAATGGAGTGTCATTCGAATTTAATTTCCAAATAATATTTATCTCATCTTCAATAAGAAATGAAAATATAGTAAAATCATCACAAAAAGTGCCAAATATTACTAAATATTTTCTTATTTGATCATCATTAGAATTTTTTAATCGTTGTTCTAACTTCTTAAAAAGTGTCTCTTTTTCGTAGTCATAATCCATGTCAATATCATACGAATTGCCTATTTTTTCAAGTCCTTTAATTAAATATCCTTTTATATAGATAATATCTTCATCTGTACCAATAGGGTTGTCTCCAAACCAAACCTTCGAATATCCCATCCAATTTTGTTTGTCGGTTATTTCATATTGAACAGCAAACTCTTCTTTATTTCCAATTAATTTCATGATTTCTGTATTTGATTAGGCACTTGGTCTATTGGTATTTGTCTAGGTTGTCCTCCTTTTGTCCTACCATCTGTTGATCCATTCCAATGCCAATTTCCATTCCCATCTGATTGGAAGCGATGATAAATTGCTTTTTTTCCTTTTCCTTCTTTTGTCCATCTAACATTTTCATTCTTTGGATCGGCTTTACTCTCTAACCACAAATTTTCATGATTTTTTGGAAGAACGCTTTTTGAAGAATTATATGGCAACCTACCTCCACTAGGATCATGATGACCCGGATTTTCATATATAAGATATCCGCCATCTTCTGATTTAAGAGCACTGTGCCTTTTAATTGCTTCCTTTAAATAGTTTTGATCAGAATATCTAGCTTTTCCATCATTGACTCTTTGTATAACTCCTGCTAAATAACTATCATCTAATTTTGAAGGATCATTTGTGAAAACTTCAAGAGGACTTGGATTGTATGCTTTATCTTTACTATTAATAGGTGTAAATAAGAAAGATGTTCCACTTGGTCGCTCAGTAATTTTCAATGTACCATAATCAAACTTTATATACCTCTCTGTAATTTCACTTGTCCTTCCAAAATTTGGACTCATATAATCACTTAGTAAAGAAGTAGCTAAACCTAAACCTTTAAGAAAATTGGTCCAACCAGATTTTGGAGTTTTATTCGCTGTTTTTGACACCATTTTAATAGCGTCATCATATGTGAATTTTGAAAGTTCTACTGCATTTTTTGTCGTAACCAAAGCATCTGCTACATCTTTAGTTTCAGCTCCCTCAAGTTCTAACATATCAATAACCCTATTACAACTAAATGCATATGGAGAATTCCAAGGGAAATTTTCTTCCAACGGATCAACCGCAAAAAACCTACCCACTCGTGGATCGTGCATTCTAAAAGTATAGTTGAGTGAGTTCCCTTCCCCTTTTAACTCATCATCTTTTTCCTGACCTTGGAAGCCGTAACGATATGATTCTGAGCTACCGTGTCTATTAGGCACCAACTGGCCAAAAGGATAATAATTTATGCGTTTTTTACTAGGGTTGCCACTACTTTGGGTATGTCTTTTCTGACAAAACCAGTAAAAAAAATTTTCCTGCTTGCCTTATTACCTACTAAAGTCACTATTTTAAAAGAACGTTTACTTATATATGTCCTCAAAGATAACGTTTTTACACATATGCAGTATTGTTTGGTATAAAAAAGACAATCGTTGCTTAAATAGCTTATAAATGCGTGATATTGGTATTTGTGGGTACTTTCTGCTATAAGACATCTTGCTTATATCCTTTTTATATCGATGAGAAAAAAGTCGGCTCTAGTGGGAATATGGTGGGCTTATCCTCGGGACATCTACGGGACATCCATATATAATCCTTAAAAAATAATTGTACTAAAATAGCTATACAGTTTTTGATGATTTTACTAAAATAGCTATACAGTTTCTTTAATTTCTTTTTTATCAATCGTAATGCTTTAAATCGTTTTTTTAATCGGTTAAACAAGGCAGGTACAAAACAGTCTTTGAGTGTTTGCTTGTAGTCGGCAGGTTCTTTAGTCAACCGTAGCTCGATTTTTAAAGAAGATTGCCAGTCGGTTAATTCTCTTATGGAACGATACACATTAAAAGGCAATCTTCTTTAAAAATGAGCCCTGCGGAGCTTGCGGAGCAGTTTTGCGGTTCTACATTAACACCCCCAAGCACCGCAGGGAAGTAAAAAGGCGTTATGCGTTTAGTGGTATAAAAAAGCCTTTTTACTTACCGAGGAGCGATGTGGCGGTGTTGCGGCAATGTACCGAAGCCTGCGACACGGAATGCGGACGAGGAGGCACGACGAGGAGCAATGTGGCGCAGTGTGCTGAAAGCATAGCCCTGAAGTATAGCGAAGCGTTACAAAATATTCGGCTAGTGGCTCTGCCACACCTTGCAGGGCGTACTGAGAGTACAGGGAGCAACCGCCATATTAACAAGGGGCGACAGATGCAAAAGACGGCAAAACGTAGCTTGCGGAGTTTTTGCGGTCTTGCAGATGTAATAGCCCCGACGACCGATGGAAGTGAACGTGTGAAGACGAGGACAAGCGAACCAGTATATAAAACGGCTCTTTTTTCGGAGTGGTTTTATATACTGGTTTGCTTGTGGACTGTGGAACGGAGAGAGGAACGAACGACTGGAACAGCCGAGCGGAACAAAGAGAACGACCGGAGGGAGACCGCTTGATTGCCTTTCTTTGGAAGATTATTTGATTGGGTGAAAAGTGTTTATCATTTCGTGAAGTTCTTCTAAATTGTCTTGCTGATACCTTTCTGTACTGCTGATATATCTATGTCCTGCAAGATATTGTGTTTTTCTTAAGTTGTGGATTTTAAGCCAGTTTACTATCACGCTATTTCTAATTTGGATAGCATTTTGATAATTGTAATTGATTAGTTTTAGTTCATCGCTTAACTTTTTTAATACGTTGCTGATGTTCGTATTTCCGTAGCTTGAAAAAAATAAATTATCAGTTGTTGGCTGTTGGTTTTTAAGAGATTGCTTCGTTCCTCGCAATGACAGGTTGGGGCGGATTTGTTGTATATACTCCATCATTTCCATTAGTTGCCACGGTTTTAATTCTAATGTTCTTGCGTTGGTTTTTGTGGTTTGTGGAATGTGTATTTTGCCTTTGTAAAGTTCTACGTGTTCTTCTTTTAAGTGTTGTAATTCCTTGGTGTGTAAACCTTGATAAACCAATAATCCTATAATAATTTTGTTTCGTTTTCTGGCTAGATCATTGGCTGTAGTTTCGTAACTATAATATAAATCCTCTAACTCGTCTGCTGTTAATAAATGTCCTAGTACTGTTTTTACTTTTCCTTTGATGTTGATTGTTTCTATTGGATTATCTACTCTGTAATTTTCTTCTTGTAAGTAGTTGAAGTATATTTTTAAGTTCCCAATGTAGCTTTGTAAAGTGTTGGTTTTTATTCCTGTTTTTTTAAGCTGTTCGATGTATTTTAAGAATGTTTTGTAATCTATGCTTTCTTTAGTAGTTCCAAAATTATTCATCCATATATCTAGGCGAGCGATAGCCCTTTGGAATATTGGAAAACTCTTGTTGCTGTAGCCGTTTTTCTCTAAGTAATGTATGAAGTTGTTCATTGCCTTTTTCTTTTGATTTATCTTCTAATAAGTGGGTATAAATTTGTGTGCTTTCTAAAGAACTATGCCCTAAAAATTGACTGATGGTTTCGATGTTGGCACCTTTTTCGAGTAAATGCGTTGCTATTGAGTGGCGTAGTATATGCGGTGTGAGCCTCCCCAACCCCTCCATAGGAGGGGCTTTCCCTAATACCGCTTGCTTTTTCTATGGCTCTTAATCTGTTGCATAGTGTTTGTCCTAATAACTGTGTCCCTCTGTAATTGATTAATAGATATTCGGTTTGTTTATAATTGTAAAAAGTTGGTCTAAAGTCGTAAATGTATTCTTCAATAATTTTCAGATTGTACTGGTTTATTGGCACATATCTTTCTTTATAATTCTTTCCTTTTCTAACATAAATCCGTTCTTTATCGAATAGAATATCTTTGATTTCAAGGTTTATGGCTTCGTTTCTTCGTAGTCCGCAACTGTATAACAATACCAGTATCACTTTGTCCCTTTTTCTAATTCTTTCCTGCCCATTACTGTTATTGGTGGCTTTAAATAATTGTTTGATTTCTTCTTGGGTGAGGATTTGTAAACTGTCTCTTTGGCTTTATTCTTCTCGCTTTAGATGTATCGGTAAAGCTTTGGCACTGTGTTCTTTTAGATAATCGTTAAACTTAAATAAGGCTTGTATGTGCTTGTTTAGATAGGCTTTATAGAGTCCTCCATCTCTTGTTTGATTGTCTCTTTTTTTTTAAATATTCGTAGTAGTCTTTTATATTTTGTACTGTAATTAAGCTTATTTGATTGATGTTATATTCTTCCAAGTAATGAAAAAACTCTTTGAGGTGATTGGGTAAACTTTTTTGTGTACTCTCGGCATAACCCAGTATGTCTAACCAGTTTTTAAAATCCTTGTGTATTTCTCGATAGCTTTCGTTTTTAATACTAAATTTTTCATAAGCCCCCTAACCCCCAAAGGGGGAATTTTGTTTATGGTTAATAATTATTTTTTGGTGTATGTTATTTTTTGGATTATTTTTACTTCTTACACTTAACTAGTTGATTTTGTTTTTATTGACTTCGTTTTTTGAGTAAGGTTAGTTTGTGGCGAGTTGGCGAGTTGTATTTGTGTCATACAATCTTGTAATGCTTTATTTATTAAGTCTTTCAAGTCTTTGTATTCATCTATATTTACTACTTCATAACAATTTGATTTACCTACTTTATTCTTTACTTTTCTAATGTAGTTTTCTAGTAATAATTGTGTGTTGTATCGTCTAAGTGTGGTTTCTTTTACTCTTAAATTTCTTCTTATTTCGCTATTGGAAAATTGGGTTTGGTTACTTTGATTTAAATATTCTTTTAGGTTTTCTAAATGGTTTCTGCACGCTCCTGATAAACTATCGCTTTTTCTAAGTAATACTTCTTTAATGAGTTCGTTGGCTTTTTGTATGTCCTCTACTGATGTTTCTATGTATTCCTCTCCTGTTTCTTTGTCGATATGGTGGAACTTTTGGTATTGTTTGTAAAAGGTAATGGCTTCTATAAATTGTAAATAATGAGCGTTGGTTCTTCTTGGTTTAAATACAGATTGAGGGAGTGTTAAGTGCATTGCAAAAGGATTTCTTACCGTTATGGTTTTGAGTAGTCTTTGTGCATTTTGAAGTAACATTTTAGTTTGTATTTCTTCTTCATAATTGATTTGTCCTGCTGACACGGCACGCTGGTAGAACATAATTTTTTCATCCTGCTCCTGGCTTTCATCGATGTATAATAAAAAACTTCGATTACTATTATCCTCGTAGATGCTTTCTTGTGTAGTACAACCACTCACACTTACAGGACCTTCCACCGTTAAATGGATGGTTTGAGTAGTGCCTTTTTTGTCTTTATGAACAACGTTTTTGTGATTTTTTTCTTTGATTGTAGTTCTCGAAGTGGATACAATACACTCTCTGCTCCGTCTAAATCTTCGATTAAGATTAGTTTGTTTTGTAGTTCTGTTCTATTGAAGTAATAAAAGGCATTGGCTGATAAAACGGTCATTTCTATTTTATCTTCTTCGGGGATGAGTTCTGCGACTTTTGACTGTAAATGTGTTTTTCCTGCTCCGCTACTACCTAATGATATACAATGTAATGGATTGTTGGTTTTTCTTGAGGTAAAGATTAAGTACATTAACAAGCGGTTGATTTCTTCTCCGATTACTCCGCTTTTACCAATTAATTCTTGTGTATTTGCTATTAAATTTTCTTGTGCTAAAAATTCCTTTGCTTGTTTGATTTCCTTTTCTGTGAGTACTTTTACTTGCTTTTGGTATTGTTTGCCTTGGTTTTCTACTTCTTGCAGTCTGTAGTTTTCTAGTTCATTGGTTAAGCTGTCTAAATCTCGTCTTACTATGGTGGTGCCTATTTCTAATCTTTCCGCTACTTTCCTAGTCAATTTCTCTATACTGGTGTCATTGTATAAATCAATGTTTTGTCTTAAAACTTGTTCTGACTTTACTTTTTGTATGCCGAGTGTTACTCGTAAGGCTTCTAAATTATTGAACCTAATTCCTCCTAATATGGATATTTTGAGGTGTTTGGTTTCGTAGAGGTAGTGGTAGTGGTTGGTGGTGTTGAAATTGTTTTGCATAAATATATTTTTTACGTTTAAACATATATTTTAAATCATTACAAATACATATTTAAAAATATATAAAATACAAACAAAATTATTCTTTGTTGTATATTTTAATCTTAATTATTAGTTTTGAACTATAATTTAAAGTATATGAGTACTACCAACTCTATTATAGCAGAGAATATACAACGATTAAGAAAGTCAAAAAAGCTTTCTCAAAAGAGATTTCTATTAGTGTAGGAATACCACAAGGACAATACTCTTTGATTGAAAACGGTAAAGTAATGCCTACCATACCTACATTAGAAAAAAATAGCTAGTGTGTTTAATGTGCCCTTGATTGAGTTTTTTAAAAGTGATGATATTGAAGTAGTTAATTTACCATTACTTGAAAAAGTGAAAATTTTAGATTCTCTCGAAGAAGAAGAAAAACAAGCTTTATTAAAACTTATTGATATGGCTCTAGCTAAGAAAAAATTAAAAGATAATTTGCAAAACCTTGCAAACTTATAACCCACAAAAAAACACGCCCGTAAGCGTGTTCTTTATAACCTTTTATTTTTTACTCTCTTTGACCACCCGAAAGGATTCGGGCGGTAGCGGTGGTTTTTCTCTAATAATTAAGCTATCAAATGTATATTCTGTTTCAGAAAGATATAATATTTCAATTTTATTTGAATCATAAAATTTAATTTGGATTCCATTTGATAATAATTCTATTAATTCTATTTTCTTATTTATATATTTTTTCCAAAAATCATTATTTGACACATCTTTTAACTCTTTACAATCTAAAATATAATCAATATTTAATTTCTTAACATTTATTGAAAAATCTTCTGTAAGTGGAGTTATTTCTATAACTTCATTATTTGAAAAAATTAGACATAAAGAACCATCTGTCTCTTGATGTTTTAGATAATCAGGAACAGATTCGGAAAATTCTTCATAAAAGAGTCTATAGCATTTTTTAATACTTAAACCTATATAATCTTCCAAATTAATTGATTCTTTCATGATTTAACTTTTCTTTGGGTTATAATTTATAAAAGTATCGAACTCCCCAGTTTCTTGAATCATTCTTACTCCTTGTTTTGTATTAGGATTATAATAATCTATAACTTCAATCCCTTGTTGATTTCTTGTAGGAACTACAATCTTATCTTTTGAGCTCATTACATCATCAATAATAGCATTTGCCTGTTTTTGCGTAGCTTTTAATCCTTTATATGCTTCGTCTCCTCTACCTATTTTTTTTGCCAATGCCTGCACTCCTCTAGTAGTCTTACCAGTCACAATCCTTTCAGCACTATTAACTAAATTATCAATATTAGAAATTTCTGCAGTATTTAGATTAATAGGAGGTTTTATTCTTGCAAAATCATCCAAAAACTCCATTCCATGATAAGCAGCATTTTCAATTTTACTACTAGCACTCGCTGCCATTTTAGAATGTCGAATAGCTTTAATGGCTTTTAAAGATTTTGCTACCTTGTCAACAATGATCTCACCACTAATTACCGCAGGCGCTTCTTGTAACCCAATAAGAACTCCTTGAGCAAGCATTAAACTTGGAGTTTCATAAACTTGATTATTAAAAGCATCGCTTGACATTTGAGTCCTTACAGCTCTTTCATGAGCAGCTCTTTGAGAGTAAGTTCTATTGTCCTGTGTAAATACTGGACCTTGATAAGAATTTTGAACTAGTTGTCGTCTTACCAAAACAGCTTTCGCAGCTTCTTCGGAATCATAACCTTTAATCGCAGGACCTGCATATACCACTTTGTTATCAACTATTTTCCACTTCTCCAATCCCTCTAATTCAACGGATGAGATTACATCATTTTCACTAAAAGCATAAGGAGAATTCCAAGGATATCTACTTTCTAAAGGGTCAACAGCAAAAAACCTTCCCACACGTGGATCATGCATTCTAAACGTATAATTCAAAGAATTACCTTCCCCTTTCAACTCGTCATCCCTTTCCTGTCCTTGGAATCCATAACGATAACCATTTGGTTTTGAGCTACCATGGCGGTTAGGCACGAGCGAACCAAAAGGATAATAATCATTATAACTTGTTACATCAGGAGTAAAAGTAAACGGACTATTAGAATCAGTAGTAGCTAATTTTCTATCAGTAATTACTTCAAGAACGTTACCTAAATGATTTGATAACTCATAGTTTTTGTCTCCTACCTTTCTAAAATAATCGTTACGATTGCCCAGCTCAGGTAACGGGCCTGCACCTTGGTCATATCCTTCACATACATCACCTATTCCATTTCCATTGGTGTCTTTTTGATCTTTATTGGCTGTTTTTGCACAATTGTCACATACATCACCTATTCCATCCTTATCTGAATCTGTTTGATCAAAGTTAGGTTTTGAAATACAATTGTCACATGTGTCTCCTACACCGTCGTTATCGGTATCTTTTTGATCCGTATTTTTTTGTTTCAAACAATTATCACATACATCGCCAACACCATCTTCATCTGAATCTTTTTGATCTGGGTTAAAGGTGTAAGGACAGTTATCGTTTGCATCTAAAACCGCATCACCGTCTGAATCTTTTGGTCCTGGGCCACAATAACCGTCGGCACTTGGTTGTACATTTCCTGTTAATTTTAACTTGTTATTAGAAAACAAATCCATTTGACCATCGAAGGTAAAAATTTGTTCGCACGAAGTATCTTTTGCACCACAATAATTTTTATTAACCGCATATGTAATATCACAAATATCTGCTGGTAAGGCATCTCTTTTGATTTCTAAAAGATTGGAGTTATCCCAATAACCCAATAAGGCATATGATTTTCCAATATAGTTTTTGTAATATTCATCAAAAATCTATAGGTAATAGGAGCCTGTCGGTTTCCTTTTACTCCAATTTCTATACCATGACTAGACACTTCATTGTCTGAGAATGTAAAATCAGACATTTTATATTCATTGCCATTTAATACTAATAAAGGTAAATAATCCCCTTTCTCATTTTTAAATTCTAAATTATAGTTCCATTCATTCTCTGGAATCCCTTTTTTGAGTTTATAAGTAGTAGTCCTTAAGAAATTCTTATAACCGTTATAATGTCTTCTCCCCCCCATCATAGTAATGTCTTACATATCTGTACATTGTAATAGTTGGGTAGTATAAATTAGCCGATTTTTCTACAGCTACCTCAAAAGCACTTCTAAAGTACCTACCTCCGTTATTCCAATTACCATAACCCTGTAAGTTTTCACCTTGTAAGGTTATAATATTATAAGTTTTAGGAATATTAGATGTATTAGGTATATCATTAATTTTTAAGTTAAAACCTATATTTATCTGATTAGTAGCAGAGCCTAATCCGTTAAAAAAGTCAACAAATTCAGAAGGATTTGTATTCCAACCCAAGCTACTATCAGTTCCCATTTTTATCCCTTTAGGCTCTGGAATAGGTTTTAAATCTATATTTTGAATTGTTGTTTTACTCACTAACTCAAGAGGATCAAACTTAGCCTTTTTTAATAAGGGATTAGCAGTAATTCTATTAAAACTCAAATCTGTATTTTCAATTCCTAAATGACTACTACCATATATATGGTGCTCCTTGAGCGTATAGGAGTCATTGGTACTAGGAATACATACTGACGAAATACGCGCTACGAAAGAAGCCCCTTGTTTTGCTTCAAAACCAGGTAATAGACTCACTTCATTTGTTGCTTCGAAAGTCACATTAGCTGTACCTGATATTACAGAAGGGTTATGATCTTGCGACACATAAATGACATTGCAAGCTTTTTTCTAATTTGGTGCCAACAGTTACATTATAGCTATTTAAATATAAGTTATTTTGTGTAGCAGTTGTGTTTTTAACAGCTTCTTTTTGTTCGTATACAGCAAGAACATTGCCTTGAGCATCTCTTGAATAATTCGTTTTAGTAAGAACTTTATTTTCTTTTACTAACTTAGCAATACGATTTCCTAAACCATCATATTCAAAGCTAATTACTTTACCATCGTCTTTAGTTATAGATTTTACTTTACCATCTACACGCCATTCTATATTTTTAATGTTTTCTCCTATATCTTTAGTAAGCTGTCCTATAGCGTCATATTGATAATTCCCTTCTTTTTGATTATCAATATCCACATCAAATTCACCTGGAGCTACTATATCTTCAACATGATCTAGTTGATTCGTTCCTGGCTTGTATCTATAGGTAAAATCATCCATTAATTTCACCGAGTTATCCCGTTTTAATGCTTCTAGTCTTGCCGTATTTATATTACCATTTTTATCATAACTATAAGTCCCAGTTAAAGTTTTTTTAGCATCAAATAACAACTCACTAGTAAATCCAGTTATCCTATTCAGTTGATCATAACTGTAATGATTATATGCAGCAGCAACAGGTTTTTGGTTATGATCTGTTAATGTAGTAACCATTTCTTTGATATTTCCATTATAGAGATCTTTATTGTTCTCCATAGCGCGGGCTCCTCTACTATAATTAAATATTGTCTTATCTAAAGTAGTTCCACCTGCTGACTTATAATCGCCTTTATAATAATTTAAGGCAAAACTGAAGGCATCTTGTGCCACATCTAAACCATCTTTTCCTGGATCGCTACTAGCAGATTCTCCATTTACAGTTTTTAACCAACCTTGTAAGGTATAAAGATAATCTAGCCCTTGTACTTTTTTATCTCCAATTTCGGTACGCGCCAATGGTCCATGATCATAATATTTATAACTAGCATCTCTTTCCCAAATTACGCCATCTTTACTAGTTTTTACTTCTTGTATACGATTATCCGCATCATAGGTGTATTGATGTATAAACTGGTCTGGTGCTTTAGGTTGATAGGTAACTTTATTAACATTTCCACTAATTAAATCATAGTCATAAACTACTCTTTTAACACCCTGATTTCCCTCATAATTATCCAAACCTAGATCATTACTATGATTTACTAATTCACTAACATTGCCGTGAATATCGTAGTTGTAATAAATCGCATTTTTATAATTCAATTCATTTTTATCTCCAGGATATTGATCATAATAGAAAACGGCAGCCACACGCTTAAACATATTTTCTGCTGGCGTATTGAAAGTAATAGCTGTTCCTGGTGTTTGATCATATTTAGTACGGGTTACTTCAAATTTGCTATATAAAGTTTCATTAAATTGATCTACTGGGTTTGGATTTGATTTTTCTGTCAATTTACCATTGTCAGTAATCAAATACTTATCATCCGCATGTATTTCTCCTGCTTCAATTATTCGCCCAATACCGTCATATTTAGTATAACTGAAATAATTTAGAGGCTTTTGTTTAGCATTTTGCGATGCTATAATTCTTCCTAATTTATCATACGCAAAACGAGTTTCTCCACCATCTGGTGTTTTTTGCCATATTAATTGATTTAAACTATTGTATTTATATTGCGTTTTTAATCCATGTTCAGGAGCAACTCTAGCATTATTCCCTTCATCTTCTCTCATATGATCTCCAGGTGTAGTAGCCTCACGTATAGTATTAATAGCTTTATGCTCTGCATCAGTAAGGTTGTTCATCCTATTTACGCCTTGGGGTGGAACTGTTTGTATAAGGTTACCTGCTTGATCATAATAATATAGCGTATATTGATATTCTTTATCATAACTAATTTGGGAAAAATTCTCGGTTACTTTTAGGGCTTCTTTTAGATAGTTTTGGATAAATTTTTCACGTTTATCTTTAATCTGCGCTTGAGTGAAAATAGCATTATAAGTGGCAGTTACATTAGCATTGAATACATCACAAGGTTCAACAATAGTTACTGCTGGCATATCACCAAAGTAAGGTGTAAGTGGTGCTGGAGGACAAATTTTATTTTGTATTGTATATATTTTGTCAATAAACTCTATCCAAGTATAGGTTTCTGTTCCAGGAATTGTATTATTTAAGCGTCCATTTAAATAGGTTATATAACTGTCTATGGCAGCATTGGTACCACTATAGCCATAGTTAAGCTTAGAAGAACCAAATTGACCAATAGAAATATACAAGGCGCTACTTTTAGTAAAAGTGGGTGTAAATACTTTTACTTTGTTTAGATAATAAATATAAGAATCGGATATATAGTGGTAGTTTGCACCATAATAACGATCATATTTTATATCTACAGGATCTGGAGTGTTTCCAAAAATGGTTATCATCCCATCTTGATATCGCTTCCAAGCATTTATAGGATTTACAGGGGTTACAACTTCAGGAATACAGGTATCACAAGGTACAACCACATCGGCATAACAATTAGAGATTGTCAAACAAGTTATGCTTCCTTTAGCTGGAAAGAGTAAACCTTTACTATTAATAATTGAAGCGGTAAATTGTGTTAAATCACTATTTGTAAATACTACATTGGTAAGACCAGAAGTGCTATCTAAATCAATTAAGTTAGTTTTATTAACCGTTAATAATGCTTTGCAAGAATGATTGTCTATTGTGCCAAAATTAAATTGCATTTGCATTTCATTATTATTTTGAGAAGCAGAAAAATTATATATATTAATTGGACTTACTACTTCTTTATAGATAGAGTATGGTTTTATATTATCTAATGAACTTAAATGGAAGCCATCTGCAATTTGAACACTTGCTCCAATGAGTTTTCCTTCTTTATTAAATTCATTAATTAAACCCGTAAAAAGCCCCGCGACATTAGATACTAAAGTTTCTTCTTCTGGACACATGCTTTTTAGACAAAAAATAGAACCTGTAGTATAAAAACTACCAGCAGGTACATTAATAAATACTGATCCTAATCCTCCGCTAGGATTTGGTATTTCTTGTCGATGGGCTTTATAATTTACTTTTACTTTAAAAGTAGATTCTCCATTAGGCACTATACTTGTAAATTCAAAATTCGAAAAAGAAGTGATATAATCTAATGATTTTCTGTCACAAATTTTATTGTTAGCACAATTTCCTAAATCCAAATAAAATCCACATTTGAGGTTGGTATCTCTTTTTAAAAATCTATTTACCAAAAGAGTAGCACCCGCAAAATCAAATTGCAAATAAGATTGAAATCCTCCTGTACCCGTATTCGTATTATCAAGGATTTGTAGTCCTCCTATAGTAATATTAGGCGTATTAATAACAGGTTGTATCCTGTCCAAAGTATTTTGAATACTTGGATTTGGATAGTCTAAAGTAGGATATGCTGGTTGTTGATAAATATAGTCTTCGTTTCGTATAGGCCAAATTTGATTAATTAATTTTAAAAAATTTACTGCTAATTCATCTTTCTTACTCACTACTTTTTTACACTGACAATCATAGTCTAAAGAGTTAATGGTACCATTGACAGATCTAACAATATTACTTTCATCTAAATAACTTAAAACCAAACCATTAAATGTAGGGATAGCCGCTCCATTAATTAGTTGAACGCCTATCGAAAGCCCTGTTATTCTAACATTGGTTGGCACTGTGCTAGACCCCGAAAAATTGAATTGAACTACTGGGATACTATTTAAATTAATCGCATAAGTATTACTCGTGTTACTATAAGACCAAGTAGCAGTATAATTATCACTAGAATCTTTAACATCTTTAATAAGCTCAGGAATAATAGACTGGTTATAAACCACATTATTTTTTAACGCAATTGGCGTAGTCGTATTTCTATTGCTTAGCAAATCATTAAACAATTTAACTATTGCCTTTTCAAAACGATACTTATTTGGACAACCAGTTCCAGCATCAGTTTGATTACTAGTACTTAATCCTGTTGCGGAATTATTGTCAAATTGACAATCGCCAATAGGAGCTTTAGTTGTACCATTGAAAATGATATCTTCAGGAAATTTGCAACTATCAGAGACACCAGAAGGAAATACTCGTTCTACCTCTGCAACAATAGTAAAATAACTTAGCCCGCTTGAATCTTTACGATTAAATACAATATTTTTAAACTTTTTAATTGTGTATGCAACATTGTAGTTATCCAGAGTCAAAGGCACTATATTAGAAGAATTGCACCCTGAAATAGGGGTAATATTATTGCTAGTTCCTGGAGCAATACTAAGGGCAAGAGCCATTTTTGTAGTGTTATCTAAAACACTACCTACTGAAATTGTCAACTTATTTTGAGTTGGTAAATTAGTTGAGGTAATGTATAAAGGGTTTGGATTAGAGAAAGGAGTAATTAGATTTGAAGCTCCAATAAATCCTTCATACAATCTTTTAGTAAGGTTAGGCATGCTACTTAATTCTATTCCAGAGTTGGAAGGCACTAACAAACCTGTAGGTGATAAATCTTTATCAATCATACCATTTAACAAGGTTTCTACATCATTTAGTAGTGGGCATTTTCCTGTTTGCATGTAATAAGCACTTGATGCGTCAGTTGTAACGTTTGCACTGATTAACGCATCATCAATACCAGCATTATAGCCATAATCGGACGAGATGAATCGCTTTGTTTTATCTTTTACTAAGTTGTCGTTAGGGTTAGTAAGTGCGGTACTACAAATAGCTTCTGTAAAACTTGGTGTTTTTATAGTTTTTACATCGATTGCCTTGATGATACCCTCAAATGTACTATACTTTCTAAATACATTTCGATAGTCTTCTGTATCATCTATATTGCCAATACATCCATTGTAACCATTACGTTGTTTCGCATAGATGTGAGAAAAAACAGTCTTGGTTTTGTTTTTAAAGCCGATATAATTATTTATAAAAGTTTTCCAAATTTTGGCTTGTCTTTTATAATTAATTGATTTGGGATCGGTATCTACGGTCTTAAAGTACAGATTTACTAGTTCAGCATTTGGGTTAAAACTTTTACAAGCAGCTAAAAATTCTTTGATCGAATTTTGAGAAGTCATACCGTTAGAGAACACTTGAGTATAAATAGCCGCCCCTAACATATTCAAAGAAATCAAATTACCATTAGAATCTTTAAGCTTTAACCCTTCATAATTACCTTTTAAAGCTTCCTCCATAAGCTTTGTTCTATACACCTTGGCTGTATCATAATCAAGATTGTAGTTTAAAGTATAATATGGATCTGTAGCTTGAGTAATAATTTGGTTGAACAAATTAATATCAAATGTGTCCGATTTTGTCAGCAATCTATCAAAGTCATCAGAGGTGTTACCAGTAATAGGATCTACTTTACAAAATTCTTTAAAGTAATTATAATAGTGATATTCTGGGTGATGATACAATAGCGCATTAGCCCAACTATTTTGCCAATATTTCATGAAGTCGTCAATATTAGCTAAATCTTGAGGTTCTACTTCAAATTCAGTATCTATATCTTCTTTATAATATTTGCTTTCATCCAAAATGGCTGGACTATATTCACCATGACCAATTTTTCTTACTTTTATTTTAGAAATTTTCCCATTTGCATCTCTATAATGATCATTTTCAGGGTATCTCCAAGAAATAGGATTAAACTCGACAGTTGTTGTTGTTGGTTTTCCATCCATGTCTTTTTTATTATTCGCATTAGGAACGATAATAGTACGGTTTATGACTCCTTTATAATTAAATCCGTTTTTATCATTAAATACACTAGAATTAAAACTAGCTGTATTTACGTTAGTAGCTTGATAATAACCATACTGACCAGTAGGAACAAGATCTTTTAGTAAGATTGGTAAATTTACATCACAAGTTTGTAATTCTGGTCTACATAAACTTCTACAGGTATTTAATAATGCTTCAAATTCAATTTTGTATAACTCTTCGTAAGTCTGTATTTCGTTCATAACTACATTAGGTCCAGTTGCCACTAAAGCAGGACTACTCCCTGTAGAATAACTAAAAACAATTCCTGGAAATTGCTGTGTGAGTTTTTTGATAATAAAATTCAGTTTCCCTGTAGTAATATAACTATTTCTAGAAGTTATATAGGATGCTGTATTAAATAAATCTTTATTTATGGTTGGAGGTACGGTAAGAAAACCATTTATTAATGCTTTAAAATTAGTATAATCTGTTTGATTCAAATTATTTTGCATTAAACTATTTTCACAAGTTACGCAAGTCGTGTTACAATTTTGAGTTAATACTACTGTATCATGTAAATCAACTTTAGGGAAACAAGGATTTTTTGGATCAGATATTTTACGTACATAATCATCAGCATAGCGATTAAGAACCTCTTTATCTACTACTAATTCTTTAGAAATTTTATAATCCCCTTTGATTAATTTAATGGTAGTAAAAGGGGTAGTTGGATTACCAAAAGAGAGTGGCGCGTTAGTAGCTGTAACCCCATAAGCCTCTTCACCTATCGTTTTTGTGAGCCAATTGGAATCCATTAATTGGTTATTACATGCATCCGTAAGACTCATTTTCAATTTATATACAAATGGATATGACTGTGAAAAACATGTCTCAGGTACAAAGGATTTTTTAGGATTATCCAAAGAATAGACTAATTTAAATTCACCATTTTTGCTTACTGTTTTTGCTTTGTAACTGATAATGGTATTATTTTGTATTGAAAAATCCCCATTAGAGCTTACCCTATTATTAATAAGTAAATTTTCTTTAGTTTCTTTATGTAAAGTATCAGTTGCTTCTTCAAGAAGAGCATCAAAATTACTTGGCCTATCCATAGATAAAGCGGTAGCAATTGTCTTTCCTTTAGGATCAATATAACTTATACTTACTTGACCATTAGGATCTGTAACTGTATTTTTTTTGTAGCGTTTAGCATCTCCAACTTTGTATCCAAACAATCTATTGAGTTCCTCTTGACTTGGAGTATCATACGAATAAATCATTTCATGTGAAGAACCAATTTGATGATCAGGTCCTACACCTGATTTACTCTTAATTCTACCTGTATTATCATTAGTATATACCGTTTGAGAAAATGGAAATTTTTGTGCATCAGGAATTAGTGTATTCAAAGTTGCTCCAGCATTATTAGGAGAATAATATTTACTTGCACCGGAGGTATCTGCCATACCAGTTGATTTTATAGGTTCACAAGTTTTATCTATTCTATCTACCTTATCCCAATCAAAACTACGATGGTTATATATAGTAGTTCCATTATCATTAAGATTTAACTTGTCAAAATATTTGATTTTAGAACTAAATACTGGAGATGGAAGCACTTCTACAGCAGCTCTTCCTTGGGTATCATAAATTACCTCGCCTGCAATTGTTAAGTTATTTGTGTTTACTCTAGTTACAGTTTGACGATTGCGTAAACTGCCATCAAAATAACTAACAACATCTTTTTTCTTACCATTTTCCGCATAAGAAGCTTGATACTGCCAGTTTTTATTAGATTCTTCGTGGGCTATATCTATTTCTAAAACATGAGGCCAATCGGCAATTGTTTTAAAATTTTCAGCCGTGGCATTTGGGGTTGAAGTTGTCCAATAACCATAATAGTTCTTCGAAGTATCCGATAAAAATCTACCTACAGGGCGCACACGATATATCAGGTAACCTTTATTAAATAACAATGGTATTCGGTAAAAATTCTCTTTGGTTTGAATGCGTGTAGAATTCCATTTAAAATCCTGTTCGCTAAAATAAATTTCGTTTTTAGCTAACTTACCTCCTGTTTTATAGTTGTCTACCCAAGTCCACTCTAATTCATATTCTAATGGCTTACCTAAACTAGTAATAGCGTTGGAATAGGTCCAGCTTACCTGTAATTCGTCTGCAGTACCAGCCGTTCCAGAGCTTGTAGTAATTTGGGGTGTTGTACCACTGTAGCTAACTAAGTCAGAAGTTAAGGTTAGGGTTGTTCCTGCAATATTGTAATAACGATCCGCTTGATAGGATAATTTTAAATAAACCAGTTCATTATTAAGTATTTCTGGATTTGTGGTTACATTTCCTGCCATATCATAATAAGTAACCTTTACAATTGTTACTTGAACATTATATGCACCTTGTATAGTATGCACGGCCAAATCATTCAGCAGTTTTCCATCGGTAACATTATCATGTTCTATAAGTAGTTTAACATTAGGTAAACTTTTGAGTATAGTTGAGTTTTTTGGCTCGAAATACTCTACTTTTAGTTCTACCTCACATTTAAATTTTTTAGTGTATGCATTACGCGTTACATTAGCGTCATTACATCCAAAATAAATCGCCACTGAAGGATTCAGGGTAGTATATTTAGAAATAAGTGAACTGTTAGGATCACTTGGAGCAGATGGTACTGAATTATTGTTTAGATCGTTAAAATACGGGTCTTGCACCATTAACTGTGGTTGATTAGACACCGCTACTTGACTACCTTTTAGTTCATTACTAAAATGCTGTTCGTTTTGTGCCAAAACAAAAGAACAAACAAAAAAGAGTATTGTGGTAATCAGTCCTTTAAATTTAATCATATCGAGGCTCTATTATTTTTGAACTATAACTTTATATTTTGAATACTTCCCTATAGGTTTTATTGTACTACCTAAAACAGCTACGTAACTAGACATATCAAAAATGTTTTTAGGTATGGATGCATTTAGATTAACATCTTGAATATCTACTTCTAGCCGTGGCATTTCTAGATCATTTTTATTATGCTTTTTTGAAAAATCAACAGCAATACTATAATAAAACAATTGTTTTTTCAATGTATAATTTTTAGTGATCCAAAGTACTATCTTGCCATAAATAACACTGGTAAATTGTTTGGATTCTAATTCTATCTCCCAGTAATCTTTACGATCAATGGCGGTTTTTACCTTATATGTTTTTTCTAACAATTTTAGATCAAAAGCATTCTGATTCAAAGCAGCCACGTTTGCAGAATATACCATGGTTTTTTCTTTATTAATAATCTTTAGCGATTTATTATTTGACTGAATAAATTCGGTATTTCCTATCTTTTGATAAATCTCATTCCCACTTTTCTTAAAAGCCCCCACATAATACTCTATAACTTCTTTTGAAGTATAGGTTTTAAACAGTTGATATTTGGATACGAATGAAATGGATTTGTTTTGTTCAAAACAACTGGTTGCTTTCTTGAGGATGGCCTCTGCATTCTGCGAACGCATCCCTTGACAAAAAAATAACAGTATTATCAAACTTTTTTTCATACTTCTTATTTTTTTATTACACTACTCGATCGAGTTTCCTGAATAGTTTTAACTCCTCTTGCCGTTTCCTTTTTACCCTAACTAGTCCTCCTTCATTATCATATTCATAATAAGTACCATAATTATTCTCGTCTAATTCTGACATAAGTTTTAACGTAATAGGATCATAGATATATGATTTCATAGATCCATCTATAGGATGAATTCGAATATCATCAAAATAAACAGGATTAGCTCCTTTGTTGACTAATTCAATCGAGATATAAGTAGGAGCAAGACCTGAAGGACTACAATTACCCGGTTTAGGAGGTACGGTAAAACGCTTAAAAATTCGTTGCCAACCTTCTATTATATCACCTGTAGGTTCAAAATTGTCCTCACACATCGGATTTCTAGCTCCATCAAGGTATTTTATACTGATTCCTGGATTAAGATAGGTAAGTATTTGATTAGTCACCTCTTCTTTTACCCAAGCACTAAGAATATACGATTTTTCAGGTTCCAGATTAAAAGTAATACAATTATCACAAACATCTTTTTTGCGATAAGGACCACAGGTTACCTTAGCAATGTCATTATCAGATCTCAATCCGTTTGACAAATAATAATCGCCTTCTACAATGAAATCAAAATCTTTTGAAGCATAATAGTCGGTCATTGTTTTATCAAATGTATCATAGCTAAAATTATTAGCGTAAGCATACGGAAAAATCGGCTTATTATTGGCATCAAATCCATAGCCTAATAAAAAGCGTAATGATTTTTTTAAATATTGGGTAATACTCGTACTACTTGGATTTGTTGCTAGGGCATCAGTGTTTTCAATAACTGCTTTTTTACTTAATTCTGGATTTTGATTTGGATCCAGTTCTGGAGCAATGAATTTACTTGACGGAGAAGCTAAATCAGTTTCGGCATCTACATAAAATCCATCTTCTATCCCCATAACAAATAAATGAGGTAGCTTTGTAGTCGTTTTCCCTTTGTTTATTTGGTGATTATCAAAGCCTTTCATAGTCTCTTGAAGCTTTACTAAATTTGCTGTTTGGCAACCATCGGTTATTAATAAAACAATATCTGGTTTTGTACTTAACTCCAATGCTTTTCTTAAACCACTGTTCCAATAATCAGAATTGCGAGACACACCTGTTCTTTTTTCAAAATAAGTTTTTCTATATTTATTTATCCAGTTGTAGTAAGGACTATTGTCACTTTGAATTAAGTCTTTATTTATTCTACCTTGATCAATAACATGATCTTCTCTTATGTCATCATCTTGGTCAGATAGTCCAATAAATGAGATTTCAACATTCGAACCGTATTTATCATTGTCAAAAGCTTGGTTCTGGACTAATTTTCTAAGTGCATATTTAACATTTTCAGCATCTTGCTCAGAAATAGAACCCGATTCATCTACCACAACCGCTACATGTTTTTTACAATAGATATCCTTACAAAAATCAATATGACGAAATGTTATTTTAACTTCGGTATTTCCAAATGTAGCTCTAGCTTGATTAACATAAGCATCGGGTTTCAAGTAACTACTCAAATCAATATCAGTCATATCTTCTAGAGAAGCAAAATCTAATGCACCCAGTTCTATATACACATCTTGGTTAAGAGCTTCTGCTCCATCTTGTATTACTTCCTTCTCAGAAAAACTAAAACTTACCGTATTATTAGTTCCGTTTTTTATTACTTTGTAATTATAAATTTTTGGAGCATTATCTGTTATATAAGGCATTAAAGCATTAAACTCAGCTCCTGGATATGCATATATGTCATTTTCTTTAAAAAAGTCTTTTTCATCTAAGTCTTTTGGGTAACCATTGTTCACATTGGCTCCATTTTTCTTTAAATGATTAACCATTCCAATAAAAAATTGTTTAATTACTGGAGTATTGGGGTTTTTTGTCGTACATGATTCAGTAACACAAGCAGTTTGCAAAGATTCTTTGTAAGCATATTTTAAAAATTCAGTAAACTCACTCTTGTAAGACATTTCTCTTCTAGCTCCAAAAAAAACAATAAAATCAGAGTTTGAAACTGACCTATAGCCATTATAAAAAACGGCTGGTCTACCTATAATTTTTGATACAAATTCATCAGAAGTCAAGTTTGAATTTGTAGCCGTATTTTTATACACACCATCATAAAGTAAAATAAAAAATATTTTTTTGGTTTTATTAGAATTAAGCAACTGTTGGTAAGCAGATTGTAACGCTGCTATATCGCTAAAATTCTCTTCGCTGATAACAAAAAAGAAACATCCATTTTTTTGTAATCAAGGGATTAGCAAGTATCCCAGGATAAGTTGGATCAGTACTGCTTATGATATTTTTAAAAGTATCATTATAAGGCGTAGCTTGAAAACGCAACAAGTCACTAGCTTGGGTTTCATTTGAAGTATTGGTAAAAGCTGGTGGTATAGCTGTTTTAAAATTCTTTTGAATTGCAGTAGCTCTTGCCCCAGTTGAAACATCGTCATAGGTAGTTAAGTATAATTTTTTACCCATATTGGCATTAACAAAGTCAATTAATCCATTCGCTAATTCTTCCCTTTCTTTATTTGATAAAACACTACCCGAATAGGAAGGCAATTTAAAATTAAAATTAAAATTCACTTCACAATCAGGGCAAGCAATTACGGGTACAACAATAGGACCTATAACCGATTTACAACCATCAGCATTCGTAATTACCAGTTCAACAGTGTTGTTACCTACAGTGGTAAAGGTGAGTGGCATTCGATATTCACCATTATCATCTAAACTTGCGATAATATTTCCTTGAGGATCTTTCTGAATCCACGTTAGTATTGAATTCTTATATATGGGTTCACTAGTATCTTTAACTAAATAAACTGTTCTAGGACCACAAACATAATTACAGTCTCTTGAATCCTTTATTTTTTCTGTACGACTAATTTGAATACAGTCTTCAAATCTTAGAGTTCCTTTTACAGAACATGAATTTATGCATACAGGTTCCTTGTAGTTGTAAATAAATTTTGCTATCCTACATGGATTAGTTTTATCAGTAACTGTAAGTTCAACGATGAACTGCTTATACTTTCTAAGTTCTTCATTCAAAACGATGTAATCAGCCCTTTCTGGATAAGTAGGTAAAAGAAATCCATCTGCTGTTCTAACGGACCAAGTCTTTTCATAATCGAAACTATCAATGCCTTCCCTTTTGAACGTAAATAAATCTATATCACATTGATTCGAAAAAGAATGGGATAAAATTTCACCTTTAATTGGTGTTGTGTTACTACATGGAGTCACGTTTAAAGTTATAGGGTGTCTTTCTAAAATTAAAGGAGACATATCAATAGTAGCTGGGGGATTACTAGTTGTGGTATGGAATGATTTACATGTATAAATACCAGCATCTGCCAAGGTTAATGAGTTTATGGTGTAGCTCCTTGAAGTAGCTCCACTAATAGCAATACCATTTTTATACCACTGGAAAGTGTCTTGAGAATCAACACGATTAGGATAGTCTTCACTCATGGTTAATGTCAGCGATTGTCCTTGCGCTTTATTTTCTGTTTTTGGAGAATCAGTTTTCGCTTGGTAGTTATAAGAAAAAGAATTACGCTTAAAAAAGAAACTGAATCTACTAAATCAATAAATCTAAGTTTATTTCCTTGAACATTAAATTCACCTAACACATTAACAATATTTAAATAGGTAGCAGGCAAAAAACCAGAAATCTCATTATCATTTAACAAAAACCTTCTTAAATTAAGAAAATTCCCTATAAAATCAGGAAAAGCTGTAAGTTTATTATGATCACATAACAAAAGAGAAATTTTGTTTGAATTTTTTAGATTGTTAATATCTGTAAAACCATTTTGACTTAATAATACCCCTTCTAAATCTGAAAGTTTTAAAAATGAATCAGGTAAAGAACCTTTAAAATTGTTTGCGGATATTACTAGTCCTTTCAATTTTTTTAAAGAACCAATAACCTGTAAATTTCTTGCTAAACCATTAGATCCTAAATTTAAATATCTAAGGTTAATCAAATTCGAGAAATTACTAGGAATTTCCTTATTATTATAATCAGGATCTGTTATTTTATTATTTTTTTCATTATCAAAGAATTCTAATGTATCTAAAGAAGTTAATAAGCCTAAATGGGATAATCCTCCAGATATTTGTGTATTTGAAATCACTAAGTGATTTAATTTTTCTAACTTCGATATTTCCATAGGAATTTCACCACCAATTTTATTAAAAGTATTTACAAAAAAAACTAAATTAGTCAAGTTTGTAATTGATGATAAATCCCCAAACAAGCCATTATGTCTAAAATGAATAGTATGTAACTTATAATTATTTGCAATAAAATTAATATTACCACCTAATTTAGGATTATAAGATAATTTTATACTTGCTAATTCTGTTAAAGCAGACAAGTCAATAACAGCCCCATTTAAATTATTATCAGTTGTAAAGCTAATGTTAGTAACATGTCCATTGAATACATCAATTCCATACCACCCTCTTCCATCCGAAGTCCAACTGGTCACTGGTGTATTAAAATCCCATTTTCCTTTATTTCCGATCGTGTTATTCCATTTGTCACCACCAGTCGCAATATAAAATGCTAACAAAGCTTTTTTTTCACTTTCTGGAATATCTTCAACTGTTGATAGTTTATCCGCTATATTAGTCGAATTTTTCTCTTCATATTGACTAGTTATCTTTTCTTTATTTTTTTCTTTTTGCTCAATAACTTCTGACCGCATAATACGTCTTTCTTGAAGTTTTGGGGTTAGGCGTTCCACATCTAGCCCAATTTCACTATCTGTTAATTCCTGAGCCAGCATGCTATTACTAACACAAAGTATTAGAATACAAAATATTATTTTTTTAATTAATTTCATTTTCAAATAATTCGTCATTACTATTTTGACTTATTTCTTAATTGTGCTAATCGAGCTACACGTCTTGATCTTTCTTTCTATTTTGGCAGTAGCTATAGGAGCTACTCTTAAACTCTTTCTGCCAGAATGCGAATGTTTACTAGAAATGTAGTTGACATTTTCCTTTAAGGCATTTTGAAAATTAAAATGCGATTTAGTATCCAGTGCTTTGTTATCCTGATCATAATCTTCAAAATTGTCAAAACCTAATTCACTGTACTTAGTGTTCGAGCCTACCGCGAGAGGAAGTTTGTAATTATATCCAAATAGTGCAGCAGAATGTCGCTCTAAGGCATCTTTATTTTCTATTTCTTGCCCATGGTTGTTGTACAAACTAACTTCAGAGGCATATTGCCATTTTTCTCTATTGATCACCCATTTATTATTTTTGATATCCCATTGATAAAAAGGATGAAAATCATTAAAATAACCCGATATTCTAGGTGTGGTTTTTGTGGCTGCTGTGTTTCTTCCTGTTAGATACGCATACGATTTGTTAGCTCTCCAGTTTCCTAGTATATTATATAAATACGGATTATAGGTTCGTTTTCTTCTATCTACAGGGTTTTGGTTTTGATTATATTTTTTATTATATTCAAACTCCATATTGTTATTACTATCATAACTTACTAAGGGCATCCCTGATTCACAAGGCCCTGGCCAAACATTACTATACTCAATCGCCGAGGCATTGATAATACGATAGGCACCCCAAGAATCTGAATCAAATATTCCAGTCAAGTTTGTTCTTCCAGTGGCTAAAGGATTAATCATTGAGGTTACGCTAGCCATGCTGCTTGTTTGAAGATTTTTGTAAGCAGATTGAATTACCTTTATGCTTCCAGTAAGTAAACGCGTATCGTTTATTTTTATCCCTTTACTATCAATTAGGTCAAAACTACCATTTTCTTTAACATTCACTACCCATGCTTTAAAAGATTCTGGGTAACTATCAGGATCATTAATTGTTTTACAATTCACAAAAACTAGGTCGCCATCTACTAAAAACTTACTAGCATTCAAGTTTCGAGTAAAAGTATAATTGTCTTTAGAGCCATTTAGTAGGGCTACATTACAACTAATATTCAAATTAGTGATGGCTTGCCCCATGGTTTTATAATTCCAATAAGCAGGGTAATTTAGCGTATAATAATTGTCATTATATTCATTGACTGTTTGGGTAACCAAGACCTCTCCTGTTTCAGCATCAAAGGCTAAATTTTTAGTTGAAACTGTCGAGCCTAAATCATAGGCTATAGTCTCTCTTAAAATCCCTGACGAATGAATCACTTTAGTTGTAGCAGCCGTTTTAAGAACGGTTTCATGACGCGAGTAAGAGGGTATAGGAGTTGGAACTATTATATAAACAATAGCTAATGGTAAACCTTCTGTATTAAAAGCAATACCTGTATTTTCTGTTATAGTTGCATTTTCTCTAAAATCATTGACAACATCATAATCAACACCCACTATATTTGATCCAATGGTACCATTTTTGTCAATGGTAGTTACTTGGTTATTTAATAACCCTTCTTGACTATTTACAGTAGCAGTATCATTATTGTAATAAATATAGTCCATGCCTGAAATGGCCTGCGAATCACCTTCAGGATATACTCTTTGCGATTTCATTTTGCCATCCATATCATTAGTATGCACCGTAAAGCCTTGTGATAAGGTCAAATGATCTTTAGTTTCTATACTAAGTAAACTAGCTAAAACTGGAGTCTTATCATATTGTGAAGCTATGGGCGTAAAGCTCACTGTTGTAGGATAATCTTTAGTTGTAAAAAATTCGGTAACTACTTTCCCCGTTGCATGTTTTTTTACTTGATAGGCAACGGCATCGCGTTTTTCTTCTCTAGGCAAATTTTTCACTTCAACTCTACTGTAAGTAATTCTAGGGGAAGGAAAAAAAGATTCACCTACAGGTCCCTCAGTATAATTTTGTTGTTCTTCAGGACTTAATAAAGCTCCAGGGTTATTTTCATCCCAAATAGGTGTAATTAATGGATTTTCTTTAGACCCAAGAGGTTCATAGCTGGCCACGCCACTCGAAAAGCCTTCTTTATCTTTATAACTATATTGTTGTCCATAGAATTGAGAATAATTATCATTATTGTCATTTTTGGTCATTACATCCCAGTTATCATATAAACGTATTTCTTTTACACGACATCCTCCACCTAGCTTTTTATTGTCAGGATGCATTAATCGAACCCACGATTTGTTAGGAATAAATGATGATGCAATATCATTATTTTTTAACTTACGATTAGGACTACTAAAAATATCGTTTTGAGTAGCTAAAGTTCCTAACAAATTGATAATTATATCTTTCACACCTGTGTTATCCATATTATTAGTCAAGCTAAAAACTAATTTGTGAAGATTATTTCTGCCAAAAAAGTATCCTGCTTTTGTAATGGGGTTAACACCGTCATCATCATCTTTAGACACGTTTAAGTCTTGTTTTTTTAAACCAATAGCTACAATGCTTGGGTTACTACTATTTACTTTAAATTGTCCGGATAACATTGCATAGCCAGTAACAAAGTCGTATTTCTGATCAGTAGTAGCACCAGGTAAAGGATTAGGGTTACTCATATTGAGTAAAAATCTAAAATACAAGGGTTGATTAATCAAATTACGGATGTATTTGTTCCTAAATTCATCCTCATTCGTTACGGGTTTGTCTAACTGTACATAGATATATTTAGATGAAGTGAGCGTAGGTTTAAAAAGGGTATTTCTGAAAGTATCATCGCCACAGCCAATAACTTTAAACATTTGCATAGCCTCCTTATTCTGAACATATCTATAATCATCACTTTCGTAAGCTACTTGAATAACCCCACCTGAAGGTAAATGGACTCTATTTAATGTCCACGCTGAAGTATTTTCATCAGCTTTGGCTTGGTTCTGTTCTACATAACCGAATTCAGCATTGGTTAATGGACTAGTAATTGGATTACATTCAATTCCGTCATTCGATTTTTTATAATTTGACCACATGTCATAAGAGCGCATGTCGTAACTTTTATTATTAGCGTATTCAAACGAATATGGAGTAAATTCACCCATATTAGAATTTCTATAAGTAAAAAATACTTTTTTAGGGTTAATTTACCGCCTTGATTTTCGATTTCATTAGCATCTAGTTTTTTAGATCCCGAATTATTTTCTACCCCTGGACACAAAGAGTAATCATATTCAAAATGAGCAATTTTAATTGGGATTGCATTATCTCCATCTTTGTTATATTCTGCCTTTGAATACAACTTTATCTTATCCAACTTATAAGACATTGACTCAGAATTAAAGCCTCCATTTTCATCTAAAACCCCATAATTATCTTTTCGTTGTGAAATTTCAAAAATTGCGACATGGGTTTTCGTTTCTATTTTTTTTACATAAGCTAATTCTTTTTCTCCATAAGTATAACTGGCCTTATCATCTTTAGGGTGCGAAAATAAACCGGCATCAAAATTAGCTTTGTTTTTACCATAAGGAATACGCCACTTATAGGTGTTAAGGTTAGGATTAGCATACTCTATCTTAGTATAACTACCTAAATCGTCATCAGTAGCACCATCATTTTTTAAATCTTGATAATCTGAAGATAATATTGAAGTTAACAGATAGGTGTGTGCATATGCAGGTGTAGTAATTCTGTTAAAATACTGATCACCATCTCTAGAATTTGAAGCTGAGTTATCTGAACCTGGTAAATAGTCAATTAATCCACTATTGCAGTCAGGAGTGCCTCCACTCATATCAAATGACGTTTCTTTTTTGTAATATTATAAAGTGCTTTACCATATACATAACATTCTCCTCCTACATTTGTGACTCTGTACTGAGCCGTATGGTGTTTTTTTGCATATGGATTTCTTGTTTCCGCATAGCCGTATTTAGCAACTTCCTCTCCCGTAATTTTTTGTATGGCCTGGTTTCGTCTAACCCTACTATTTCTAGCTAAAACACTTGTGGAAGAGGTGATATTATTCACCCTCCCGTAACCATCAAAACAATAGTACTCTGAAGAGATATTTCTGTCCATTTCCTCACCAGTAAGGTTAAAACGAATAGCTTTATAAGACCCCAAATGTTCCTCAAATAATTTTTTATCTTTGTCAACACTTAGAGAACCTAATCCCTTAAAATAAACCTCTTCAAAGTCAAGCTCATTGCTTTTATCAATCGCAAAACGCGACAAGGCATTATTGCGCCATAGCCTAGTATAACTATACGCATCGATACTACGCTCGTTAAATCCTATATGTGTACTGGCACCAGGACCTACTTCTAGCCCCAAGTTAAAGGCTTCACTAACGTCAGCTACAAAGTTATCATGAACAAAACCTACCTTGCCTCTAAAGGGTCTAAAACTTCCTGAAACTCCGTGACCTTGTATACTGTATTGATCATACGTATAATTAGTTTGCGGTAGCAAGGTAGCATATGGCGTTATAGTTCTATCTTTTTCTCTATTAAAATCTAAAACATCCACTATACTGGCTCTATGTGTATTCTCATAACCAAAACTGCGCATCGTTTTGTACTTTTCAGAATCACGCAAGCCTTGTACCGTTTTATACCCGCCAATTTTAAAACCTGGATCTAAACCCCAAAGCGATGTCTCTAAGTTGAAATTAAAATCATAACTAGAGGTTCTCATTCCTAGCCGCTTAGTAGGTGTATACGAGCTGTTTACAAAAGAGTAACTACTCCCAAATAAGGTGTTTGAGGAAGAGTTATGTCTTCGTGAACCTGCAATTTCATTTTTATTTTTATCTTTTTTAAAACTATCATCACCTTTTCTACTAGAAGAAATAGATAACGACATGTTTTCCATACCTTTACGACTGTTATATGTACAGCCAAGACTAGCGCCTAAAGAGTTATCCTTGTCATGAGTGTTATTAATTTTATGACTATAAGAAATAGACGGTGAAATAGAGACCCCTTCGTCAATTGAAGAATTCATTTGAACACCAACCGTCATACCATTATGAGCCGCATAAGAAATTCCTTTACTACAAGAAAAAGTAACACCGTCATAATTATTATATTTAACGTCAATTCCAGTATTAACTTTAAGACCTGAATTAGGATCTCCGTTTTCAGCAAAACCAAATGGAGATAAAAACATATTAAAATTTCCCCCAACAGTTATGTTATCTTTCATACTGTTTTCATAGGTAATTCCATCTCCATTAAAATCATCTGGAATACCTCGCATATTTCGAGCAATTTGACCTGCGCTCAAATCCCATCCTAGACCTACCCAAGAAGCTTCTTGATCCATTGTAATACCAGTATTATAAGCTAAATTAATAGGGTAACCTCCTACATCCATAATAGGAATATTATAATTTAGATCACCACTAGATAAGTCAACCATTTCTGATGCACTAATAGGAGTGAATGATTCAAATTCAGGTTGTTTAGGACCATTGGTTAAAGCGTAAATGCTTAATGAGTTTGTGGATTCTAAAAAAAACAAAATCATCAAATACCAAACAAAAACTTTGGTGACTCTACTTTCTCTAATCGATTTAATCATCATAAGGCTATAGGAGTGTAATTTTCTTTAAATTGAAATTTTATATTTCCTTTTAGGAATAAATTGTCTTTATATATTAATTGTATCCTGTCATTTGGATTTATTCCTGAAAAGAAAAGTAATATTTTATTATATGGCGTTATTTTATAAGTTCTTTCATATAAAACTCCTGAACAAGGTATAGTATCTCTTTTTTGATTCACCACCACAAAATCTTTTTGTATATCAAATGAAAGATACTTGACTAAATCTTCATCTACTATTTGTGTCTTTTTATCTTTACCTTCCAGTAAATTTTTTTCTTCTTCATCCTGAAATTGAAACTCAATTATTCTCTCAAATTTATTTTTTTCATAAATAGAATCTACTTCTTTAAGATTTACAGTGCCCTTATTTTTTAAAAGATAATATTGTATGGGCACTTCAGTAGCTGAAAATAAAGTACCCTCAATATTCTGAATTATATTCTTTGATTTCCAACCTTGATTTTCTAAATTGAAATACCGAGTTCTAATTTCAATATCGTTACTATTCTTCTTCTTATCACAAGAAATAACAAATAAAGCTAGAAAGACAAAAATTATATTTACATTATTTTTTACCTTCATATCTTTTATTTATATAAGTTATTAACTCAGGTGTTATATTTATAGATTCATCACTATAAAGGACTGTTCGGTCACCATTAAAAGAACCTAAAACCATTTTATATCCTTTTTCTTTCGAATATTCCTTAATATAAGAGTCTATTCTTTTCCAAATCTTAGCGGATTCTGTTTGACCAAAACTTTGGTTGAAATTTTCAAACTCCTCTTTTAGTGGTATAAAAGTCTTTAAAAGTTGTTCTTTATGATTTTTTTGAATAGTTGGAGATTGTATTAAAAAATATAAAGAATCTAGGACCTTTCTTTTTTATTAAAATCTTTCTCTCCTATTTGTTTCATCTCTTTAGTCATATTGAAACCATCAAATAGTTTTACGTTATCAACATAAACCACCTCTTGGGTAACAAAAAGGTGTTGAAAAATAGGATTAAAAAACAGCTTAAAACGGCTAGAATTAGTAAAATAAAATTTAAGTAATTTGACTGTGAAAGATATCCTTTTAAAAATGAAAGTTTAGTTTTTATAGTATTTAAATCCATTTATTTTTTTAATTCTTTTATTTCGGTTTGCAATGCTTGTATCTTTTTATTCTGTTCAATAACATATAATGTCAGCTCTTCTATTTTTTGTAAAAGTTTGATTTGAAAATCACCAACATTTACACCATTCTTTTCCATTTCTTTTGCTGATGCAACTTCAGGTAAGTGTTTTTTCTCCTTAATATGTTTTTCAACGGTTTCGAGCTTTGGCAAATCATATCTTTCATCAAAAACAAAGTCAGCCGTAGGCGTTGTGGTCACTTTAAGCTCTTTGGCTTCTATCTTACCTTGAAAAGCAGAATCCCCACTATTTTTTAGAATTATTCCGTTACCTATTTTAGTTCCTCCCTCAAAATCACCACCATAGTTAACCCACAACTGATCAGTACTACCATGAACTAGTGCTCTTTGTTCAACTAGAGTCCCTTGATCTCTTCCATCTCCCATTCCTAATTTTAAGTCAGCACCTTGAACAAATAATATTCCATTTATAGAAGCATTTCCACTCACCTCAAATTTATGGTTCAATGCTTTAGCTCCGACTCCAATATTACCATTTTCTCCTAGAAACAAAGCGTCTATATATTTATGTGGTATTGTTTCATTATGAACTCTAAAAAAATAGCCCCCTCCATAATATTTTGAGCTTGAATTATCAGAAATAATATTATCATTAATATTATGTCCTAATCTAATATGAGTATAATCTGAATCTCTTTGATTAAAAATTCCATTACCATTTACATCCAAAGTTGCTAATGGTGTGGCTGTTCCTATACCTACATTCCCATTTGTATTAATATAAGAGTTTCCTTTAACTGACAACAATATTCTTTTATTCCCTTGATGGCTAACAGCAAAAGCTGGCATCGCTGCCCAATCATGTGTCATCCATTCTAAAGTCCCATCATCCGGCGAGTATAACTTTTTATCGAAAGAATTAAAATTAGTAAAACCAATTCCTCCATTAATATTTAATTTTTGAAAAAAATCATTTGAACCTATTCCAATATTTCCATTATCTCGAATCATAAATAATGGCTTTGAATAATCACCTTTAGAAACTACCCATTTATCTGCATCCCAATTTCCAAAATACCAATTATTAGTACCATCGGCTAATTTAGACTGAATTCCTTGAATATATCCACCAGTATTCGTATCTCTTTTTAAGGTTAATAAAGGTGAATAAGATGTTATGGTATACGCAGTTGAAAAAGACTCACCTGCACCTACACTAAAAGCAGGTAAAGTAGAACAAACAATCCACCATTGTGTTCCAGTACTTTTATACAAATCAAATTCTTCTTGACTCGTTACTACAGAACTATAAGCTGAAAAATTGGCTCCGTCAAAAGGCTGGTCAAAATAGTTCCCTTTAACGGCACACTGTGCATGCCAATAAGGATTAATTTGATTATTAGCATTCTGCTCAAGAGTCTTCTCTTTATCCCATGGAATCACCATAACAGAAAATCTAACTCCAGGATTTTTTGCCGCTATTATAGCATAACCCGTAGCTCTTGCGTTTTGTATTTGAATATCTGTAATGGTCTGGGCTATAGATGAAAAACTTAACAATAAGAATAAAGACCTTAATAACTTACCCCACATATTTATTTTTTTGCAAAAGTAAGTATTTAAGTACAAATAATACAACCCAAGTTTGTATTTTTGCATTCATTTCTAGATAAAATATCTTTAAACATGCTTTTTAAAAAATATCTATCATATCTATCCTAATTAGCTTCCTCTCTTTACAAGAAATCCCTTTTAACATAAAAAGAATTTCTGATAAAGATTTTCGTTATGAATTTTATACCCTAAAAAAGAGATTACTCCTAAACTCAACAAAGATTATGTTTGGTTTAAAGGCGGCACGATACATACCACTCAGTCAGGTATTGCAGGTGAATTACTTCAGGGTGAATACAAAAAGTTTTATCACAGTAATCAACTAGCAGAACAAGGCACATTTAAAAAGGGGTTACGAGTGGGCACTTGGAAAACTTGGTATGAAAATGGAAAACTTGCCACTGTTTCAAAATGGAGTAAGGGATTAAAAAGAGGCAAATCAATCTACTACAATACAGAGGGAAACGTTATAGAAATAGGTACCTTCAAAAAAATGTAAAAAATGGTGTATGGATTAACTATGAAAAGAAAGACACATTAAAATATAAAAATGGAGAGGTAGTGATAACTCAAGAAAAGAAAAGTAAAAGAGAAAAAAACAATAAAGATACTGATGTATCTAAAAAAGTAAGTTTTTTTAAAAGATTGTTTTCTAAATTCGCTAAAGCAAAATCAAATGAACGTAAAAGCCCATAGCCTGCTTTATGCTATTTATATTTGTTTACTTATTTCCATTATTTGTGGGGCACTACTTTATTTCAACAACCTGTATACTTTATTAAATCAACATTACAATTTAAAAGAAAATTTACTTATCCAAAACCAATCTTTAGTTAATTTTGCTCTAGGAGAAAAACTAAAAAATGAGGTTTATGAAGTCGATGAACCAATAATTTACCAACATTCCTTTCACACACAAGTCCACGGTCTTTTTACTGTATTAAGCGCTCAATCTATTTTTAAAAACGATACGGTTAGCTCCACTCATCTTGTTGGAAGCTATACAAAAAACAAAACAGCTTTATATGTCTCCAATTTTAGTCAAAAACTATCTTATACAGGTAATGTTTTCATTGATGGGGATTGCGCAATTCCTTCACCTAACATTGAAACAGCTTACCTAATTAACCAACCTAGTAATTTAAAAATAAACGAAAAAAAAAGACTATCTTCATTCAATTTACCTCCACTCCAATCACAGTTTAATACTTTATTTAACAATCAAAAAACAATAAAAACAACGTTAAATTCATTTGATCAAGATAACAAAAAATACTATTACAACTCATTCGTATCAACAACTAAAGAAGTGAATGTTCCATCTACAATTACTGGAGCAACCTACAAGGGTAATCTGATTTTAACGAACAAAGATTCAATCAGAATAGAAGCTAATAACACGTTAGAGGATGTAATACTTATGGCTCCAAAAATAACGCTTTGTAAAGGTTTCAAAGGTACGCTCCAAGCCTTTGCTTCAAATAAAATAATTATTGAATCAAATGTATTCCTTACCTATCCGTCTGTAGTTTGTATAAAAAACGAAGTCCCTGCCGAATCTTCTATAACGATTAAAGAGAACTCTAAAATATTAGGTTCTATTATCCTCTTTGGAAATCAATTAGAAGATATTAGTAAAAATAGTATTTCTGTTCATAAAAACACACTCATTATTGGTGATATATACTGCACAGGCAAAGTCGATTTTCAAGCTACCTTATATGGCTCTCTTTATGCTAACAAAGTATTTCATCAAACACAATCTGCTATTTATGATAATCTGATAGGAAACGCAACAATAAATCTTTATAAAAAACCTTCCTATTATATAGGAGTTCCTTTATTCAATAATACCACTACGTCATATGGAATTATTAAAAAAGTTAAATAGCTGTATTAAGGCTACCTCTTTATTAGAGTCCGTAATTGCACTTTGTATTATTTCTATAAGCTTGTATGCCACAACCTTAGTTTTGTCAATGGTATTTACTCCAAAAACATCACCTAAATTTTACTGTACACAAAACCAAATGAATGAACTCTTTTATGAGTTACAATTAAATGAGGATTCTATAGTAACACTTGATACTTTCCAAATAGAATTTAGTTACATGGATAAAAATCTTAAAAAGGTAAAGATAAACTTTAAAGACAGTAGCAAGTTTAAATTAAAACAAAATTTTTATCTCTTACAAAATGAAGATCAATAAATTAAATGCTTTTTCGATTATTGAAGCTATAATCGCAATGGTTATAGCTTCAATAATCATAAGCATTACTTTTGTAATTTTCAACATTATTTCTGATAGATTATTAGATTACAAAAGACAGAACTTAAAAACGAATGATTTAAATAGGCTTACCTATTCTATAAATAAAGATATTTTTGATTCAGACCACTTAAATCTTACAGATAATCGTTTACACTTTAATAATTACACAGGAGAACAGCTAGATTATCTGTTTGAAGAAAGCAAAATAATCCGATTTAATAAAGATTTCATAGACACCTTTTATATCCAACCGTTGCATTATCAAATGGATACAGTAAAAAGCAAATCAGAGCATTTAGTCTTTCAAAAGCTAAAAATACAAATCAACTCAGATAGTATACCCGTAAAATTAGCTTTTTACAAACAACTATTTCCTAATCAACTAATAGAAAAGAAATTTTAGAAATGAGTTTAGATCTAAATACCTATAATAAAACTAAAGCTAATGATAGTAAGTTGAGTCAGATCAATTTTACATTTTTTTTAGAAAAAAATTTTCAGATAAAAAGAAAGAAAACTTTTATCGAGAATTAGCTTTATTACTAAAATCTGGAGTAGATTTTAAAAAATCATTAGAAATATTGAGCAATCAATCAACAAATCAACTTGAAAAAGAACTCATAAAAAGTATAAAAAATAAAGTGAGTGAAGGTAAAAGTATTTATGAGTCTATGAAAGAAGCAAATCAGTTTTCAACTTACGAATTTTATAGTGTGCAAATTGGTGAGGAAACAAAAAAATTAGAAGATGTTTTAGTTGAGCTTCAAAAATATTTTAATAGAAAAATCCAAATGAAGCGGCAAATAATTTCAGTACTTACGTATCCCATAATCGTATTGATTGTAACTTTTCTAGTACTTTATTTTATGCTTAATAAAGTGGTTCCAATGTTCAGTTCTGTATTTCGTCAATTTGGTAATGAATTACCTAAAAGTACGCAATTGATCATCAGTTTATCTCACAATTCTGAGAAATTTTTTACAGGTTTTATCTTACTCCTAGTATTTTCAACAATCCTTCATTATTCACTTAAAAACAACAATAATTACAAGGCAACTACTGCAAATATCATTATCAAAACACCTTATTTTGGTAATTTAATTCAAAAAATCTATTTATCTCGTTTCTGTCAAGCAATGAGTTTACTCATAACATCAAAAACTACTTTATTAAATTCCTTGAGTTTAACTCAAAAAATGGTTGATTACTATCCTATTGCAAGTGCTATTGATAGTATAAAAAATGATATAACAAAAGGAGCATCCTTAAGTGAGAGCTTAAGAAAACATCACATTTTTGAAAATAAGTTGGTTTCTATGATAGAAGTGTCGGAACAAGTTAATCAACTCGATTCAATGTTTGAAAAATTAACAGAACAATACAATGAGGAAATTAACCACCAAACTAAAATGATTGGTGTTATCCTTGAACCTTTACTAATTATCATCATTGGAATTGTTGTAGGGGTAATTATGATTTCTATGTATGCGCCTATGTTTGATTTAAGTAAAATTATTAAGAATTAAAAAAACTTTAGTTTAAAAAACTTATATAAAAACAACAATTTGTTTTAGAAGACTATCTCAAAATTCTTTATATTCCTAATTTGGTAAAATTAAATCTTAAAAGATTCCTGTTTTAAAAAATAACCCAATAGAAAATAAACTTTTGAGACAGTCTTTTTTATTTTATTTTAATTCACTTTTTAATTTTTTATCTCTTAACCAGTATTTAATACGTTTAACTAAATAAAACATTACGGGCACCATTACTAATGTTAAGACAGTTGCATAAGTCAAACCAAAAATAATAGTCCAAGCAAGAGGTCCCCAGAAAATTACATTATCCCCTCCCATATACAAGTGCGGATTGAGATCTGTAATTAATCCAAAGAAATCAAAATTTAATCCAATTGCTAATGGTATCAATCCTAATACAGCGGTTAATGCGGTTAACAATACAGGACGTAAACGAGATTTTCCTGACTCTATAATAACCTCTTTTATTTGTTCTAATGTCAAATCATCATGAGTTTCTAATCCGTTATCTTCTACTTTTTTATCCATTAGTAATACAAAAAAGTCCATTAATACAATACCATTTTTCACAACAATACCTGCTAACGAAATAATCCCCATCATGGTCATAAGCACAACAAAATCCATTCGAGCAATTACATAACCATAAAAAACACCACTAAAACTTAATAAGACAGTAAACATAATTACTAAAGTTTTAGAAATAGAATTAAATTGTAAAACAATAATAGTTGTAATACCTGCTAAAGCTAAGAATAGGGCAAAGAACAAAAAGTTTTGATTTTTACCTTGTTCTTCCTGTACTCCAGAAAAACCATAAGTTATATCACTTGGAAGTTTATAGTTCTTTAACTCATTTGCTATTACTTTTGTAATTTCATTTCCGTTATACCCTGTTAGAATATTAGAGTAAACAGTCATAATACGTCTATAATTTTTTCTTTTAATTTGATTATATGTCTTTGTTTTTTCAACATTTGATACAGCAGCAATAGGAACTTGCATAATCTGCCCTGTATTAGGATTTCTATAAGTTAAAGGTTGGTTAAATAATGTGCTCTCATTTTTACGTTGTTCATCTTGTAAGCGCATTACTATATTATATTTATCATCTCCTTCTTTGTATGTTGAAATTTCTTGACCGTATACAGCACGACGAAGAGTAAAACCAGTCATACCTGTAGAAGCTCCTAAACTTCCAGCATTCACTCTATCAATTTTAACAGATAACTCTGGACTTTCTTTGTTTATATCTACTTTTAGTTTTTCAACTCCAGGTATATTTTTTGTGTTTAAAAAGGCAATCATTTTATCTGCTTCTTTTAACATCAAATCATAATCAGTACCTGTTAATTCTATACTAATAGGATAACCAGCAGGTGGTCCTGCTGCATCTTTTTCAACTGTTACTGAAGCTCCTGGAATTGTTCTGATTTTTAATCTAATTTCTTCCATTACATCAGAAGTATTAACCCCTCTTCTAAATTTAAACTCAGAAAAATTAATTGTTACTTTTCCTTTATGTGGTGTTTCTGACTGTACTCCAAGATCTATTTGAGGGTTAGTAGCTCCTACCCCAACTTGTGCAATAACTGAATTAGCAAGGTAATTTTCTTTGGTATCTGAGTCTACATACTTATCTAAAACAGATAAAATTTGTTTTTCAACATAATCTGTAGCTCTATTAGTCTTATCAATAGAGGTCCCTTGTGGGTATTCAATATATGCTATTACCTGATTAGGAGTGTTATTAGGGAAGAAAAGTACTTTTCTTGGAAAAACACCTACTAATATAAAAGAGAAAAATAACATCATCACAATTATTCCAAATGCTTTCCATGCTCTTTTTCCTGTTAAAATGTTTGCCAACATTTCTTTGTATCTTTCTTCCATTCGAGGAAAGAAACTATGTTGAAAATCCTGAGTCCATTGAAATAGTTTTTTATAATATAACCACATTAATGCAATTGCAATTAATGAAATATGTCCTATTGCCTTTGCTATTTTTACATCAAAAGAATATCCTATGGCTATAAAAACAACACCCAGAATTAAAAATATTTTCGTATTATTCTTAAGTGATTTAAAAGATATATTTCTGTCTACAATATCCATAGAACCTCCTGTCATAGCAGCATTAGTAACCATAGCTACAAATAATGAAGCTCCTAATGTTACAGACAGGGTTAATGGAAAATACATCATAAATTTTCCCATAGTACCAGGCCATAATGCAAAAGGTAAAAAGGCCATAAGGGTAGTTGCAGTTGAAGAAATTACGGGCCAAGCAATTTCTCCAATACCTATTTTAGAAGCTTGAACTCGAGGCATTCCTTTTTGCATATTTGCAAAGACATTATCGACCACAACTATACCATCATCAACTAACATACCTAAGCCCATTACAAGACCAAATAATACCATCGTATTCATAGTAACTCCTACTCCTTGAAGAATTGTAAAAGCTATAAATATTGATAAAGGAATAGCTGCTCCAACAAACAATGAATTACGTAATCCCATTGTAAACATTAAAACAACCATAACTAATATTATTCCAAAAATAATATGGTTTGAAAGCTCTTCTACTTTATGTTCTACTTTAGAAGATTGGTCATTTGTTAAACTAATTTCTAAATCTTTAGGTAAAACGGTTTCTTTTGCTTTATTAATAACTTCTTTTACTTTTTCTATAGCTGAAATCATATTTTGCCCAGAACGTTTTTTTACGTTAAGCATTACAACTTCTTCTCTTTTTTCTCTTGCAAAAGTGGTTTTTTCTTTTTCTTTAAAAGTAATAGTTGCAATATCTTTTAAATAAACAGCTCCTCCAAAGGTTTTTACAATAATGTTTTCTAATTCTACAGGATTGGTTATTTCTCCTGTTATTCTAATATTGTTACGAATTCCTTGGGAAACCAAATTTCCTCCTGAAAGAGACATATTTTCATACCTAACAGCGTTTGCTATATCATCAAAGCTAACTTGAGCGGCATTCATTTTATAGACATCTATTGCAATCTCAACTTCTTTAGTATCAACACCTAATATATCTACTTTTTTTATTTCTGGAATCCTTTTAATTTCTTCTTCGAGATATTTTCCATATTTTTTTAATTGTTGAGTTGTATAATTCCCTCTCAAATTAATATTTAAAATAGGTATTTCTTCTGAAATATTTAAGCTAAATACACTGGGTTCTACTTTACCTCCGTTATCTAATACAGGCCAGTTTACGTTCGCTTTAGAAACATCTACTTTATCTTTAATCAAGGCTTTACCCTGATCAGTAGTAATATTATCATCAAATTCAACTACAATCATACCATAATCTTGATATGAATCAGATGTGACTTTATTGACACCACTAATATTTTTTATTTCATCCTCTAAGGGTTTTATTACCAGTTTTTCAACGTCTTTCGCTGAATTTCCAGGAAATACAGAAGATATATAAATTTTATTTTCTATAACCTCTGGAAAATCTTCACGAGGCATAGTTATATAGGCATATATACCTGTAATTACAACTATTAAGGTAAATATATAGACGGTCACTCTGTTATCGACTGCCCAACTAGATATACTAAATTCTTTTTGATTATGTGACATATTGGTCCCCCTAACCCCAAAAGGGGAATTCCTATTAGGGGTCAATAGGAAATTAGTTAATATTAAATTTTGTTATAACTCATTCTAAAAATTAAAAGGTTAATTTCATCCCTTCTGAAATCATACTTGCTCCTTCTGAAACTACTACATCATTTTGATTTAAACCAGAAAGAATCTCTGTATAATTATTAGCTGTTTGTCCTATTTTAACTACCACTTTTTCAGCTATTTTATCTCCTTTTTGACCAGTAACAACTTTATAAACATAGTTATTACCTTTTCCATCTTTCTGAATTATATTTGTTGGAATAGCTATTACAGATGGATTTGAATAATCCATAATTTTTAATTTAGCTACTTGATTAGGTCTTAATAATTCATCTGGATTAGGAACATCTATTTTAACTGTAAAGCTTCTGTTAGCAGGGTTTATTGTTTTTGCTACTTGACGTACTTTCCCTATGCTATTTTTGTTTATCGATGCTATATTTACAACTACAGATGTTCCTCTTTTTACTCTTGGCAAATACATTTCTGGCACTTCTGTTCTAACGTACATTTGACTTAAATTTACAATACGCATTAAACCTTGCTGACTAGCTGATACTACTTGTCCTCTCTCTACAAATACTTCATCTATTACACCACTAAATGGAGCGCGGATAATTGTTTTTGCAATTTGTGCTTTTATTTGATTAATAGACTTTGACAAACTTATCATTTGGGTTTGTGCTTGTAAGTATTGTATTTCAGAGCCAATTTTTTGATCCCATAAACGTTTTTGACGTTCATAAGTAGTTTTAGCTAATTCATATTGTGTTTGAATACTTGCTAATTGTTGACTCATCCCTGCATCATCTATTCTACCTAAAATTTGCCCTTTACCAACTGATTGACCTGCTTTTATATTTAAATTAACAAGAGTACCAGGCATTTCGGGTTGAATTAACACATTTTGTTGCGTATCTACATTTCCTTGAATTTCAACATAGTGATTAAAAACAGTATCCTTTACACTAATGGTCTGCACTAATGCTTCGTCTACTTTCTTTTCTAAAGTTGCTAAAACTTCATCTAATTTTGCTAAATCAGCCTGAAGACTGGCTCTTTTATTTTTTATTTCTACTAAATTTTTGCTTTCTATTAAGGAATCAATAGTCGCTGATTTCTCTTTACTCCCACAAGAAACAAGAAGTAATGTATTGATGGTTAGTATAAATATTTTTTTCATTTGTGATTGTATATAATTTTAGTTCTTTAATAATATTTTTTCTAAAGCAGCTCTTTTAGTGATAACATCTACCATAGATTGTAAATAAGCTTGTTGTGAACCATATAACTGACGCTGTGCTTCTGTAAATTCAAAACTAGTAGATAAACCTTCTTTAAATTTAACACTTTGCTTATTTTCAATTCTTTCTGATAAACGCAAGGTATTTTTTGCATTACCATATTGTGCTACACTATATTCAAAATCACTCTTTGCTTTTTGATATTGAAGTTTTAATTTTTGCTCGGTTTCAGCTAATTTAGTCTTAGCTTGTTCAAATGCTATTTTTGCTTGATGTGCTTTAGCCTGTCTACCAAATGAGCTGAATAATGGAATATTTAACCCAACTGAAAGGGTAGAATAATCATACCATTTTTGATCGGCATTAAACATAGTAAAACTATTACCAAAAGTATTAGCCCCAAAATTTACTTGAGCTCCTAAAGAAGGCAATGCTTTACTTTTCTCTAATTTTAACAACAATCTATTAGCTTCTACTAGATTATTATTAATCTGATAATCTACTGAGTTTTTACTATCAAAAGTTTGTGATAAAACCGCTAAATCTATATTTTGTGATGCTAATGTATCTAGTTTATCAGTTAATTGAATTGTCTGATCAATATCAATCCCCATTAAAAGTTTTAACATATTAGTTGCTATTACTTCCATACGCTTTGCGTAATCTAAGGAGCTATTAATTTCTGATAATGTAATTTGTAAACGCTCTACTGATTCTTCTTCAACAAAGCCGTTTTTATATATTTGTTTTGTATCATTTAATGTTTTTTCAAGTATAACTTTGTTTCGTTCTACAATCATGATACTTTCTTGGGCTAACAAAACATCTCCATAGGCTTTTGTAGTTATTTCTCGTATTTCTTGTTCTGTTTTAACTTTAGCATGCTGCGAAATCTTTAAATATGTTTTAGCTGATTCTAAACCTACTAAATAGGAACCGTCAAAGATTAATTGACTTAATGTAATTTTTGCATCCATGGCGTTATACTGGCCAAATTGTAAGGTAGCAGGTATTCCATTAAAACTAATCACATTTGTAGCTATTTTAAAATTGTTTTGATAACCAACATTTGCATTAATTTGAGGTAATCCAATAGTTGTTGTCTCCCACTTCTTTTTTTGAGCTACTTCTATATCTCTATTTGCATTAATAGCTGTATAATTATTTTTTGTTGCGTAATCTACAGCTTGATTTAAACTAAATGAATAGTTCATTTTTTTCTTGAGCATAATTTTGCCCTAGAAAAATATCGTTAATAAAAGTCTATGCCAATTTCTCATTTAATTATTATATTTCAGTAATTGTTTTTCTAATTCTTTTATACCCTTAGGCGTAGCAAGTGCTCTGGTATGGTACTCTAACGCTTCTAGTTCCAGTTTTAGTGCATCACTTTCAAATTGAGTGTTCTCATTAATAGTAAATATTAGCGTATAATAAAATTGTATATAAGCGGGTATATACACCTCTTTTCTATAGAGTCCTTCTGCAATTCCTTTTTGAATATTTTGTCCAAACATTTCATTACAATCTTCTATCTCACTTTCCATCAATTTATTGTATATCTCAGGATAATGCTTTTTTAATTGATATACAGGTGAATTATCATAAGATTGAAACATTTCTTTAAATAGTCTACGTATTTCAAAATTTTCTTCTATTGCATTATAATTTTTAGCAAGAATTTCATCTATAACTAAATGTATTTTATCATGAATAACAAAAGTGGATTCTCTTATTAAAGATTCTTTATTATTAAAAAACTTATAAATGGTCTTCTTAGAAATCCCCATTTCAGCAGCAATATCATCCATTGTTACACTTTTGAAACCTAATTTCAAGAACATATCAGTTGCCTTAGAAATAATTCTATTTTTCATATCATGCTGTTTCTTGAATAAATCGAGTAATTTTTGTAACCCATTTTCTAGGTGTAAATCGAACAGTATTAGCTAGCAAAGCATTTTTAATACCATGTATGGCTACAGTATCCCCTCTTAGCATAGCTTGATGACCATACAAAGCAACTTCGCGCGATGTTGGTAATTTTTTGTTTTTTACTAACTTACTATCCTCCATATCTGCCATTGATTGAAAACCGCTTTCTGTTGCACCAGGACATAGAGCTGTTATCGTAACACCTGTTCCTTCTACTTCATTAGCTATAGCTTCTGTAAAATGCAAAACATATGATTTTGTTGCGTAGTAAACAGCCATTAAAGGACCTGGCTGAAAAGCTGCTGTAGAAGCTACATTCATAATCTTTCCACTTTTACGCTGTACCATGTCTTTTAGAAAAATATGAGTAAATTGTGTTAAAGCCGTTATATTTAATTGAATCATTTGATCTGTCTTATCCCAGCTTGATTTTGTAAATAAACCAAAATCTCCAAAACCTGCATTATTGATCAAATAATCTATCGTTAAACCATATTTTTTAACTTCATTATAAACATTTAAAGCAGCACCTCTTTTTGATAAATCTTCAGAAATAGTATAAACTCTAATATTATTTCTAGCTTTTAATTCTATTTTTAAATCATCTAATCGCTGTCCATTTCTAGCTACAAGTACTAAATCATTTCCCTCTTCGGCATGAATTTTAGCCAATTCCAATCCAATACCACTTGAAGCTCCTGTAATTAAAATCGTTTTTTTCATCTTCATTTATTTTCAAATAAACTAAAAATCCTTATTGTTCTTTATTATTAAATCTATACTTTTAAAAGTCAGGCAAATATATACAGGAAACTTTAAATACTTTAAAAGTTTCCTTGTTTTTTTGTTTTTTTTAACATTTAATTCAACTTGGCGTTCTCAACTTTTAAATTATTTTAGCAAAAATTTAAAATGCAAGCAATTAGTAGCTATCAAAATATTATTACTAAACATTTTGAGGACTTATCAGTCAAGAAAGACCCATTAAATTTGTACAATCCCATACAATACATCCTATCTTTAGGAGGAAAAAGAATACGTCCTGTACTAACATTAATGGCGGCTGAGATCTTTGACACCTCCTATATAAAAGCTCTTTCAGCAGCTACAGCAGTGGAAGTTTTTCATAACTTTTCATTGGTTCATGATGATATTATGGATAATGCTCCTTTAAGAAGAGGTAACGAAACGGTACATGAAAAATGGAATATTAATACAGGTATCCTTTCTGGTGATGCTATGCTCATATTAGCTTACCAATACTTTGAAAATTATGAACCTAGTATTTTTAAAAAAATTAGCTCAATTATTCAGTAAAACAGCACTTGAAGTATGCGAAGGACAACAATACGATGTAGATTTTGAAACTAGAGAAGTTGTAACCATTAGTGAATATCTTAAAATGATTGAATATAAAACTGCTGTGTTAGTAGGTGCTGCACTAAAAATGGGAGCTATAGTAGCCGAAACTTCTTCCGAAAATGCAAATTTAATTTATGAATTTGGTTTAAATCTAGGAATTGCATTCCAACTCCAAGATGATTATTTAGATGCCTTTGGAAATCCTTTAACATTTGGAAAACAAGTAGGAGGCGATATTATAGAAAATAAAAAAACATATCTCTATATAAAAGCATTAGAATTTGCTTCTATAGAAGATAAAAAACAACTACAACAGTTATATTCTATACAACCAAATGACAATACAGATAAAATTGAAACCGTAAAAAACTTTTTTAATTCAACAGGAGCTAGTACAGCTACACAAGAAGCTATTAAAGAATATACGCTTAAAGCCTTTAGTACACTGGAAAAAATTAATATTAGTGAAGATAAAAAAAATATTTTAAAAACATTTGGCGAAAATTTAATGAGTAGAAATGTATAAAAGCAGATAAGAAGAAAAAAAGAATTGAAATCATTAAATTTTCTATCTTATTAAATAATTATCTCAAATATGTTCATCGCGCCAAAAGATACGAATCTACTACTATCTGAAGCACAGAAGGAGAAGCTCTATGTAAAACTCATTGAACAATTAAACAAAGACTTTACTTTAGCTAACGATTTTTTAGACTTCTCCTTAGAAATAACTCCCATTGATTTAAAACTCCAATTACATGAAAAGATTCATCAATTAATTCAGAATAAGTTTAACGAATATTTAAATCTCTTATATATTATTGATGTAAATGAAGAAGAAATAAAAAAGCTCGACGGTTTCAATTTAATTGAACTCGCCGAGCAAGTAAGTTATCTCATTTTAAAAAGAGAATGGCAAAAAGTATGGTATAGAAATTTATATTAATATCCTAACTCTTTTTAGTTATCACTTTATTCCACAATTCTTTTCCTTCATGATCAAATAAAGATAATTTAACCTGTCTATCCTCTTTATCTCCAGTAAAAGATAGCAAACCAAAATTATGTTGTACAAAGACGCTTCCTTCTACACGATTTTTATTTTCCTCTTTTAATCCTGAATTAGAAGGATTTGAAGTTAATGGAGAAACAGTCCAATCATACAGAGGATAATTACCTCCACGTTTTAACATAGACAATTCAGCAAAATGACGATCTCCTGTTAAGAATAAAACACCTTTAACATCATTCTTAGCAATCTCATTAAGCAAATATTCTCTTTCTTGAGGATAAGTTGCATAATTTTCAAATTTTGCGGCAGAATTAATCACCTGACCACCTACTACAATAATTTTAAAAGTAGCTTTAGAAGAAGACAAAGCATCTATTAACCATTCTAACTGTTCTTTACCTAATAAAGTCCTATCTCCAGTTTTACGATCATTAGGCGATTTAAAATAACGATTATCTAACAAAAAGAACTGTGCATCACCCCAATTAAAGGTAGAATAAATTCCTTGAGTTTCTAAAGGATCTAAACCATATGATTTATTAGCCCAAAAATTCTTGAACGCTTTTTGAGTATGAATCTTATAATTTAAACTTCTATCTCCATCATTAGGTCCAAAATCATGATCATCCCAGATAGCATAATTTTGGGTACTAGCTAATAAAGGTTGAATTTCTTTAGTACTTCTGGTATGAGTATAACGAAAATAAAGACCCGATAAACTTTCATCAACTTCGCGTAAATAAATATTATCTCCTCCCCATAACATAATATCAGGCTTTTTAGCTGCTATACTTGTAAACACATTATAGTTACTACCATAAGGCTTTCCTGGTCTATCAACTTCAGGCTGATTAATATAAACACAACTACCAAAAGCAACTGTAAAATCTGGAGCTTTTTCTCTCCATTGCCATAATTTTTTAGATTCAAAAGTAGTTGGATAAGGCAGTTTTATTAGCTTATTATCTATATAAACTTGGTAAGCATACTTCTTCCCTTGTTCTAATTTATCTAAAACAACATGACAAGTATACCCTGATTCTTTTTTCGTATTGTATACATCCGAAAACATTTTTTTTGCAGGAGTAGAAACATCAAAATATTCCAATTTTACACTAGCATTAGTTGTAGTCTGTAACCATATTACAGCTTCTGTCATTTCACAATAGCCCACCATAGGACCTGATTGTAACATTTCTCTTTGTGCAAACAATGAAAAGGCCTGAATCAAAAAGAAAAAAGAAATAATTTTTTTCATTTAAAATAGATTTAATTTTATTAAAGCTATTCTTTATAACTAATATACCTTTCTAAAACGTATATTAAAAGTTAGCTTACCTATTGAAGATTGTATATTACAAAAATAACAAATATTATTTGAGTAAAGAAACACAATACAATTCATTACGGTTTTACCGTATATTTTGTTAAAACAAAAAGAAAAAACCATCAAAAAAATCAGGTTTAACTAACTTAGCCCAAGATTTCCCCTAAATCTACATCATATGAAAAAAAAATCACCTATTTGGATAACTTCAGAGGTTTTCCCAAAGAAATTTGGATTCTTACGCTCATTACTTATATCAACAGAGCAGGAGCTATGGTTATGCCTTTTTAAGTAATTATTTACACAAAGGCTTCTCTTTTACTCTTCAGGAAGTAGGCTGGCTTATGAGTTCTATAGGTATTGGTTCTTTTTAGGAAACTGGATAGGAGGCAAATTAACAGATAAAATAGGATTTTATACCGTAATCCTTTCCAGCTTATTATTAGTAGGTTTTGGATTCATCTCATTAATGTTTCTATATGACTTTATAGAAATAAGCATCGGTCTATTCTTTTTAACAGCTATAGCTGATATGTACAAACCAGCTGTTTATGTTGCTATTGGATGCTTTAGCAATTTCTCTAATCGAACCCGTTCTCTTACCCTTATAAGATTAGCAACTAACTTAGGCATGTTTACAGGTCCCATCATTGGAGGAGTACTAATTGCTAATAACAATTATGATCCATTATTTTGGATAGACGGAATCAGCTGTGTGATAGCTGTAATTCTATTCTTATTTTTAATTGATGAAACAAAAATTGACATTTACGCCAAAAGAGTAGAACAATTAAAAGAACACATAAACACAAAAATTCTATATTCAGTGATTCTAATTTTGTAATTTTCCTATTAGGCTCCTTTATTACAGCCTTACTCTTTTTCCAACTTTTTACAACTTTGCCAGTATACAACTCATCAAAATTTAATTTTAGTGAAATGCAAATAGGGCTACTATTATCTTTAAATGGTTTGCTCATTTTTCTCTTTGAAATGCCCATTATAGGATATCTTGAAAAAACCAAAATCAAAAATACAAAAATATTTCAAATAGGAAGTCTCTTCATGACATTAGGCTTTTTCTTCTTAATTTTTGCAAAGTGGATTTTTTTATTAATACTCAGTATTGGATTAATAACCTTAGGACAAATTTTAATCTTCTCTTTTGCTAACACTTTTGCATTTAACAAAGCTACACCAGGTCAAGAAGGTAAATATATGGCATTATATTCTATGAGTTTTAGTTTTGCTCAAATATTAAGCTCAAAACTAAGTTTCAGCATCATTGAAAAATATAGTTTTAATGCTAACTGGATTTTTATGGTTCTCATTGGAATTTTAGGAATTTATATCTATTTCAAACTAGATAAAAACCTAAACCAAGCCCCTTCATTTAACCAAACAGTAATATCATGACAACCTCTATAAATAATAAAAGTTTTAAAATTATTATCACTCTACTGTCCCTTCTTTTATTAAGCTGTTTAGTTTATATTTATAAAATGTCAGCTCATTCTAAGGGTATTATTATTTCATTAAGAAGTGAAAAAGCAGAATTAACAAATGACCTTGAAAAAGTAAAACTGGCATTAGAAAACACAATTGCAAAAAAAGGGCATCTGAACAAAGAACTACTAGAAGAAAGAAAAAAAGTAGATCAACTTTTAGCTAAAGTTAAAAATGGAAATTACGATCCATCTGAAATTACTAAATATAAAATTGAATCAAAAAACCTAGAATTAAGAATTGGCTATCTTATGAACGAGATAGAACGATATAAGAAAAGAATAGACAGCACTGAAAATGAATTAATCGCCTCTAACACAGAGCTTAAAAATATCAAAAAAACAAATGAAGATTTAAACACAAACAACCTAAATCTAAACAAAAAACTACAATTAGTTGACGAAAAATTAAGCAAAGCCTCTAAACTAAGTTTTTCTAATTTAGAAATGAATACTTTTAGAATAAAATCATCTGGTGAAATTACTCAAACAGACAAAGCAAACAAGACAAACTTAATTAAGATTAGCTTTTTAATTAGTGAAAACGAGCTAGTCACCCCTCAAAATAAAACATTTTATTTCCAATTATTTGATCCTAATAATGATCTAATAACATACAATGAAACTACCACAACAGGTGAAAGAATAGAAGATTATACAGCTATTTCCGTAGTTCATTATCAAAACAAAGCCCTTAAAATTGAGAAAATAATTCCTCTAAAAAATTTAACACCAGGCGTATATCAACTAAAAGTTTATGATGCTGCCAATCTAATACTAAGCAATAGCTTCGAAATGAATTAAAACAAAAAATAATTATTGAAAATATTTTAAAAATTCAGAAAATAAGTAAATCCACTTTCAATAATATTTATTAATTAATAAGTAGGCTACCTAAGTCATTTACTTGAAAAGACTTAGGCATGCTTTCTATTAACATAAAACACATCAGAAAAAATTCTCTTCCAAATTAAATATTTATAACGAATACTTTTATATCTTCCTATCTATCAAAATACTATCCGAATAAAGGGCATCCATGCGGATGTATATAATCTATCAGTATCCCTAAAAAGGAGATTATAACGTATACCTCCTGTAATATTATTAACACTATAACCCACCCCTAAAAATAGAGCTGTATTCCAAAAATCATCAGAACGCTGACCTAAATTTGTATTATAATCTAAATTTACCCGTAACTGCTCTACATCTGCAGAAAATTGTAAACTTTCAACAGGATTATATAAGACGCTGCCCGTTAATCCATAAACAAAAGAAGTAAATTTCCCAGAGTTTTTAATATAACTAGTATTAAGTCCAACTCCAATACTTGTCTGATCATCAAAATTATAGTACATAGTAGGAGAAACCGAAATATTAGTAAAACTATTTCCCATACTAAAACCCACACCTCCTCCAAAACGTACATGATCCCAAAAATCACTTACATTAGAACTCGATGTTGAATCTTGAGCTTGAAAGGTAGATGAAAACAAAAAAAAACTAAAAAAAAATACATTTTTTATCATTAGACTCTAATTTTAGATATATATTTTAAAGAATTAAAAATTAATCATATAAAAGTACTGTTTTATTGATTAGTTTAAAGCAAAAGTTTATACTTTTGCAATAATTTTTTAACCAAAAATTGTCATTAGACAGAAATATGGATAGGTTTTCCTTTTTAAACGCAGCACATACGGCTTTTTTTGCCGATTTATATGATCAATATTTAGTTAATCCTGATAGTATTGAACCTTCATGGAGGGCTTTTTTTCAAGGATTTGACTTTGCTAACGAATTCTCAAATGGAGTAATTGAAAGCAATCATCCAAATGCAGGATCAATGAATCAAGCTGAATTAACTGAAAAAATTCAGAAAGAACTTAAAGTAGTACAGTTAATTGAAGCTTATCGTACCAACGGACATCTGTTTGCAGATACTAACCCTGTACGAAACAGAAGAACATACACTCCTTCTCTTGAAATCGAAAATTTCGGATTAGTAAATGCTGATTTACAAACCGTTTTTCAAACTAGTTCACTAATTACAGGCAACCCTACTACTCTAGCTGATTTAATTACACTATTGAAAAAACTATATTGCCAATCAATTGCTTTTGAGTATAAATATATTCGAGACACTAAAACACAAGCTTGGATTGAGCAAAAAATTAATGCAATGGCTAACGAAGTAAGCAATGACAAGAAAAAACTTATCATTGAAAAACTCAACGAAGCTGTATCATTTGAAAACTTCTTACACACCAAATATGTAGGACAAAAACGTTTCTCACTAGAAGGTAATGAAGTCGTAGTTCCGGCTTTTGATTTTTTAATAGAAGAAGCCGCTCAATTGGGAGTAGAACAACTAGTATTAGGTATGGCACATCGTGGTCGTCTGAACGTTTTGGCAAATGTTTTTGACAAACCAACAAAAAATATTTTTAGCGAATTTGACGGCAAAGATTATGTCGATGATGATCATTTTGATGGTGATGTAAAATACCACCTAGGTATTACAACACACAAAACAACAAGAACAGGTAAAAAGATCAATATTAATTTAGTTCCTAACCCATCACACTTAGAAACAGTAGGCGCTGTAGTAGAAGGCATTACACGTTCTAAACAAGATCGTTTTTACCCCTCACAACCTAATAAAGTTTTACCTGTAATTGTACATGGTGATGCCGCCGTTTCTGGACAAGGTCTAGTATACGAAATTGCACAAATGGAGCATCTAGATGGTTATAAAACGCAAGGTACGCTACACGTAGTAATCAACAACCAAGTTGGTTTCACCACTAACTATACTGATTCTAGATCATCAACTTACTGTACGGATATAGCCAAACTAAATTCAGCACCTGTTATACATGTAAACGCTGATGATCCAGAAGCTGTTGTAAAAGCAATTCTATTCGCATTAGAATACCGTATGCAATTTGGGGCAGATGTCTATATTGACATCTTAGGCTATCGAAAATATGGGCATAACGAAGGAGATGAACCTCGTTTTACACAACCAATGCTTTATAAATCTTTATCTAAACATAAAAATGTAAGAGATTTATATGGAGCAAAACTAGTTGAACAAGGACTCATTTCAACTGCATATTTAAAAGAAATTGAAGAAACATATAAAGCAAAATTAGACGAAAATCTTAGCGCTTCAAGAGAAGAAACTCTTACAGTAATTGAATCTTTTATGCAAGATGAATGGATTGGTTTTGCAAAAGCTGACAAGGCTAAAATGCTTCAAAAAGTTAACACGGGTGTATCTAAAGAAGAGTTAGATAATATAGCAAAAATTATTACAGAATTACCTTCTGATAAAAAATATATCAGCAAAATACAAAAATTGATCAATGATCGTAAAAAAATGTATTTTGAAGACGACAAGCTAGATTGGGCTATGGGAGAGATGCTTGCCTATGGTTCTTTACTAACTGAAGGATACAATGTTCGTATATCAGGTCAAGATGTTGAACGTGGTACTTTTTCACATCGCCATGCTGTTGTAAAAACTGAAGACACAGAAGAAGAAATAGTCTTATTAAATAATATTCCTAACAAAAAAGGATACTTTAACGCTTATAATTCGTTATTATCAGAATATGGTGTAGTAGGTTTTGATTATGGATATGCTATGGCATCTCCTAAAACACTTACTATTTGGGAAGCACAATTTGGAGATTTCTCTAATGGTGCTCAAATCATGATTGACCAATACATTTCTGCTGCAGAAGATAAATGGAATAACCAAAATGGTTTAGTTATGCTAATGCCTCATGGTTATGAAAACCAAGGTGCAGAACACTCATCCGCACGTATGGAGCGTTATTTACAACTATGCTCAGAACAAAACATGTTCGTTGCTGACTGTACAACACCTGCAAACTTTTTCCATTTACTAAGAAGACAGATGTTAACAAACTATCGTAAACCTTTAATGGTATTTACACCTAAGAGCTTATTACGTCATCCAGAAGCGGTTTCTTCAATAGAAGAATTTACAACAGGAAACTTCCAAGAGGTAATTAACGATCCTAACGTGAACCCTACCGATGTTAAAACATTAGTTTTCTGTACAGGTAAATTCTATTACGATCTAAAAGCAGAGAGAGAGGCACAAGGAAGAAACGATGTAGCTTTAATTAGAATTGAACAATTATTCCCATTACCTGTAGAACAATTAAAGTCAATTATTGCTTCGTATCCAAATGCAACAGATTACGTTTGGGCACAAGAAGAGCCAAGAAATATGGGAGCATACGGTTTTATGCTAATGAATTTCAACGAAGTAAAATTCCGTGTAGCGTCACCTAAAGTATATAGTGCTCCAGCATCTGGAAGTTATACACGCTCTAAAAAACGTCATGCAGATGCTATTGCAATGGTTTTTGATAAAAATTTAATTAATTAATAATAATTTAGTTTAAAGTTTCAAGTTTCAAGTTAAAGGTCATCAACTTGAAACTTTAAACAAATCAAACTTTAAACAACATTTAAGATATGATTTTAGAAATGAAAGTCCCTTCGCCAGGGGAATCTATCAAAGAAGTAGAAATTGCCACTTGGTTAGTTCAAGATGGAGATTATGTTGAAAAAGACCAGGCGATTGCTGAAGTTGATTCAGATAAGGCAACATTAGAATTACCTGCTGAAATGAGTGGTATTATCACCCTAAAAGCAGAAGAGGGAGACACTGTGGCTGTAGGTTCAGTTGTATGTTTGATTGATACTAGTGCCACTAAACCAGAAGGTGGTACAGCTCCTGTAGCAGAGAAAAAGAAGAAGCACCAAAAGTGGAAGCGCCTAAAGCAGCTCCAACTCCAACAACTACCTATGCAACGGGTTCAGCTTCGCCAGCAGCTAAAAAAATATTAGCAGAAAAAGATATAGACCCAGCAACTGTAAATGGTACAGGCAAAGCTGGTCGCATTACTACCGAAGATGCTTTAAATGCAAAAGCTTCTATGGGTACACCTACTGGTGGTTCTCGTGGTTCTCAAAGAACTAAATTATCTATGTTACGTCGTAAAGTAGCAGAACGTCTTGTAATGGCTAAAAATGAAACTGCCATGCTAACTACTTTTAATGAAGTAGACATGAGTGCTATTTACTCTTTACGCGATCAATATAAAGATGAATTCAAAAACAAACACGGAGTAGGTTTAGGATTCATGTCTTTCTTTACTAAAGCTGTTACACGTGCTTTACAATTATATCCAGATGTAAATTCAATGATTGATGGACAAGAAAAAGTGTCTTTCGATTTTTGTGATATTTCAGTTGCAGTTTCAGGACCCAAAGGTTTAATGGTACCTGTAATGCGTAATGCCGAAAACCTTACATTCCGTGGTGTTGAAGCTGAAATTAAACGTTTAGCGATCCGCGCTCGTGATGGTCAAATTACAGTGGATGAAATGACAGGTGGAACATTTACGATCTCCAATGGTGGTGTATTCGGTTCTATGTTATCTACACCTATCATCAACCCTCCACAATCAGGTATCTTAGGAATGCACAATGTGGTAGACAGAGCAATTGTTAAAAACGGTCAAATTGTTATTGCTCCCGTAATGTTTGTAGCGTTATCATACGATCACCGTATTATTGATCGGTCGTGAATCAGTAGGTTTCTTGGTAGCAGTAAAAGAAGCACTTGAAAACCCAACTGAAATTTTAATGGGAGGTAATCCAAGAAAAGCATTGGAATTATAATCATTGCCATAAGAAGCAATTTTAAAATACAAATCCCAAACTTTAAAAGAGTTTGGGATTTTTTTGTTTATTTGTTCTATGAAATCGCCATAAACTCGTGGTTTGCGCATGCAAACTCCAATCAATAAAAGCGATAACATATGTGACCTATAACAAATAAATTTTACACATATGAAAGAAACTAAAAAACAAGCTGCTATCAGTTTTATTTTTATTACGTTACTAATTGATGTAATCGGATTAGGGATCATTATTCCTGTAGTTCCAAAATTAATCCAAGAATTAATTCACGGATCAGTTAGCGAGGCTGCAAAATATGGAGGCTGGCTAACATTTTCTTATGCTTTAACACAATTCTTATTTGCCCCGCTAATAGGTGGATTAAGCGATAAATATGGCAGAAGACCTGTTTTGCTACTTTCGTTATTTGGTTTTTCACTAGATTATTTGCTTTTAGCATTTGCTCCCAGTATAACCTGGTTATTCATTGGACGTATCTTGGCGGGTATTACAGGCGCTAGCATTACCACAGCATCTGCTTATATAGCGGATATAAGCACAGAAGAAAATCGGGCTAAAAATTTTGGAATGATTGGTGCTGCTTTTGGTTTAGGCTTTATCATAGGTCCAGTAATAGGAGGGGTATTAGGACAATATGGAGCACGAATTCCTTTTTATGCAGCAGCTATTTTATGCTTAATCAATTTCTTATACGGCTATTTTATTTTACCAGAATCATTAGCAACATCAAACAGAAGAAAATTTGATCTTAAAAGAGCAAATCCTGTTGGGACTTTTTTAAACTTAAAAAAATACCCTAAACTAATTGGATTAGTAATAGCTGTTTTTTTACTCCATACCGCTTCACACGCAGTTCAAAGCAATTGGAGTTATTTTACCATGTATCAACTTAATTGGAATGAAAAAATGGTAGGTATCTCATTGGGTGTTATTGGGATATTAGTAACATTAGTCCAAGGAGGTCTAATCCGCTGGATTAACCCTAAAATTGGTAATATAAAAAGCATTTATATAGGAATGGCTCTATATACATTAGGCATGTTCTTATTTGGTTTAGCCACAGAAAGCTGGATGATGTTCGTTTTTTTAATTCCTTATTGCTTGGGTGGTATCGCAGGCCCTGCTTTACAAGCGGTGATTGCCTCACAAGTTCCAGCTAATGAGCAAGGCGAAATCCAAGGTATTTTAACCAGTTTAATAAGTGCTTCGTCTATCATTGGTCCGCCTTTGATGTCAACCGTATTCTATTATTTCACTCATAACGAAGCCCCTTTTATTTTTGCAGGTGCTCCCTTTATTTTAGGTGGAATGGGGATGTTATTAAGTACTTTATTAGCTTATGTTTCTTTGAAGAAACATCATTAAATAGTAATTTTGCCTAAAACAACAACATGTATAAGTTGAATTCTCATAAAAAAATATATTTTGCGAGTGACCAACATTTGGGTGCTCCTACTCCAGAAACTAGTTTTCCTCGTGAACAAAAATTTGTAGCTTGGTTAGAAGAAATAAAAAATGATGCTGCAGCTATTTTTTTATTGGGTGATTTATTTGATTTTTGGTTTGAATATAAAACCGTAGTCCCTAAAGGTTTTGTACGCGTATTGGGCAAATTAGCCGAAATACGAGATAGTGGTATTCCTATCTATTTTTTTGTAGGCAATCATGACTTATGGATGCGTGATTATTTTGAAAAAGAACTTAACATCCCGGTTTACCACACCACTAAAGAATTCACATTTAATGACAAAACTTTTTTAATAGGGCATGGCGATGGTTTAGGTCCTGGTGACAAAGGCTATAAACGCATGAAAAAAGTGTTTACCAATCCTTTTTCTAAATGGCTATTCCGATGGTTACACCCCGATGTAGGGGTTAAACTAGCGCAATATCTTTCGGTAAAAAACAAAATGATATCGGGTGCCGAAGATGTAAAATTTTTGGGTGAAGAAAACGAATGGTTAATTCAATATGCTAAACGAAAATTAGAAGATAAACATTATAATTTTTTCATATTTGGTCATCGTCACTTACCAATGAAAATCCCTCTAAAAAATGATTCTCTCTATGTAAATTTAGGGGATTGGATTGGTTATTTTACTTATGGAGTTTATGATGGAACCTCTTTTGAATTAAAAAAATATGAAAACTAAATAGGCTTTTACCTATTTAGTTTTTTAAACATTAATTAGAGAAATTTTTAACGGATACACTTATACAATTTTCAGACAATTTATTTCCTTTTTCTGAATTAATAAAATCCATCATAAGCCAGCCACATGATTTTAGATTATTATTTTGGATATAATTTGCTACCCTTAGATTAATTCGATCTGCTACAGCTACTGGATAAGCAAAAGCGCTAGCACCAGAACAATATGTTAAGTAGCCATTTTTTATAGAATTTGAATCAGTATTAGAACGAGCAATATTTTCAATAATACGATCAAATTTATAATCTATAGAAACTGGCAAGATCGTATTTACAGTATAAAAATCAGAAATCATAAAAGGATTATAACTATTAGCTCCGACTAAATTCCCATTAGAAAAATTAGGATTTCCAGACCATCCTTGAACAAAAGTAGAATTTGTATAAGTTTCTCTAGATAAAGGTAAAACCTTACCTCTACAATCTCCTAATAAAGTATTTGTATTCCAGTTTTTTTTCACTAATCCTTTAGACTCATATTCATTCATTCGTGTATCAAAATAATCAACCCATGCGGATTTATCACCTCCGTTTTCTTTTTTAAGAATAACAATAATAGCTTCATTAGGATGTCCTTTTAAAAATTCTTCAAAAGTTGACATGACTTGATCTAAAGTTATATTCAAACTCACTATACCATGATATCCTAGAAATTGACCATTTTGATAGTTAAAACGTAAATCAAAAATTCTTGCTCCTGCTCTTAACTGATCCTTTATACTACCATATTGATTAGTACTAAAGGTCCAATTATTAATAGACATTGAATCATGTGTTCCAGGAATAGACAATTTAGACAAAGGAGTATTTGATCTTATCACAGCCATCCAATTATCTTTTGCAACACTAGCAAATTGTCTATTTTGAAATGTTTCTCTATTTACATTTAAATCAGATGTTGGGGACAAAGAATCCAAACTACAAGATTGTAAAAAAGCTAAAAAAGCGATGTTAAGTAAAATTTTTCTCATAAATAAATAGGTTAAATTAAGTTGCAATTTAGCATTAATTATCAAATTTAAACATAAAAAACACAAAATAAACAATTTGTTATAAATATAAATTTGATGTTTTTAATTATTAAAGTATCTTTATACCGTCTCAAAAAGGGGTGCTTTGTTTCTTCTAAAAAAATCAGACAAGGCTGAGATTATACCCAATGAACCTAGACGGGTAATGCTGTCAAGGGAAATATAAAAGTACAACTTATAGCTAAAATATTAAGTTAGCTGATTTATTAATTCTAATGAATAATGACCCCTTTTATTCGTAACAATTTGTAACGAATGAAAAATTCAAATCACAATCAAACTCATCAATTACTTTCAAAAATCATTTTGAGTACATTTATTCTAATGCCTTTAAATACTATACTAGGTCAAGAAAAAAAAGTAACTGATTCTACAAAAATGAACGCATTAGAAGAAATTAAAGTAGCCTCTACTCGCTTAAGTAAAAAATCTCCTTTTGCCTTTTCAGATATAAAAAAAGAAGCTTTAGAGCGAAATAATTTAGGACAGGATCTACCTATTTTACTAGATCAAATGACATCTGTAGTTGCTACTTCAGATGCTGGTGCTGGTGTAGGATATACAGGATTAAGGATAAGAGGTAGTGATGCTACTCGTATAAATGTAACCATTAACGGTATCCCATATAATGACGCTGAAAGCCAAGGTACCTTTTGGGTAAATATGCCTGACTTTGCTACTTCGGTTCAAAATATCCAATTACAACGAGGGGCAGGAACTTCAACCAATGGTGCAGGTGCTTTTGGTGCTAGCTTAAACTTACGTACGCTTACACCTGCTGTCAACGGGTATGCAACCACTTCGCATAGCATCGGTTCGTTTAATACACGTAAACACAATATTACTTTTGGATCAGGTATAAAAAATGGTTTTTATGCCGAAGGTCGTTTATCTAAAATAGGGAGTAATGGTTATATTGATCGTGCTTCTTCTGATCTTAAATCTTTCTATACCGAAGCTGGTTTTATTGGTAAACAAACCGCTGTAAAAGCCTTAGTTTTTGGAGGAAAAGAAATTACGTACCAATCATGGAATGGAACACCTGAATCAGTATTAAATGGCGATTTAACAGAAATAAAAGCATTTATTAATCGAAATGATTTTACCCCTGCTGAAATAGACAACTTATTAAATTCCACAAGAACATTTAACCATTATCTATATGATAATCAAGTAGACAATTACGAACAAACGCATTATCAATTACACCTAACACATCAGTTTAGCGAACATTTAAAAGGAACCATTTCTGGAAATTTTACAAAAGGAAAAGGCTATTATGAAGAATTTAAGGCAGACCAAAAACTTAAAAAATATTTCCCTGATTATATAAATGGAAATAGTAAATCAGATGTGGTACGCAGAAAATGGCTTGACAATGATTTCTATGCAGTGGTTTATGCTTTAAATTATAACACAACCAATTTTAATGGTAGCCTAGGCGGTGGATACAATCAATATGATGGAATTCATTTTGGAGAATTAATCAAACATAAATATATAGACCTTCCTGTTACTAATATGAATTATTACAAATCATTAAGTAAGAAAGAAGATTTCTCTGTATATGCTAAAGCAGACTACACATTCTTTTATAAATTACAATTATTCTTAGATATTCAAGCACGTCGTATAGATTATATTACGAGTGGATTAAGTAGTGATTTAAAACCACTAGATATTAAAAAAACATATGAATTTTTTAATCCAAAAGGAGGTATAAATTTTGCTATTCATAAAAATCATCATGTATATAGCTCTTTTGCTGTTGCAAATAAAGAACCTAACCGTAATGATTTAACAAAAAATCCTATTGAACCTAAATCAGAACAATTATTAGATTATGAATTAGGTTATCGATTTAAAAATAAAATAGCACAAATTAATTTAAATGGCTACTACATGCACTATAATAATCAACTCGTACTAACAGGTGCATTAGATGAAGTTGGTGACGCAATTCGCGAAAATGTTGATAAAAGTCACCGTATAGGAGTTGAAGTAGAGGCGAGTATTCAACCTGTTAAGTTTTTAAAATTAGATTTTAATATTACAAAAAGTAGAAACAAGATCAAATCATTTGATTATTCTGTTCCTTCAACAGAATACGATCTAAATGGAAATGAAATTCACTCAACACAAATAACAAAATATGAAAATACAGATATTTCATTTTCTCCTAGTATAATAGGAGGGGCAACGGTTACTTTTTATCCTACTAAAAACCTAAGTATTGCCTGCATACAAAAATATGTAGGAAAACAATATTTAGATAACACTTCATCAGAAAACAAAAAATTAAACAATTATCAAAATAGCAATTTAAGTATTCTATATATCTTAAAACCTAAAAATTTTGCTGAAATCAGCTTTAATTTACTAATTAACAATATTTTTAATAAGCTATATGAATCAAACGGTTATACTTACAGCTACTATAGCCGTCCTCAAGGTTCTAATAACCCAGCTATAACTGAAAATTTCTATTATCCACAGGCAGGCAGAAATTTCCTAACAGGTATAACACTTAAATTTTAGAAGTAGTTAAAGTGAGCTTGGTATACAAAATATATAAATCATTCAACGATTAAAATAAATTTCGTATATCAGGTTCACAATACTTTTATTTTAAATCATATAAAATTTTTAAACAAAGGAATAAGCCCCTTTTTAACTTTTAATATCATTAATTAAATATAACTTCTTAATTTTATCTACGATTGTTTGGGCTAATTTTTCTTTACTTTCAAAAGTCCAGCCTGCAATATGAGGAGTTAATAAAACATTAGAGGCATTCAGTAGATAGTCTAATGCTACGGGTTTTTGACCATCAAAGAGCGTTTCAAAAGAGAGCTTTTCATATTCTAAAACATCCAAACCTGCACCTAAAATTTTCTTTTCTTTTAAAGCTTTAACCAGATCCGTTGTAACCACACTTTTACCTCTGGCAGTATTAATTAACCAAAAGGGGTTACTAAACGCGTTAATAAAAGAAGAATTCACCATCTTATCTGTTTGAGGAGTCCAAGGTGTATGCAAACTTACTACATCTACTCTTCTTTGAAATTCTTGCAGATCTACTTGTAGCGCATTTTGATCTCCAATATTTGGAAGGATGTCGTAACATAATACTTTTACATCAAAACCTCTTAGTTTTTTTGCAAAAGATTTCCCCATATTTCCATATCCAATAATACCCACCGTTTTACCATCTAATTCATGTCCACGATTAGCTTCTCTACTCCATAATCCTGTTTTAACTTCTATATCAGCTTTATTTAAATTATTAAAAAGAGAAAGAAGCATTCCTAGAGCATGTTCTCCTACTGCATTACGATTTCCCTCTGGGGCCGCAATTAAGTGAATTCCTTTAGCTTGGGCATAATCACAATCAATACTCTCTAATCCTGCTCCTACACGTGCAATGAATCGTAACTGAGATGCTTTGTCTAAAAAAGTTTTATCAATCTTAAACCGACTACGAATGACAATGCCATGATACTCATGAATTATCTCCTCTATTTGTTCCTTTGATGAAATAAAATCATCATAATTTTGAAAACCAGCATTTTCTAATTGTGATTTTAATAAAGGATGGTTACTATCTATATGTAGTATTTTAATATTTTGATGTTCCAATTTTATAAGCTTTTCTCAAATATAAGGAATTTAAAAACCTAAAATCAAACGAGCAATTGTAAAATAGATTAAAATCCCTAAAATATCATTACTTGTTGTAATAAAGGGTCCGGTAGCCAGTGCCGGGTCTACTCCATTTTTATTTAACACAATAGGAATAAAAGTCCCTATTAAGGAAGCAATAACAATAACAGACAATAAAGCAGTAGTCACAGTTAATCCTATATGAATTTCAAAACCTAATAAATAATAACTTCCTAATAACAAAATAGTAGAAAGTATCAAACCATTTAGTAGACTTAAGGATAGCTCTTTTAATAAACGTTGTAAAATTGTACCGCTTATAGAGTTATTAGCTAAACCCTGTACAATAATAGCTGATGATTGTACACCTACGTTCCCTCCCATAGCGGCAATTAAAGGTGTAAAAAGAATAATTGAGGATGTTCTTTCATAGCAGGTTCAAACAAACCTAGTACACGAACACTAACAAATCCTCCTAACAAAGCTAAAACTAACCATGGCAAACGAGCTCGTGTAAGCTCTAAAATACTATCATCTGCCTCCACATCTTGTGAAATACCAGCTGCCATCTGATAATCCTTATCCGCTTCTTCTTTAATTACGTCTACGATATCATCAATAGTTATACGTCCTACTAAACGTCCCATTTCATCTACGACTGGTATAGCTTCTAAATCATATTTTTGCATGATCCGTGCTACTTCTGTATCCATCGTATCTACCTTTACATAATCTACTTTTTTTATGTAAACTTCACTAATAGGTGTTTTAGTAGAAGTTGTTAGTAAATCTTTTAATGAAAGTCTTCCTTTGAGTCGATCTTCATCATCTACTACATAAATAGAATGTACTCGAGTAACATGTTCTGCTTGCATACGCATTTCTTTAACGCAAGTAAGCACATTCCAATTTTCATTTACTTTCACCAATTCTTTCCCCATCAAACCACCTGCAGTATCTTCATCATAACGGAGTAATTCTACGATATCCTTAGCATGTTCAACATCTTCTAATTCAAGGATTACTTCTTCTTTTTTAGACTGTGGTAGTTCTGCAATAATATCAGCTGCATCATCTGTATCTAATTCATCAATTTCTTCTGCAATTTCTTTCGCAGAAAGGTTTTTAAGAATTTTTATACGAACCTCATCATCTAACTCTAAAAGGGCATCAGCTGTTTTTTCTGAATCTAATATTTTAAAAACATAATTAGCCCCGTATTCATCTAATTCATCTAAAATTTCAGCAATGTCTGCAAAGTGAATATCTTGCAACAGGTTTTCTAATTCTTGTGCTCGATTTTCATTTACTAAATGCTCTATCTGAGCGATGAATTCTGGGGTAATTTTAAACTCCATCTGCTTGAATTTTTTGAGTGAGTTCTATAAATTGCTCTACTGATATTTGTTCTGGACGGAGGTCAAAGATACTATCTTGTCTTAAATGGTCCGAGAGATTAAATGATTTTAAACTATTTCTTAGGGTCTTTCTTCTTTGGTTAAACGCAGTTTTTACTACATTGAAAAACAACTTTTCATTACAAGGTAAATGATAATCTTCTTTACGGCGCATACGCATAACACCTGATTTTACTTTAGGAGGAGGTGTAAATACAAATTCTGAAACAGTGAATAAATACTCTGTCTCATAAAAAGCTTGCGTTAATACAGATAAGATACCATATGTTTTACTTCCTTTTTTCTCGCAAATACGTTCAGCAACTTCTTTTTGAAACATTCCTGCAAATTCAGGAATTTGATTACGCATTTCTAATACTTTAAAAACGATTTGAGAAGAAATATTATAAGGAAAATTTCCAATAATGGCTAAAGACTCATTCCCAAAAACCTTTGTTAAATCATATCTTAAAAAATCTTCTGATAGGATTTTATTTGATAATTTTAAATAGTGTGTCTTAAGATATTCAACTGATTCTGTATCTATTTCAATTACATAAGTATCAATTGGTTTATCAAGGAGATATTTGGTTAATACTCCCATACCTGGACCAATTTCTAGTACTTTATTATAACCTTCTAATGTCAGTGCATCAGCTATTTTACCAGCTATATTTTCATCATTTAGAAAATGCTGTCCTAGGTGTTTTTTTGCTCTTACTTTATCCATGCTTTTGGTTAAAAGTTGATGGTCTTACACAGAGAGTTCCACAAAGCTTCACAAATCCGGATAAGACCTCTCCTAGTTATTTCTTTTTATTTTTTTGTAAAATCCACTAGTTTTTCAGAACGATTAACTAATGATAAAAGATCCTACTTACTTATTCTAAAATTTTGGATTTTTATTATTCCTGACTAGAAGTTATTCTTTTTTAATACTCTGAAACAACTTCTAGCTCTGTTCTAAAGGCTAAAAGCTTATCTCCAAATAATTCATTTCCTTCTTTACGCATACGCTCTGCATCATTGTCATAGTAACTCTGTAATTTTTCTTTGTTTTCGGCTAAATACTGGACAGCGTAGGTAACACCTCCCATATCTTCTTCTACCAACACTTTAACTAATCTTGCAGAAATAAATTTACCCGTACCTAAAACATCTGCAATATGCTTGTTTTGCATCCAGTTTAACCATTGATCATGAACACTCTCATGAATATTCACAGTAACATTATATATAATCATTGTATTTTTTTATAGAATTATTAAGTTTAAAAACATAAAAGTTTACTTATGCAAAGATAATGAAAACTAATTTAAGGCTTGGCCTCCTTTTATAAATTACGGTCCCCTCTTAATTTACGGTAGTACATCTGTGCTTCTACAAAATAAATGCTATCTGGATGATTGAGTATAATTTTTTCATAAAACTCCTTTGCTTTATCTGGTTGCTGAAGAAATTTTCTAAAAATTTCTGCACTAAAAAACAAAGCTTCATCTATATAGATTTCTTCTGAATGTTTATCAATAATTTGCTGATAACTGTTTAATGCTTCTGTATATTGTTCTTTATTTTGATATAATTCTCCTATTTTCAACAAAACATCATCCTCAATACTTTCACCTTTGTGCTCTAAAAGAATTTTCTTAAAAGCTTCTAAAGCATCTGCTTGCTTATTTTGGTAAGCTAAATAATCTGCTCTTGCAAATTTCTTTAAAGCTACTTGAGTAGAATCTTCTACTGTATTATCTGATATAAGTAAAAATAATTCCATTGCATCATTTGCAATAAGTTGAGAAGTAGATGATTTCAGAATTTCAAATTGTTTTTTAGCCCATTCAAAATCACCTTTATAATAACTCGCTTTTGCCATTTTTAAATTTGCATCATGTGCAATTTCATCATTTTCTAATTCTGCTTCTACTTGAGCATAGTAAATAATGGCTTGATTAAATTTTTCATCAAGAAGCAATACATCTGCTAACTCTAACTTAACATCTGCTAGAGCATACTGATTTAAAGGCAGATCTAATGCTTTAAATAATATGGTTTTAGCATTTTCAAAATGTTCTAAATAAAAAGCTTCAAAATGTGCTTTTAAAACTTGAAGTTTAACAGTATTAGAACCTGCCCCAAAATCAATCAAAAGTTTATTTAGTCTTTCCGTAATAGATGGGTATTCTTCTTTTTTGCTCGATCAATATCTATTTTTAACAAACTATAATTAACTTGTAATTGTACATCAGACTGCGTAGCGTGTTCTAATATAAAGTTTAAAATATCCCGTTCTGTATCTATTTCTTTTTCCTGCGAAGCTAATCGCGCTAAATTAAATAGGTTATTAAAACTTTCAGGATTACGACGATATATTGCCTTTTCTTGAATAAAAGCCTTACTATATTCTTTTTGGTTAATAAAAAACCAACTCATAAACTCATTCCAAAATAAATCTTGATTCTTTTGAGTTCGTAATAGTAATGATTTGCGTAAGGTATCGGCAAAAGTTTTAGTATGATCTTCTGTTAAAAAACGATTCAGTTGGTTTTGCACTAATACTAAGTTATTAGGAAATTTATGAGCATAATCTACTAATGATTCAATCATCAAGTCAATGTTTCCTAATTGTCCTTGCAACAAAGCTATTTGATAATCAAAATTAGCCTCTGAATTTAATTTTTGTGCTAATGTGTAGGCTTCTACTGCTTGTCCAAGTAATACTTTTTGTTCAAATTCACGTGCAATACCGTATACATTATTAGGATTTTCATTTATCTTGCTAATCGCTATTTTATAATTTCTATCAGCTAAATCTTGTTCTTTTTGAAGTTGATAGTTATAACCCAATTCTACATATAGATTAGGGTATTTTGTCTTTTTTAACTTTTCTTGAATTAATACTTCTGATTTTTCAAACTGCTTTAATTGCTGATAGCAAAAAACTAATTTTTGAAAAAAGGAATAATTATTTGGTTGTCTTTTTAGCAATTCTTCATAAATAACAACCGCTTTATCAAACTCACCTCGATCAAAATAATTTTGAGCTAGGTATTCATTCGGATTATTATTTGGAGGCATAGCCACTTGCGGATTTCCTCCAGGAGGAGGTGTCACCGTATATACTTGACCTAAAGTTAACAAAGGCCAAAACAATACTATTTGAATTATTTTCTTCATTTAATCTAAAAAAATAATGTACTAAAGTTACAATAATTTTGTGACTTTAGTACATTATATAAATTTGCTATAAAGTTTAGTCTATAATATCAAAACCAGTGTATTTTCTCAATACTTCAGGAATCATAATTCCTTCTGGTGTTTGATAATTTTCTAAAATTCCTGCTAACACACGTGGTAATGCTAACGAACTACCATTTAAAGTATGTGCTAATTGCGTCTTACCATCTTTTCCTTTAAAGCGTAATTTTAAACGATTAGCTTGGAAAGTCTCAAAGTTAGATACTGATGATATTTCTAACCAACGCTCTTGAGCTGTAGAAAACACTTCAAAATCATACGTTAATGCTGATGCAAAACTCATATCTCCTCCACATAAACGTAAAATACGATATGGTAATTTTAATTCTTTTAAGATTCCTTTTACATGTTCTACCATACCATCTAAAGCTAGGTAAGAATTATCTGGGTGTTCAATACGAACAATTTCGACTTTATCAAACTGGTGCAAACGGTTTAATCCTCGTACATGGGCACCATAAGAACCCGCTTCACGACGGAAACAAGGAGTGTAACCTGTTACCATTACAGGCATTTCATTTTCTTGTAAAATTACGTCACGATATAAGTTAGTTACTGGAACTTCAGCAGTTGGAATCAAATATAAATCATCAATCCCTACATGATACATTTGCCCTTCTTTATCAGGTAACTGTCCTGTTCCGTAACCTGATGCTTCATTAATTAAATGCGGCACTTGTACTTCATGATAACCTGCTTCTGTATTTTTATCAATAAAATAATTAATTAAAGCGCGTTGTAATTTTGCTCCTTTTCCTTTATAAACAGGAAAACCTGCACCTGTAATTTTTGTACCTAATTCAAAATCAATTATATCATATTTTTTAGCTAATTCCCAATGAGGCAAAGCTTCTTCATGTAATACAGGAATTTCTCCTTCTTGAAAAACATTTAAGTTGTCATCCGCTGTTTTTCCTTCTGGAACAATTTCAGCAGGAGTATTTGGTAACTGATATAATTGTTGTGTTAATTCCTCTGCAATAGCATTTAGGGTTTCTGTTAATTCTTTACTTTGATCACGTAACTGAGTCGTTTTTTCCTTAATGATTTCGGCCTTGGCTTTTTCACCTGCTTTCATCATTGCTCCGATCTCTTTGGACAGTTTATTAGATTCCGCCAATACATTATCTAACTCAACTTGAGTAGCACGACGTTTTTCGTCAAGAGCTACCACATTTTCTATCATGGCTGTGGCATCTATATTTTTTTTGCCAAAGCTTTGATTACCGCTTCTTGGTTTTCTCTAATAACTGCTATTTGTAACATACTATAAATTTTAACAATCGCAAATTTAGAAATTCTATCATACCTATCCTTATCTAAAACATTTATTTTTCAGAAATAAATAACTCAACATAAAATCTTTTAATAGACATATTAAAATTTTTAATTCTTTTTTGATTTATTTAATATCTCAAGAATCTATTAAACTCAGAAAACCAGTACTATATTTAGGATCTAACACCAGAACTTAATAACCAATAAATTAAGTTATCTGGCATATTTTTTGATAATTTTGATAAGTTTTAGATATTTGTTAAAAATGAAAAATTTAAACCTTTTAATTACCTGTATTTAAAAGACATACTAAAAACAATAAGCAAATTGAAATTATTATTAAATATTTCAACTATAAAAACTATTTAAAAAATGAAAATACAACACTACCTTATACTACTCATGATTTCTTCTTTAAGTTATTCTCAAAAAAACACAAGACATCCTTTTAACATTCAGGAATGTTATTATCAATCTTGGGTAGCGGGTATAAAAGGAGGTGGTTCTGGCACAGATCTTCATATTAATTTTCAAAAAGAACTACCAAAAGATCTTGAATTAATCAAAGTTTATTTTCAAAACAGAATAGCTATTCCGAATAAAACAGACTCAAAAGAATATTTATTCAGCTTCAAGGGAAATACAAATGAGCATCCTAATGAAGAAAATCGTGGTGAAGAAGAAAAAACAATAAATTCTAATATAAAAAAACACCCTTTATCTATTCGCCCTAAGGAAGTTGTTCTAGAATACTCTTATAAAGGAAACACCTACTTTTTCAAAATCAAAAAAGTAAAAGAAAAAGAAATGTTGGCTTATCCTTCTATTAGAACAGATGAAAATGATAAAAATTAATATTTTTGCAAGTTTAAAATAATACAACCGTTTTGGGCATTTATAAAAGTTTATTTAAGCAGACACTAATCTACGGTTTGGCTACAGTCTTACCTCGTATGATTAGTTTTTTATTGAATCCTCTATATGTAAAAAAATTACCGAAAGCAGAATTTGCTGATGTTTCTATAATTTTTGCTTATCTAGTGTTTTTCAATGTAGTATTATCCTATGGAATGGAAACTGCATTTTTTAGATTTTATAATCAAGAAAAGAATAAGAAAAATGTTTTTAAAACATCATTAGTTTCTCTTTTTTGGTCTTCTATTTTTTTTCTAGCTTTTTCTTTAATTTTTAGGGAAAGTATAGCACATTTCATCAATGTAAAAAAGAGTATATCACTTATACTATTTGGATATTAGTATTAGACGCTTTAGTAGTTATTCCCTTTTCCAGATTACGTGCAGAAAAAAAATCAACTCAATATGCCGTTATTAAAATTTTAAATGTGATTATTAATTTTGGCTTAAATATTTTTTTCTTACTAATACTACCATTAATTTCAAAAGAAAATCCTCTAAGCACCCTTTACTTTGAACATTTTCAAGTAGGATATATATTTATTTCAAACGTTTTAGCTAGTTTATTTACTTTAGCAATGTTATCTAATCATTACATAAAAAGAGAAGGTGCTTTTGATAAAGAATTATGGATTAAAATGATTCAATATGGTTTACCAATTCTTTTTGCAGGAATTGGTTTTGCAATTAATGAACATTTTGACAAGATCTTATTAGAAAAACTACACGTTTCTAAATCTGATATTGGTGCTTATTCTGCTTGTTATAAATTAGGAATGTTTATGGTTTTATTTCGTACAGCCTATACATTAGGGATAGAACCTTTCTTCTTCAGCCACGCTAAAAATGAAGATGCTCCTAAAACTTACGCTACTATCACTAAATATTTTGTTATTTCAGGATCTTTTATTTTACTTTTTGTAATTGTATTCATCGATATTTTAAAACAACCATTAGTTCCTAATCCAGCTTACTGGGATGCAATTAAGGTAGTACCATTAATTGTCTTAGCTAATTTCTGTTTAGGAATATACACTAATTTATCCGTATGGTATAAATTAACAGATAAAACATACATAGGTGCAATTATATCATTAACAGGTGCTTTACTAACCTTAATTTGTAACTTTTTATTGGTTCCTTCAATGAGCTATTATGGATCAGCTATTGCAACTATCGTTGCTTATGGAAGTATGATGTTTATCTCTTATTATTTAGGACAAAAAAAATATCCAATACCTTATGAAGTCAATAAAATTAGAAATTATATAGGAGTAGCCATTATATTATCCGCTTTATCATTTTACATCCCTTTTTACGTAAAAGCTATATTTTTGGAATATTTGCCTTAATTACCTTTGGATATTATATTTATAGAAATGAAAAGGAGGTCATTACAAACATAATAAAAAGAAAATAAATTTAAGATGAGCCTGTTTAAAACAGTCTCTTACTATAGAAAGTATGGAAATAAGAATTGTAAATAAATCAAAACATGCCCTACCACATTATGAAACTGATTTATCAGCTGGAATGGATTTAAGGGCTAATTTAGAAGAATCAATAACAATACCCCCTCTTGGAAGAATACTAATAAAAACAGGTTTATTTATAGAACTACCGCAAGGTTATGAAGCACAAATAAGACCAAGAAGTGGATTAGCTCTTAAAAAAGGGATTACAGTATTAAATTCTCCTGGAACTATAGATGCTGATTATCGTGGTGAAATAGGCATCATTTTAGTCAATTTATCAAATGATTTTTTTGAAATTGAAGATGGTGAACGTATTGCTCAATTAGTAATAGCTAAACATGAACGTATTTTTTGGCATCCTGTAGAAGTACTTTCTGACACAGACAGAGGCGAAGGAGGTTTTGGAAGTACAGGTTTAAAATAAACTTAATTACTTTCGAAAAAATAAAAATCCAAAAATCGAGTATTAAATAAAGTAAATAAATTTTAAAAACTACTCTCCCTGTAGTAGTCCTTATATTAAAGGACAAGGGACTAATATTATGAAAATTATTGTACCTATGGCAGGTCGTGGCTCACGCCTTCGCCCGCATACACTTACAGTTCCTAAACCATTAATTCCTATTGCTGGCAAACCTATTGTACATCGTTTAGTAGAAGATATTGCTAAAGTAATCAATCAAGACATTGAAGAAATTGCCTTCATTATACATGAGAGCTTTGGTAAAAAAGTAGAAGAAGAATTAGTTGCTATAGCGGAAAACTTGGGCGCAAAAGGAACTATCTATTATCAAAATGAAGCATTAGGTACAGGACATGCTATCATGTGTGCTAAAGAATCCCTTTCAGGACCTACTGTTATTGCATACGCTGATACCCTTTTCAAAGCTGATTTTACATTAGATACAGCTGCTGATAGTGTAATTTGGGTAAAACAAGTAGATAATCCAGACGCTTTTGGTGTAATTAAATTGAACGAATCAAATGAAATCATTGAACTTGTAGAAAAATCTTCAACTTTCGTTTCAGATCTAGCAGTTATTGGAATCTATTATTTTAAAGACATTGCCATCTTAAAAGACGAACTACAAGCTGTATTAGATAATAATATCATTCATGGTGGCGAATACCAGATCAATGATGGTATTAAACAAATGATGGATAAAGGAATGAAGTTTGTTCCTGGAAAAGTTGACGAATGGATGGACTGTGGAAATAAAAACGTAACAGTAGAAACTAATAGCAGAATGTTGAATTTTTTACATGCAGAAGGTGAAAACATGATAGCTAGCTCTGCTCGTATTGAAAACACTACAATTATCCCTCCTTGTTTTATTGGAGAAGATGTAGTATTAACTAACTCAACTGTAGGCCCTAATGTATCATTAGGAAAATCAACACATTTAACAAATGTTACAATCAAAAACAGTTTAGTTCAAACACATGCTCATTTACGCAATGCTAACTTAGATAATGCCATGATTGGCAACCATGCTACTTTTGATGGTAATTTCAAAAGTATAAGTATAGGCGATTATTCTACACTAGAGTAAAAAAAGACTGTCCGAATGATCTATTTTCGGACAGTCTTTTTTAACATTTTTTTCCACTGTAACAATAATAAATATTTTTCACAGTTGATAATCTATAAGCATTAAGAGGCGACACCATATGTTGACACTATAAGTAAAATTTAAACATATGAATAAAATAATATACCAACTGGCCTGTTTCATATTAGCAGCCAGCACATACACTCTAGTAGCTCAAGCAAACCCTGAAGATATTGTATCTGCTAGTGATACTTTTGAAGAAGCGTTTTATGAATCATTAAAACAAAAAGGAATTGAAAATTATGACAAAGCAATTTTTGAATTAGAAAAATGCTTACAACTCCAACCTAATAATGCTGTGATTTATCATGAATTAGGTAAAAATTATTATTTCAAGAAGGAATATCTATCAGCTGAAGAAGCGTATAAAAAAGCAACAGAAATAGATCCAAAAACAAATGGAACTGGATTGATTTATACGATGTTTATTACAATACAAAAAACTACAATCAAGGAATATTAACCTTACAAAAAATCATACCACTAGATAAAAAATACAAAGAAGATTTACTTGCTTTGTATATGTATACTCGTCAATTTGACAAAGCCTTATTATTGATTAACGAATTAGATGAATCTGAAGGAAAAACCGAAAGAAGAAATCAATATCGAACAGAAATTAATAGACAAACAAATATTAATGCTGGAAATAAATCAGATTTAGAAAAAGCAATTGAAACAGACCCTCTAAATGAAGAAAATTACCTTTCTTTAATTACTAAATATTCTGAAACAAATCAAGAAGAAAAAGCTAGGCAAACTATTGAAAAACTTCAAAAAAATATACCTACTTCAGAATGGGCTGCTGTATTTCTATTTAAATACCAGATAAACGAAGGAAAAGATTTAGAAGCCTTTACTACACTCGAAACAGTTCTAAAAAGTAGAAAAATAGACAAAAAAATTAAAATTAAAATGTTCAATGAATTTTTAATTTTTGTTTCTAAAAATCCAATTTTTGAAAATCAATTATCAAAAGCCATTTCATATTTTGAAGGAGATCCAGAATTTAATGTATATAAAGAAGTAGGCAAATTTTACTTCAAAAAAAAGCAATGGGATTCAGCAATTAAAAATTTTGAAAAATCAATTATTCTTCAAAAAAACGATGTAGAAGTTGCCTTATATCTCCTTATCTCTTGTGATGAAAAAAAAGACTATTCTTTAATGTCAAAAATAGCTACAGACTACTCTGATCTATTCCCTAATCAACCTGAATTTTATTACTTTGCAGGAAAAGGAAATTTTCAAATAAAAAATTACAAAAAAGCTAACGATTTTTTAGAAATTGGACTAGATTACGTTGTAGAAAATCCTAATTTAGAAATTAATTTTCTTAATCTCATGAGCGAAGTTGCCGTTGCTTTAGGCAATTCAAAAAAAGCAGAAGAATGGCAAAAAAAAGCAACAAGTATTAAAAACAAAACAAAATGATCAAAAGGATTATAAGTACAGTAAGTATAATATCATTATTAGTTTCTTGTAAAGCCAAACAAAATCTTGTTGTTCCCCAAGAAAACAAGACTCCTATTATCACAGAAACTGTAAAAAATGTGATAATAAACCATGAAAATCTAAAGAGAGATTTTAAAACTGCGTATATAAAGTCAAATGTAGACTATAAAGATGAAAAGCAGTCATTAAGTGTATCCGCTGATATTCGTATTAAAAAAAATGAAACAATACTCATAACATTAAAAATGCTAGGATTTACAGGAGCAAAAGCTTTACTAACCCCTACATCTGTAAAATATTATGAAAAAATAGGAGGCAAGTTTTTTGATGGAGACTACAAAATGCTAAGTAATTGGTTAGGAACTGAACTAAACTTTCAAAAAATTCAAAACTTACTTTTAGGAAAGGCTATTGATGATCTTTTTCTAGGAAAATACATTATGACTAAAGAAAATAATAATCCGAAACTAGAAGAAGTTACAGAAGGAAATTTTATAAAATCTTATCTTTTTGATTCTAACCATTTTTGGTTAAACAAGCAAGAAATTAAGCAAATAGAACCCGATCGAAAAATGATAGTCCGTTATGCAGACTATAATTTAGCTTCGGAAGCTATTTTACCAATGGAACTTGCTATTTTTGCAATTCAGGGTAATAAGAGTACAGAAATTGTAATACAAAATAAATCTGTTTCATTTAATGAAGAACTTACATTCCCGTATAGTGTACCCAAGGGTTATGACCCAATAAAAATTAATTAAAGAATTAATAAATTATGTTAAAATACATCTTATCCTTTATTTTTACTTTCAGCACTATCATTGTCTGGTCACAGGAAGAAGATAGACAGCGTAAATTAGAAGAGCAAAAAGCTAGAATTCAAGAAGAAATTCGTCAAAAAGAACGTTTATTAGGTGAGCAAAAGAAAAAAGAAAAAGATGTAACAAAAATTGTAGCTCAACAAAAAGAGAAAATCGATTTACAACTAAAATTAATTCGTACTACAGAAAAACAAAAAAAAGTGTTAGGAAATAGTATGTATATTAATCAAATAAAGGTAAACCAATTAAAAAAGGATTTACAAGTTTTAAAAGAAGATTATGCTGAAATGATTGAAAAATCATACAAAAGTCGTTCTGAACAAAGTAGAGCTATGTTTATTTTATCTGCTGATAATTTTTTACAAGCTTACAAAAGAGGGCAATACATGAAGCAATACTCAAGCTTCAGAAAAATGCAAGGTGAAGAAATAAAAAGTAAAACAAAAGATTTAGAAAGTTATAACGCTAAACTGGGAGCACAAAAAAAGCAAAAAGAAAAATTAATTGCAGTAAGTGAAAAAGAAAAAAAAGATCTTGAAATAGAACGTCAAGAACAAGAAAGATTATTAAGCAGTATCAAGAAAGATAAAAAGAAGATCATTGCTGAAATTCGTAAAAAACAAAAAGAATCACGTGCCATTGAACGTCAAATAGAGCGTTTAATACGTGAAGCTATTGCTGCAGCCAATAAAAAAGCGGGAAACACTACAAATACTACAACTTTTGTTTTAACACCTGAAGCTAAAGAATTAGCAAACGATTTTCGTTCAAATCGTGGTCGATTACCTTGGCCTGTAGAAAAAGGAGCCTTAACCAAACGTTTTGGTCGTCAGCCCCATCCTCTAGAACCTTCTATTATGATTGAGAGTAGTGGAATTGAAATTTCTTCTGAAAAAGGATCACAAGCTCGCGCTGTTTTTGGTGGAGAAGTAAGTGATGTACAAATGGCCGCTAACGGAACTGCAACAGTTGTTATTAGACATGGAGACTATATAACTTCTTATTCCAATCTTAGCGGAGTAAATGTTAGTAAAGGACAAAAAGTAAGTACCAAACAAACCTTGGGAGGTATTCACTTTAATAGCTTTACAGGAAAAGCAGTTTTGAAATTTTATATTTATCAAAACACGACAAAATTAAACCCTCAATCTTGGATTAAAGGTTTATAAGAAATATTAAAATCATATTAAATAAAAAGGTTACAATCGAAAAGTTTGTAACTTTGCAAAACAATAACTTTTAACATATAAAGAATATGTATCCAGAAGAAATGGTAAAACCAATGCGTGAAGAATTAACTAGCAACGGTTTTCAAAATTTATATACAGCAGATGATGTAAAAAATGCCATTACAGCGACAGGTACAACACTCGTTGTAGTAAACTCTGTTTGTGGTTGTGCAGCTCGTAACGCTCGACCAGGAGCCATAATGAGTTTATCAGGTGAAAAGAAACCAAATCAATTAATTACGGTCTTCGCAGGCGTTGATAAAGAAGCTGTCGATGCTGCTCGTGAACAAATGTTTCCTTTCCCTCCTTCTTCACCAGCAATGGCTCTATTCAAAAATGGTGAATTAGTACATATGTTAGAACGCCATCATATAGAAGGACGCCCAGCAGAAATTATCGCTGAAAACTTAAAAGATGCTTATAGCGAATTTTGCTAAAAATTCGTAAAACATTATTTTTTTACAAGAGGTTGACCAAAAAGTCCGCAAGTTTGCTATTCAGATCAGAGAGAAACATCAGATATACTCATGAAACTCATTCGTTCGTCAGAATAACAATTTAAACGCAGATTTTCGCTTTTCGGACAACCTCTATTGTTTTTGGTCAAATTCAACAAACAGATGCTAAAACTTATATCTTATCCATTATCAATCCTATTCGGGATATCATTCTTTCTTTGTTTACTTATTTTCCATCCTATCCAATGGTTTTGTCTAAAATTCTTCGGATACAATGCACACAAAAAGAGTGTAGCCATCCTAAATGCTTTTCTAGTTAGAACTACTCACATTTTAGGAACTACTTATAAAATAAAAGGAATTGAAAACATTCCTAAAAACAAACCGCTTATTATAGTAGCTAATCATCAAAGTTTATACGATATCCCTCCTTTTATATGGTTTTTGCGTAAATGTCATCCTAAATTCATTAGCAAAAAAGAATTAGGAAAAGGAATTCCAAGTGTTTCTTTTAATTTACGCCATGGTGGCTCTGGTCTAATAGACAGAAAAGACCCGAAACAAGCCCTACCTGAAATAAAACGAGTAGCTGAATATATTAATGAAAATAATTATGCTATTGTAATATTTCCAGAAGGAACAAGGAGTAAAACAGGAGTTCCAAAACCTTTTTCAATAAATGGGCTAAAAATGCTTTATAAATTCGCACCTGATGCCTATTTTTTACCTGTAACCATTAATAACTCATGGAAAATGACTCGTTATGGTCAATTTCCACTAGGTTTAGGCAGTAATATTGAACATATTATCCATCCTCCTCTAAAAATATCTGATTTTAGTTTTGATGAAATATTTGAAAAAACTGAAACTATAATCAAAGAACACATAAAATAAATTATTCTAATCTTATGGAAAAATTAAATAATATCCGTCTGGAGGTTATGCAATATCTAGAAAAGAGTTTAGATTCTTTTGTAGAAAACTATTTACTCCCTGTAGAAAAAATCTGGCAACCAAGTGACTTATTACCTAATTCTGAAGGAGATAACTTTATCGAAGAAGTTACAGAACTTAGAGAAATTGCAAAAGATTTACCTTATGACTTTTGGGTGGTATTAGTAGGCGATACAATTACCGAAGAAGCCTTACCAACTTATGAATCATGGCTATTAGATGTTGAAGGGGTCCAACAAAAAGGAACCACAGGTGACAATGGCTGGGCTAAATGGATTCGTCAATGGACTGGAGAAGAAAACCGTCATGGCGACTTATTAAACAAATATTTGTACTTGTCTGGACGTGTAAATATGCGAGAAGTAGAGATCACAACCCAACACTTAATTAATGATGGTTTTGACCCAGGTACTGACCGAGATCCTTACAAAAATTTTGTATTTACTAGTTTCCAAGAATTAGCTACTTATATTTCTCATATGAGAGTCTCTAAATTAGCTAAACAATTTGGAGATAAAAAATTAGCTAAATTATGCAATCTAATTGCAGGTGATGAAATGCGCCATCACTTAGCATATAGTGATTTTGTTAATCGAATTTTTCAAATAGACCCTAGTGAAATGATGTTAGCATTTCAATATATGATGAAACAAAAGATAACAATGCCTGCAAATCTTATTCGCGAATCTGGAGAAGCTATAGGAACAGCATTTGAGAAATTTTCTGAATCAGCTCAACGCATAGGAGTCTATACTGCTACAGATTATATTGAAATCATGGAAAAATTAATCCAAAAATGGGAAATAGATAAAATCACCAATCTCACAGATGAAGCAGAAAAAGCACGTGATTATCTAATGAAACTTCCGACAAGAATGACTCGATTAGCAGAAAGAATGATTACTCCTAGCGAAGAAAAATTATTTAAATGGGTACAGCCAGCTTTAAAAGTTTAACATTCTTAATAATATAACTTAAAAGAGATTATCTATAAAATTACAAACGCATCTTTTTTCTTGTTTTAGGAAAACATAAGAAAATTTTAATTATAAATAGAATAAATTATACAATAGAAGTAAACACCAAACTTCTTCTATTCGTTATAACTATCCAAAATAACAAGTTTAAGGTTATTTTTAGACAATCTTTTTCTTTAACATATCTAATAGTAATGGAAATCATAGAAAAAACGATTGATTTTGTAAAAAATCAATTAGAAGAAGCAGAAGGAGGCCATGATTGGTTTCACATAGAACGAGTATACAGAAACACAAAATTAATTGCTAAAGAAGAAGACTGTAATGAAACAGTTGTTTATCTAGCAGCTTTATTACATGATATAGCCGACAGTAAATTTCATAATGGGGATGAAACCATAGGACCAAAAATAGCCCGTAATTTTCTTATATCGCAAAATGTTGACAATAATATTATTGAACATGTAGTAAAAATAATAGAAAATATTTCTTTCAAAGGAGGGAACTTTATTTCTAATTTTCACTCTAAAGAACTGGCTATAGTTCAAGATGCAGATAGACTAGATGCCATTGGCGCTATAGGAATAGCCAGAACATTTAATTACGGTGGCTTTAAAAACAGAAAGCTATATGATCCCGCTATTACTCCTAATTTAACCATGAGTAAAGAGGAATATAAAAATACAACATCCCCTACTATTAATCATTTTTACGAGAAATTATTACTCTTAAAGGATAAGATGAATACTAATACGGGAAAGAAAATTGCTTTACAACGTCACTCGTTTATGGAAGAATTTTTAAGACAGTTTTACAATGAGTGGGAAGGAATATTATAAAATCTATTAAGTTATTACTACAAAAAAACGAAATGATAATCATTTCGTTTTTTTATCAGTTGCTAATATAAACTGATATTATTCAAGAGTATATTAATTTTAATTTTTAACAAATTTAATTGTCTTTTCGAATCCTTTTGTATCAATAACTTTTGCTATATATACCCCTTGAGGATAATTTAAAACTTCTAGAGTCTCTGTAAGTCCGTTTACTTCTTTTGTTTGCATTTTCTGTCCTTGTAAATTACATATACTAATACTTTGAAGTTGTTCTGTATAAGCAAAATTTACATAATCCTTAGTTGGATTAGGATAAAATTTAAATCCTTCATGATTAAAGGTAGGTGAATCTAAAATAGCTAATAAACTAGTATTTTCAACATCATCTATTCTTATCACACCGTTACCTAAGTCTGACATATAGAATGCTAAGTAAATCTTCTTACCTATATATTTTTTTAAATCAATAGTACTTCTTTTCCATTGTATTTTATCAAGATTTTCAACTAATAATGTCTCTTCAAAATCATCTATATCTTTTCCTTTTACAGAAACTTTTAAAACACATCTTTTAGGTACAATCTCATCAAATAATGAAGCTATCCAATATGAAAAGCCATCTGTTACATTTTCTTTTACCTCTATTTGTGGAGTAATTAAATAACTCTCTCCTTTCTGACCTGATTTTCCAGAAATCATAGCACACCTCTCTCCATTTTTAGGAAATTTTCCATCTTTGATAATATTCCAATCAGGGCGATCACTTCCTATTCCTACTATACCCCATTTACCCCAAAAATCTCTAGGATTCTCAAAGCCTTCATTAAATTGTGCCTTTGCCTGAATAAACACAAATACGAATAAAATCATCATTTTTCTCATTTTCAATCTACTTTAAAATATTTATAAATAATTAAGGGGGCTGGTTGGCTTAAAGAATTAAACATTATCTCATAAGAGAAAAAACTTAATTATATTTTTTCAGTGTGCAAAAGTATAAAAAATAAAAAACACAAAAGTTGACCTATATCAACTTAAATAAAAAATATATTTAGGCGAAACTAAAAAAGAGTCTTTAGGGTTAAAATAGTAATCCCATCTTAAGTAAGGATACTCAAGACGGGATTGGTAATACTAAAAATTTAAATTTTAGTTTTAATCACTTCTTCTGAAAAACTAAAATATTGTATAATATTATTTGCCTTCAAAAATAGGTTTGCGTTTTTCTAAAAAAGCGGTTGTTCCTTCTTTAAAATCAGTAGTAACAAAACATTCTCCAAATTTTTTAATTTCTACTTCATAACCATTTACACCATCTTTATAATTTGCATTTACTGCTTCAATAGCTTTACCTATTGCAACTGGAGAATTACGTTGTATTTTATCTGCTATTGCCATATAAGTAGGAAATAACTCTTCTTGAGAAACTACATGATTTACTAAACCAAATTCTTTTGCTGTTTTAGCTTCTATCATACCTGCTGTCATAATCATTTCCATAGCACGTCCTTTACCAACTAATTGAGCTAAACGTTGTGTACCTCCATATCCTGGAATAACACCTAATGAAGTTTCTGGCAATCCCATTTTAGCATTATCAGAAGCAATGCGAAAATGGCAAGACATTGCTAATTCTAAACCTCCTCCTAATGCAAATCCGTTTACGGCAGCAATTACAGGAGTTTTCATATTTTCAATAAAATTAAATAATAATTCTTGTCCTTTTCTAGCTAATTCAGCTCCTTCTTGTTCTGAAAAATGAGCAAATTCAGATATATCTGCACCTGCTACAAAAGCTTTCTGACCACTCCCTGTTAGTATAATTGTTCTTATATTTTGATTTCCCTCTAATTCTTTTAACCAGTAGTGTAATTCTTTAATAGTCTCAGAATTTAATGCGTTTAACTTTTCTGGTCGATTGATTGTAACTGTAGCTGTAAATTTTTCGTGCTCAACTAAAATATTTTTTAATTCCATGTTGTTATTGGTTTATAATAGGCAGTAATACTTTAAAAGTAGTTCCTTTATTTAATTTAGATTCAAAAGTAATCTTTCCTTGATAATTTTCAATTATATTTTTTATAATGGCTAATCCTAATCCCATACCACTTGTTTTGGTGGTAAATTTTGGTTCAAATATCCGCTCAAAATCTTCTGGAGCAATTCCTTTTCCATTATCACATACACTAATAATTGTATCATTTTGTTCTTTTTTACAGATACTAAAATTTTCTTGTCTTTTTGTTCCTCTGGTATAGATTGAATAGCATTTTTAACTAGATTAGTAATAATACGTATCAGTTGAGTTCTATCAATTTTAGTAATAATTTCTTTTGTACTAGAATAATATTCTATATAATCTTCGTTAAAAATATCTAGTGCCATTCTTACGACATCAACAACATTTAGTGTTTCATTTTGCTGCGCAGGCATAGATGCAAAATTTGAAAAAGCATTGGCAACAGCACTCATTGTATCTATTTGTTGGATAAGTGTTTTAGAAAAATCAACTACTTTTTGTTTAATATTAGGATCTTGAGCGTTAAAGCGCATTTCAAAACTTTGAACGGTTAATCGCATAGGGGTCAAGGGGTTTTTTATTTCATGAGCAACTTGTTTAGCCATTTCTCTCCAAGCTCCTTCTCTTTCACTTTGCGCTAATTTATTAGCACTTTCCTCAAGTTCATCAATCATTTTATTATATGATTGAATAAGCTTATCTATTTCTGAGCTATGAGTAACTAGATCTATTTTTTTATTTTTTTCAGTAAGACTAGTTTCTGTAAGCCTACGAGAAATCGTTTCGAGGGACTTAGTAATATACCTTGACAAATAAAAAGCTAACCAAATGGCTAATGAAAACATTCCTAAATATACGCTTCCAAATATGGCTAAAAAGTTTTCTATTTCTTGTTTATAATAACTATCATCCTGTTTATACGGAAGTCGTATGATACCAATTGGTTTTTTTTCAATATGATCCATTAGATAACTATAAGAAAAATTATAAACATCTCCTCTAGCCTCTCCTTCTCCTATAAATCTATTTTTGTCAGCATGTTTAATTTTATCTAATAAATTATCTGAAATATTAATCGTTATTTGTCCTTCTATTAAAGGTGCTCTTGAATTAATGAGCATGCGTCCTTGTAAGTCATAGATATCAATTTCTAGATTGTGAATATCTGCTATTTCAAATATCTTATCTTTAAAAATTGATGCTAAATTAGCTGTTATTAAAGGATGGGGAGTTGTTTCTAAAACATACTCTATATGCTGCTTAATTTGTTCTTCTTTACGTAATAAGCGTTCTTTATGATATTCTTGGCTTTCATACTGAAAATGGAGTATTGAGACTAATGCAATCAGTACAGAAGATATTAATGTTATGAATATTAGAGCAAGAAAAATTCTTGCTCGTAAAGAAAGATTTTTACCCCTAAGGAAAACATTTATCATTATTTTTTCTCTCGTATATTTTTATAAAACTTATAACCTAACATTAAAAGTATAGAAAAAAGGATGATACCTATTACGCCAAATATCCAATTAATTGCATTTTTTAAAATTACTAAAAAAACAACTGCGAATAAAATAATAGTAGCTCCTTCATTCCATAGTCTAAAAAAAGTAGAACTTCTTTTAACTTCATTTTTTTGTAATTGACTAAAGATCTGATGACATTTCAAATGGTACAAATACAAAAGAAAAACAAAAGTTAATTTAACATGCATCCATGCTTGTGTAAGCCATACATTTCCAGCATCAGTAAACAGTAACATCCAAAAAGCAAAAATACTTGCTAATATAGCACTTGGCCAAGTTATAATATACCACAAGCGGTATTCCATCAACTGATATTGTTTAATTAGAATACTTTGTTCTGGTTCTGTTTTTTCTTTTGCTTCGGCATGATATACGAAAAGTCGTACAACATAAAACAATCCTGCAAACCAAGTAATTACAAATATGAGATGTAATGATTTTATATAGTTATATAATTCCATTCTGCAAAGTTTTTAATTATTTTCAGGTCTAAATTAGCACTCAAAATTTAAGTCTCTTCATTCTCTAAATCATAAAATATCTCTCAAAATACAAGATCAAGTATTTTTATTAAAACACACATTTTTCAATTCCACTCTTGAATCCAACTTGCTACAGTCTGCGCCCAATCATCGCGATCATTTAAACAAGCTACTGCTAAGAAATTTTCTCCTCCATGTTCCTTAAAACTATGAGCTGCTTCCATTCCTATTTCTTCTAATGTTTCTAAACAATCGGAAACGAAAGCAGGTGTTACAACTGCTAAATTTTTAATTCCTTTTTCAGCTAAATCATCAATTGTAGCATCTGTATAAGGTTGTAACCAAGGATCACGTCCTAAACGAGATTGAAAAGAAGTACTATAACTTCCTTCTTTTAACTGCAATATTTCCGCAGCTTGTCTCGTTGTTTCATAACACTGATGGCGATAACAAAACTCATGTGCCGGAGAAGGAGTTATACAACATTTACCATCAATTGCACAATGTGATTTTGTAATATCTGATTTTTTTATATGACGCTCTGGCACTCCATGATAAGAAAACAAGATATGGTCTGCTTTAAAATTAGCTAAAGCTTCTTTAATAGAAGTAGCTAAATTAGCTATATATTTTTCTCTTTTATAAAAAGCAGGTACTGTTTTAAAGGTCATTGTTGGAAACTTATCCTTACGAATCTCTTCTGCTAAAACTAAAATTGTCTCCGTAGTTGCCATAGCAAATTGTGGGTACAAAGGTAAAAGTAATACTTCTGTTACCCCTCTATCATGCAATTGTTGTAATCCTAATTCTATACTAGGATTACCGTAACGCATAGCAATCTCTACTGGAATATTTACAAGTTCTTGTACTTTTTTTTGCAAACGCTTCGTTAGAACAATTAGAGGAGATCCTTCTTCCCACCAAATTTTTTATATGCTGCTGCAGATTTTTTTGGTCGTGTATTTAATATAATTCCTTTTACTAAAAAAGCTCTTAATAGATAAGGCAGGTCAATTACCCGCTCATCCATTAAAAATTGATCTAAATATTTTTTTACATCTTTTACTTCTGTACTGTCAGGCGAACCTAAATTTACTAATAATACTCCCCTCATTTTTATTTTTTTGAAACTTAATGTTTTAAAAGTATAGTTATGCTATACACTTCAATTTATACGGTCTATTTTTAATTTACTTTTTCTAATAAATACTTTTTAGGTGTGGTACCAAACTTTTTCTTAAATGCTGCAATAAAATGACTGGCTGTACTATAACCTATTTTTAAACCTACTTCGTTTACGTTATAAGATCCACTATCTAATAAATTCCTAGCATATTCCATCTTATAATCAAATAGAAATCCATAAACTGTTTCTCCATAAATTTGTTTAAATCCTGTTTTTAATTTTTTTAAATTTAAACCAACTTGGTCTGCTAATTCTTCTAAACTTGGTGGTTCAGACATATTAGCTATAATAATTTCTTTTGCTTTTTTCAGTTTTTTCACATTTTCTTCATCTACTAAAAAAGGGCATTGTTCAATATCAGGATCTTCATTTTTATTAAAAAACAAACTTAGGAGCTCATATCCTTTTCCTTTGTAATACAAATTTTTAATAGTGGGGTTTAAATTATAGTGAAACATCTGATTCAAAACTATTGCCATAGAAGGTGTAATATTCTCTTCACCATAATATTTTCTATCTCTATTTTCTAAACTTAAAAAAGGGATATGATCTGCATCAGTAGTAAACAAACCATGAAATTTTTTAATTGAAATTAATATAGAGATAATCCAAGTTTTAGGCTCTATTTCTAGATGCAACGGAAGTTCTTTTTCAGGGTTATAGAATAAAAGAGATTTTTCTCCTTCTAATCCTATCGTATAACTACCATTGTTAAAAATAAATTTACCTTTTCCTTTTAAACCAAAATGAAACTGAATTAACCCTGTCTTTACTGGGCGTTCATATTTCATAACTTCTTCAGCATCATTCTGAAATCTTAACAAAACGAATTCATCATTCATTTTTATTTCTTCAGTAGCACCCATAGCGACATTTTTTTATACAGCTCCTTTTTCAAAACGAATATATTATTTAGAATTATTCTATACAACAACCTTAAAAACAGCTTATCTAGAACAAAAGTAAGACAAATATCGCTAAAAATTCAAATCGACTATCAAAATAACTTATAGCGATACAAAAAGTACTTATAGCGTTATTTTGGAAAAACAAAACTAAATACTTTTGTTTGTAGAAAATTTGATTAGGATTTTAATGACACAGAATATTCCCTCAAAATCTGCCACTTTTTACGCAATTGGTTTGAGTTATCTAAAAGCAGATGCTGAAATGCGAGGAAAATTTAGTTTAGATGAACAGGCTAAAACTAAATTAATCCAACAGGCTAAAGAAGATGGTTTGGAAAGTTTAATCGTTACTTCTACTTGTAACCGAACTGAAATATACGGGTTTGCACAACACCCATTCCAATTAATTAAATTACTTTGCGAAAATAGCCAAGGTACCGTTGAAGACTTTCAAAAGGTAGCTTATGTCTATAAAAACAAAGAAGCTATAAATCATTTATTCAGAGTAGGAACAGGTTTAGATAGTCAGATTTTAGGAGATTTCGAAATCATTTCACAAATCAAAAACGCTTTCGTCTTATCTAAAGAATACGAAATAGCAAATGCCTATATGGAACGCTTAGTAAATTCAGTGATTCAGGCAAGTAAACGTGTAAAAAATGAAACTGAGATATCTTCAGGAGCTACTTCTGTTTCTTTTGCATCTGTTCAGTATATCTTCAAAACAGTTCCGGACATATCTGATAAAAATATTTTGCTTTTTGGCACAGGAAAAATTGGTCGAAACACTTGCGAAAATTTAGTAAAACATAGTAAACATGATCATATTACCTTAATTAACCGCACAAAAGATAAAGCAGAAAAATTAGCAAAAAAACTAGATTTAATTGTAAAAGATTATGCTGATTTACAAGAAGAAATTCAAAAAGCAGACGTTCTAGTAGTGGCGACAGGAGCACAAAATCCAACAGTTGACAAGACAATCTTAAATCTTAAAAAACCCTTATTAATTCTAGATCTATCAATACCTAAAAATGTTAACGAAAACGTTCAGGATATTGAAGGAGTAACACTAATTCACATGGATCATTTGTCTCAAATTACAGATGAAACATTAGAGAATCGCAAAAAATTCATTCCACAAGCAGAAGCTATAATTGAAGAAATTCAGGATGAATTCATCACTTGGACAAAAGGTCGTAAATATGCACCAACCATACATGCCCTAAAAGCTAAACTACAATCAATAAAAGAATTAGAAATGGCGTATCAACGCAAAAAAATGTCTAATTTTGATGAAGAACAAGCAGAAATCATAAGTAATCGAATTATTCAAAAAATAACTAATCATTTTGCAAATCACCTGAAAGATGAAAACACCTCAGTTGATGAAAGTGTAGATTGGATTCAGAAAGTTTTTCAACTGAACGGATAGAATGATTTAAAACATTATTTTTTATAATAAATTAAGGTAATTACTAAATTTATCTCATATTTTTGTTAGGTTCTCTACAGAAACTAAAAAGACTGAATTAGAACATTTTACAATACAAAATTAAAATAAAGTAATGACAAGCCATTAAACAAAACACAGATAATATACTTGTTTTAATAGCTAAGAGTTAATTTATTAGTAAGTAATCGTGAAAATAATTACTTAGAATATAAAATATCAGAAAGGAATTAACTAAAATTACTAGTAATAAATTAGTTCCTTAATGATTAAATTAAGAATGAAGGAAAAGAAAATAAAAATCGGAACTCGTGATAGCGAACTAGCCTTATGGCAAGCACACACGGTAGAAAAACAATTAAATGATTTAGGCTATCAAACAGAAATTGTAGCAGTAAAATCGCAAGGAGATATTATCTTAGATAAACCCTTGTATGAATTAGGAATTACAGGAATTTTTACTAAAACACTAGATATTGCAATGATATCTGGTCAAGTAGATATAGCTGTACATTCTATGAAAGATGTTCCTACTGCTTTACCACAAGGAATAGTACAAGCTGCTGTTTTAGAAAGAGCTAATACTGCTGACATTTTAGTTCACAAAGGAAATACCGATTTTTTAAACAATCATACTACAATTGCTACAGGAAGTTTGCGCCGTCAAGCACAATGGCTACACAAATATCCACAAAACAAAACAGTTGACTTAAGAGGAAACGTAAATACACGCCTTCAAAAATTAAAAGACAATAATTGGGCTGGAGCTATTTTTGCATCAGCAGGTCTAGAGCGTTTAAATTTAAAACCAGAAACGACAATTTCTTTAGACTGGATGATTCCAGCACCCGCACAAGGAGCTATGATGGTGGTAGCTATGGGAGAAGACACATTTTCTTTAGAAGCCTTATCGGAACTAAATCATATAGAAACTGAAATTTGCACTTATATCGAACGTCAGTTCCTACGTACTTTAGAAGGAGGTTGTACTGCTCCTATTGGCGCTTTAGCAAATTATAATGAAACGACAGACCAAATTGATTTTAAAGGAGCCTTATTTTCGATTGATGGTCAGCAAAAAATAGCTATTGAACGTTCTTTTAATGTTTCCGAATGGAAGAAATTAGGCTTGAATTGCGCTAAAGAAATTTTAGAAAATGGTGGTAATAAGTTAATGAAAGAAATAAAAGAAAAACTTAAGAAATAGTTTGTGACCAAGAGCATCAGAATAGTATCTACAAAAAAACTGCTTATTAGTCAAAAGCAATTTTTATTAAATACTAAATTATCAGTCATTGACGCTGATTTTATTTCAATCAGACCGAAACATGCTACCTTTGAAACACTAGAAGAAATACTACTTTTCACTAGTCAAAATGCAGTAAAAGCTATTTTAGAATTTAATAATGTAGAAAAAATAAAAAACAAGAGAATTTTTTGCGTTGGAAACAAAACTAAAGTTTTATTACAAAACCAAGGTTTTAATGTTGAAGCTACCGCAAATTATGCTACTGAATTAGCGGAAATAATCTCTTCAAAATACCCAAACCATAGTTATACTTTTTTTAGTGGAAATTTGAGACAAGATGCTTTACCAAAAAAATTAAAAGAAGCTAAAATAATATTGAAAGAAATTGAGGTATACGAAACAGTTTTAACACCACTAAAAGTAAAAACTAAAGTAGATGGCATATTATTTTATAGTCCATCAGGAGTCGAAAGTTATTTAAAAGAAAATAAAATTACGAATGAAGCATGCTTCTGTATTGGCAAAACCACAGCAAAAGCATTAGAAGGATTCACTAAAAATATCATAATTGCTAATGAACCCTCTATTGAAAATGTAATTACAACGTGTATTAATTATTTTAGCCATAAATATTAGGCTATATACAAAAAAACAAAAAAGCTTAGAGCCTATAGCTTAAGCACAAAATAAAATTTTATGATTAAAAACGACCTATTTCTAAGAGCATTAAAAGGAGAAAGCGTAGAACGTCCACCTGTATGGATGATGCGTCAAGCAGGAAGATACTTACCTGAATTCAGAGCACTACGAGATAAATATGATTTTTTCACACGTTGTGAAACACCTGAATTAGCAGCTGAAATAACAGTTCAACCTATTCGCATAGTAAAACCTGATGCTGCGATTCTATTTTCTGACATTCTAGTAGTCCCAAGAGCAATGGGAATTGATGTAGAATTAAAAGATAATATTGGTCCGATTATACCTAATCCAATCCGTTCGATAGAACAAGTAAATCAAGTATATATACCTGAAATCAAAGAATCTTTAGGTTATGTAATGGATGCTATCAAACTAACTAAAGAAATGCTAAATAACGAAGTTCCATTAATTGGTTTTGCTGGATCTCCTTGGACAATCTTTTGTTATGCTGTGGAAGGAAAAGGATCTAAAAGTTATGATACTGCCAAAGGATTTTGCTTTTCTCAACCTGAAGCTGCCCATGCATTATTACAAAAAATTACAGATACCACCATTTTATACCTAAAAGAAAAAGTAGCTAATGGTTGTAATGCCATTCAAGTTTTTGATTCTTGGGGAGGTATGCTATCACCTATAGATTATCAAGAATTCTCATGGAAATACATTAACCAAATTGTAGAAGCACTGGCTCCTATAACAGAGGTAATTGTTTTTGGAAAAGGTTGCTGGTTTGCATTAAACGAAATGTCTAAATCAAAAGCATCCGCTCTAGGTGTAGACTGGACTTGTTCACCTAAAAATGCCCGTTATTTAACAGGAGGAAACATTACATTACAAGGAAATTTTGATCCATCTCGATTATTATCTCCAATACCTACTATCAAAAAAATGGTACACGAGATGATTGATGAATTTGGAAAAGACAAATACATTGTAAACTTAGGTCATGGTATTTTACCTAATATTCCTGTTGATCATGCAAAAGCATTTATAGAAGCGGTAAAAGAATATCAAAAATAATCTAAAGACATAAGAATACAACTAATATAGCGTTAATCCCTATAGGATATAGTATTAAAATCAATCCTCGTTCATAACAAGACTCATTATTTTAGAGCTCTAAAATAAAAGATATAAAACAAGAATGATTAAGCTTCCTAAACAGGAAAAACTATTTTTAGTATTATTCATAATATAATAATATTTTTTTATTAATAAGATTATATATAAAACAGTTCTAAATCCATTAGAATATAACTGTGAAATAAAATTATAAAAAAATTCACAAAACAAAACAGCACAATATGCAAGTACTATCTAACAAAATAGATACAAAATTCAAAAAGTATATAAAATATTTTATATACTTTTTTGCCATAAATATTTATTCACAAACCACAATTAAAGGAAACATAAGCACAATTGTGGGAATACCACAAGTAGGAATAGAAACTAAAATAGGGCAAAAATTAACTTTTCAAGCAGATGTTATGACTTCTTTATGGGAATCTGTTAATAATGCTCCTCAAAAATTTATAATCTTCATTCCAGAAGTAAGATATCAGTTTAACACCCTTGAAAAAGGATTCTACATAGGAGGACATATTGGAGGATCAAGTTATAAAATGCAAAAATGGAACTATATAAATTCAGGAAAATATCAAGAAGGTTATAGTTTACTATTAGGAGCAACAATAGGTTTTAAGGTACCTATCAATAATTCTTTTTCAATAGATCTTTTTGTAGGTGGTGGTTCACAACAAGGATTTTATAAAGGATATTATTTAGAAACAGGCGAACGATACGAAACAGCTGATAATTTTAATAAAAGCGGTGAATGGTTACCTTATAGAGGAGGTGTTATGATTTGCTATAAACTTGGTAAAAAATAATAAAAACCAAGTAACTTTAATAATATTTTGCATACATAAATCAAATATCTGATAATACTAAAAGTTAATGAAAAATAGATTTTATACATACATACAGAATCTTCAAGACCAAATTTGTAAAGGATTAGAAGATATAGATGGAAAAGCAAAATTCCATCAAGATTTATGGGATAGACCTGAAGGCGGTGGTGGTCGTACTCGTGTAATTGAAAACGGAAATGTTTTTGAAAAAGGAGGAGTAAATATTTCCGCTGTTTATGGAAAATTACCTGATACCATGCAAAAAATGTTTAATGTTGGAGAGGCTGATTTTTTTGCCTGTGGATTAAGCTTAGTAATACATCCCAAAAACCCAATGGTTCCAACTGTTCATGCAAATTGGCGCTATTTTGAAATGTACGATGATAACGGAAACATCATCAATCAATGGTTTGGTGGAGGACAAGATTTAACACCTTATTATCTATTTGAAGAAGACGCTATTCATTTTCATACAATATGCAAAACAGCTTGTGACAAACATAATCCAGAATTTTATCCTAATTATAAAAAAAAATGTGATGACTATTTCTGGAATACACATAGAAATGAAGCTCGAGGTATAGGCGGACTATTTTTTGACTACTTAAAAGCAACTGAATCCATGTCTATGGAAAACTGGTACGACTTCGTTACAGAAGTTGGAAACAGCTTTTTAAATGCTTATTTACCAATTGTTCAAAAAAGAAAAGACTTAACTTATAGTCAAGCAAACCGTACTTGGCAAGAAATTCGTAGAGGTCGTTATGTAGAATTTAATTTAGTACACGATAAAGGCACTTTATTCGGCTTAAAAACTAATGGTAGAATTGAAAGTATCCTAATGAGTTTACCTCCTCATGTACAATGGGTATATGATCACCATCCAGAAGTAAATAGCGAGGAAGAAAAATTGATAAAAACCTTATCAAAACCAATAGATTGGCTAGAGTAATATGCGAAATTTGTTAAACGTTTTAATACTACTATATTATCCTATTTCCCTTGCTCAAGAAAAAGAAGGAGAAATTAAGCATGCTTTATCTCACAAGTATAATTTAGACTATCGTCTTAATTATTTTGACAAAATGATTTTTAAAGTTGATATTAATTCTGACGTAGACAATTTTTATATTCCTAAATTAAACTATACAGACAACAAAAAAAGTATTTTTTCACCTGATGAAAAACTAAAACTCCGTTTTTCCTTTGATTATAAATTTTTAGGAATTAGTTATTCTTTTTCACCTGATTTTATACCGGAGTTAAATAATAAAAGAGCTAACACTAAAACATTAGATTTAAGTTTTAAATTCTTTTATTCTGACCGGCTAAGACAAGAAGTTACCTACAAAAGAGTTAAAGGATTTTCTTTAAGAAACCCAGATAATCAAAATCCAATTGAAGTATTTGATGATTTAGAAATAAATACTATTGGAGGAAAAACTTTTTACATAACGAATAATAATTTCTCATACAGAGCTTACGAATCTCAAACAGAAAGACAAATAAAAAGCGCAGGAAGTTTTATGCCTTCACTCACCTATTTTATAAATAATTTATATACAAACAACCCTAACTCTACTGATCAATATTTAGAAAGAATAAAATCAGTAGATTTTATTTTCCAATTAGGTTATATGTATAACTATGTAATTAATAAAACATGGTTTGCTACTGGTGGACTACATCCTGGAATTGGAATTCACGATTCCAAAAATTATTACACAAATAATCAAGAATCAATTTCATTTGACAATAAAATTAAATGGAATTACAATTTAGACTTAAATTTTTCACTAGGCTATAACCATGAGAATTTCTTTTCAGGAATCCGAATTAATTACAAGAATTACCAATATGACAGTAAAGTGATAGCTGACATAATGAATTCTAATTTTAATTCTGTATTTTTCATAGGTTATCGTTTCAACGAAGTAAAAAAAGTAAAAAAAGTATTTGAAAAGATAGAAAACCAATTTGGTATATAATTAAAAAAATAAAATATATGTTCCCTATACACAGAGGTAGAAGATTAAGAGTAAACGAAGCTATACGAAGTATTATCAGAGAAACCAGCTTAAGTCCTGCTGATTTCATGTTTCCCATGTTTATAATGGAAGGAGAAAACACTAAAATAGAAGTTCCTTCTATGCCAGGTATTTATCGTCGTACATTAGATTTAACCGTAGAAGAGGTAAAAGAATTACACGCGTTAGGAATTAGAGCGGTTAATATTTATGTAAAAGTAAATGATGATTTAAAAGACAATACAGGTAAAGAAGCATGGAATCCTAATGGATTAATGCAAAACGCCATTCGTGCTATCAAAAAAGCATGTCCTGATATGATTGTAATGCCAGATGTAGCATTAGACCCTTATTCGATCTATGGTCATGACGGAATTATAGAAAAAGGGGATGTAGCAAACGATTCCACTAATGAAGCACTCGTAAAAATGGCTATTTCACATGCAGAAGCAGGTGCAGATTTTGTTGCACCAAGTGATATGATGGATGGACGTATACTACGCTTACGTGAAGGTCTGGACAAATCAGGCTATCATAACGTAGGCATTATGAGTTATTCAGCTAAATATGCCTCTGCTTTTTATGGTCCTTTCCGTGACGCATTAGATAGTGCCCCAAAAGAAGCCAATGTAGTAGTTCCTAAAGATAAAAAAACCTATCAAATGGATTATGCAAATCGTATAGAAGCAGTAAAAGAAGCATTATGGGATGTAGAAGAGGGAGCCGATATGGTTATGGTAAAACCAGGAATTGCTTACTTAGATATCGTTCGTGAAGTTAAAAATGCAGTCAATGTTCCTGTTTCTGTATTTCATGTTTCAGGAGAATATGCTATGATTAAAGCAGCCGCTGAAAAAGGTTGGTTGGATCATGATAAAATTATGATGGAGCAATTAATGTGTATCAAACGTGCTGGCGCTACTCTAATTTCCACATATTTTGCTAAAGAAGCCGCTATTTTATTAAACAAACAATAATTAAATGAAAAGAGTGTTCTAAATCTCTCTAATCTATCATTATGATCAAAGGAATACCTTAAGGTTCTGTCTGAATAGACAAAGCAAATCACATAATGTTTATTATGAGACTCCTCCTTTAGTTGGGGTGACAAACGACACGTTGACTTTTTATTTTGGGAGAGTCTCTTTTTCCTTAAATAATTTCTATCGAAATATGAAAAAGCTTTTATTATTATCACTTATTGGACTCTTCTTTTCTTGTAAAAAAGAGAGTCAGGAGACTTTTGGCAAATCTGACACTATGGCCCAAACAACTATTCAAAAACCTGCTGATTTAGGGAAAGAGATCTTTGAAGGCAAAGGTGTTTGTTATACATGTCATAAACCAGATATAAAAACAGTAGGCCCCTCTTTAAAAGAAATTGCTAAATTATACAAAGAAAAAAACGGTAATATAGTTGATTTTCTTCAAGAAAAAAGCGAACCTATCGTTGATCCGAGTCAATATACTACTATGAAGGCTAACTTTGCTATCACAAAAAATATGCCTCAAGAAGAACTAAAAGCATTAGAAGCTTATATACTAAGTTTTTAATTTCTGCTAAACCGTTAGATACTTAAAGTTTTTCACAAAGTGTATATCTTGATAAAACTTTGTGTATCTTGCGGTTAAATAATTTTTATGAAAACAGCCTTTATTCATTCACCACTAGGTATTACCAAAATAGAAGGTGATGAAAATGGTATTGCTACAATTTCAGTATTGTCAGAAGGAATTTTATCAGAAGAAATTCCAGAAGAGCTTCAAGAAGCAGTTAGCCAATTAAAAGAATATTTTGATGGTAATAGAAATTTTTTTTCTTTTAAATTAAACCCTAAAGGAACAGAATTTCAAAAAAAAGTCTGGCAAGAACTAGTTAAAATTCCATTTGGAAAAACGATTTCATACCTTGATTTAGCTAAAAAACTTGGAGATGTAAAAGCTATTCGCGCAGTTGCTTCCGCTAATGGTAAAAATCCGCTTTGGATTGTTGTCCCTTGCCATCGCGTAATTGGTACTGATGGATCACTTACTGGATATGCTGGAGGTTTATGGCGTAAAAAATGGCTATTAGATCACGAAAGTAATTCTAAACAGCAAATCTTATTTTAATTCTAAAAATTCTTTAGTTTTTAATCCTAATTCTTTATTTTCGTAAGTGACGGTTAAAATCGGTAATATGATAGAAAAACTTCAGCTCGAAAACATCTTATTTTTAGATATAGAAACGGTACCCGAATACGAAACGTTTTCTTCTTTAGATCCCACACGTCAAGAACTATATGGGCTCAAAACGCAATATCAACGTAAAGATGAATTTACAGCTGAAGATTTTTATAATCGAGCAGGTATTTGGGCTGAATTTGGCAAAATTATATGTATTTCTGTTGGATATTTTACTTTTAAAAAAGATATTCGTCAATTTAGAGTAACTAGTTTTTGGGGTGATGAAATAACAATTTTAAATGGTTTTTCAAATTTATTAAATACTCATTATAACCATACGCAACATTTACTATGTGGTCATAATGCTAAGGAATTTGACTTTCCTTATATAGCTAGAAGAATGATTATTAATAATATTCCAATTCCCAAAAAATTAAATCTTTTTGGCAAAAAACCTTGGGAAGTACCCCATTTGGACACATTAGAATTATGGAAATTTGGAGATTACAAACATTATACATCCCTAAAATTACTAACAACTGTTTTAGGAATTCCTTCTCCCAAAGGAGATATAGATGGTAGTGATGTTGCAAGAGTATATTATGTAGAAAAAGACATCGACAGAATTATAAACTATTGTGAAAAAGATGTAATAGCAGTTGCTCAAATTATTCTCCGATTAAGAGGAGAAGATTTACTAATAGATGATGAAATTTTTATTGTATAATCTCATAATTTTCCCATATGCGTTTTAAGCTTGCCCTTTTTATCATATACTGTTTACTACTGAGTCATTATGGTTTAAATGCTCAAGAAACAACTTCTAGCGTTGAAAAAAATACCGATTTGCGTTTCAAATGGATAATCGTTTTTCCAGTTTAAGAGGCACTCAAATTTCTATTTTGGGCGCAAAAATAGGTTTTCAATATAAGAATAAATTGCGATTTGGATTAGGAACATCCTTTATCTTATCCCCTGTAGAAATTACTTATATCAATAAAAAAACACATACAATTAATGATAATAAAGTAAGCTTTTGGTATGGAAGCCTTTTTCTTGATTGGATTTTTTATAAAAATCATAAATGGCAATGTTTTGTTACAGAACAAATAGGTTTTGGAAAACCTAGCTTTGTTAGAGAAGTAAATGAGGATATCGTTCGAGATACCAATATACCTTTATATGTAAATGAAATTTCTGGACAAGCTAATTATAAAGTATTGAAATGGTTAGGAGTAGGAGTAGGTTTTGGCTATCGAAATATTTTAAACTCAAAAGCAGCATTAAAAACTACTTTTGATGCTCCTATCTATATCGGAAAAATTATAGTTTATCCAGAAAATATTTTTTGATTTACTACTTTTACACCCTTTATAAAGTTATTTTAGTTATTTAAAATAAAGAATTATGGTTTTAAGCAGATTTTGGTTGGTAATTTTTATTTCGTCTATTTTTTTTATTGTTGTAAATCTCTTCAATGGAGGAAGCTATAGCACTGATTATATTTTAAATGGAAAAAAAGATGACCCTATACTAATTTCTGAGAAATATTTAAATCAAATACCAAAATTTGTAGCTGATAGTATTCAAAAAGCTCCTGAAATGACAATGGTCATTAATAAAGACACATTAAATGCTGACACTACCTATGTTTATAAAAACAAAACAGTCAAACTATATAGTGGAATTCAAAAGCAGATGGATTACTTCCTACTTGCAAAAACAGTTTAATAGATTTAATACTTCCTTTAATTGCTTATTTAGCTTTCTTCTGTGGATTAATGGAGTTACTAATCATTTCAGGAGCTTCAGAAAAATTAGCTAAAAAATTAAGTCCACTTTTTGCACAAGTATTCCCTTCAATTCCTAAGAATCATGAATCTATATCTTATATGACACTAAATTTTGCAGCTAATTTTTTGGGATTAGATTCAGCTGCAACTCCATTTGGACTTAAGGCCATGGAGAGTTTACAAACTTTAAATCCTGATAAAGACAAAGCTAGTGATGCACAAATTATGTTTATGTGCCTACACGCAGCAGGTCTTACCCTTATACCAACTTCAATTATTGGATATAGAGCGGCTGAAAATGCGGCTAATCCAGCGGATGTCATGCTACCTTGTATTATTACCTCTTTTATTGGCACAATAGCAGCTCTATTAATAGTAGGTATTCGTCAACGTATAAATTTTAAAAGTGCTGGTTTATTAGCAGCATTAATGAGTGTGATAGGAGCTATTATTGGATTATTATTTTACATTAACACACTTGATTTGATTGGCAAAAATGCTTTTACAGGCAACTTATCAGGAATCATGCTGATTGCTATTATAGGCTTTACTCTTATCTTTTCTTTTATCAATGAAAAGAAATTCACTATAGTTAATACAACTATTTTTGACACTTTTGTTGAAGGCGCTCGTAATGGACTCAATACAGGAGTAAAAATTTTCCCTTATGTTATGGGAATGTTAGTAGCTATTTCTTTCTTTAGAAATAGTGGATTATTTGAAATTGTAAGTGACACCATTAGCTTCTTATTTGGACAAATAGGTGTACAAAAAGAAATTACAGAGGGTCTTCCTGTTGCTCTGTTACGTCCATTTAGTTCAGGTGGTTCTCGTGGATTTATGATAGATGCTATGAGAACATCTGGAGTTGATTCTTTTACAGGACGCTTAGTTTGTATTTTTCAATGCAGTGCCGAAACTACTTTCTATGTAATTGCAGTATATTTTGGCTCTGTTAATATCAAAAATACACGCTATACATTAGGAACAATGCTATTAGTTGATTTTATATGCGTATTAGCAGCAATTCTTGTTGCAAGTTGGTTTTTTTAATATAAAGGGATACGACGATGAAATAATGGTGATCTTTCATAAAATAACTTTTAAAATTTTATTTTAAATAAAGATGACTAGAAGTAAATCATATTTGTAGTATATTGATCAATATATTTTCCTACTTTTACAATCTTAATTCAATCTAAATAAAACAAGTGAAAGTCAACCTATCCCAGCTAACTCAAGGTCAAAAAGCCAAAATTGAGGATTTTGATATTGATAGCGTTCCATTAAAATTATTAGAAATGGGATGTCTTCCAGGTAATGAGGTACAATTATTACAGGTAGCCCCTTTAGGAGACCCCTTGTATTTACTAGTTAATGACTCACATTTAGCTATCCGAAAAGAAACAGCAGATGCTATTCAAGTAACCCTTTTTGATATTGATTAATGAAAGTTGGTAATATTAACATTGCTCTAATTGGTAATCCTAATGTAGGAAAAACTTCCGTTTTTAATCAATTAACAGGATTAAATCAACAAGTTGGGAATTATCCAGGAATTACAGTCGAAAAAAAAGTAGGAATATGTAAACTGGCTTCTAATCTAAAAGCTACTATCCTTGATTTACCTGGAACTTATAGTTTAAATGCAAGTTCACTAGATGAAAATGTAGTAATCGAACTACTTTTAAACAAAAATGATAAAGATTATCCAGATGTAGCAATAGTTGTAACAGATGTTGAAAACTTAAAAAGAAATCTTTTACTTTTCACCCAAATTAAAGATTTAGAAATCCCTACTATTTTAGTTATTAACATGGCTGATAGGATGTCTTATAAAGGAATTTCTTTGGATATACCCTATTTAGAAAAAACACTAAAAACAAAAATTGCTTTAGTAAGTTCTCGCAAAGGAGAAGGAATAGATACTCTAAAAGATTTAATTGTAAATTATAAAAACTTACCTACTGAACCTTGTTTAAATGCTTCAGAAATTGATCTAGAATATTTTAATGATTTACGAAAAGCTTTCCCAAACCAGTTATTGTACAAATTATGGTTAGTAATAACACAAGATGTAAATTTTGTAAATTTAGATCGTAAAGAATTACCAGATCCTTCTTTCACTAAATCTAAAGATCAATTAAAACGTCTTCAACATAAAGAAACTATTAAACGCTATCAATTTATTAATCAAACTCTTAAAACAGGACAAAAGATTGATATTAATCAAGCTAAAGACTTACGAAGTCGTTTAGATCGAGTATTAATGCACAAAGTTTGGGGCTACCTTATTTTCTTTTTTATTTTAATGCTTATTTTTCAATCTATTTTTGATTGGGCAAGCATTCCAATGGATTTTATTGATAATAGTTTTACTTCTTTAGCTAGTTGGGTAGCTTCTAAAATGCCTGCTGGTGTTTTAACAGATTTAATTACGCAAGGTATTATTCCAGGAATAGGCGGTATCATCATTTTTATTCCCCAAATAGCCTTTCTATTCATGTTTATCTCCATTTTAGAAGAAAGTGGTTATATGAGTCGTGTAGTTTTTATTATGGATAAATTAATGCGTAGATTTGGACTTTCTGGAAAAAGTGTAGTACCCCTTATATCGGGTACTGCATGTGCTATTCCTGCTATTATGGCTACTCGAAATATTGAAAACTGGAAAGAACGATTAATTTCAATACTAGTAACACCATTCACAACCTGTTCAGCTCGTTTACCCGTTTACGCTATTATTATTTCTATAATTGTTCCTAATCAGCGTATTTTATATATTTTTAATATGCAAGGATTTGCATTAATGGCCATGTATTTAGTTGGCTTTTTTATGGCATTAATTTCAGCTTGGATTTTACATAAGTCTTTAGATATCCGTTCTAATTCTTATTTTGTAATTGAAATGCCTAATTATAAATTGCCTATGTTTAAAAATGTAGCAATTAATGTCATTGAAAAAACAAAATCTTTTGTTCTAGGAGCAGGTAAAATTATTTTAGCATTATCTATTATTCTATGGTTTTTAGCTTCATATGGACCTGGAGAAAACTTTAAGAATGCTGATAAGATTGTAGCAGAACATTCTAAAACTACAAAAGACCTAGAAGGCGAAATTGCTTCCTATAAACTTGAAAATTCATATATAGGAAAAATTGGTAAAGGGATAGAACCTATCATTAAACCTTTAGGTTATGATTGGAAAATAGGAATTGCTATTGTTTCTTCATTTGCGGCGCGAGAAGTATTTGTAGGAACCCTAGCTACTATTTATAGTATAGAAGATTCCGAAGATCAAGAAGCAACCGTTAAGAACCGCTTAGCAGAAGAAATAAACCCTAATACAGGTCAAAAATTATTTAATACTGCAACAGGCGTTTCATTACTCCTATTTTATGCTTTTGCTATGCAATGTATAAGCACCTTGGCAATTACAAAAAAGGAAACAAATGGTTGGAAATGGCCGGTAATACAATTATTTTTTATGTCGGGTTTTGCCTACTTAGTAGCTTTCATCGCCTATCAAGTTTTGAAATAAATAATAAAATTTATATATAGGTTATTATAAAACTCTTACATCACAAACGATACCTAGTTTATTTGAACAATAAAAGTTTACCTTCTAATGTATAGCATCAAATAAAAAAGAAAGACTATTCAAAAATTCTGTAATTTTGATGAAAGAGAAAATCACGGACTTTTCCCAAAATAAAAGAAGTAAATTATGTCATATTCAGCACACTATTCCTCCTTTAATTAATAACCAATGTGATGTAATTAACTTTTATTTTTCAACTCCATTATTTGATATTTTACGTAAGTTCGACATAAATATGATAAAATAGTTGTATAAAAAAAGCAAAAGACAATATATTTAAAAACCTGACTATCAAATAAAAACTAAACTTTTACTTATGCTTTCGCTAACTAAAATTACAACTTTTTTTATTCTACTGATGATTTACTTAAAAACAAAAAGTTTGCAGACTGTACAGGAATTAGTTTTTATTGATTCTACACCTTTGAGAGTATCTGATAAAAGAAGAATGCTCTGTTAGTTGGTTCTTGGGTTTCAAGCTCCATATTATAACGAACGATTGTGGGGAAATTATAAACTTTATGCTTACTCCAGCAAATGTACACAATGCAAATCCTCTAAAAATGAAAGGTTTTATTAATAAACTTCACGGAAAACTATTTAGAGATAAAGGATATTTATCTAAAGATCTTTTTCAATCACTTTTTGAAAACGGAATTCATCTTGTAATCAAGTTGAGAAAGAATATGAAAACAAAATTAGTAACTCTAATTCAAGATCCTTTTCATCTTATAAAAAGAGCAATCATTGAAAAAATATCTGCTTAAAAAATATTTTTCACGTTGAGTATTCAAAAAAACGCTCTCAAACAGACTACTCAACAATATATTTTCAGCTCTAATTACTTATAATTTTGCAGAGAAAAAAACCTCACTAAAAAATAACTTTGTAGACAAAACAACTAATATTTTTTCAACAATTTTATATCAAACTAAAGTTAAATAAATATAGTTTATTCGCTATTAGTTGTATCTTTATCATATGTTCTATAGATGATTTTCAATATGTTTTTTTAAAAAAATATATTGAAAGTAAATTTGCATTGTATGATACTTTATATTATTCTCCTCTTTATTTATAGGATTATTAGCTTTAATTATACAATATTATCCGTAGTATTATTTTTTAAAATCTAAAATTATGACACAAGAAATAATAGCATTTTCCTTACTTATTTTAGCTATACTTTATCTATATAAAAAATTCTTTGGTAAGAAAAAACCAAAGAATTCTTGTGATGATCACTGTAAATGCCACTAATAACCTAGTACGATAACATACTCCAGTGAGTTAATTTTTTTCCTTCTACTTTAGTAGGCAGAATACTTACTGTTTGTAAAACTTTTTGAGACTTGGGTAAATGTGAACGAAACCATTGTAACACTTCTTCTTGATCATTTTGTCTTAAAGTAAACTGCTTTTCTTCTTTCATCTGTCCTTTTTCAAAATAAGCTACCTGTATCGTCACTTCACCTTCCCAAATACATTGCACTCCTTGTGGACATCTTGAATCATTAAGTACTTTTTGTAAAACAATTTCATTCCCTTTTGATTGGTCTCTTTTTTGATTTATTTGAGAAATAGAGCGATTGCTACCACAACTAACCAAGATTATTGTGAAGAGCAAAAAATTTAAAGTTTTTTTCATATGTCTGCTTATTCGTTTTTAACAATGTACAGTGGGATGGATATTGCATGTCTTAACTTATCAACAGTTGTGCCAAAAAGTATATCTTTATATCCTGTATGCCCATGTGTTCCCATTACTAAAATATCAAATTCATTCGTATTAATAATGTTTGCAATTGCTTTTGTGGGTTTTCCAAACCCTAACTGAGATTCTACTTTATATCCTAATTGCATTAGATTATCACGGTACATGTTCAATAATTTTTATCAATTTTTGTCTCCTGATCTTTAATATGTTTTCCATACAATATAGCTCCTACTGTCTCTACAATGTGTATTAAGGTATAATTTGCATCCTTTCCTCCTAATTCAATAGCGTGATTTAATGCTAATTCATCTGCGTTTGAAAAATCTAATGCAATAGCAATGTTTTTCCTAGAAATAGTACTATTAGGATTAAATTCAATTATATTATCCTTATGTGGAGTATGTTTATGTTCATTAAATACAGGTTTAAACAAAGGTTTTACTATAATATATAGAAGTAATAGACCAAATCCTAAACTAATAGGTACAATCGTTAACCATAAAATAATAGCATTATCATAAATATCAAGCAAGCTTTGTATTTCACCATAAACTAATTTTACATTTAACCCTACAATAATTAATGCAATAATCCATGCTATAATTTGGGTCAGTTTATTTATTTCAAAACCATTCATTTTATTTGGATCGCTTACAAAATGAATTAAAGGGATAATAGCAAATCCTAACTGCATACTTAAAATAACCTGACTAAAAATAAGCATTTTACCTGTGATGTTTTCACCTAATAGACTAATAACAATTATAGCAGGCACAATGGCTATTAATCGGGTTAAAATACGTCGTACCCAAGGCTGAATACGTAAATTTAAATAACCTTCCATTACAATTTGTCCAGCTAATGTACCTGTAATGGTTGAACTCTGCCCTGCTGCTATTAAAGCGATAGCAAATAGTGAAGCAGCCCATTTAGTTCCTAACATAGGAGCTAATAATTGATGTGCATCTTGTATTTCAGCTACTTCATAAAGTCCATTTTTATAAAATGTAGCAGCAGCTAAAATCAGGATAGCAGCATTAACAAAAAAAGCTAAATTTAATGCAATAGTTGAGTCTATAATATTATACTTAATAGCTTGTTTTATACCTTTTTACTTCGTTCAAATTTACGTGTTTGTACTAAAGAAGAATGAAGATATAAATTATGAGGCATAACAGTAGCCCCTATTATTCCAATTGCTATATACAAAGCTGTTTGATTAGGAATAGAGGGAATGATTCCGCTAGCCACTTTTGCAATTTCAGGTTGTGCAAACATCATTTCAAAAACAAAACAAGCTCCAATAATAGCAACTAATGTAATTACAAAGGCTTCCATTTTACGAATTCCTTTATTGATTAAAAAAAGCAACAAAAAAGTATCTAAAACAGTAATCATGACACCTTGTAACAAAGGAAGTCCAAATAATAAATTGATACCAATTGCCATTCCTAATACTTCCGCTAAATCACAAGCTGCTATAGCAATTTCTGCTAATATGTATAAAAATAAGTTAACAAGGGGTGAATAGGTTTCACGGGATGCCTGTGCTAAATCGCGCTGTGTTACAATACCCAATCTTGCACTAAGACTTTGTAATAATAAAGCCATTAAATTACTCATTAACAAAACCCATAATAAACTGTAGCCAAACTGACTACCTCCAGCTAAATCAGTAGCCCAGTTACCCGGATCCATATATCCAACACTGATTAAGTAAGCTGGTCCTAAAAAGGCTAAAGTGCGTTTAAACCACGACGCTTTATTTTGTGTTGAGACACTCTCATGTACTTCTTCTAATGATTTACTCATGATTATTTTTGTTTGATGAATAAATTTTCTGCTATTTTATTAGAAATCATCAAGTTTTGATCATTTATTTTAATATAAAGAGAAGCATCAAATTCTTCTTTATTTATAATACTAATAGTAGAACCTAATGATATGTTTTGTTTATCTAAATATTGCAAAAATTCAGCAGACGAATTTTTAACCCCTACAAAAAGATATTCTGTTTTCAACTCCGCTTCACTAAGAAGTAGTTTATGAATCCACTTGATTTCTCCCTTTTCATCAGGTATAGGATCCCCATGAGGATCAAAAGCAGGAAAATCTAAAAATTCATCTAACTTATCTGTTAATTTTTCGGATTTTATATGTTCTAATTCTTCTGCTAACTCATGAACTTCGTCCCAAGCAAAACCTAATTTATTTACTAAGAAAACTTCCCAAAGACGATGTTTTCTAATAATCATCTTAGCGGTATATAATCCTTTATCTGTTAAAGTAACCCCTTGATATTTTTGATAATCTACTAATTCTTTTTCAGCTAATTTTTTCAGCATATCAGTTACAGATGATGCTTTTGTTTCCATCATTAAAGCGATCGCATTCGTATTAACTCCCTTATGTGAAGCACTATTTAAATGATAGATAACTTTAAGATAATTCTCTTCAGAATGAGTCATTTGTACTTATTTTACACAAATATAACTATAAGTTTTGTATTTAGATAATAAAATTTTTAGTTTTGACTAAAAATTATTTTAAAACAAACTTAAAATGAAGTTTAAACATTTACTAATATTACTTTTCCACTCCATAACAAGCCTTTCTCAAACTTACATAGAAGGCACTTTAACCACAGAAAACATTTTCTTATCCTTTACTAAAATCAGCATAAACGAAAAACAAATTATTGAAACAAATTCAGAAGGTTATTTCAAATCCCCTATACTAGAAAAAGGGAATTATAAAATAGAAATTACAAAAAAGAGTATAAAAAATTTAAAACAAACATTACAATTAGCGATAGCATACCTGTAAAATTAACCATTGATCTAATCCCTACACAAGAAAAACAGTACACATTAGATGAAGTTGCAATAACAGGCACTTTAAAACCCATTAATCGATTAGAAAGTGCAGTACCTGTAGAAGTATTTAAACCTTCTTTTTTTAAGAAAAACCCCGTTTCTAATATTTTTGAAGGGTTACAAAACATTAATGGAATTCGTCCTCAACTTAACTGCAATATTTGCAACACAGGCGATATTCATATCAATGGACTAGAAGGTCCTTATACATTAGTACTTATAGATGGAATGCCTATTGTAAGTGGACTTTCTACAGTATATGGCCTTTCCGGAATACCTAATTCATTAGTTAATCAAATAGAGATTATTAAAGGTCCTGCTTCCTCATTATATGGTAGCGAAGCTGTAGGAGGATTAATTAATATCATTACAAAAAATCCAAAAAATGTTCCAACACTATCAATCGATGGGTTCACAACTAGTTGGGGTGAAGCTAATTTAGATCTTGGTTTTCGACTAAACTATAAAAACATTTCAATACTAACGGGAACCAATTATTTTAACTTTTCTAATCCTATTGACAATAACAAAGATTTTTTCACAGATCTTACACTACAAGATCGAGTTTCGATTTTTCAAAAATGGAATTTTCAAAGAAAATCAAAAAAACATCTTTCTTTTGCAGGACGTTTTTTTTACGAAGATCGATGGGGTGGTGAAATGCAATGGAACAAATCTTTCAGAGGAACTAATAATATTTATGGGGAAAGCATTTATACTAAACGATATGAAATTTTAGGAATATATGAATTTCCTGTAATTCAAAACATGAAAATAAACTTTTCATACACCCATCATAATCAAAATGCAGCTTATGGAACAAGATATTATTTAGCAAAACAAAATATTGGATTTACGCAATTTACTTGGAATAAAAATATTACAAAACATGATCTACTTTTAGGCCTTGCTGCACGCTATCAATTTTATGATGATAATACACCTGCCACCGTTATAGAAGAGAAAAATTGGATTTCAAGTACTTTTATACAAGATGAAATAAAATTTAGCGATCATCATAATATACTATTAGGCATACGTTACGATTACAACAAAAACCATGGAAATATCTTTACCCCTCGTTTTGCTTACAAATGGAAACCCAACAACACTAGTGTAATACGACTAAATACGGGAACGGGATTTAGAGTGGTTAATCTATTCACAGAAGAACATTCTGCTTTAACTGGAGCCAGAAAAGTTATAATAGAAAACAACTTAAAACCAGAACAGTCATATAATGTAAACATAAATACTCTTCGAAAATGGCATTTAAACAATGGTTGTTTTATCAGTTGGGAAAATTCGTTTTGGTACACTTATTTCACTAACACGATTTTACCAGATTACGAAACAGATACACAATCTATTATTTACAAAAACATAGAAGGCTTTGCAGAATCAAAGGGGGTAAGCTCTAATCTTGATATAATTTTAGGAAATGGATTAAAAGTCAGTCTAGGAGCTACCTATATGGATGTATCAAAAACAGAAAATGGGATAAAAAAACAACAATTATTAACTGAACGTTTATCAGGAACATGGTCAATATCTTACAATATCCCTAAATGGTACTTCACTATTGATTATACAGGAAATTTATATGGTCCAATGAAATTACCATTACTCAACAATTTAGATCCAAGAAAACCATATTCACCCATATACAGCATTCAGAATATACAATTTACTATAAATAAATTAAAAAATATAGAAATTTATTTAGGCCTCAAAAATCTTTTAAATTGGACTCCTAATAAAGGTAATCCTTTTATCATTGCTCGTTCAGATGATCCTTTTAATAAAAGTGTTGAATATGATACAAATGGAAATCCAACAACAAACCCTAAAAATCCCTATGCACTTACTTTTGATCCTACTTACGTCTATGCTCCTAACCAAGGCATTAGAAGTTTTATTGGAATTAGGTATTCTATAAATTAAATCATATTCTTTACTATTTTATTCAATAAAATACAAAACCCCGTTTTAACAAAAGTAGTCTAAACGGGGTTACTCTAAAAAAGTATCCTAAACACATTCAAACAAAGTTTAACACTTTTTATTAAGTGAAAGGACATATTTACAGAAATTACTTATTCAATTCCGCAAAATATTTATAAAACAAAGGAATTGTTTCAATACCTTTTAAATAATTAAAGATCCCATAATGTTCATTAGGTGAATGAATAGCATCACTATCTAATCCAAATCCCATCATAATTGTTTTTGACTTCAATTCTTTTTCAAACAAAGCCACAATAGGAATACTTCCTCCTGATCGAACAGGGATAGGCTCTACACCAAACGAATCACTATATGCTTTAGCAGCTGCTTGATACCCTATACTATCTATAGGTGTTACATAACCTTGTCCTCCATGATGAGGTGTTACTTTTACTTTTACAGATTTTGGAGCAATACTTTCAAAATGATCTTGAAATAACTTGGTAATTTCTTCCCAATCTTGATTAGGTACTAAACGCATAGATATTTTTGCATATGCCTTACTTGCGATAACCGTTTTGGCTCCTTCACCTATATAACCACCCCAAATACCGTTTACATCAAGTGTAGGACGAATAGAATTTCTTTCATTAGTTGTATAACCTGTTTCGCCATACTCTTCTTCAATATCTAATGCTTTATTGTAAGCAGCTTGACTAAAAGGACGTTTCGCCATTTGAGCTCTTTCTTCACTAGAAAGTTCCTCAACTTTAGCATAAAAACCAGGTATTGTAATATGATTATTTTCATCATGTAAAGACGCTATCATTTTAGTCAAAATATTAATAGGATTAGCAACAGCCCCTCCATATAATCCTGAATGCAAATCTCTATTAGGCCCTGTAACTTCTACTTCTACATAGCTCAAACCTCTTAATCCAGTAGTGATAGATGGTTGCTCATTAGAAATCATACCCGTATCTGAAATTAAAATAACATCATTAGCTAATTTATTTTGGTTTCTCTCTACAAACCAACTTAAACTTTTAGAGCCTACTTCCTCTTCTCCTTCTATCATAAATTTCACATTGCATGGCAAACAATTATTTTGAATCATATATTCAAAAGCTTTAACATGCATATACATTTGCCCTTTATCATCACAAGCACCACGAGCAAAAATAGCACCTTCAGGATGTAAATCTGTTTTTTTTATAACAGGCTCAAATGGAGGTGAGTCCCATAATTCAACTGGATCAGCAGGTTGCACATCATAATGTCCGTACACTAAAACAGTTGGCAAATCTTTATTTATGATTTTTTCACCATATACTATTGGATAACCAGGCGTTTCACAAAGTTCAACAAAATCGCACCCCGCATTTTCTAAACCTACCTTTACAGCATTAGCAGTATCAATCACATCTTGTGCATATGCACTATCAGCACTTACTGAAGGAATTTTTAACAAGTCTATTAGTTCGTTAATAAAACGTTCCTTATTATTCTGAACGTATTCTTTAATATTTTCCATGTTTAGTTCGTAAAGTAAAATTCAAATATACGAATTGCATCATCAAATAGTCAAAAGCTAATTTTAAAATTTAGCCAATTTCTTTTTTAAGAAAAAAAACAAAAAAATATTTGTCAATTAAAAAATATGCGTATATTTGCACCCACAAACAAGAATATAAGTCACTAACTAAGTTGACAAATATTTGCGGGTGTGGCGAAATTGGTAGACGTGCCAGACTTAGGATCTGGTGTCGCAAGACGTGTAGGTTCGAGTCCTATCACCCGCACAACAAAAAGACTTAAATAGCTGTTAAATCAAGCGTTTAGGTCTTTTTTATTTTATATTTACCCCTAATTTTACCCCTTTTTCTTGTAGTTAGTCTATTTTAATCTTGTTAAATCTATCTTATAGGGGGTATGTACAGAATACTATTTTATAGCCCCCAATTTGGAGCTGAAGGGTTTTGATGTTACCGTGTATAAAAATTTCTGTTAGTAGTTTAAGCTAATATTGTTCTTTTCTTTTAGACCTATATTATAATTGTTATAAACACTAAACGAGGGTGGAGGTTGATTGTTTAGGGTAAAATGTTTTTTATGTCCGTTTTTAAAGCGTGACAGATTTTTAATAAACTTCCTATTGTTGTGTTTATTTCACCTCGTTCTATTCTGCCGATTTGAGTTCTGGGGATATTGGCATCAAATGAAAGTATTTCTTGAGATATATTTAATTCTTTGCGTCGTATTATAATACGTTCACCTAGCTTTTTTAAATACTCTATTTGTTCTGTCTCTTTCACAGTTTAAAAATGCTGAATAGAGAAATAAAAATCAGTCACATAAATGTGACAATTAATAAAATATTTGTATAATTGTATCATTATTTTTCTCAATGAGGAAAACCGTAATAAATGCTCAAATATTTAGTGTAAACTTGAAAACTTAAACTTTTATTTATGAAAAAACTAGCTCAATTTTTTTTCCTGTTCTTTTTCTGTTGTTTTTTTAAACAGGCAGGCTATTCGCAATTTGGATACGGAAAGCCAATGGATTATGGAAAACCATCTGATTTTATGACTGATGCAATAAGAAGCTCTGAAGCTCAATCAGAATTGCAAAGAAGATATGATAATAATTACAGTAAAATATCTAATGCTATAAACAATATCAGATTTAAAATTAATCAACTTCAATATGATTATGAAAAAAAAGAAAGAATAAGAGGGAGATTTGATAAATATGTTAGTTCTGTGAATATAAACGGTAATACTTTATTGTCAAACTCACAAACTAACTATGTTATCAATGATTTGTATGATGCTATAAACTCCATATTAAGAGAAGAAAATTAAGACTGTTTAACTAATACTATTTGTAATGAAAAGAATGATTTTATTTTTTGGGATATTTTTTTGTCTTAATACATATTCACAGAGTCAGGAGTTTACTACTACAGATTTAATAAGAACACTTGATGTAATTAACTTTAAAGGTGTTAAAGTATTGAAAGGGCTAACTCGACCAGAACACATACTTCTGCTTAAAGATGTTTTAAACAATCCTGATACTCTATATCAATTAAACGTAAATGCTTGGTTTATATGCGACCATAAAAAGATTGATAATCTTGAGGTGTATAATTATTATTACAACAAAAAAATAAATAGAGCTACCTATAATCAATATTGCAAAGAAATTAACGCTTTAATGATGTTAGATGGAACTGTTCAACAACCAAAATAGTTGTGCAATGATTAAAAGAATTTTAATATTGCTTAGTCTGAGTTTATTTTTTATTTCTTGTAATAAGAAAATTGAACCTGATTCTCCAGAGAAAAACTTCGAAAAATATAAGAACAGTGTGGTTCTTATTGCTAGCCAATTTTATTATGAGATAGATACAGATAAGTTAGGAATTGTATATTATTCACCAAGTTCAAAGGATAAAATATATTTCACAAAAGAAGAAATTTTAAATAATTTATCTTTTTCTACTGGTACTGGATTTGTAGTGTCAAAAAACGGTGAAATTATAACCAACAATCACGTTGTAAATAATAAGGATGAAGAGTATAAAGTTGAACTTAACAGGGTTTCATATGTCCTAAAGAGTTCTTTAGCTGAACAAGTTAATCTGTATAACGATTCTATATCTAAAATTAAAAGTTACTATATTGAAAATTCAAGTAATCTTTATGAAACTGATAAACAAACCATTGTTGAAGAATTTGATAGGCTAAACAGCAAAAAAAAATGATTTGGTTTCTTTGCATAATAAATTAAGTGATTTTGATGTTCAAAGTACAACATCAAGGTTAGTAATTGTAAGTTTAGGAATTGCATATAATGATACACACATAACAGAACTTGATGATTTACAAGAATGTGTTGTTGTAAAAACTTCTGAAAACCCTGATATTGATTTGGCTTTAATTCAAACTAAAAGCAAGAAATTTGATAAACAACTAAATAGTATCTTTAATTTTAAGGATAATAATCCAAATATAGGTGATGAAGTTAAAGAAAGGGATATAAAAAAACCTATTAAAATAAATGAAGATGTTTTTATGATTGGATTTAATAGGGGCTTTAATCTTGCTAATACAAAACAAGGAATTAAAGCACAATTTACAAGTGGTAAAATAAGTCAAGAATCTGATGGGGTTAGAATATTGTACACAATCCCAACTTTAGAGGGTTCAAGTGGCAGTCCTATAATTGATAAGTGGGGTAATTTAGTAGCTGTAAATTTTGCAAAAATATCAAATACACAAGGTTTTAGTTTTGGAGTTCCAGTTTATGAATTAAAAAAATTTTATGAAGAATAACCCTTTAAAATATGACAGCTCAATATTATAAATTTTTAACAGTTGTAATTCTTTTTACATTTTATAGTGTTAATGCTCAAACAAAAACGGATTCTAAAAAATTCTTTAGTAAATCAGAGGGTTTAACCTGTGAAAATGGTAAAGTAGATGCTGTAACGGATTTTAACAAAGGTATTTATTACTATATTGTTAGGGGTTATATAACACCAAAGGATGAAAAATTAACCTTGTTTACAGATGACTATTTAACTACTAAATACGGGATTAGAACCGTTTATACAGGCTGTATAGTAAGAGAATTTACCACTTGTTACGCAGAAAAAATGAAAATATTACTTCAAGAAAAATTTGGTGCTGATATTATTGAAAAAGCTACTAAAGAAGCTGAAAAGGCGTATCGTATTAAATAAAAAAACTTAATAAAAATAAACAAACGTGTTTCACATATTTTGAGAAACAGAGGGTTTAAAATTGTAATTTTATTTAAAAACTAAAGTAATTATGAGAAAAAAAATTTCGATTATATTTATTCCTGTGTTTTTGTTTTTTATCTTGATTGTTTCGTGTAGTAAAGACAATAATCAAGAACCTCTAACTAATGGAAGTACAATGACTGCTATTGAAGGTGTTTGGAGATTACAAAATTTATCAGGCGGTTCAAAATTAATTTTTAATGGTTCTAATTTTACAATAGAATCAGGAACAGTTGTGATGAAAGGGAATTTTACACTTGATGGCAAACAAATAAAAGGAGTTGCTACAAGTCGTTCAGGTGCTGGTAGTGACTGGTTGAAACCAAATGATTTTGTCGCTGATTATGTGATTTCAGGAAATAAAGTAACTTTTAGTAATTATAGCGGAAACTGGATTTTGTTTTCGTCTTGGTATCAAAAACAGTAAAATCTTAAACAAATGAAAAAAATTATTCTTTTTGGTGTTATTGGTCTGATGTTGTCTTGTTCAAAAGATACGGGAGGAGTTCAGGCAACAGATAACAGTTTAGTGAAAAATAAAATTACCCCACCTACTTGGATACAAGGTACCTGGATGTTTGATACAGGAACGAGTGGAATGCCAAATAATGGACTTGGATTTCAGTTTACTACTGATGATTTTCTAAGTCTTAATGTAGGTACAAGTTATTCCTTTAAAAATGCTATAAGTTTATATGGTACTTCTGGGGTTGAATGTAAGGTTGAGCAAGAAATTTCAGACGTACGATATAAATTGAGTATAATTGTACCACCTACCACTTCATCCTATGAGTTTGCTAAAATTTCAGCAACAAAAATAGAATTTATCAATTCGTCAAGCGGATCGATACACGCCTATTATGTTAAAAAATAGTAAAAAGAACCCTCTTGTTTAGTAAAGAGGGTTTTTAATTATCTAACAAGCCTTACCTAAAGTATTTCCTGTTGTTAGCACTTCGTATGATAAAGCAGGGGCGACTCCAAAAAGCTGATTAAACTTATTTTTCATAAAACTTAGTAATTCTTCGGCATTGCTTTGCGTGGTTATTAAACAATCGTGTAATGTGTAAATAGGCACTTTGCCTTTGTGTTTAAGGTCAAATTCTCGTGCTATATTATCAATCATTACTTTTGCTTCAAATTGAAAGCAGAAATGCGAAAGCTTTTTGTGTGCATCTCGTTTTTCCCACTTCAAATCATCTAGTTTACTGTGTTGTGTTATCGCCTTAAATTCGTTTATGAATTTTAAAATAGTTGGATAAAGATTTTTAAACGCAATTTGTTCAAATTTGTATTTATGACTGGGTGCAAAAAACATTGAAAGCATTCTTCTTTTGACAAAGTCTTTTAGTTCCACCAAATCCCCGTCAAAATAATGATTATTTTTTTTGTGAAATTGTTTTTGATAGTAATGCATTACTTTATCAAAATTACACCCTTCATTTTCATATACAGAAGGCTCGAAAATTAGATTCATAAAATTTTGATACAATTGACCGCTGATTACATCAACGCCAAACTTGTTAAGTTCTGTTTTATCAATATCTCCCGTGATTTCATCGAATATATAAACGATAGAAGAATCTTTATATTGAAAATTTTTAAGATAGCTTAAATGCTGATTAAGATACATCTGTAAGGCTAGATACAAAATAAAAGGAACTGCGGATTTTACATCAATTTCAACTAAATTTTCATTTTCGTGAATTAAATATTTTCGTGAAATTTTTGAAAGCCTTGTAATATTTGAATGTACTCTACCGTCGGTTTGTGTTTTTAATTTTACTGTATATTCTTGATTCATTATTTTTAAGATTTCGAAGGCGTTTTTTAAATATTTTTCTCGTTCTTTAATAGGTTTTTCCTCAATGGCGCATTGTGGATTTTTGACGGTAAGCTTGTTTCTTTTGAAATGTTTTAATAAGAAATGATACTCTAATCTGATGTTTTCATTAGTTGATAATTTTAGAAATTGACTTTTGAATTTGTTAATTAATCTATAATCTTTTATTGTGTAAATTTCGAAACCGTCCCGATAAAAATATTCACGAAGAATATAGCTAAAACAGTGATTCTCTGAATAAGGGAAACGGTTTAAAACATTGCCAGCACCGCCAAAATTTTCTGTGAAATATTTAAAATACTTGTGGTATTCTTTGCCAAAAAGATTTTCAAGCATTTTTGAATGTAATTCAACTTTTTTATTGTTGCTTTTCTTGTTGCTTAATAGTAACACTATATGAATGATTAAGTATGCTTTTTCAAAATTGAATTTGAAATCTGGTTTGAAGCGATTAGTTAAATTTTCAAGATTTAAGTTTTTTGGTTTCAATATGTTATAATTTTTCATTTGTTTAGTTTTTTAAAATAGTTATCCTGGGCAATGAAAAACATCGCCTAAAGGGTTGGTGTAAAATGTTTGTAAAAAGTGGCTGAAAACGCCTAAAATGTAGTTATGCGACAGTGTTTAGTTTGTTGTAAACATCTGTTTTTAGGTAATAAACACGATTACCTATTTTTTTGTTTGGGAGTACATTATCCCTATTCCATAAATAGAGAGTTGTTGCTGAAACTTTTAGAAGTTCTTCGGTTTGCTTTTTTGTAAGCAGATTTGAATCTTGTACCGATTCTTTAGGGTTTTTTAGTTTGATTACTTCAGTAAGCTTGTTTAGTTCTTCTTTTACCGCTTCTTTAATTAATTGTTGTAAATCGCCAACTGATAGTTGAACTAATAATTTATTGTTTTTTTCTTGCATAAATATTTGATTTTAAATTTCTTATGCAAATTTTATTATTTTTTAATTTTTATTATAAAATCGGGACTGCATATAATTCTTTAAACAGCTTTATATTAATGTATTATGTGTCAATTTAATGTATTATAAAAATAAGATTGGGACTAAAAGAGGACTAAAGTATATTTAAAAAGAATGATAAGTAATTTTTGATGTAGCATTATATTTTTCTCGTTTACTTTTTTTATCTATGCTTTGACCTTCATCAAACCTATATAGCTTTCTTAAATACTTTACTCCTTTAGAATTGCTTTTATAAATTGGGTTGAAAATATTTGAATTTTCACATAATTGATAAAATTCTATAAAATCTTTTGCCTTACCGTACCATCTATTTTTTTCTTTTGATAGGTAATTGTTAGCAATCAATTTGTTTTCAAGTTTTAAAAATTTTTCTATTCCAGTTTTATTTTCAACTAGCCTTCCAATTAAAAATTCTCTTGGTTCAACTTCATCAGTATAACCTAAAAAACTTGATGAATTAATAGTTTTTATATAAAATTCCAATTCAAGTTCAATTTTTTGTTTAATAAAAAATAATGTTTTGTTTATGGTTTTTGATATGTTCTTCTTATAGTTATAGGCTCTTGAATTAATTACTTCATTATTTTTAATTATCGAAAGATTTAGTTTTTTCATAGTTTCAGACAAAAGTTTTAGTCTAAACTCAATGTCAATTTCTTGCCTTTTGATTTCACTAATAAAATAAAATAGATTGGTTTTGATGTATTCATTATCATTGAAGTTATAATAAATTATTTCTGAAAAATTACCTTCGTATTTATAGTTTTTAACTAATTTCAATAATTTTTCTTTTTCATTAGATTCGAGTTTTGAAAACATAATCATTTTTTTAGCAAGAATATTATTGTCTGAATCCCAATGAGATGGACTTAATTCATTACCAAAAGGTAAGGAGTTAGAAATGAAATATTTGTCAATATTTTCTATCTGGAAATAATTATAGGCTATATCTTTAACAGTTTTTTGAACTTCTTCTTCATTGTAAAAATTCAAATCTTTTATTTCAATTTTGTCAGTTTTCAGATATTTTTTTTCTAATAACTTTATATATTTAAAATTTGAAACACCAATGATCTCAGCAACAAACTTTACGATTGCTTGATTGCCGCCAATAATATAATTATGCAATTTTCTTTTGATTTTTTCTGTTCTTTCCGCTTCTCCCATTATAATTTAATTGTAAATTGTTTTAGGGTAAATTTATGTAACTCAAAAAATGATTTTCAAATCGGTTTTATTTATGATTTTGTAAATTTATTTAAGTCTATAGGTTTATAAAATTAAAATAATATCAGCTTATATACTTATGAATAGTTGTTTTTTTCCCAATGCGCTTTTAATTTCTTAGCATATTCTTTAGGTGTTATCTTTATATAGCTTAGGAATTGTTTTTCTGTGGTGTGTCCTGTGATTTTCATTATAGTTAAAGTGTCTAACTTTCCATAAAGATTGGTAGCAAAGGTTCTTCGGCAAGTATGACTTGAAATGAGTTCAAATTTTGGGTATTTCTTTCTTACTTTTCTGTGTATTTTACTTTTTTGTTGTTTTCGGTAATTTCAATTTTGTTTATTCTTGCGCCTTCAACCATTTGAGTTATTCCAGCCTTTTCCGCTACAATTTTTATGTACTTATTAAATTTTTGGTCACTAATCTGTCTAGGGAAATCCCCATTGCGTTTAGAAAGTATATTTTTTACTTGGTTGTGAATAGGTATAATTACAGGGAATTCGGTTTTTTTAGTAGTAAGACTAATAAAATCATCTTCATCAATATCGCTTTTATCGAGATTTAGCAAATCTGAAACTCTTAACCCTGTTCTTAACCCAATTATAAACCAATCTCTTGCATTGTCTAAATAATCAGCTTCGAATACACAGTTGTATATGTTGTTTATTTCTAATTCTTTTAAATATATGTCTTCTGTGGAGTTTGTAGGGGTATAAAATTCCGTAGATTTTACTTCGTGAGAAATCTTAATTTCTTTCCTATCTGCATTGTTGCAAAATAATTTTACATCATCAATATAACCTCCTATTGTGTTATTGTTCAAACGTTGTTTTTGTTGAAGATAATCAATAAACTTTGTGTGAAATTTTAAATTTATATCTACAATTTTAAGTTTGGTGTTTACTTCAGTTTGAAAATCATTGATTTTGTTTAGAGTGGTTTTGTAGTGTTGTATCGTTCTTTTTGCAATTGGCTTACCTAATCGGTTTCTTTTTGTTTCTGATTCAATAATAAAATCATCAATAAACTCGGTAAAGAATATTTTTTTCTTTTCCTCGGTATCTAAGTTTTGACGGTTAAAAAATAATTTGATTTTCGATTTTAACCAGTTGTTGTTTATAATAATTGATTCATCGCTAACTTTTGTGTTCTCGTATTCGTTTTTGAGATAGATTTTAAACTCACTTAATTTTTTGTTTGTGTCTTTGTAATTTACTAAAACAGTACTTAAAATTTCTTGTTTTGAATTACTCCAGCGGTCGGTAGGAGTTTCTAAGCCAGTACTAGCTTCGGTGTCGAAAACTTTACCTTGTTTGAATCTAACATAGATAGAAGAGAAATCGGAATTTGATTTTTTTAGTCTGAATAAGATTGATGCCATAAACTGAGAGTTTGAACAAATATAGTAAAATCTCTTTTATGTTTACCCCTAATTTTACCCCTAAATTTTTGAAATTTGATTAAATGTATTTTAGTTTAATTAAATTTAATTTGTTGTAAGTCTTTTGTTTTAAGGGTTTTTGTGAGTTAATTTGAATAATCTGATTTTAAGCAAATTTAAGGGTTATACTCCTATCACCCGCACAAAGCTCAAACGAAAGTTTGGGCTTTTTTATTCCTTTTACACAGCCAATCAAAAGACTGATCTACATTTCAAATCCAAATAAAAGTTATAGAAAAATTAAAATATACAAACACTAGATCCATCCTTTATTTTGTACCAGAATAAGTCTATTATCAACTAAATAGACCATTCAATATTTTATTTAACACCAATCCTTTTTATTTCTCAAATAATCAAGACAAACTTTAACCAAAAAGGTTTTACAAAACACAATAATTCCCTCCTTGATTCATCGTATTTAAAAAAATAGCTTTAAAACAGCACTTAGATTCATCAAAACCCCTTAACATCATATCATAAAATAATTTCTTAATACACAGTTTGAAACACTCAAAACAATAATCACCCAAAAAATCTTAAAAAATATTTTTTAATTCATTTTTTAACATAAAAACCCTGTAATTTCACTTAACGAACAACCTTTTTATATTCTTTAAAAAAAGCCTATATTAAATTTAATTAAAAGATTATTTGTTTGTTTTAAAATTATTTGTTAAATTTAATCCGTATATGTTTCCATAAGTGGTTATTATTAATAAAAAAATAAATATATATATACATGATACTTCAAGTAAAAAATAGTCTTTATACAATTGGTTGGTTCAAACCAAGGCTGACATTCAGAGTCATTTTTCACCCATTTCTCTTGCGTCCCTTTTGGGCATGCAATCCCTTTGTAATTTTTTAATTTTTTTATCATATGGCATTTAAAACTAAACTATCAGTAGCTGGAAAAGAGTACACAGTACTAAACGTAAATTATGCTTTATTTCAAGAAACTGATGCAACAGGCAGACCTTCTACCGTTACTAGAGGTGGTAAAATTGAATTAACTATTGAAGGAACAGCAGACACTTCTTTCTTTGAGTGGATGACCAATTCTTTTGAAAGAAAAGACGGTAGCGTAAAATTCTTCAAAAGAGATAGCGATGCTGTTTTAAAAGAATTAAAATTTTCAGAAGCATATGTAGTAAAATTCAGAGAAAACTTTGATTCTACAGGCGTAAACCCTCTAACTGAAACCTTCACTATTTCAGCTAAAAAAATTGAACTAGGAACTGGTGCTTACGAAAACGAATGGGTATAATCAACAAAAAAGAAGGTGTCCCAAAAGTCACAAACTAACACACCATCTGTCATTCAGACACAAGGAATACTCACATAAATTACAATGTGACATAGTTTGCTTCGCCTGTATAGGCGAAGCCCTTGTATCTTTCATTCAATCTACTAAAAACAAAGTAGCTGAACTAAGGCAAATGACAAGATTGTAAACTTTTAAGACCATTCTTTTTTAAAACATCATTTAAAATACAGTATTTCACAACAAAAGTTACACTCAAGACAATTTAAATACCTATACGATATGAGTGAAAAAATAGCTAAAGAAGCAGAAAAAATAGCTAATGATGTAGTTATAATGAACAGTTATAAAGACTTTTATGAAAATAAAGGATATTTCTTAACAAAAAATGGAGGATTAGCAAATGCCAAAAGAAAGCCCCTTCATTTTCCCTCAACTGCTAATGGCTTTAGCAAAAAATGGATGGATAGTTCTTGGTTTGTTCTAACACAAAGAAAGTATTTACTCCTATTAGCAAAATTTGATAAAGATAAAAAGGTAACAGATTCTGATTATTCCGCATTAAAAAAAGCCTATGACAAATGGGAATCAGGCTACTATGTAGTATTTTATGGAGAAGATGCTAAATGGTCTTGTAATCTTTTTGTAGGAGAATCTTTATTTATGGCCGGTTACGACATTCTATCAAACGGAAAATATCTATCTGCTAGACAAATATGGAATGGCGAAAAACTTAAATCTGTAAAAAAAGAAAACGTACAAAGAGGAGATATCGTAGCATTTGGAGGAACCCATGTAGAAATTGTAACACAAGTTCGCAGAGGACAATTATTTGAAGACGATGAGTTTTGCTCAAGAGGAGCAGGAAGAGGTGCTACTGGTAATGGAACTGAAAAATGCGACGCTGATACTTGGTGGGGAAGTCGAGAAATAGACAATGATAACATCAAATTTTTTAGACCTTGAAAACACATAAAATAATATTCTTTCTAGTTATTTTACTAATAACAACTTGTAAAAAAGACAAAAGTAAATATCTAGTAGAACTATATACAGATTCTCTTTTTACACAAAAAAAAGAATCCTTATCTATTGATAGCTTAGAACAAATCAAACAAAATGGTTTTGTTAAAATCTCTCAATACGATAACAAATCATCCGAAAAAGGTAGAATAATTAATGGAAAAAAAGTAGGAAAATGGAAAAAATACTTCAACCCATTAGACCAAAATAAGATAAGTGAAGAATGCACTTATTCAGAAAAAGGAGATCTGATTAATTACAAAATTTACGATTTAAAAACACAAAAAATCATAGAGAATAGAAATTACTCTAATGATAATTTAGTGGGAATTCAACAAGATTTTTATCCAACAGGAAAATTACATATACAATTTGAAACAGATAAAAACGGACGCTTTATTAATAATTACAAAGTACTATCTCAAAATGGAAAAGAAATCTACCAGTCCTTTTTAGGTGCAACAGGAACAGGTTATATTAAATACTATGACAAAGACAATCTTCTTATATGGGAAGGGCTCTTTAAAAACAAAAAAAAGGAAGGCTGGCATTACGAATACTTAATTGAATACGGAGGAAAAACAACAGAAAAACTATGTAATCAATACAAATCAGACAGCTTAATTCAAACAAAAACACAAAAATTTTAAAAAATTAACATATGTCATTTTTAGCTAAATTAGAATTAGATGGTAACATGTACAACATCTTAGAATGCAGGTACAATTTTACACAATCAATAGACAACACAGGAAAACCACAAGGAATGCCACAAGGAGGTGAAATATCCATTCGTATTGAAAGCACTGGAAAACCAGATTTCTTAGACTGGATGCTAGATCATAACAAAGCCAAAGATGGAAAGATAATTTTTTATCGTAGAGATGCTATGAGTAAACTCCAAGAATTACAGTTTGAAAAAGGCTACTGTGTTTACTTTGAAGAACATTTTACATCAGAAAGCAAAGAACCTTTACAAATATCAATTCGCATCGTTGCTAAAAATTTTGATGTAAACGGTGTATCACATGATAAAAATTGGAGATAATCCCTTTCTTTTAAAATTAAAGACATCTATTAAACCCTAAAAACTAAGCATATGCCACTTAAAGATACTGATCCAAAAAATCCAACACAAAATGGATTTGACCAAATCAAAACACAAATTGTAGAACATTCTACAAAAGCTGTAGAATCAGAAGTTACCCAAAAAGCTTCTGAACAATTATCCAATCCAGCTATTAATAAAATAATAGAAAACAAAGACACAATTAAAAACATAGGACAACAGTTAAGCAATCCAAAAACAAATGATTTTGAAAATCAGAGTGCAAATAACGGCTTTATTGGCCGATTAAATCATCCTGATGACATAAAAAAATATTTCTCAAAAAAAACATTTAAAGATTTTTTAAATGACAAAGACAGTCCTTTAGTTTATTGCACACTAAGCATAGACGGAAAAGATTTTCTTGCAAAAAACACCTACAAAGTTGAGTTAAAACAATTTACTAACGACCACGATAGCTTTGTTATTACCACACCTGATGACTCCTTAGATAGTTTTGAAGGTTATGTAATGGAAAATTCAAAAAATATATTAGGCAAAAAAGTCAGTGTTAACTTTCACCGTTTTGGAAGTATAACTCAAACATTTACAGGAATAATTGCTAATATTCGTAATAAAAAAGACGAAGGAGGAGGATACGGAAAACTATATATTACAGGATATTCACCCAGTATACTTCTTGAAAACGGCAAAGATTGTCAAAGCTATGAGAATAAAAAGCTAGACGAAATCATAAAACAAGCTCTTAGCGAATACAACGGAGAATTATCTATATCAACTAAAAACATTAACACTGATTATCCTATACCATATTGCGTACAGTATAAAGAATCTGATTACCAATTTATAAGAAGGCTCGCACACAGATATGGTGAATATTTTTATTACGATGGCGAAAGTCTAATTTTCGGAAATGAAATTAAAGAAACCATAGAACTTGGAGAAAACATCGATTTAATAGATATAGAATTTGAAATGATGATTAAACCTCAACATTTCAAATACCTATCGTATGATAGTATTTCAGCTGAAATAAAGGAAAAAGATTCTGATTCTTTAAAAAATAGCACTCAAAAAAAGACCAACCCCTTTCAACAAGTAGCAGTAGAAGCATCAGAAAAAGTATTTAAGAAAAAAGCCGAAATGCTATTTAATGCCACTTCGCAACAAACAGTAGAAAAGGACTTAAACGAAATGGCACGCCGTCAAAAAGAAAGTAGAGAACATACAATGCTAATAAGAGGTAGAAGCCGTGACCCAAAATTAAGAATTGGTGGAAAAGCAAAAATATCAGACATCAACGCTAAAGCTATGGAAACCTACCGTATTACAGAAATCATTCATTATCATGACGGTAATGAATATTATAATGATTTTGTAGGCATACCCGATATTTTTATTTCTCCTTATTTTGACGAAGACTCCTTCCCTACTTGCGAAGAACAAGCGGCAATTGTTGTTCAAAATGACAACCCACAAGGAATGATTAAAGTACAATTTCCTTGGCAAAAGAAAAAAGGATTAACTACTCCATGGTTAAGAGTTGTAACACCCTATGCTGGTAAAGGCAAAGGAATGCACATTATACCTGAAATAGGAGAAGAAGTAGTCGTAGGATTTGAAAACGGCAATGCTGAAAGACCTTTTGTTTTTGGAGCTATGTTTAACGGAAAGGCAAGCGCAGGAAAAGGAGGGGCAGGAAATCATATAAAAGGGCTACAAACAGCAAGCGGCAACAAATTACACATGAACGACAAAGATGGAAGCGTTAACCTAACAGATAAAGGAGGGGCTGATTTAACCTTTGACGGTGCTGGTAACGCAACACTTACCACAAATACTAGCATAACCTTTACCTGTGGTGGAGCTGAAATTAAAATGACCCATGATGGCACCATTGTAATTAGTGGTGATGTAAAAGTAAAAATAGATACAAAAGAAGCTGAAATAATAGGTTCAACATCCGTCAAAACAAACAGTGATTCAATTATTGAAGAAAAAGCACCTAAAATAGGCATTAATGGAGAAACAGAAGTTGCTATAGAATCCACAATCGTTAATGTAAACGGTTCTGCTACAACTAACGTAAAAGGAGGAACTGTAAACCTTAATTAATATCCTATGCAAACTAACGAACATAATCCAATTGCCATTAGAATTGGGAAAATTCAAAAAATATGGAAAGAAGAGGTTATTCCCTATCACTTCAAATACATTAATATACTTACATCTAATGATGATATGTCTATCATTGAAGGATTTTTAAAATTAGAAGCTTCTCAATATGGAACTCTACAAGCTGTTTTTCATATTATGCTCACTTCTTTTCATGATATACATTCTTTTTCATACCACTTAATTCAGCATTGGATAGAAGAATTTGAAAAAGAAAAACAAATTCATACCTCTTTAGACTGGAAAAATCTTGAACATATTAAAAATGAATTTTCTCTTTTAGATAAAAAAAAGTAATCATTGCCATACTCTTCTAGCAAAAATGATTGAAGATTATAAACAATGTTTTGTTCCTGATATTCCTTTTTATTTAGGAATAAAACCCATAGACATTTCTAATAAAAATGAACTTGAAAAATGGTTTGAATATTTTTTACCATTACTTCCAAAAGATGTAACAATACTTACAGTTGATGTACATGAAAAAAAGGATTATGAATCATTCTTAAAAATAGCGAAGGAAAAGGGCAAAAACATAATTATTCCTTCCTTAAATATGACAAGTGCATATAACGAACTAATGACACAAGGAAACCCCAGTGATCCACAAGTTGAATATAGAAAATGTATAATGGAAATGGGAAAAGCAACGGGAGAAAAAAACATAGAAAACCTACGTCATTGGGGAAAAAAACACTTAGCGTTACACAATCTACAGGTAATAGAACACTTTGGGCTTCTGCGCATATAGTCTATGCCGGTTTTTTACTCAATTTTTCTGAATACAATAGTATAGATAAGCTCCTTAATAAAGGTATACAAATTCTTTCAAGTGAAGAAAAAGAAGAAAACACCATGCTTTTACTACAGTTCTATACTATGAAAGCAACAACATATAACATTCAAAATGAAACTGAAAAAGCGATAGATTCTTTTATAAAACAAATAAACTTAGCAAAAGAAAAAAATATGCACTTTGCTCAAATTCAAGGTTACCTGTATTTATTTCTGATTGCTACACCTTCTAATATGCCTAACTATAAATTACATGTTAAAAACGCATACGAATGTGGGATAAAATTAGATCATGAAATGCTAAAATCTTTAAATTTTGGATTTATTGCAGATATTTATTTAGAGCAATGGGCAATAAAAGATCATATACTTTACAAAGAAACAGAAGAACAAATGCTCAGAATATATGGAGAAGAATGGCAAAAAACAATCAATCAAACTCGTTTAACAATAAAAAACAATAAAAATGTTATTAGCTAGTAATCATCTTACACTCGTGTTAGGAGTCGATATACATTTTACTATAATGGGAAATCCCTTTCATCCCTATATTGGTATTGTTATTGACCCTTTTGATTATATTCCCCATATAGGAAGCACAGTACATGTTAATAAAATTAAAAGAGCAAACTCTACTACACAAGGAGTCATTATTCCGCTATTTCATTTTGCTCTTTTTGGAGGTTTATTTGTAAAAGCCGTTCCTCCTGCACCTATTAGAATGGGAGAGTCTATGAATTTTTTTGGCTCACAAAACGTCTATACAGAAGGTGCTAGATTTACTCCTAAAGGCTTCTTTGTAATGACTTGTAATGATATAGGAGTGCCTTTATCATTAGCCCCTGGTAAATCTTGGAAATCATTAGTTCCTTCTTTATTTATGCCTCTAGCTGGATCCTTGCCTATTTCCTTTGGAGCACCTGTTAATGTAGGCCCTCCCTATGTTCCAGATTTTAAAGCTATGATTATGAATTTAGCTACAAGTATGGGATTTGGTTACTTATTAAAATACGGAGGAAAAATAGTACAAAAGGGAATTTCCAAGCTTAACAACAAATTTTTAAAACCAGGAAAACTTAAAAACTTTTTGTGTAAATACGGGTTTGAACCCATTAATCTTGTTAACGGATCTATTATTTATGAAGGGACTGATTTTGAAATCCCTTCTCCACAACCCATAAAATGGGAAAGACAATGGTACTCTGATTCAGAGTACAATGGTTGGCTCGGATATGGAGTACACTGTAATTACGATAGATGTATAGAAATAGACTATGATCTTGAAATAATAGGCTTAAGAATGGAAGACGGTAGAATCGTAACTTTCCCTTTTCTTGATCAAGGAGAAGATTTTTACTTAAGACAAGAAAAAATAAAACTAACCCGTTTTAAAAACCATTATCAAGCCTTTGACTATACCACCTTTACTACCTATATTTTTGATAGTTATAACGGTTATGACCAATACCGTCTTACCCAAATTATAGACAAAGCTGGTTTTACTACAAAACTCTACCTAAGCAGCGATCAGCTTATCATGATAGAAGACTGTGCAGGAAGAAAAATAAAAGTTTACAATAATGACCAAGGACTCATTATTAAACTAACTCTTATACAAGATAATACCGAAGACATTCTTGTATCCTATTCCTATGATCAAGATCAAAACATGATTCGTATTACTGATGCTTTACAAAAAAGCACTCATATAAAATACGAAGGACACCTAATGGTAGAAAAAACAGATCGAAATGGTCAATCTTTTTATTGGGAATACGACGGAAAAAAAACAGGAGCTAAATGCGTTCATACATGGGGAGATGATGGCTGGCAAGAAGGTTGGATACAATATTTCCCAGAAAAAGGATACAACCTTGTAAAAGATGCTAATGGAGCCATTACAACATATTATTATGAACCCAATCAACTGGTAACTCAAATTACGGATCCTCTTGGCAACAACCATTTTACTGAATATACTGAATATATGGAAATCTATCGTGAGATAGACCCAGAAGGCTATATGACGGGATATACCTATGATGATTTTGGAAACAAAACGAGTGTTGTATATCCAGATACTAGCACCACCCTATACTTGTATGATAAAGAACAACGCCTATCTATTATTGTAGACCCTGAAGGCAACCAAACCACTTATACATACAAAAAGACAAAAAATATTTACTCAACAGTATTATAGAACCTGATAACGGCATTACCCAATTAGATTACAATGAAAAAGGACTTCTTTCTGAAATTTTCAAAGAAGGAAACCGTTCAAAACTCCAGTATGATCAACAACACAACCTCATCTCCTTTACCGATAATCAAGGAAATGCTACCACTTGGAATTATAATTACAAAGGAGAAGTCATTAGTACACAAAGCCCTGGTAATAATCAACAAACATTTGCATACGATATTTTAGGAAGAGTAACCACTATTAAAGGAGCAGACAACAACCTTACAACCCTAACCTACAATGCTTATGACGAAGTTATAGAAGCTAATGATCAACACCATAGCATAAAATTTGAGTACACTCCACTAGGAAGCCTCCGCATGCGAGAACAAAATAAAACCAAAGTATTTTTTGACTATGACAAAATGGAACAGTTGGTCAGTATAACCAATGAACACAACGAAAAATACCGTTTTACAAGAAACAAAGCTGGACATATTACCCAAGAAGAAGGATTTGACACCCTTACTCGAAGATACGAACGGAATAATAACGGTTGGGTCGTACGAACACTAAAACCCGAAAACAAATGGACTGAATATCAATACGATGCTCTAGGACGAATTATCAGAGCCCAACATCATGATGGCACTTGGGAAACCTTTGCCTATAACAAACTAGGACAACTACTAGAAGCTAAAAACCAAGACATTACGATTCTTTTAGAACGTGACAAAATGGGACGAGTTACAAAAGAAACTCAAACCAGCGGTTTTAAAAAAAGACCAAGGCTTTGTTATAACATCTGAATACGACCGAAATGGAAACCGTATTAAAATGACTTCCTCATTAGGAGCAGAAGTACAAAACACTTATGATAAAAAAGGCCTTCTAAAAACAATTACAGCACAAACACAAGCTCTAAAAGAAGCACAAAAACAAGCTTGGGAAGCCCAATTAAAACACAATGCACTAGGACAAGAAATAGAACGAAGTATAACAGGAGGACTCATTATAAATATGCAGTATGACTCCGCTGGAAGACCCCTCTCTCAAAAAGTACAACGCGGACAAAAAGACACTTATCACCGTAATTACACTTGGAATGCTAACAATAGATTACTACAAACAATTAATGCTATTACAGGAGGACATATACACTATGCTTATGACAGTTTTGGCAATCTAGCCTCAGCACAATACGAAGACGGCAGTTATGATTACAAACTACCTGATGAAGTAGGTAATCTTTACAACACTAAAGATAAAAAAGACCGCATATACGCCAAAGGAGGTAAACTCATAAAAGACCAAAACTGGCACTACCTATATGATAGTGAAGGCAACCTACGTTTAAAAAGCAAACGTAACATAGCACAAATACAATTACAAAAACGAGAACAAGAAAAAGAAAAACCCAAAAAATTCTCCTTCTTTGTAGAAGAAATAAATGAAGAAAAAAACAACCCCAAAACACTCGATTATTACTTACGTACTGATATAAAGTACACTAAAGAAGACAAAGAAAACTATACAAAACTAAAAGAACAACAAGAAGTACAAGAAATTTCAAACCAACAATGGCAACGAGGCGATTGGGAATATACTTGGTATGCCAATGGTATGCTAAAAAGCGTAAAAAAACCAGACGGTACAATTATAACCATGGAATATGACGCTTTAGGAAGAAGAACAAAAAAGATTTATAATGAAAAAACAAATCGTTATCTTTGGGATGGAAACGTTCTTTTACATCAGTGGGAGTATAAAAAAGGGCAAGAAGCTCAAACCTCTGTGAATGATTTAGGAGAAGTTTATCTCAGCCAAAAAGAAGCTGTCGATGATTTAGTTACTTGGATCTATCAAGAAAGAACCTTTGTTCCCTCTGCCAAAATACAGGGAGAAGAACAATTTAGTATCATTTCTGACTACTTAGGAAGACCCGTACAATCATATGACCAGCAAGGTAGATTAGTTTGGCAAACTGATTATGATATTTATGGAAAACTTCGTAATTTACAAGGAGAAAAAACGTTCATTCCTTTTAGACAACTCGGGCAATATGAAGATCCAGAATTAGACGGGCTTTACTATAATAGGTTTAGGTATTATGATGCGAGTACGGGACTGTATTTAAGACAAGACCCCATTGGACTAGCAGGAAATAACCCGACGTTTTATGGGTATGTGAAGGATAGTAATGCAAAAGTTGATATTTTTGGACTTATGCCATCACCTGTAAACGTTGGTGATGTTGGTCCTTATAAAGATTTAGCAGGATTACCTGGAGACGGTCTAACCCCCCATCATATGCCACAAGATGCATTAGGACATATGCCAAGAGCTGAAGGAGGTTGTATTGTTATGCCTCACGACGAACACGTACAAACAAGAACTTATGGTGCCAAAGGTAGAGCGACAAAACAAGCAGATTTAGGAAGACCCTTTAAAGATGTTTTAAAAGACGATATAATAGATGTACAAAAAATAGCTCCTAATAAATACACTAAATCTTTAGAAGAATTAATAGAGTTTTATGAAAATAATGGTATGTTGAAAAAAGGAGAATTAAAACTAAGTGATTGTAAATAAAATTATATGGAAATACGTAAAGAAGTTTTAGAATTAAAAAACATAGGTGTAATGCCTAATCACGATGATGATGTTGATGATTCAGTAATAGAAGATTTTGAAAACAAATTAGGTTTTTTAGGAAAAAACCTAAATCTAAAAGAAGCCGAAATATTAATTACTCTTTTTCCTAGAGAAAGTTGTTTTGGTTTAGAATGGACTTTATTACATTTAATCGAATCTCTTTTTAATCAAATTGATTTAGATGAGTATGAAAAATTAATTTCAAAATGCAATAGTTCAGAATGGCGTGATTTACTTATTTCTAGAGTCGAAAACTGGAAAAATCAAGTAAAATAATTTTACACCGCTACCGCACGAATCCTTTCGTGTGGTTTAGCATAAATAAACAAATAAACAAATAAATAAATAGTATGGAAGAAGATTTTAAAATTGGAGACATTGTAGAATTTAAAACAGGAAGTGTTAAAATGATGGTTTTAGGAGTTGATAATGTTCATTCCTTTGTACGTTGTGAATGGTTCGCTAATAATGAATTACGCCGTTTAAATGTTGAAAAAATACATTTAAAAAAATGTATTGATGAAAGCCAACCCACAAACGGTAAGTCAAAAAACTTTTCAGATTTAGCTCCTGAGGTTCATTAATCTTAATGTAAACAAAAAAAGCTGTCATTTTCGACAGCTTTTTTTGTTTTGTTTTCTCCAGCTTTTATTTCTACCTGAATATAAATCAATTCTGTTTTTAATTTGTATTGTTCTGTAGGTTTCTAAGTTTTTTTAAGAGTTTTAATAATTTATCTCCACAATATCCTATATGTTCGTGACGCATATATAAATCATAATCATCTATAAAAGCACTACTTTTTTCTAATTGCTCCAACTTTCTGTACTCATTATTTAATAAATCTATTTCATCTTTTACATTTATTATTAAACCTTTTAAAAAATCTTCTTTTTCAAAAAAGGTTATTTTTTTTCCATTAGAAAGTGTAACAGAATAAAATTCAATATCAGTATTTATCAAATCTTTTGCCCTGTACAAATGAGTAAAATATATTTCTGTTCCTTTAAGTTGAACTTTGAACTTTATATTAAATAATTCTGAAATTTTTTCGTATATTTTTTGGTGATTTTCACTAGACATAAATGTTAAATTTAACAAAGTACTTTGCGTCCTATTACTGCAAGAATCTTTTTATACGAGTTATTTATTTTCTAGAAATTTTTTAAAAAAATCTTCTTTGTATTTTACAAAATCTTCTTCCTCTTTTTTATTTTTCTTATACTCATAATAACAACCAATGATTGTTATAATCAATAAAATACTTATAGAGGTAAAAAAAGATTTATCTAACTCAGGACGTGGTGGAATAACACTACTTCTCGATATTAAAGCTATAAAATTTATCATAGTCAATGAATTTAGTTTGTTTGTTTTTAAATTTCTACATCAAGCTAATTTTAGCCGATTTGATAAAGTGGTCAACGGTAGTAAGCAAACATTCTCTTTCTTTATCTGGAAGCGTTGCTATATCTTGAAATCTTTTGAGCATTAAAGGATCTTTAAATAAATCGCTTTGTTGGTTTTCTCCTAATAAATACCCTACAGTAGTATCTAAAATAGTAGCTAGTTTTTTAGCCACATCAATAGAAGGATTCATTTCATCTCTTTCATATTTTCCAATCACAGAATAAGAAGTATTTAAAATATTAGCTAACTCTTTTTGAGATAGATTTTTTACTTCTCTACATTCTCTTAATCTTTTACCGAAACTACTCATTGTATATCTTTTTAGGTATAAAAACTCTTACTATTCAAGGATTATACAAATATAAATACTTTATTAGGTAAATAAAAATCTTATAAAATTTGTTGAATATATTTTATAATATATCTTTGTACTCAATAAGGTATATAAAACTTTTTTCAACAATCTAAAAAATGCAAATCAACGACATCAAACAAAATTTAAGTTTAAGCCAGGTACTACAACATTACAACCTACAGCCCAACAAAAACAAAATGCTATGTTGTCCATTCCACGATGACAAAACAGCGAGTTTACAAGTCAATTTACAAAAGAACTTTTACAAATGCCACGCCTGCGGAGCAAAAGGCGACCAAATCCAGTTTGTGCAGGATTATGAATCCCGAAGCGTCGGGATAACCAAACACGAAGCTCTTTTAAAATGTGCAGCTCTTGCAAACAATCAACCCGAAAATAAAATCAAACCAGTAATAACAAAACCAATGGACGAGAACAAACGAATTGAATTTTTAGAAAAAATCTTCGATACATTTACAAAAGCGGTGTATATGAGTCCGCCAGCAAAGGAGTATTTACATAGCAGAAACTTAACCGCATTATTAGAAAAAAGAGGATTAGTCGGTTTTAACTCGGGGCAGTTCCACCACGCAGGGAGGTTTGAAAATGAATCTAATCCAGCAGAAGCACGTAAAGAAGTAATCGCCCAGGGTTTAGAATTTGGTTTGTTATCAGAATCAAATATAATCTCTAAAACAGGCGAAAAGGCGTATAATGTATTTGGTTTAAAATCTATTGTCTTTGCCCTTAGAAACCAAGAAAATCAAATCACAGGCTTATATTATCGTATAGCAGACGACACAAAAAACTACAAACATTTTTATTTAAAAGAATCAAAAGGATTATTCCCACATTACCCAAAACCTGAAACTAAAAAACTAATCTTAACTGAAGCCATTATTGATTGCGCCAGTTTATTAACGGTACTCAACGACCCTAACTCCCCCTTTGGGGGCTGGGGGCTTTAGCGTGTTATGGTACAAATGGCTTAACCCCCGAACACCTAAATGCAATCAAGAACCTAAAAGAACTGGAGGAAATTATATTTTTCTTTGATGGAGACAAAGCAGGTCGCACAGCAACAGCGAAATACGCTCAAGAACTTGAAACTTTAAACCTGAAACTAACCCAAGTTGAAACCCCTGAAGGCGAAGACATCAACAGCCTTTTAATAGCTTACGAAAAAGAAATATTCATTGAATTATTAGAAAAAAGAAAGACTGTTTTACTTTCATCTGAAGAAAATTTACTTGAAAAATCCCAAAATATAGAAGACATCGCCACCACAACAAAAGAACAAGACCCCATAAGAGAAAAAAACATCACAAAAAAACACCCATCATCTAGCATCCATCATCTAACAATAAAACCCCTCGACTTTTTAAAAGGAGCAAACCTACTCCACAACATCAATGAATTACTTGGAAAAATTGGAATAGTAGGAGAAGAAAACAACAGGTTATTACAATATGTAACAGCCACCACCTACAAAATGAATTATAATTTACACGTATTATATCAAGGAAGCTCTGGAAGTGGCAAAACCCACACCATCAAACAAATATCTCTGCTCATACCGCCCGAAGATGTGATTTATTTAACTAGAGTAACAGAAAGCAGTTTGTACAATTATAAAAATGGAGAGTTTATGTATAAGTTGGTCGTTTTTGAGGATATGGACGGATTAAAAGAAGAAGCATTAATGGCAGTGCGTGAAATGATCTCTAATAAAAAATTATCTTCTTCGACTTCTATAAAAGACAAAAAAGGCAATGCTGATGGTAAAATTAAAGAAGTAGAAGTTTCTTTTGCCAGTTTATCAGCCACCACAAAAGGCGAACTTTACGAGGATAATATGAGTAGAATTATAGTGTTATCGGTCGATGAATCAAAGGAGCAAACAAAAAGAATCATTGAGTATAAAAACAAAGTCTATCAGGGCGAAATTAACAAACAAGAACAGGAACAAACCCGGTTGTTTTTAAGAGAATGCATAAAATTATTACAAGTCTATGAAGTCATAAACCCTTATGCAAACTTGGTAGAGTTGCCCGATAATGTACACAAACCCACACGGATGCACGATATAGTAATGGGCGTAATCAATCAAATTGTACTGCTTAATCAGTATCAACGAAACAAAACCCCACAAGGGCAATTAATCGCAGAGAAAGAGGATGTTATAAACGGTTTATTATTAATGAAAGACAGTATTATTTTAAAAATGGACGAACTGGAGGGGAAAATTAGATTGTTTTATGAAGCTCTTAAAAAGTTTGTCGAGGATAAAGCCAAGAAAGCCGATAAAAAAAGGGAAGAAATCAAATTTACAAGGTTTGATATAAAAGATTGTTTTTTACTGAGTAAAACACAGATAAACGCTTATTTACAACAATTATCATCAGCAGAATATTTACTAAAAATAGGACATTCAAACAAAGGATATAGTTATAAAATAGCACATTGGGACAACTTCAAAACATTAAGCGAAGAACAATTACAAAAGATGTTAGATAAATTAAAGTAAGTGTAAAAGTGTTCGGATATAGTTCGGGAATAGTTCCAAAAGCGGTCGCTAGAAAAGATTAAAACACTGTAAATCAAAACAAAAAGTCTAGCGGTCGGAAATAATCAAAAACAGTGTAGGACAATGATAAATAAAGCATCGTATAAAGAAGAATTACTCATACTAGGATACCATAAATTATCAGTCGAACAACGAATAAGAAACATAAACCATTTTAGAAGAATCACCCAAAAAGAAATCTGCCAAGTCAATCCTTCAGATATAGAAAAATACGTTAAACATTATCAAAACAAAGGATTAATTAGCCACACCATACAAGGATATTATAGAAGTTTAGAACACTATTTTAGTTATTTAGAAAGAGAACAACTCATTAAAAAAAATCCATTTAATTATTATGAGCTACAACTCCCTAAAGTAAAAAAAACACAAAGAGAAATACTCACACAACAGGAAATAAAACAACTCTATACAAAAGCCAACTTACAAGAAACCATCATTTTAAATCTGTGTTATGGCTGTGGGCTTCGAGCCTTCGAAATGGAACAAATCACCTTAAAAGACATTGATACAGTTCAAAAAACAGTAACCGTTCAAAAAGGTAAAAACAATAAATACAGAGTCATTCCATTAAGTGAAAAAATAAACCAGGACCTAATCAATTATTTAGAAACCATAAAACACAACACAATGAAACATCAAAACATTTTATACAACAAAGCAGGCACCCCATTAAAAAGATATACCGCTTTAATGATACTAAAAAAACTAGCTATAAAAGCCAATATAAAAGCAAAAATAACCCTGCACGGTCTGCGTCATTCCATCGCAACTCATCTACTAGAAAACGGAGTACAACTCCCACAAGTACAAGCGTTTTTAGGACACTCACAAATGGAAACCACAGAAATATATACTAGAATAAGTAACTATCAACTCAAAAAATTATAATTATGATGACTTTAAAAGAATACATTCAAAACCACTTTAGCCCATCCAGTCATAAAAGTTTATACTGTTGTATCAATAAGTACCAAGAGCATACCATTAATCACGAAAAAGCCACACTAAATGACATATTACGTTACTTAAAAATACTTAGAGAAAGCAACAAAAAACAAAGAACAATAGCTAATCATCTACATAGCATCAAAGTATATTATAGATATTTACAATGTATTGGTATTAGAAAAGATCATCCTATCAAAAAACTCATTTTAATAGATAAAATAGACAAAACCATAAAAACCCAAAATCTATATTCCACAAAACAATTAGAAGAGTATTACAATCAAACTCCTAAACATAAAAAACTAATGGTTAGTTTACTCATAGAACAAGCCCTGACCACTAGCGAACTTATTGCCATCAAAGTAAAAGACATCAATCAAGAAAAAGCAGAAATCACCATAAAAAACAGAACCCTACCCCTAAAAGCCTATCAAATATATCTTTGTACAGAATACATCAATTATATAGAATACATCAAAGAAAAAAAGCAAGAAGATTATTTATTTACCACCCGAACCAATAAAGCCTATAGAGAAAATGATATTAGCCAGCTCATCAATAAAAACCGACCTAAAGAAAAACAAATTACACCACTAATAATAAGGCAAAGCGTCATTAAAAATTTATTAGGACATCACGATGTAAGAGTAGTACAAGTCTTTGCAGGGCACAAAATAAGCAGTACCACACAACAATATAAAACAACGCAGTTCGAAGAACTAAAAGCAAAAATCAACCTTTTGCATCCACTACAATAAACTTTAGGAAAAACAAACCTGAAGCCTTAATTAACAATTTTAATTTATTTACTATGACAAACAAAAATGAAACTCCCAGAACGTGGGAACAGGAAAAAAACGCCCTATTAATGGCACAAATCCTCACACAAAGCCATCAATTAGCAATTATCTTAGAAAACATCCAGCTGATAACTAAGGGTGTAGAAAGAATCCAAAACACCTGGGAAAATGTAGAAAGAGAAATATTGCAACAACAAACCTCTTAAAAACACTTAAACAACTGGCTAATTATTTTAGTTGGTTGTTTTTGGGTGTTATATAAACACTCTTTTTTAAACTTTCCTTAACAATATAAAATATACTTTTGTGTTTAATGATAATAAACATATAATAAAATGACTACACAAACACGAAAGTACAGAGGTAAAGATGTTGATATGTTGGTGGCTTGTTCAACCATCATTGAAAATGCAATCGCAAACAAAACTTTTTTACAATCTAAAAGAAGTAACTGGACAGATGATTTTTTTCACTAATCTACAAAACAACATTAATAACGCCTTAGAGCAACATTTAGGGATTGACTCAGCAAAAAACCTTAGAGGAGCTACACAAACCCTGTTATCTATCCAAAAACAAGCCTTAAAAGATTTAGCTGAAGTAAAAATACAAATAGCTGAAGATTTTAAAAAAGAACCTGTAAAACAAAATGAAATACTTATTCAATTAGGATTTACAACCTATTTAAAAGAAGCTCAAAAAGGCGACCAAGAAGCCTTAGTACAGTTACTTTATAAGTTCAAAACAAACTTAACCAATGATTTAAAAAACGAAATAGTAAGCAAAGGAACTGCCGAAAGTATTTTAACACAAACAGCATCTTATGCAGATACTTTAAAAAATGCCGATGTTACACAAGAAACTTTCAAAGGAACTCGTAAAGAAATTACAGAAAATGCTTTAAAAGCTTTCAATGAAATTTATGACGAAATAATAAGCGTTGCTAAAATTGCCAGTAATTTTTACAAAGAAGAACCAGTTAAAAAGGATCTTTTTAGTTTTTCAAAAATCAATAAAACTTTAAGTGCACAAAGAAAAGCAGCAGCTACAGAAAACACTCCAAAACCTTGATTCTTCAAGGTTTTTTTATTTTAATACGTTCTTAAAATCATTATGTATATTTTATCTTGATATATGCAAACTCACTTATAACCTATGCAAACTTTATCTTGATATATGTAAATGCCACCTTGTCCTATGCAAGCTTTATCTTAGCCTATGCAAACTTTATCTTAATATATGTAAATGCCACCTTGTCCTATGCAAGCTTTACCTTGATATATGCAAACATCATCTTAGCCTATGCAAATATTTTCGTAATATATGCAAGCTTTACCTTAGCCTATGCAAATTTCCAGAAGCCTATGCAAATTAACTCCAAATAATTAAAAGCGGTTTGCTTCGCAGTCGTATTTGCGCCCACCCGTCCAACGCTCCCCAACGCTCTGGCGGTTTTTCCCCTCCCTCACAGCCGTTGTTTTTCCCGCGCTACAAGCCCATAAAAAAAGGCTTTTTGTTTTCCCAACCCCTCGCACACAAAAAAGCCTTTTTTTATTAGCTTGTCTTCCCCCAACCAAAAAAACAACCGCTTCCCATCCCTCAAACCGCCCCCAAAGCTATGTTACATAATTGGCAGTTATAGTTCTCGCCCTAAAGGGTACGCTTCGCCTCGCATCTATAACTGGCATTTATGTAAAATAGCCCCTCTCCATCGCTCCCGCCCGAAAATAGGAGCTTCGCAAGAGTTTGCATTTTTAAATTATTTGTTCAAAAACCTGCACAAAATCCTCGTCTAGTTCGCCTTACGGACTTCTAGCCTCGCATCTTTGTTTGGTTTTTATCACAAAAATTTAAAAAAAGTAGCTCGTGTTAACTGCTCCGTAAACTCCGCAGGCTTTGGTTTTTAAAGAGCAGTCGCACCAGCCCACGCACCACCAAAACTGCTCCTTAAAAACCAAAGGCAAGCCGACTAAAGATGCTTGCCCTCACTTGGGAAAACACTCAAAGTTAGTTTTGTACCTGCCATTATTCACCGATAAAAAAACAATCCAATTTTTTTTTTTCAGATGAAGAAAAAATTACCCTATTTTTGAAATAATGAAACTGCTAAAACTGCTTTTTATCCTGTTGCTGATACCTTTGAACTTGTACCCACGAGAGTCAAAAGGATGTCTGTCGATGGCTCAAAAGGGTATTGTACAGGGGCAAAAAGTGGTGCAGTATTATCTGTCACAAGACCCCATTGGACTAGCAGGAAATAACCCGACGTTTTATGGGTATGTGAAGGATAGTAATGCAAAAGTTGATATTTTTGGACTTATGCCATCACCTGTAAACGTTGGTGATGTTGGTCCTTATAAAGATTTAGCAGGATTACCTGGAGACGGTCTAACCCCCCATCATATGCCACAAGATGCATTAGGACATATGCCAAGAGCTGAAGGAGGTTGTATTGTTATGCCTCACGACGAACACGTACAAACAAGAACTTATGGTGCCAAAGGTAGAGCGACAAAACAAGCAGATTTAGGAAGACCCTTTAAAGATGTTTTAAAAGACGATATAATAGATGTACAAAAAATAGCTCCTAATAAATACACTAAATCTTTAGAAGAATTAATAGAGTTTTATGAAAATAATGGTATGTTGAAAAAAGGAGAATTAAAACTAAGTGATTGTAAATAAAATTATATGGAAATACGTAAAGAAGTTTTAGAATTAAAAAACATAGGTGTAATGCCTAATCACGATGATGATGTTGATGATTCAGTAATAGAAGATTTTGAAAACAAATTAGGTTTTTTAGGAAAAAACCTAAATCTAAAAGAAGCCGAAATATTAATTACTCTTTTTCCTAGAGAAAGTTGTTTTGGTTTAGAATGGACTTTATTACATTTAATCGAATCTCTTTTTAATCAAATTGATTTAGATGAGTATGAAAAATTAATTTCAAAATGCAATAGTTCAGAATGGCGTGATTTACTTATTTCTAGAGTCGAAAACTGGAAAAATCAAGTAAAATAATTTTACACCGCTACCGCACGAATCCTTTCGTGTGGTTTAGCATAAATAAACAAATAAACAAATAAATAAATAGTATGGAAGAAGATTTTAAAATTGGAGACATTGTAGAATTTAAAACAGGAAGTGTTAAAATGATGGTTTTAGGAGTTGATAATGTTCATTCCTTTGTACGTTGTGAATGGTTCGCTAATAATGAATTACGCCGTTTAAATGTTGAAAAAATACATTTAAAAAAATGTATTGATGAAAGCCAACCCACAAACGGTAAGTCAAAAAACTTTTCAGATTTAGCTCCTGAGGTTCATTAATCTTAATGTAAACAAAAAAAGCTGTCATTTTCGACAGCTTTTTTTGTTTTGTTTTCTCCAGCTTTTATTTCTACCTGAATATAAATCAATTCTGTTTTTAATTTGTATTGTTCTGTAGGTTTCTAAGTTTTTTTAAGAGTTTTAATAATTTATCTCCACAATATCCTATATGTTCGTGACGCATATATAAATCATAATCATCTATAAAAGCACTACTTTTTTCTAATTGCTCCAACTTTCTGTACTCATTATTTAATAAATCTATTTCATCTTTTACATTTATTATTAAACCTTTTAAAAAATCTTCTTTTTCAAAAAAGGTTATTTTTTTTCCATTAGAAAGTGTAACAGAATAAAATTCAATATCAGTATTTATCAAATCTTTTGCCCTGTACAAATGAGTAAAATATATTTCTGTTCCTTTAAGTTGAACTTTGAACTTTATATTAAATAATTCTGAAATTTTTTCGTATATTTTTTGGTGATTTTCACTAGACATAAATGTTAAATTTAACAAAGTACTTTGCGTCCTATTACTGCAAGAATCTTTTTATACGAGTTATTTATTTTCTAGAAATTTTTAAAAAAATCTTCTTTGTATTTTACAAAATCTTCTTCCTCTTTTTTATTTTTCTTATACTCATAATAACAACCAATGATTGTTATAATCAATAAAATACTTATAGAGGTAAAAAAAGATTTATCTAACTCAGGACGTGGTGGAATAACACTACTTCTCGATATTAAAGCTATAAAATTTATCATAGTCAATGAATTTAGTTTGTTTGTTTTTAAATTTCTACATCAAGCTAATTTTAGCCGATTTGATAAAGTGGTCAACGGTAGTAAGCAAACATTCTCTTTCTTTATCTGGAAGCGTTGCTATATCTTGAAATCTTTTGAGCATTAAAGGATCTTTAAATAAATCGCTTTGTTGGTTTTCTCCTAATAAATACCCTACAGTAGTATCTAAAATAGTAGCTAGTTTTTTAGCCACATCAATAGAAGGATTCATTTCATCTCTTTCATATTTTCCAATCACAGAATAAGAAGTATTTAAAATATTAGCTAACTCTTTTTGAGATAGATTTTTTACTTCTCTACATTCTCTTAATCTTTTACCGAAACTACTCATTGTATATCTTTTTAGGTATAAAAACTCTTACTATTCAAGGATTATACAAATATAAATACTTTATTAGGTAAATAAAAATCTTATAAAATTTGTTGAATATATTTTATAATATATCTTTGTACTCAATAAGGTATATAAAACTTTTTTCAACAATCTAAAAAATGCAAATCAACGACATCAAACAAAATTTAAGTTTAAGCCAGGTACTACAACATTACAACCTACAGCCCAACAAAAACAAAATGCTATGTTGTCCATTCCACGATGACAAAACAGCGAGTTTACAAGTCAATTTACAAAAGAACTTTTACAAATGCCACGCCTGCGGAGCAAAAGGCGACCAAATCCAGTTTGTGCAGGATTATGAATCCCGAAGCGTCGGGATAACCAAACACGAAGCTCTTTTAAAATGTGCAGCTCTTGCAAACAATCAACCCGAAAATAAAATCAAACCAGTAATAACAAAACCAATGGACGAGAACAAACGAATTGAATTTTTAGAAAAAATCTTCGATACATTTACAAAAGCGGTGTATATGAGTCCGCCAGCAAAGGAGTATTTACATAGCAGAAACTTAACCGCATTATTAGAAAAAAGAGGATTAGTCGGTTTTAACTCGGGGCAGTTCCACCACGCAGGGAGGTTTGAAAATGAATCTAATCCAGCAGAAGCACGTAAAGAAGTAATCGCCCAGGGTTTAGAATTTGGTTTGTTATCAGAATCAAATATAATCTCTAAAACAGGCGAAAAGGCGTATAATGTATTTGGTTTAAAATCTATTGTCTTTGCCCTTAGAAACCAAGAAAATCAAATCACAGGCTTATATTATCGTATAGCAGACGACACAAAAAACTACAAACATTTTTATTTAAAAGAATCAAAAGGATTATTCCCACATTACCCAAAACCTGAAACTAAAAAACTAATCTTAACTGAAGCCATTATTGATTGCGCCAGTTTATTAACGGTACTCAACGACCCTAACTCCCCCTTTGGGGGCTGGGGGCTTTAGCGTGTTATGGTACAAATGGCTTAACCCCCGAACACCTAAATGCAATCAAGAACCTAAAAGAACTGGAGGAAATTATATTTTTCTTTGATGGAGACAAAGCAGGTCGCACAGCAACAGCGAAATACGCTCAAGAACTTGAAACTTTAAACCTGAAACTAACCCAAGTTGAAACCCCTGAAGGCGAAGACATCAACAGCCTTTTAATAGCTTACGAAAAAGAAATATTCATTGAATTATTAGAAAAAAGAAAGACTGTTTTACTTTCATCTGAAGAAAATTTACTTGAAAAATCCCAAAATATAGAAGACATCGCCACCACAACAAAAGAACAAGACCCCATAAGAGAAAAAAACATCACAAAAAAACACCCATCATCTAGCATCCATCATCTAACAATAAAACCCCTCGACTTTTTAAAAGGAGCAAACCTACTCCACAACATCAATGAATTACTTGGAAAAATTGGAATAGTAGGAGAAGAAAACAACAGGTTATTACAATATGTAACAGCCACCACCTACAAAATGAATTATAATTTACACGTATTATATCAAGGAAGCTCTGGAAGTGGCAAAACCCACACCATCAAACAAATATCTCTGCTCATACCGCCCGAAGATGTGATTTATTTAACTAGAGTAACAGAAAGCAGTTTGTACAATTATAAAAATGGAGAGTTTATGTATAAGTTGGTCGTTTTTGAGGATATGGACGGATTAAAAGAAGAAGCATTAATGGCAGTGCGTGAAATGATCTCTAATAAAAAATTATCTTCTTCGACTTCTATAAAAGACAAAAAAGGCAATGCTGATGGTAAAATTAAAGAAGTAGAAGTTTCTTTTGCCAGTTTATCAGCCACCACAAAAGGCGAACTTTACGAGGATAATATGAGTAGAATTATAGTGTTATCGGTCGATGAATCAAAGGAGCAAACAAAAAGAATCATTGAGTATAAAAACAAAGTCTATCAGGGCGAAATTAACAAACAAGAACAGGAACAAACCCGGTTGTTTTTAAGAGAATGCATAAAATTATTACAAGTCTATGAAGTCATAAACCCTTATGCAAACTTGGTAGAGTTGCCCGATAATGTACACAAACCCACACGGATGCACGATATAGTAATGGGCGTAATCAATCAAATTGTACTGCTTAATCAGTATCAACGAAACAAAACCCCACAAGGGCAATTAATCGCAGAGAAAGAGGATGTTATAAACGGTTTATTATTAATGAAAGACAGTATTATTTTAAAAATGGACGAACTGGAGGGGAAAATTAGATTGTTTTATGAAGCTCTTAAAAAGTTTGTCGAGGATAAAGCCAAGAAAGCCGATAAAAAAAGGGAAGAAATCAAATTTACAAGGTTTGATATAAAAGATTGTTTTTTACTGAGTAAAACACAGATAAACGCTTATTTACAACAATTATCATCAGCAGAATATTTACTAAAAATAGGACATTCAAACAAAGGATATAGTTATAAAATAGCACATTGGGACAACTTCAAAACATTAAGCGAAGAACAATTACAAAAGATGTTAGATAAATTAAAGTAAGTGTAAAAGTGTTCGGATATAGTTCGGGAATAGTTCCAAAAGCGGTCGCTAGAAAAGATTAAAACACTGTAAATCAAAACAAAAAGTCTAGCGGTCGGAAATAATCAAAAACAGTGTAGGACAATGATAAATAAAGCATCGTATAAAGAAGAATTACTCATACTAGGATACCATAAATTATCAGTCGAACAACGAATAAGAAACATAAACCATTTTAGAAGAATCACCCAAAAAGAAATCTGCCAAGTCAATCCTTCAGATATAGAAAAATACGTTAAACATTATCAAAACAAAGGATTAATTAGCCACACCATACAAGGATATTATAGAAGTTTAGAACACTATTTTAGTTATTTAGAAAGAGAACAACTCATTAAAAAAAATCCATTTAATTATTATGAGCTACAACTCCCTAAAGTAAAAAAACACAAAGAGAAATACTCACACAACAGGAAATAAAACAACTCTATACAAAAGCCAACTTACAAGAAACCATCATTTTAAATCTGTGTTATGGCTGTGGGCTTCGAGCCTTCGAAATGGAACAAATCACCTTAAAAGACATTGATACAGTTCAAAAAACAGTAACCGTTCAAAAAGGTAAAAACAATAAATACAGAGTCATTCCATTAAGTGAAAAAAATAAACCAGGACCTAATCAATTATTTAGAAACCATAAAACACAACACAATGAAACATCAAAACATTTTATACAACAAAGCAGGCACCCCATTAAAAAGATATACCGCTTTAATGATACTAAAAAAACTAGCTATAAAAGCCAATATAAAAGCAAAAATAACCCTGCACGGTCTGCGTCATTCCATCGCAACTCATCTACTAGAAAACGGAGTACAACTCCCACAAGTACAAGCGTTTTTAGGACACTCACAAATGGAAACCACAGAAATATATACTAGAATAAGTAACTATCAACTCAAAAAATTATAATTATGATGACTTTAAAAGAATACATTCAAAACCACTTTAGCCCATCCAGTCATAAAAGTTTATACTGTTGTATCAATAAGTACCAAGAGCATACCATTAATCACGAAAAAGCCACACTAAATGACATATTACGTTACTTAAAAATACTTAGAGAAAGCAACAAAAAACAAAGAACAATAGCTAATCATCTACATAGCATCAAAGTATATTATAGATATTTACAATGTATTGGTATTAGAAAAGATCATCCTATCAAAAAACTCATTTTAATAGATAAAATAGACAAAACCATAAAAACCCAAAATCTATATTCCACAAAACAATTAGAAGAGTATTACAATCAAACTCCTAAACATAAAAAACTAATGGTTAGTTTACTCATAGAACAAGCCCTGACCACTAGCGAACTTATTGCCATCAAAGTAAAAGACATCAATCAAGAAAAAGCAGAAATCACCATAAAAAACAGAACCCTACCCCTAAAAGCCTATCAAATATATCTTTGTACAGAATACATCAATTATATAGAATACATCAAAGAAAAAAAGCAAGAAGATTATTTATTTACCACCCGAACCAATAAAGCCTATAGAGAAAATGATATTAGCCAGCTCATCAATAAAAACCGACCTAAAGAAAAACAAATTACACCACTAATAATAAGGCAAAGCGTCATTAAAAATTTATTAGGACATCACGATGTAAGAGTAGTACAAGTCTTTGCAGGGCACAAAATAAGCAGTACCACACAACAATATAAAACAACGCAGTTCGAAGAACTAAAAGCAAAAATCAACCTTTTGCATCCACTACAATAAACTTTAGGAAAAACAAACCTGAAGCCTTAATTAACAATTTTAATTTATTTACTATGACAAACAAAAATGAAACTCCCAGAACGTGGGAACAGGAAAAAAACGCCCTATTAATGGCACAAATCCTCACACAAAGCCATCAATTAGCAATTATCTTAGAAAACATCCAGCTGATAACTAAGGGTGTAGAAAGAATCCAAAACACCTGGGAAAATGTAGAAAGAGAAATATTGCAACAACAAACCTCTTAAAAACACTTAAACAACTGGCTAATTATTTTAGTTGGTTGTTTTTGGGTGTTATATAAACACTCTTTTTTAAACTTTCCTTAACAATATAAAATATACTTTTGTGTTTAATGATAATAAACATATAATAAAATGACTACACAAACACGAAAGTACAGAGGTAAAGATGTTGATATGTTGGTGGCTTGTTCAACCATCATTGAAAATGCAATCGCAAACAAAACTTTTTTACAATCTAAAAGAAGTAACTGGACAGATGATTTTTTCACTAATCTACAAAACAACATTAATAACGCCTTAGAGCAACATTTAGGGATTGACTCAGCAAAAAACCTTAGAGGAGCTACACAAACCCTGTTATCTATCCAAAAACAAGCCTTAAAAGATTTAGCTGAAGTAAAAATACAAATAGCTGAAGATTTTAAAAAAGAACCTGTAAAACAAAATGAAATACTTATTCAATTAGGATTTACAACCTATTTAAAAGAAGCTCAAAAAGGCGACCAAGAAGCCTTAGTACAGTTACTTTATAAGTTCAAAACAAACTTAACCAATGATTTAAAAAACGAAATAGTAAGCAAAGGAACTGCCGAAAGTATTTTAACACAAACAGCATCTTATGCAGATACTTTAAAAAATGCCGATGTTACACAAGAAACTTTCAAAGGAACTCGTAAAGAAATTACAGAAAATGCTTTAAAAGCTTTCAATGAAATTTATGACGAAATAATAAGCGTTGCTAAAATTGCCAGTAATTTTTACAAAGAAGAACCAGTTAAAAAGGATCTTTTTAGTTTTTCAAAAATCAATAAAACTTTAAGTGCACAAAGAAAAGCAGCAGCTACAGAAAACACTCCAAAACCTTGATTCTTCAAGGTTTTTTTATTTTAATACGTTCTTAAAATCATTATGTATATTTTATCTTGATATATGCAAACTCACTTATAACCTATGCAAACTTTATCTTGATATATGTAAATGCCACCTTGTCCTATGCAAGCTTTATCTTAGCCTATGCAAACTTTATCTTAATATATGTAAATGCCACCTTGTCCTATGCAAGCTTTACCTTGATATATGCAAACATCATCTTAGCCTATGCAAATATTTTCGTAATATATGCAAGCTTTACCTTAGCCTATGCAAATTTCCAGAAGCCTATGCAAATTAACTCCAAATAATTAAAAGCGGTTTGCTTCGCAGTCGTATTTGCGCCCACCCGTCCAACGCTCCCCAACGCTCTGGCGGTTTTTCCCCTCCCTCACAGCCGTTGTTTTTCCCGCGCTACAAGCCCATAAAAAAAGGCTTTTTGTTTTCCCAACCCCTCGCACACAAAAAAGCCTTTTTTTATTAGCTTGTCTTCCCCCAACCAAAAAAACAACCGCTTCCCATCCCTCAAACCGCCCCCAAAGCTATGTTACATAATTGGCAGTTATAGTTCTCGCCCTAAAGGGTACGCTTCGCCTCGCATCTATAACTGGCATTTATGTAAAATAGCCCCTCTCCATCGCTCCCGCCCGAAAATAGGAGCTTCGCAAGAGTTTGCATTTTTAAATTATTTGTTCAAAAACCTGCACAAAATCCTCGTCTAGTTCGCCTTACGGACTTCTAGCCTCGCATCTTTGTTTGGTTTTTATCACAAAAATTTAAAAAAGTAGCTCGTGTTAACTGCTCCGTAAACTCCGCAGGCTTTGGTTTTTAAAGAGCAGTCGCACCAGCCCACGCACCACCAAAACTGCTCCTTAAAAACCAAAGGCAAGCCGACTAAAGATGCTTGCCCTCACTTGGGAAAACACTCAAAGTTAGTTTTGTACCTGCCATTATTCACCGATAAAAAAACAATCCAATTTTTTTTTTCAGATGAAGAAAAAATTACCCTATTTTTGAAATAATGAAACTGCTAAAACTGCTTTTTATCCTGTTGCTGATACCTTTGAACTTGTACCCACGAGAGTCAAAAGGATGTCTGTCGATGGCTCAAAAGGGTATTGTACAGGGGCAAAAAGTGGTGCAGTATTATCTGTCTCAAGACCCGATTGGACTTAAAGGCAATAACCCAACGCTTTATGCGTATGTAGCTGATTCTAATAGTTGGGTTGACCCTTTAGGTTTAAGTAATATGCCTGCTAATGGTTGGAATTATAACAATATGCCAAAAATTGAAGGCTATCAAAATCATCACGTCATACCTCGTTCAATGGCTGACCACCCTGCAATAAAAGCAGCAGGTTTTGATGTCGATAAACCTAGTAATCTAATCTATTTACCTAAAGAACAAGGCACACACCCGACTAGAAGCCAACACAATGGTTGGAACAGCGTACATAAAGCGTATAATGCTGATATAAACCAAAAATTAAAAGATATTCACGATATAGGTCAAGCAGAAGGCTGGAGTAAAAAACAATATTCCGACGCCATAGAAGATTTAAGAAATCAAACAAGAAAAGGTCTTAGGGAAGGTCGAATAAAATGCCATTAAAAATAAATTTATGTATTACGAACTATCAGAATTTTACAAAAGAGATGTATATTTTCTTTATGATGAAAAAAATCTCATTGAACCTAGAGAATTTGAAAAAGGAATTAAAATAGATTCTAAAGAAGAAATAATATTCAATATTGATAAAATAGACAATTATCTCTCTTCTTACGACATTTTACCAACTTATAATGCTCCTTTAGTTAGTTCAAGATTTGTTGATTTATTCAAAGATTTAGTAGATATACAAACACAGTTTATAAATGTTAAAATTATAGACAAAAATAACAACTCTAATAATGATTATTTTATTCTAAATGTTATACAAGTAACTCCTTGTATGGATATGGAAAAATCTGTAGTTGAAATTAAAAAATATGGTTCTGCAAATGTTATGACAATTAAGAAATTACATTTAGTACCTAATTCTTTAAAAGATTTTCTTATAGTAAGAATGGAAGAAAAAAAATCTTATATAATAGTTACAGAAGAGTTTAAAAAACGTTGTGAAAATGCAGGTTTAAAAGGAATTGATTTTGTGCCAGAGGGTCACACCATCTATACAGATATTTAAAAAATAAAGCCGTCTTAGACGGCTTTATTTTTTATAGATTAAGCGCATTGGATAAAGTTTGTTTTAACTTTTGTTTTGTTGATAACCCATCAATAATAGAATACAATCCTTTTTTTTCATCTTCTTCAAGGTTTTCAATAATTGAAACTTTTTCAATTAAAGATTTATCTATTGAATTAATATCTTTAAAATCTTCATTTGTACTAAACAACTCTGACATAGTACAATTCATTGCTTTTGCAATTTTCTCCAGTGTTGAATAAGATGGGTCAGTCTTATCATTTTCAATTCGGCTAAACTGTGCTTTTTCGATATTTGCAGACATAACCACCTCTTTTTGTGATAAACCTTTTAATAATCGCATTTTCTTTATTTGTTCTCCTAAGCTCATAAATAATACAGTTAACAACAACAAAATTATTAAATTAAACAATATCTTAAAATACATTTTAAAAATAGTTGTTTTATTGTATAACTTTTGTATTTTTGCTTAGTTGTAATAAAAGACAAAAAATAATATTAACATCTTTAAAAATGCAAATCAACGACATAAAATCCCGCTTAAGTTTAAGCCAAGTATTAAGCTATTATAATTTACAGCCCAATAAAAATAAAATGCTGTGTTGTCCTTTCCACGATGATAAAACAGCCTCTTTACAAGTCAATTTGCAAAAAGATTTATACAACTGCCACGCTTGCGGAGCAAAAGGCGACCAAATACAATTTGTACAAGATTTTGAAAAGCTATCAAAACACGATGCCTTAAAAAAATGTACACAGTTAGCACAAGTAGCAGAACCACAAATTATACATCAAAGTGAAGTTATTAAAACAATGAGTCAAGAAAAGCAAACGGAGTTCTTAGAAAAGTTATTTGAAACCTTTGTAAAATCAATCTATCTCAGCGGTTCGGCTAGAGATTATTTACATAGCCGTAATTTATCCAGTGTTTTAGAAACTAGGGGATTAGTAGGCTTTAACTCGGGACAGTTCCACCACGCAGGACGGTTTGAAAATGAAGTTAACCCTGTTCTAGCAAAACAAGAAATGATACAAAATGCTTTAGAAGTAGGAATGTTAAGCCCTTTAAATAGAGTAAACAATCAAACAGGCGAAGCAGTTACTTATCAAGTTTTCGGTAATAAATGTTTAGCCTTTCCACTGCGTAATGCAAAAAACGAAATCGTATCTTTTTATTTTCGTTCCATTGTCATTGCGAGCGATAGCGTGGCAACCTCTAAACACTTTTATTTAAAAGGTAGGCAAGGTTTATACCCTCATTATCCAAAACCCGAAACTAAAAAACTCATTTTAACCGAAGCCGTCATTGATGCTCTTTCATTAACACAAGTCTTAATACTTAATACAGAATACTCTATACTTTCTTGTTACGGTACAAACGGAATCACTCCCGAACATTTACAAGCAATAAAGAATTTAAAACATTTAGAAGAAGTAATTTTTTTCTTTGATGGAGACAAAGCAGGTAGCACAGCGACAGCAAAATACGCTCAAGAACTCATATCTCAAAACCCACAACTCAAAATAACAAAAGTTGAAACCCCTGAAGGCGAAGACATCAACAGCCTTTTAGTAGCCTATGAAAAAGAAATCTTTATCGAATTAATAGAAAACAGAAAACCCCTAACAAGCCAGGACCACATACAAGAAACACAAAAAACTTTTTCTTCATCTGAACCAACTTTACCCGAGCTTGAAAAGCGAACAGGCGAAGCAAACCTTAAACCTCAAACAAACAAAACAAATAACAAAAACGATGAAAAACTAATTATAAAAGCCTCTGAGGTATTATCGGTAGTTGAATTTTTAAAAGACAAAAACCTTATACACAATCTAAATTTTTTAATTGGTCAAGCAGGCATTGTAGGAGAAGAAACCGCACGGTTATTACTGTTTTTAATTTTATTGAGTTATCTAAATAATAATCCCTTACACGGTATTGTACAAGGAACATCAGGAAGCGGTAAATCGCATATGATTAAAGTAATTGCTGATTTAATGCCTCAAGAAGATGTTTTGCGATTTACTAGAATTACAGAAAGTAGTTTATACAACTGGGGCGAATTTGATTTGTTTAGAAAAATTATCATTATCGAAGATTTAGACGGATTAAAAGAGGAAGCTTTATATTCATTAAGGGAATTAATCTCTAATCAATATTTAAGTAGTTCGGTAAGTTTAAAAGATAAAAAAGGAAATAATAAATCTACTAAAAAGGAAGTAAAAGGACAGTTTGCCAGTTTATCAGCCACCACAAAAGGCGAAGTGTACGAGGATAATATGAACCGCAGTTTTATTATAGCAGTCGATGAAAGTTTAGAACAAACCCAGAGAATCATTAAGTATCAAAATCAGATTATAGCGGGCGAAATAGATATAAAAGAAAAACAAAAAGCCGTAAATATGGTACAAGATGTAGTAAGACATTTAAAACATTATGAAGTGCAAAACCCCTTTGCCAGTAAAATAGATTTACCAAAAGGAGTCCGCAACCTTAGAAGGCTCAACGATATGTTCCAAAAAATTATAAAACAAATTACACTATTACATCAGTATCAACGAAAAGTAATAAACGGCTTTTTAGTAACAGAAATTCAAGACATTATTTTAGCTATAGACATACTTTTTGAAAGTGTCATTTTAAAAATGGATGAGTTAGACGGCAGTAGCAGACAATTTTTTGAGAAACTAAAAAAGGCTTTTAAGGATAGAGAATTTAATCGTTTTGAAGCAATGGAAATAACAGGATTTAAAAAAACACAATTACAACATTATCTTAATGAACTGGTACGTTTAGAATATTTAAGACAGTACGGACACTCAAATAAAGGCTTTAAATACAAAATATCATTCTTAGATAATAACAACTTAATGCGTCAACAAATCAAACAACACTTTAAAGAACAGGTCGAAAAACTACAAAAGAAAAACAACAACGGTAACTCACAACCACCAAACGAACACTAAACGGTCACTAGAATTTTTAAACCCTTTTATTTTCAACACTTTACAATGCCTTTTACCCTAGCGTTCGTAAAACACAAAAAAAAACAGTTAGCAATATGGTCGTACATCATCAAATCATCGTAGCACATCTTTTGGAGTACAAAAATTATTTACAACTCAAAGGATATAAAACACAAACCGTAAAACACTCAATAGCTTATGTAAAAGAATATTTAGAGTATCAAAATAAAGAACCCTGCACACTTAGCCAGTACTTTAAATACCTCGAAAACCGCCCCAATAAAAACCATCCTAAATTAAAACTCGGTAAATCCACTTTAAACGGCGTAATACTAGCTTTAGAAAAATACTTTAATTACTTAGAATTTGTCAAAAAACAGCCTATCATACCTTGCAAAGTACCCTATTATAAGTTTACAAGAAAACAAATAGAGTATCTAACAGTAAAGGAAGTACAAAAATTATTTGATTGCGTTATAGACTTACCACACAAAGCAGTACTTACTTGCTTGTATCATTTAGGACTTAGAGCCTCAGAGGTGATAAACCTTAAAACAAAAGACATCGATTTAAAAAAGAACCTGGTATTTATTGCAGGATCAAAAACAGGACATCAGCGGTATGTACCCATTAATAAAACCGCTAAACAAATACTTAGAAATTACTTAAAGCTTCACATCGAATATTATCTATTTAAAGGAGTTTACAAAGAGCAATCAAACACTCATTATCTTCAAAAAATAGTAAAAAAATACGCTAAAGAAGCAGGTATTACAAAAAGAGTTTACCCGCATTTACTACGTCATTCCATCGCAACACATCTACTACAGCAGGGAATGCAACTCGAAAAAATCGCCCAATTTTTAGGGCATAACAGTTTAGACAGTACCCACAGGTACACTCATTTTAATCAATAAACAAAAAACTATGAAAACTATTTTTGACCTAGAATTTTACATTCTACAAATCCATATTGGCTCTGATTACTACGAATTAAAATTTTTAGAATTAGAATTAAAAATAACCTTATTAGAACTTAAACAAAAGGGAATTGATTTAAAAACCATTGAAGAGCAAATAACCCTTTTAGAATATGAACTTAAAATTTTACAATATGAAAACTATCAATTATTACAAAAATTCTGCTCAAATACAATCCTATAACTCAAAAACATTTATAGATTATTTACAGCAACAATACAGGTATAAAGAAGGCACTTTACAAATGAAACTAAAGGAATTAAACTCTTGGCAAAAACTCTGCAACGCCAGTCAAAAATTAGAAAAACTAACCACTTCAGAAATATTAAAAATGATAGAAGTAAAAAAAACAAAATATCATATACAAGTCATTAACCGTCATTTACAAACCCTAGAACAATACTATTATTATCTTATCGAACAAAAAAAAAGGAAAGACCACCCTATAAAAAACTTTAGAATAAAAGTAGAAAAACGCCCCTTATTACAAACATTTATTTCTGTTGAAGAACTAGATACTATTTATTATAATTACCCCGATAAGGGACATATGAGAGGACAGTTTGACCTTTATACAAAACGCAACAAAGTTATTTTAGGATTAGTTATTTATCAGGCATTAGATGCGGGAAGTATAGGAAATTTAAAAGTAAGCGACATCGATTTACAAAAAGCTATTATAAAAGTGCCATCAAAAACACAAGATTTATTTTACCCTCGAAATTTACCCTTAGAAGCCGTGCAAATAGTAGCCTTACAAGAATATATAGAAAACATCCGCCCTGCTATTGTAACCCTCTTGCAATTACAAAGCGATTATCTTTTTCCCTATGCCCTGCAAGAACGTTTTAAAATGGTGTTATTGAGTATAAAAAGGAAAATAAAAACCTATTACAAATTAGAAGATTTTAAAATAATAAGGCAAAGTAGGATTGCACACTGGCTCAAAATATATGATATAAGAACAGTACAATACAAAACAGGACATCGAAAATTACAAAGCTTTGATAAATACAAAAAAACTCAAATAGAATCCCTGCAAGATGCCATAGAAAAATACCACGTGTTTTAAGGTTAGAGTATCTTTAAATAATGTTAAAATCACTTTAGGCTATCTAAAAAATCAATTACATTTAGAGTGTTAAATTTTACAAATTAATATATGAGTACAACAGTAACCAGAAATTATGGTGGTAAAGATGTCGATATGCTTATCGCTTGTTCGACTTTAATTGAAAATGCAATCTTATACAAACGTCATTTGCAAGAAAAAAGAAAAACTTGGACAGATGAATTTTTCTCCAATCTACAAGACAAAATAAGTAAAGCTTTAGAGGAACATTTAGGGATCGACTCTGCAAAAGATTTAAGAAATGCTACCTCGTTTTTAGAAACAATACAAGTAATGGCAGAAAACGATTTAGCGGAAGTTAAAATACAAATCATTGAAGATTTTAAAAAAGACAGTGTTAGAAAATTAGAAATCTTAAATCAATTAGGCTTTTCTTCTTATAAAAAAGGCTCTCAAGAAGGATTAGTACAAATCTTATATCAGTTCAAAACAAACCTTACAGATGCTTTACGTGATGAATTATCAGCAAAAGGAATCGATGTAATAGTATTATACAATATAACCACTTATGCCGATAAACTAAAAGAAGCAAACGTTACACAAGAAACCTTTAAAGGAACTCGAAAAGTAATGACTCTTGAAGCAGTAACTCTTTTTAATGAAATCTACGATGATGTAATAAGCGTTGCTAAAATCTCAGCAAAATTATTTAAAGAAGAGCCTGTAAAAGCACAATTATTCAGTTATAGAAAAATACAAGCCACATTAAAAAACAAAAAGTTATCAGCGACACAGCCTGAACCAGCACAACAATAACACAGTTTTTACTAGATGTTATAAACTTTGTTTTAAGTGTTATAAATATATTTTAAAGTATTATAAATTTTGTTTTAAGCGTTATAAATATATTTTCAGGTGTTATAAACTTTGTTTTGAATCTTATAAATACATTTTTAGATATTATAAACTTTGTTTTGAATGTTATAAATACATTTTTAGATATTAGAAACTTTGTTTTATATGTTATAAATATATTTTAAGGTGTTATAAGTTCTGTTTTAAATGTTATAAATATATTTTAAGGTATTATAAGTTCTGTTTTAAATGTTATAAATATATTTTAAGGTGTTATAAATATGTTTTCAGGTGTTATAAATATGTTTTCAGGTGTTATAAATAAAGGCGGTTACTACCGCCTTTATTTATAATCTAAATTAAACCCAAAATTAATTAAAAGCGGTTTGCTTCGCAGTCGTTTTTGCGCCCACCCGTCCAACGCTCCCCAACCCTCCGCCGGTTTTTCCCCACCCTCATAGCCGTTGTTTTCCCCCGCAACAAGCCAGTAAAAAAAGGCTTTTTGTGTCATCCTGAGCTTGCGAAAGGACCTACCCTCGCACACAAAAAAGCCTTTTTTTACTCGCTTGTTTTTCCCCAAACCAAAAAAACAACCGCTTCCCAACGCCACAACCGCCCCAAAGCTATATTTACATAATTGGCAGTTATAGTTCAATCCCTGCGGGTTCGCTTCGCCTTGAAAGCTATAACTGGCATTTATGTAAAATAGCCCCTCTCCAACGCGCCCACCCTCTGCCGACGCTTCTGCCACCGCACTAGGAAAGTAGTTATATTTTTAAAATTCTTTGTTTAAAAAACTTCACAAAAAGCCTGTGTACAGTGGTTCACAGTCTTATTTGCTCGTTTTTTTGCACAAAAATTTTAAAAAATTAGTTCCGCTTACTGCCGCCCTTCGGTTGCCTGCATATTTTTTTAAATCAAGTCGCACCACCCAACGCACCTCCTAAACTTGATTTAAAAAAATACGCACCAAATCACTAAAGAAACCAGCTCACTAAAGGCAAACACTCTAAGTCTGTTTTGTACTTGCTTTTTTTCACCAATAAAAAACCAATCAATTTTTTTTTCAGCTGAAATAAAATAACTATAGAGAGAATAAAGTACAGTTTTTAATATTACGTTTTTAGTTTTTAGTTCAAAAAACTTGTCCTATTTTAAAAATTAAGAATTACAGAATTTTGTAAAAGCCTTAAAAATAAGGCGTTAATTTCTAAGCAGCCGTTTTTGACGTTCAAAACCCTGCCGATATATTAATTTTTAAAAATAAAAATATGTTTATCGAAATTTTGAATTCTCCATTGTCAAAAATTTTATTGTTTATTATAGTAATGACAATAATATTAGCTCCATTAAAAAATGAGAAAATTAATTCTATTGGAAATTTTTTTGTGAAAATTTTACCAAGAATTACTTTCTGGCAAAAACGTAAATAATTAATTACTAGGTTATCTGAAATTCAGATAACCTAGTTTTTTTCAATTGAATTATCATTTTTTCAGCTGAAATAAAAAAATAGGTTATTTTTGAAACTATGAAACTGCTAAAACTATTATTAACGCTTTTATTATTAACTTCTTGGAGCAACTACGCGCGAAGCGTAGAAAAAAGTATTGTTATACGTGAAAGGCAAGTAGGAACAATTCAAAAGCTTAGTAGGCAAATCACTAAAAGTGAAGTAGATGCAACTCTTTACTATAATAGGTTTAGGTATTATGATGCGAGTACGGGACTGTATTTAAGTCAAGACCCGATTGGACTTAAAGGCAATAACCCAACGCTTTATGCGTATGTAGCTGATTCTAATAGTTGGGTTGACCCTTTAGGTTTAAGTAATATGCCTGCTAATGGTTGGAATTATAACAATATGCCAAAAATTGAAGGCTATCAAAATCATCACGTCATACCTCGTTCAATGGCTGACCACCCTGCAATAAAAGCAGCAGGTTTTGATGTCGATAAACCTAGTAATCTAATCTATTTACCTAAAGAACAAGGCACACACCCGACTAGAAGCCAACACAATGGTTGGAACAGCGTACATAAAGCGTATAATGCTGATATAAACCAAAAATTAAAAGATATTCACGATATAGGTCAAGCAGAAGGCTGGAGTAAAAAACAATATTCCGACGCCATAGAAGATTTAAGAAATCAAACAAGAAAAGGTCTTAGGGAAGGTCGAATAAAATGCCATTAAAAATAAATTTATGTATTACGAACTATCAGAATTTTACAAAAGAGATGTATATTTTCTTTATGATGAAAAAAATCTCATTGAACCTAGAGAATTTGAAAAAGGAATTAAAATAGATTCTAAAGAAGAAATAATATTCAATATTGATAAAATAGACAATTATCTCTCTTCTTACGACATTTTACCAACTTATAATGCTCCTTTAGTTAGTTCAAGATTTGTTGATTTATTCAAAGATTTAGTAGATATACAAACACAGTTTATAAATGTTAAAATTATAGACAAAAATAACAACTCTAATAATGATTATTTTATTCTAAATGTTATACAAGTAACTCCTTGTATGGATATGGAAAAATCTGTAGTTGAAATTAAAAAATATGGTTCTGCAAATGTTATGACAATTAAGAAATTACATTTAGTACCTAATTCTTTAAAAGATTTTCTTATAGTAAGAATGGAAGAAAAAAAATCTTATATAATAGTTACAGAAGAGTTTAAAAAACGTTGTGAAAATGCAGGTTTAAAAGGAATTGATTTTGTGCCAGAGGGTCACACCATCTATACAGATATTTAAAAAATAAAGCCGTCTTAGACGGCTTTATTTTTTATAGATTAAGCGCATTGGATAAAGTTTGTTTTAACTTTTGTTTTGTTGATAACCCATCAATAATAGAATACAATCCTTTTTTTTCATCTTCTTCAAGGTTTTCAATAATTGAAACTTTTTCAATTAAAGATTTATCTATTGAATTAATATCTTTAAAATCTTCATTTGTACTAAACAACTCTGACATAGTACAATTCATTGCTTTTGCAATTTTCTCCAGTGTTGAATAAGATGGGTCAGTCTTATCATTTTCAATTCGGCTAAACTGTGCTTTTTCGATATTTGCAGACATAACCACCTCTTTTTGTGATAAACCTTTTAATAATCGCATTTTCTTTATTTGTTCTCCTAAGCTCATAAATAATACAGTTAACAACAACAAAATTATTAAATTAAACAATATCTTAAAATACATTTTAAAAATAGTTGTTTTATTGTATAACTTTTGTATTTTTGCTTAGTTGTAATAAAAGACAAAAAATAATATTAACATCTTTAAAAATGCAAATCAACGACATAAAATCCCGCTTAAGTTTAAGCCAAGTATTAAGCTATTATAATTTACAGCCCAATAAAAATAAAATGCTGTGTTGTCCTTTCCACGATGATAAAACAGCCTCTTTACAAGTCAATTTGCAAAAAGATTTATACAACTGCCACGCTTGCGGAGCAAAAGGCGACCAAATACAATTTGTACAAGATTTTGAAAAGCTATCAAAACACGATGCCTTAAAAAAATGTACACAGTTAGCACAAGTAGCAGAACCACAAATTATACATCAAAGTGAAGTTATTAAAACAATGAGTCAAGAAAAGCAAACGGAGTTCTTAGAAAAGTTATTTGAAACCTTTGTAAAATCAATCTATCTCAGCGGTTCGGCTAGAGATTATTTACATAGCCGTAATTTATCCAGTGTTTTAGAAACTAGGGGATTAGTAGGCTTTAACTCGGGACAGTTCCACCACGCAGGACGGTTTGAAAATGAAGTTAACCCTGTTCTAGCAAAACAAGAAATGATACAAAATGCTTTAGAAGTAGGAATGTTAAGCCCTTTAAATAGAGTAAACAATCAAACAGGCGAAGCAGTTACTTATCAAGTTTTCGGTAATAAATGTTTAGCCTTTCCACTGCGTAATGCAAAAAACGAAATCGTATCTTTTTATTTTCGTTCCATTGTCATTGCGAGCGATAGCGTGGCAACCTCTAAACACTTTTATTTAAAAGGTAGGCAAGGTTTATACCCTCATTATCCAAAACCCGAAACTAAAAAACTCATTTTAACCGAAGCCGTCATTGATGCTCTTTCATTAACACAAGTCTTAATACTTAATACAGAATACTCTATACTTTCTTGTTACGGTACAAACGGAATCACTCCCGAACATTTACAAGCAATAAAGAATTTAAAACATTTAGAAGAAGTAATTTTTTTCTTTGATGGAGACAAAGCAGGTAGCACAGCGACAGCAAAATACGCTCAAGAACTCATATCTCAAAACCCACAACTCAAAATAACAAAAGTTGAAACCCCTGAAGGCGAAGACATCAACAGCCTTTTAGTAGCCTATGAAAAAGAAATCTTTATCGAATTAATAGAAAACAGAAAACCCCTAACAAGCCAGGACCACATACAAGAAACACAAAAAACTTTTTCTTCATCTGAACCAACTTTACCCGAGCTTGAAAAGCGAACAGGCGAAGCAAACCTTAAACCTCAAACAAACAAAACAAATAACAAAAACGATGAAAAACTAATTATAAAAGCCTCTGAGGTATTATCGGTAGTTGAATTTTTAAAAGACAAAAACCTTATACACAATCTAAATTTTTTAATTGGTCAAGCAGGCATTGTAGGAGAAGAAACCGCACGGTTATTACTGTTTTTAATTTTATTGAGTTATCTAAATAATAATCCCTTACACGGTATTGTACAAGGAACATCAGGAAGCGGTAAATCGCATATGATTAAAGTAATTGCTGATTTAATGCCTCAAGAAGATGTTTTGCGATTTACTAGAATTACAGAAAGTAGTTTATACAACTGGGGCGAATTTGATTTGTTTAGAAAAATTATCATTATCGAAGATTTAGACGGATTAAAAGAGGAAGCTTTATATTCATTAAGGGAATTAATCTCTAATCAATATTTAAGTAGTTCGGTAAGTTTAAAAGATAAAAAAGGAAATAATAAATCTACTAAAAAGGAAGTAAAAGGACAGTTTGCCAGTTTATCAGCCACCACAAAAGGCGAAGTGTACGAGGATAATATGAACCGCAGTTTTATTATAGCAGTCGATGAAAGTTTAGAACAAACCCAGAGAATCATTAAGTATCAAAATCAGATTATAGCGGGCGAAATAGATATAAAAGAAAAACAAAAAGCCGTAAATATGGTACAAGATGTAGTAAGACATTTAAAACATTATGAAGTGCAAAACCCCTTTGCCAGTAAAATAGATTTACCAAAAGGAGTCCGCAACCTTAGAAGGCTCAACGATATGTTCCAAAAAATTATAAAACAAATTACACTATTACATCAGTATCAACGAAAAGTAATAAACGGCTTTTTAGTAACAGAAATTCAAGACATTATTTTAGCTATAGACATACTTTTTGAAAGTGTCATTTTAAAAATGGATGAGTTAGACGGCAGTAGCAGACAATTTTTTGAGAAACTAAAAAAGGCTTTTAAGGATAGAGAATTTAATCGTTTTGAAGCAATGGAAATAACAGGATTTAAAAAAACACAATTACAACATTATCTTAATGAACTGGTACGTTTAGAATATTTAAGACAGTACGGACACTCAAATAAAGGCTTTAAATACAAAATATCATTCTTAGATAATAACAACTTAATGCGTCAACAAATCAAACAACACTTTAAAGAACAGGTCGAAAAACTACAAAAGAAAAACAACAACGGTAACTCACAACCACCAAACGAACACTAAACGGTCACTAGAATTTTTAAACCCTTTTATTTTCAACACTTTACAATGCCTTTTACCCTAGCGTTCGTAAAACACAAAAAAAAACAGTTAGCAATATGGTCGTACATCATCAAATCATCGTAGCACATCTTTTGGAGTACAAAAATTATTTACAACTCAAAGGATATAAAACACAAACCGTAAAACACTCAATAGCTTATGTAAAAGAATATTTAGAGTATCAAAATAAAGAACCCTGCACACTTAGCCAGTACTTTAAATACCTCGAAAACCGCCCCAATAAAAACCATCCTAAATTAAAACTCGGTAAATCCACTTTAAACGGCGTAATACTAGCTTTAGAAAAATACTTTAATTACTTAGAATTTGTCAAAAAACAGCCTATCATACCTTGCAAAGTACCCTATTATAAGTTTACAAGAAAACAAATAGAGTATCTAACAGTAAAGGAAGTACAAAAATTATTTGATTGCGTTATAGACTTACCACACAAAGCAGTACTTACTTGCTTGTATCATTTAGGACTTAGAGCCTCAGAGGTGATAAACCTTAAAACAAAAGACATCGATTTAAAAAGAACCTGGTATTTATTGCAGGATCAAAAACAGGACATCAGCGGTATGTACCCATTAATAAAACCGCTAAACAAATACTTAGAAATTACTTAAAGCTTCACATCGAATATTATCTATTTAAAGGAGTTTACAAAGAGCAATCAAACACTCATTATCTTCAAAAAATAGTAAAAAAATACGCTAAAGAAGCAGGTATTACAAAAAGAGTTTACCCGCATTTACTACGTCATTCCATCGCAACACATCTACTACAGCAGGGAATGCAACTCGAAAAAATCGCCCAATTTTTAGGGCATAACAGTTTAGACAGTACCCACAGGTACACTCATTTTAATCAATAAACAAAAAACTATGAAAACTATTTTTGACCTAGAATTTTACATTCTACAAATCCATATTGGCTCTGATTACTACGAATTAAAATTTTTAGAATTAGAATTAAAAATAACCTTATTAGAACTTAAACAAAAGGGAATTGATTTAAAAACCATTGAAGAGCAAATAACCCTTTTAGAATATGAACTTAAAATTTTACAATATGAAAACTATCAATTATTACAAAAATTCTGCTCAAATACAATCCTATAACTCAAAAACATTTATAGATTATTTACAGCAACAATACAGGTATAAAGAAGGCACTTTACAAATGAAACTAAAGGAATTAAACTCTTGGCAAAAACTCTGCAACGCCAGTCAAAAATTAGAAAAACTAACCACTTCAGAAATATTAAAAATGATAGAAGTAAAAAAAAACAAAATATCATATACAAGTCATTAACCGTCATTTACAAACCCTAGAACAATACTATTATTATCTTATCGAACAAAAAAAAAGGAAAGACCACCCTATAAAAAACTTTAGAATAAAAGTAGAAAAACGCCCCTTATTACAAACATTTATTTCTGTTGAAGAACTAGATACTATTTATTATAATTACCCCGATAAGGGACATATGAGAGGACAGTTTGACCTTTATACAAAACGCAACAAAGTTATTTTAGGATTAGTTATTTATCAGGCATTAGATGCGGGAAGTATAGGAAATTTAAAAGTAAGCGACATCGATTTACAAAAAGCTATTATAAAAGTGCCATCAAAAACACAAGATTTATTTTACCCTCGAAATTTACCCTTAGAAGCCGTGCAAATAGTAGCCTTACAAGAATATATAGAAAACATCCGCCCTGCTATTGTAACCCTCTTGCAATTACAAAGCGATTATCTTTTTCCCTATGCCCTGCAAGAACGTTTTAAAATGGTGTTATTGAGTATAAAAAGGAAAATAAAAACCTATTACAAATTAGAAGATTTTAAAATAATAAGGCAAAGTAGGATTGCACACTGGCTCAAAATATATGATATAAGAACAGTACAATACAAAACAGGACATCGAAAATTACAAAGCTTTGATAAATACAAAAAAACTCAAATAGAATCCCTGCAAGATGCCATAGAAAAATACCACGTGTTTTAAGGTTAGAGTATCTTTAAATAATGTTAAAATCACTTTAGGCTATCTAAAAAATCAATTACATTTAGAGTGTTAAATTTTACAAATTAATATATGAGTACAACAGTAACCAGAAATTATGGTGGTAAAGATGTCGATATGCTTATCGCTTGTTCGACTTTAATTGAAAATGCAATCTTATACAAACGTCATTTGCAAGAAAAAAGAAAAACTTGGACAGATGAATTTTTCTCCAATCTACAAGACAAAATAAGTAAAGCTTTAGAGGAACATTTAGGGATCGACTCTGCAAAAGATTTAAGAAATGCTACCTCGTTTTTAGAAACAATACAAGTAATGGCAGAAAACGATTTAGCGGAAGTTAAAATACAAATCATTGAAGATTTTAAAAAAGACAGTGTTAGAAAATTAGAAATCTTAAATCAATTAGGCTTTTCTTCTTATAAAAAAGGCTCTCAAGAAGGATTAGTACAAATCTTATATCAGTTCAAAACAAACCTTACAGATGCTTTACGTGATGAATTATCAGCAAAAGGAATCGATGTAATAGTATTATACAATATAACCACTTATGCCGATAAACTAAAAGAAGCAAACGTTACACAAGAAACCTTTAAAGGAACTCGAAAAGTAATGACTCTTGAAGCAGTAACTCTTTTTAATGAAATCTACGATGATGTAATAAGCGTTGCTAAAATCTCAGCAAAATTATTTAAAGAAGAGCCTGTAAAAGCACAATTATTCAGTTATAGAAAAATACAAGCCACATTAAAAAACAAAAAGTTATCAGCGACACAGCCTGAACCAGCACAACAATAACACAGTTTTTACTAGATGTTATAAACTTTGTTTTAAGTGTTATAAATATATTTTAAAGTATTATAAATTTTGTTTTAAGCGTTATAAATATATTTTCAGGTGTTATAAACTTTGTTTTGAATCTTATAAATACATTTTTAGATATTATAAACTTTGTTTTGAATGTTATAAATACATTTTTAGATATTAGAAACTTTGTTTTATATGTTATAAATATATTTTAAGGTGTTATAAGTTCTGTTTTAAATGTTATAAATATATTTTAAGGTATTATAAGTTCTGTTTTAAATGTTATAAATATATTTTAAGGTGTTATAAATATGTTTTCAGGTGTTATAAATATGTTTTCAGGTGTTATAAATAAAGGCGGTTACTACCGCCTTTATTTATAATCTAAATTAAACCCAAAATTAATTAAAAGCGGTTTGCTTCGCAGTCGTTTTTGCGCCCACCCGTCCAACGCTCCCCAACCCTCCGCCGGTTTTTCCCCACCCTCATAGCCGTTGTTTTCCCCCGCAACAAGCCAGTAAAAAAAGGCTTTTTGTGTCATCCTGAGCTTGCGAAAGGACCTACCCTCGCACACAAAAAAGCCTTTTTTTACTCGCTTGTTTTTCCCCAAACCAAAAAAACAACCGCTTCCCAACGCCACAACCGCCCCAAAGCTATATTTACATAATTGGCAGTTATAGTTCAATCCCTGCGGGTTCGCTTCGCCTTGAAAGCTATAACTGGCATTTATGTAAAATAGCCCCTCTCCAACGCGCCCACCCTCTGCCGACGCTTCTGCCACCGCACTAGGAAAGTAGTTATATTTTTAAAATTCTTTGTTTAAAAAACTTCACAAAAAGCCTGTGTACAGTGGTTCACAGTCTTATTTGCTCGTTTTTTTGCACAAAAATTTTAAAAAATTAGTTCCGCTTACTGCCGCCCTTCGGTTGCCTGCATATTTTTTTAAATCAAGTCGCACCACCCAACGCACCTCCTAAACTTGATTTAAAAAAATACGCACCAAATCACTAAAGAAACCAGCTCACTAAAGGCAAACACTCTAAGTCTGTTTTGTACTTGCTTTTTTTCACCAATAAAAAACCAATCAATTTTTTTTTCAGCTGAAATAAAATAACTATAGAGAGAATAAAGTACAGTTTTTAATATTACGTTTTTAGTTTTTAGTTCAAAAAACTTGTCCTATTTTAAAAATTAAGAATTACAGAATTTTGTAAAAGCCTTAAAAATAAGGCGTTAATTTCTAAGCAGCCGTTTTTGACGTTCAAAACCCTGCCGATATATTAATTTTTAAAAATAAAAATATGTTTATCGAAATTTTGAATTCTCCATTGTCAAAAATTTTATTGTTTATTATAGTAATGACAATAATATTAGCTCCATTAAAAAATGAGAAAATTAATTCTATTGGAAATTTTTTTGTGAAAATTTTACCAAGAATTACTTTCTGGCAAAAACGTAAATAATTAATTACTAGGTTATCTGAAATTCAGATAACCTAGTTTTTTTCAATTGAATTATCATTTTTTCAGCTGAAATAAAAAAATAGGTTATTTTTGAAACTATGAAACTGCTAAAACTATTATTAACGCTTTTATTATTAACTTCTTGGAGCAACTACGCGCGAAGCGTAGAAAAAAGTATTGTTATACGTGAAAGGCAAGTAGGAACAATTCAAAAGCTTAGTAGGCAAATCACTAAAAGTGAAGTAGATGCAACTCTTTACTATAATCGATTTAGGTATTATGATGCCAGTACGGGACTGTATTTATCTCAAGACCCCATTGGATTGCACGGAAACAACCCAACGATGTATGGGTATACTTTTGATTCTAATACTCAAATTGATATTTTTGGGTTAGCAGGAGTACCTTGGTTACCTCACGGAGCAACTCAGCCAGATATAGTTTCTAAAGGGCCACATTTTTATGCTGGTGATGGTAAAACAGAATTAAAATTAGCACTTGACGGTGATAGAGTTACATTTATTGAAGCTTTTGGTAAAGATGCTAATACACCTGCCCTTAAAAAAGCTATAAAAGAATCGGAAGAGAAATTGTTAAATGATAAGTCTTGGCGTGAAAAATTATTAAAAAATGCTAGGGAAGTAAAAATAAGTTTATTTGAAAACTTTGGAAGACTTGATAGAGCTAGAGATGTAAAAAAATTGAGAAAGCGTTGAAAAAAATGTGTAAATAAATATGAAAATTAATTTGATTGAGTTTTTAAAAAATGGATTTTTTGGCAATATAACTCTTGGTGAACATAGAAATAAAATTATCAATTTTTTTAATTCTATTAATGAGCTAAAAGATGAAGATTATATTAGTTTTAATAATTTAGAATTAAAGTTTTTTGATGATGAATTAGTTTTAATAAGTTTTTATCTTAATCATTCAGGTGAATTATTTTTAAATGATAAATCAAGAAATCCTTTTTTATAGAAGATTATCAGGATTTTGAAAATATAAATCTTTGTGACTTCGAAAAACTTTGTAAAAATTACAATTTGAATATTACAAAAAGATTTAGTACTTCTAGTGAGACTTCAATATATTTAAATGATAGGATATATGTAACATTTGAAAATAATGCATTAAATTCAATATCAATATTCGATGTTGATAAAATTTAAACTAAAGCAGTGCTACTTCTACGATCTTTTTAGAAAAAAGTGTCCCTTATAAGGTAAGTGTTTAAAAATAAAAAGCTTACAAATAGGTAATTTTTAAACGATAGAAATTATAAAACAAAAAAGCTGTCGATTGACAGCTTTTTATTTTAAAATAGTTTGTAGTTTACTTCTTGCTATAAAGGCATCTATGAGTGTATAAACATAATCTTTGTCTTTTTCAGACATCTTGTTTACTTCTTTTACTTTTTCCATTAAAATATCATTGAGTTCTAGTTCTACATTTCCTACTAAATAATCTAAAGAAACTCCTAAAGAAAGTGCTATTTTATTAGCTATTTCTACTGAAGGTGTAATTTCTTCTCTCTCATATCTTCCTATAACAGCTCCACTAGTACCTACTAGTTTTCCTAAATCTTCACGAGAAAAATTCTTTTTTTCCTTAAATCAGCTATTCTATTCCCAATATTCATAATCAAAAAGTTATATAAATCCTCTATAAATAGAGGTTTAGCAAATATAATCAATTTATAAGTAATATTTATTATTAATAAATCTTGTTTATTTATTACTGATTGATTAAGTTTGTAACTTATAAGTGAAGTAGTAAACTTTTCAACAATTTTAAAAATGCAAATCAACGACATCAAACAAAATTTAAGTTTAAGCCAGGTACTAGCTCATTACAATCTACAGCCCAATAAAAACAAAATGTTATTTTGTCCTTTTCACCTGTCATCCCGAACTGGAGGAAGGGAACAAACAGCAAGTTTACAAGTCAATTTAGAAAAGAACTTTTACAAATGCCACGCTTGCGGAGCAAAAGGCGACCAAATCCAATTTGTGCAAGACTTTGAGAAATTAACCAAACACGAAGCCCTTATAAAATGTACAGCACTTGCAGGGAATCCACCCGAAATAAAACACCAACCCATAACCACAAAACCAATGGATCAAGAAAAACGAATTGAATTTTTAGAAAAACTATACGAAACCTTTATAAAATCAGCTTATTTAAGTCAACCAGCAAGAGACTATTTACAAAGCAGAAACTTAACGGCATTACTAGAAAAAAGAGGATTAGTCGGCTTTAACTCTGGTCAGTTCCACCACGCAGGACGATTTGAAAACGAACCAAACCCCGAACAAGCAAAAAAGGAAATGATACAAGATGCTTTAGAAATAGGAATGTTAACCCCTTTAAATAGAGTAAATAATCAAACAGGCGAAGCAGTAACCTATCAAGTTTTTGGAGTAAAAAGCATTGCTTTTCCTTTGCGTAATGCTAAAGGACAAATAGTAAGTTATTATTTTAGAAATGTTGAAGATAAAAACGGCAAACATTTTTATTTAAAAAATCGTCAGGGCTTATACCCCTATTATCCAAAACCTGAAACAAAAAAACTTATTTTAACTGAAGCTATTATTGATTGTGCTAGCCTTTTACACATTCCCGAAATCACCAATAATTATAGCCTTTTAGCGTGCTATGGTACAAACGGCTTAACTCCAGAACACACTGAGGCAGTGAGCCAATTAAAAGAACTGGAGGAAATTATATTTTTCTTTGACGGAGACAAAGCAGGAAGCACAGCAATTGAAAAATACACAAAGGAACTTCAAACCTTAAACGTTAAACTAAAAATAACAAAAGTAGAACCCCCCGAAAATGAGGATGTAAACAGCCTTTTAGTCGCTTATGAAAAAGAAATTTTTATGGAACTATTGGAAAAAAGAAAGACTGTAATTACTAAGGACAAAACAATTTTACCCGAAAATATTATTTCTTCAGTTGAACCAACTTTAAACTTTAAACCTTTAAACTTTGAATCAAAAACAAAACCCCTCGACTTACTAAAAACTCCTAATTTATTACACAATATCAATGATTTACTAGGAAAAATAGGCATTGTAGGAGAAGAAGATAACAGGCTATTGCAATATGTAACGGCAACTACCTATAAAATGAATTACAATTTACACGTATTATACCAGGGAAGCTCAGGAAGTGGCAAAACCCACACCATCAAACAAATAGCATTACTCATACCGCCCGAAGATGTGATTTATTTAACCCGAGTTACAGAAAGCAGTTTGTACAATTATAAAAATGGAGAGTTTATGTATAAGTTGGTAGTTTTTGAAGATTTAGACGGACTAAAAGAAGAAGCTTTACTGGCAGTGCGTGAAATGATCTCTAATAAAAAATTATCGTCCTCGACTTCTATCAAAGACAAAAAAGGCAATGCCGACGGTAAAATAAAAGCCGTAGAAGTATCTTTTGCTAGTTTATCAGCCACCACAAAAGGCGAACTCTACGAGGATAATATGAGTAGAATTATAGTGTTATCGGTCGATGAATCAAAGGAGCAAACAAAACGAATCATTGAGTATAAAAACAAAGTCTATCAAGGCGAAATCAACAAAGAAGAACAAGAAAAAAATAAGACAGTTTTTAAGAGAATGCATCAAATTATTACAAGTCTATGAAGTCATAAACCCTTATGCAAACCTCGTGGAACTGCCCGAGAATGTACACAAACCCACCCGAATGCACGACATCGTTATGGGGGTAATCAATCAAATAGTACTACTGAATCAATACCAACGAAACAAAACCCCACAAGGACAATTAATCGCAGAGAAAGAGGATGTTATCAATGGTTTATTATTAATGAAAAACAGCATTATATTAAAAATGGACGAGCTGGAGGGGAAAGTCAGAACCTTTTACGAATCCTTAAAAAAGTTTGCAGAAAAAAAGGCTAAAAAAGAAGATAAGAAAAAAGAAGATGTAAAATTTACACGCTTCGACATTAAAGACCATTACACGCTAAGCAAAGCACAAATAAACCGATATTTAACCGATTTAGTATCTTGTGAATATTTATCAAAATTAGGCAAAATGGGCAAAGGCAATCAATATAAAATAGCCCATTGGGACAACTTTAAAACATTAAGCGAAGAAGAATTACAAACAATGTTAGATAAGTTAAAAGAGTAGTAAAATGAGTCTAAAGTGAGCCTAGAATATACCTATAATGAGCCGATAAAACAAGTGTAAACCACTGTAAAACAACAAACAAAAGTAATCGGCGCATCATTTTAAAAAACAGTGTAGGACAATGATAAACAAAGCATCGTATAAAGAAGAATTACTCACACTAGGTTACCATAAATTATCAGTCGAACAACGAATAAGAAACATCAACCATTTTATAAGAATCACTCAAAAAGAACTCCAACAAGTCAAACCCTCAGATCTAAAAAAATACGTCAATCATTATCAACAAAAGGCATTAAACACCCACACGATACAGGGATATTATAGAAGTATAGAACACTATTTTAGTTATTTAGAAAGAGAAAAACTCATTAAAAAAATCCATTTAATTATTATGAGCTACAACTTCCTAAAGCTACAAAAGCAGAAAGAGAAATACTCACTCAGCAAGAAATAAAACAACTCTATACAAAAGCCAACTTACAGGAAACTATCATTTTACACCTGTGCTATGGCTGTGGGCTTCGAGCCTTCGAAATGGAACAAATCACGGTAAAAGACATCGATACTCAACAAAAAACAGTAACGGTTCAAAAAGGCAAAAACAACAAATACAGAGTAATCCCAGTGAGTGAAAAAAATAAACCAGGACCTAATCAATTATTTAGAAACCATAAAATACACCACAATGAAAAATCAACACATTTTATACAACAAAGCAGGAACTAGATTAAAAAGATATACCGCTCTAATAATGCTAAAAAGACTAGCGATAAAAGCCAGTGTAAAAGCAAAAATAACCCTGCACGGTTTGCGTCATTCCATCGCCACACATCTACTAGAAAACGGCGTACAGCTCCCACAAGTACAAGCATTTTTAGGACACTCCCAAATGGAAACTACCGAAATATATACAAGAATAAGTAAATACCAACTCAAAAAATTATAATTATGATGACTCTAAAAGAATATATCCAAAACAACTTTAGTCCATCCAATCATAAAAGTTTATACTGTTGCATCAAGAAGTACCAAGAACACACCATTAATCACGAAAAAGCTACATTAAATGACATATTACGTTACCTTAAAATCCTTAGAGAAAGCAACAAAAAATACAGAACAATAGCCAATCATCTCCACAGCATCAAAGTATATTATAGGTATTTACAATTTAGTGGAATTAGAAAAGATCATCCTATCAAAAAACTCATTTTAATAGATAAAATAGACAAAACCATAAAAACCCAAAATTTATACACCACCAAACAATTAGAAGAATATTACCAACAAACCCCAAAACATAAAAAACTAATGGTGAGTTTACTTATAGAACAAGCCCTAACCACTAGCGAACTGATAGCCATCAAAGTAAAAGACATCGATCTCGAAAAAGCAGAAATTACCCTAAAAAGCAGAACTTTATCCCTAAAAGCCTATCAAATCTATCTCTGTACAGAATACATCAATTATATAGAATACATCAAAGAAAAAAAGCCAGAAGATTATTTATTTACCACCCGAACTAATAAAGCCTATAGAGAGAATGACATCAGCCAGCACATCAATAAAAACCGACCAGAAGAAAAACAAATTACACCACTCAAAATAAGACAAAGCGTCATTAAAAACTTATTAATACAGCACGATGTAAGAGTAGTACAAGTCTTTGCAGGACACAAAATAAGTGGAACAACACAACAATACAAAACAACTCAGTTCGAAGAACTAAAAGCAAAAATCAATCTTTTGCATCCATTACAATAAACTTTAGGTAAAGAAGCCTAAAGCCTTCATTATTAATTTTTAAATTTTTTACTATGACAAACAAAAATGAAACTTCCAGTACTTGGGAACAACAAAGAGAATTGCTGTTATTTGCACAAATCCTCACACAAAGCCATCAAATAACCCTTGTCTTAGAAAACATCCAAATGATGGTAGAAGAAATAAAAAAAGTGCAAGACACTTGGGATAAAGTAGAGCACAGACTTGTGAAAAAACAAGATTCTTAACACCTTAAACAACTGGCTATTTTTTTAGTCGGTTGTTTTTGGCGTTATACAAATCCCTATCCAAATAAAAAAAGCGGTTTGCTTCGCAGACGTATTTGCGCCCGCCCGTCCAACGCTCCCCAACGCTCCAGCGGTTTTCCCCACCCTCACAGCCGTTGTTTTTCCACCCCTGCAAGCCAGTAAAAAAAGGCTTTTTGTTTTTCCAACCCCTCGCACACAAAAAAGCCTTTTTTTACTCGCTTGCCAGCCAAAACCAAAAAAACAACCGCTTGCCAACGCTCGAACCGCTCCCAAAGCTATGTTACATAATTGGCAGTTATAGTTCAAGCCCTGCGGGTTCGCTTCGCCTTGAAAGCTATAACTGGCATTTATGTAAAATAGCCCCTCCCCAAAGCTCCCACCCCAAAAATAGGAGCTTCGCAAGAGTTTGCATTTTTAAATTATTTGTTCAAAAACCTGCACAAAAAGTCTGGGTACAGTGGTTCCCATCCTTCTTTGTTTGGTTTTTATCACAAAAATTTAAAAAAGGAGCTCGTGTTAACTGCTCCGTAAACTCCGCAGGGCTCGTTTTTTAAAACGATTGCTTTAGAAATACCCCATTCCAAAACAATATGCACCCTCCAGCAATCGTTTAAAAAAACAAGCTCACGGTAACTAAAGATGCCCGCCGACTTTGGGCAAACACTCAAAGTCTGTTTTGTACCTGCCTTGTTTAATCGATCAAAAAACAATTTTTTTTTTTCAGATGAAATAAAAAATTACCCTATTTTTGAAACAATGAAACTACTAAAACTACTTTTTATTCTATTGCTAATGCCTTGGAACTCGTACCCACGAGAGCCAAAAGGATGTCTGTCGATGGCTCAAAAGGGTATTGTAGCGGGTCAAAAAGAGGTGCGGGGTTATCTGACTCAAGACCCCATTGGATTGGCGGGAAATAACCCAACTTTGTATGGGTATGTTCACGATTCGAATAGTTGGACAGATCTTTTTGGGTTGGATCCAATCTTTTTAGACCCAAAAGACATTAATTTTTCTCAAACAAGTGTAAACAAAAATTTTGACACTCCAGATGGAAAAATTAATATTGATAAATTTGCTAAACAAGTTAAAGAAGCTAATTTACCAAATGGAGGTAATACAATAATGGAAAATATGAAACCAATCCGAGTTGTAAATGTTAAAGGTCAATTAGTAGTTAGAGACGGTAACAGTAGACTTTACACTGCTATTAAAGGAAAGTCTAAAATTATACCTATAGAATTTGTAACTGATATAGATGAATTAAGAGAATTTAATTCTAGATTAAAAAGAAATGGTCTTCCAAATACTGGAACAAGTGATTTACCAAAATGTAAATAAAATGAAAGAAATAGTAAAGTTAATAGAAATAGACTATTGGATTGACCCTAACACTCCTTTAAATTTACAAGTAATTGGAGATGAAGTATTAATATTTTTCAAATGCTTAAATAAAGAATTTATAAAAAATGGAATTCATAAAAATGAACAATTTGTTGGATTATTTCACTTAAAAAATGTTTTAGATATTAGACATAAGAGATATACAAAACTTCAACTTTATCCTATTGATTTTGATCACAATTTTCAAGGTTATTTTTATGAAATTCAAAATTCTAATTGGCTAAAAGAAATTATTTCCTTTAGAGATACTCAAGAGTTAAATTGGGAAAAATATGATAAAAAAACATACAACCATTATGTTTTTGATAATAATAAATTTTGGTTTGAAATTATAGCTGAAAAAATTGAGGTTCATAAGATAAGAAAAAAACAAGATTTACTTTCAAAATGGAAAGATGTCGATAGTTATATTAAAAAATTGCAATTGGTATAATTCTAATAACGTAAATTTTCTCAGCTCCGCAAATTCCTCAAGCCTACAACGAACAAGGTGAAATTGTTTGGGAAGCAAAATACAACATCTACGGGAAAATAACCAAGTTTACAGGGGATAGAAGTTTTATTCCTTTTAGACAACTCGGGCAATATGAAGATCCAGAATTAGACGGGCTTTACTATAACCGGTTTAGGTATTATGATGCGAGTACGGGATTGTATATAAGTCAAGACCCCATTGGATTGCACGGAAACAACCCAACGATGTATGGGTATACTTTTGATTCTAATACTCAAATTGATATTTTTGGGTTAGCAGGAGTACCTTGGTTACCTCACGGAGCAACTCAGCCAGATATAGTTTCTAAAGGGCCACATTTTTATGCTGGTGATGGTAAAACAGAATTAAAATTAGCACTTGACGGTGATAGAGTTACATTTATTGAAGCTTTTGGTAAAGATGCTAATACACCTGCCCTTAAAAAAGCTATAAAAGAATCGGAAGAGAAATTGTTAAATGATAAGTCTTGGCGTGAAAAATTATTAAAAAATGCTAGGGAAGTAAAAATAAGTTTATTTGAAAACTTTGGAAGACTTGATAGAGCTAGAGATGTAAAAAAATTGAGAAAGCGTTGAAAAAAATGTGTAAATAAATATGAAAATTAATTTGATTGAGTTTTTAAAAAATGGATTTTTTGGCAATATAACTCTTGGTGAACATAGAAATAAAATTATCAATTTTTTTAATTCTATTAATGAGCTAAAAGATGAAGATTATATTAGTTTTAATAATTTAGAATTAAAGTTTTTTGATGATGAATTAGTTTTAATAAGTTTTTATCTTAATCATTCAGGTGAATTATTTTTAAATGATAAATCAAGAAATCCTTTTTTTATAGAAGATTATCAGGATTTTGAAAATATAAATCTTTGTGACTTCGAAAAACTTTGTAAAAATTACAATTTGAATATTACAAAAAGATTTAGTACTTCTAGTGAGACTTCAATATATTTAAATGATAGGATATATGTAACATTTGAAAATAATGCATTAAATTCAATATCAATATTCGATGTTGATAAAATTTAAACTAAAGCAGTGCTACTTCTACGATCTTTTTAGAAAAAAGTGTCCCTTATAAGGTAAGTGTTTAAAAATAAAAAGCTTACAAATAGGTAATTTTTAAACGATAGAAATTATAAAACAAAAAAGCTGTCGATTGACAGCTTTTTATTTTAAAATAGTTTGTAGTTTACTTCTTGCTATAAAGGCATCTATGAGTGTATAAACATAATCTTTGTCTTTTTCAGACATCTTGTTTACTTCTTTTACTTTTTCCATTAAAATATCATTGAGTTCTAGTTCTACATTTCCTACTAAATAATCTAAAGAAACTCCTAAAGAAAGTGCTATTTTATTAGCTATTTCTACTGAAGGTGTAATTTCTTCTCTCTCATATCTTCCTATAACAGCTCCACTAGTACCTACTAGTTTTCCTAAATCTTCACGAGAAAAATTCTTTTTTTTCCTTAAATCAGCTATTCTATTCCCAATATTCATAATCAAAAAGTTATATAAATCCTCTATAAATAGAGGTTTAGCAAATATAATCAATTTATAAGTAATATTTATTATTAATAAATCTTGTTTATTTATTACTGATTGATTAAGTTTGTAACTTATAAGTGAAGTAGTAAACTTTTCAACAATTTTAAAAATGCAAATCAACGACATCAAACAAAATTTAAGTTTAAGCCAGGTACTAGCTCATTACAATCTACAGCCCAATAAAAACAAAATGTTATTTTGTCCTTTTCACCTGTCATCCCGAACTGGAGGAAGGGAACAAACAGCAAGTTTACAAGTCAATTTAGAAAAGAACTTTTACAAATGCCACGCTTGCGGAGCAAAAGGCGACCAAATCCAATTTGTGCAAGACTTTGAGAAATTAACCAAACACGAAGCCCTTATAAAATGTACAGCACTTGCAGGGAATCCACCCGAAATAAAACACCAACCCATAACCACAAAACCAATGGATCAAGAAAAACGAATTGAATTTTTAGAAAAACTATACGAAACCTTTATAAAATCAGCTTATTTAAGTCAACCAGCAAGAGACTATTTACAAAGCAGAAACTTAACGGCATTACTAGAAAAAGAGGATTAGTCGGCTTTAACTCTGGTCAGTTCCACCACGCAGGACGATTTGAAAACGAACCAAACCCCGAACAAGCAAAAAGGAAATGATACAAGATGCTTTAGAAATAGGAATGTTAACCCCTTTAAATAGAGTAAATAATCAAACAGGCGAAGCAGTAACCTATCAAGTTTTTGGAGTAAAAAGCATTGCTTTTCCTTTGCGTAATGCTAAAGGACAAATAGTAAGTTATTATTTTAGAAATGTTGAAGATAAAAACGGCAAACATTTTTATTTAAAAAATCGTCAGGGCTTATACCCCTATTATCCAAAACCTGAAACAAAAAAACTTATTTTAACTGAAGCTATTATTGATTGTGCTAGCCTTTTACACATTCCCGAAATCACCAATAATTATAGCCTTTTAGCGTGCTATGGTACAAACGGCTTAACTCCAGAACACACTGAGGCAGTGAGCCAATTAAAAGAACTGGAGGAAATTATATTTTTCTTTGACGGAGACAAAGCAGGAAGCACAGCAATTGAAAAATACACAAAGGAACTTCAAACCTTAAACGTTAAACTAAAAATAACAAAAGTAGAACCCCCCGAAAATGAGGATGTAAACAGCCTTTTAGTCGCTTATGAAAAAGAAATTTTTATGGAACTATTGGAAAAAAGAAAGACTGTAATTACTAAGGACAAAACAATTTTACCCGAAAATATTATTTCTTCAGTTGAACCAACTTTAAACTTTAAACCTTTAAACTTTGAATCAAAAACAAAACCCCTCGACTTACTAAAAACTCCTAATTTATTACACAATATCAATGATTTACTAGGAAAAATAGGCATTGTAGGAGAAGAAGATAACAGGCTATTGCAATATGTAACGGCAACTACCTATAAAATGAATTACAATTTACACGTATTATACCAGGGAAGCTCAGGAAGTGGCAAAACCCACACCATCAAACAAATAGCATTACTCATACCGCCCGAAGATGTGATTTATTTAACCCGAGTTACAGAAAGCAGTTTGTACAATTATAAAAATGGAGAGTTTATGTATAAGTTGGTAGTTTTTGAAGATTTAGACGGACTAAAAGAAGAAGCTTTACTGGCAGTGCGTGAAATGATCTCTAATAAAAAATTATCGTCCTCGACTTCTATCAAAGACAAAAAAGGCAATGCCGACGGTAAAATAAAAGCCGTAGAAGTATCTTTTGCTAGTTTATCAGCCACCACAAAAGGCGAACTCTACGAGGATAATATGAGTAGAATTATAGTGTTATCGGTCGATGAATCAAAGGAGCAAACAAAACGAATCATTGAGTATAAAAACAAAGTCTATCAAGGCGAAATCAACAAAGAAGAACAAGAAAAAATAAGACAGTTTTTAAGAGAATGCATCAAATTATTACAAGTCTATGAAGTCATAAACCCTTATGCAAACCTCGTGGAACTGCCCGAGAATGTACACAAACCCACCCGAATGCACGACATCGTTATGGGGGTAATCAATCAAATAGTACTACTGAATCAATACCAACGAAACAAAACCCCACAAGGACAATTAATCGCAGAGAAAGAGGATGTTATCAATGGTTTATTATTAATGAAAAACAGCATTATATTAAAAATGGACGAGCTGGAGGGGAAAGTCAGAACCTTTTACGAATCCTTAAAAAAGTTTGCAGAAAAAAAGGCTAAAAAGAAGATAAGAAAAAAGAAGATGTAAAATTTACACGCTTCGACATTAAAGACCATTACACGCTAAGCAAAGCACAAATAAACCGATATTTAACCGATTTAGTATCTTGTGAATATTTATCAAAATTAGGCAAAATGGGCAAAGGCAATCAATATAAAATAGCCCATTGGGACAACTTTAAAACATTAAGCGAAGAAGAATTACAAACAATGTTAGATAAGTTAAAAGAGTAGTAAAATGAGTCTAAAGTGAGCCTAGAATATACCTATAATGAGCCGATAAAACAAGTGTAAACCACTGTAAAACAACAAACAAAAGTAATCGGCGCATCATTTTAAAAAACAGTGTAGGACAATGATAAACAAAGCATCGTATAAAGAAGAATTACTCACACTAGGTTACCATAAATTATCAGTCGAACAACGAATAAGAAACATCAACCATTTTATAAGAATCACTCAAAAAGAACTCCAACAAGTCAAACCCTCAGATCTAAAAAAATACGTCAATCATTATCAACAAAAGGCATTAAACACCCACACGATACAGGGATATTATAGAAGTATAGAACACTATTTTAGTTATTTAGAAAGAGAAAAACTCATTAAAAAAATCCATTTAATTATTATGAGCTACAACTTCCTAAAGCTACAAAAGCAGAAAGAGAAATACTCACTCAGCAAGAAATAAAACAACTCTATACAAAAGCCAACTTACAGGAAACTATCATTTTACACCTGTGCTATGGCTGTGGGCTTCGAGCCTTCGAAATGGAACAAATCACGGTAAAAGACATCGATACTCAACAAAAAACAGTAACGGTTCAAAAAGGCAAAAACAACAAATACAGAGTAATCCCAGTGAGTGAAAAAAATAAACCAGGACCTAATCAATTATTTAGAAACCATAAAATACACCACAATGAAAAATCAACACATTTTATACAACAAAGCAGGAACTAGATTAAAAAGATATACCGCTCTAATAATGCTAAAAAGACTAGCGATAAAAGCCAGTGTAAAAGCAAAAATAACCCTGCACGGTTTGCGTCATTCCATCGCCACACATCTACTAGAAAACGGCGTACAGCTCCCACAAGTACAAGCATTTTTAGGACACTCCCAAATGGAAACTACCGAAATATATACAAGAATAAGTAAATACCAACTCAAAAAATTATAATTATGATGACTCTAAAAGAATATATCCAAAACAACTTTAGTCCATCCAATCATAAAAGTTTATACTGTTGCATCAAGAAGTACCAAGAACACACCATTAATCACGAAAAAGCTACATTAAATGACATATTACGTTACCTTAAAATCCTTAGAGAAAGCAACAAAAAATACAGAACAATAGCCAATCATCTCCACAGCATCAAAGTATATTATAGGTATTTACAATTTAGTGGAATTAGAAAAGATCATCCTATCAAAAAACTCATTTTAATAGATAAAATAGACAAAACCATAAAAACCCAAAATTTATACACCACCAAACAATTAGAAGAATATTACCAACAAACCCCAAAACATAAAAAACTAATGGTGAGTTTACTTATAGAACAAGCCCTAACCACTAGCGAACTGATAGCCATCAAAGTAAAAGACATCGATCTCGAAAAAGCAGAAATTACCCTAAAAAGCAGAACTTTATCCCTAAAAGCCTATCAAATCTATCTCTGTACAGAATACATCAATTATATAGAATACATCAAAGAAAAAAAGCCAGAAGATTATTTATTTACCACCCGAACTAATAAAGCCTATAGAGAGAATGACATCAGCCAGCACATCAATAAAAACCGACCAGAAGAAAAACAAATTACACCACTCAAAATAAGACAAAGCGTCATTAAAAACTTATTAATACAGCACGATGTAAGAGTAGTACAAGTCTTTGCAGGACACAAAATAAGTGGAACAACACAACAATACAAAACAACTCAGTTCGAAGAACTAAAAGCAAAAATCAATCTTTTGCATCCATTACAATAAACTTTAGGTAAAGAAGCCTAAAGCCTTCATTATTAATTTTTAAATTTTTTACTATGACAAACAAAAATGAAACTTCCAGTACTTGGGAACAACAAAGAGAATTGCTGTTATTTGCACAAATCCTCACACAAAGCCATCAAATAACCCTTGTCTTAGAAAACATCCAAATGATGGTAGAAGAAATAAAAAAAGTGCAAGACACTTGGGATAAAGTAGAGCACAGACTTGTGAAAAAACAAGATTCTTAACACCTTAAACAACTGGCTATTTTTTTAGTCGGTTGTTTTTGGCGTTATACAAATCCCTATCCAAATAAAAAAAGCGGTTTGCTTCGCAGACGTATTTGCGCCCGCCCGTCCAACGCTCCCCAACGCTCCAGCGGTTTTCCCCACCCTCACAGCCGTTGTTTTTCCACCCCTGCAAGCCAGTAAAAAAAGGCTTTTTGTTTTTCCAACCCCTCGCACACAAAAAAGCCTTTTTTTACTCGCTTGCCAGCCAAAACCAAAAAAACAACCGCTTGCCAACGCTCGAACCGCTCCCAAAGCTATGTTACATAATTGGCAGTTATAGTTCAAGCCCTGCGGGTTCGCTTCGCCTTGAAAGCTATAACTGGCATTTATGTAAAATAGCCCCTCCCCAAAGCTCCCACCCCAAAAATAGGAGCTTCGCAAGAGTTTGCATTTTTAAATTATTTGTTCAAAAACCTGCACAAAAAGTCTGGGTACAGTGGTTCCCATCCTTCTTTGTTTGGTTTTTATCACAAAAATTTAAAAAAGGAGCTCGTGTTAACTGCTCCGTAAACTCCGCAGGGCTCGTTTTTTAAAACGATTGCTTTAGAAATACCCCATTCCAAAACAATATGCACCCTCCAGCAATCGTTTAAAAAAACAAGCTCACGGTAACTAAAGATGCCCGCCGACTTTGGGCAAACACTCAAAGTCTGTTTTGTACCTGCCTTGTTTAATCGATCAAAAAACAATTTTTTTTTTTCAGATGAAATAAAAAATTACCCTATTTTTGAAACAATGAAACTACTAAAACTACTTTTTATTCTATTGCTAATGCCTTGGAACTCGTACCCACGAGAGCCAAAAGGATGTCTGTCGATGGCTCAAAAGGGTATTGTAGCGGGTCAAAAAGAGGTGCGGGGTTATCTGACTCAAGACCCTATCGGACTCGAAGGCAACAACCCAACCATGTATGGGTATGTTCACGATTCTAATGTTTGGACAGATGTTTTTGGGCTATCAACTGTTTATCTTAGAAATAAGGAGACATATGTTGGTAAAGCTAAACACAATGCAGCTGGAAGATATGGAAACAAAACTACTGCAACTGATATTTTTAAAGGGATTCCAAATACTGATGTTGCTCAAGGAGTTGAACAAATCACTTATGAAAGAATGAAAATAATGGAAGCTAGTGGAGATTTAAATCCAATGACAAATGGTCAAAGACCTGTTAACATGAGTAACAAAAAGAAAACTTATAGAAGAGATTTAGGTGAAAAATGGTTAAAAGATACATTTGGAGATAATTTTGAAGATGTAATTGATAAAAAAATTAAAGATCATTATAAACCTTTAGGCATGTGTAAATAATAAAGTATGAAAATAGATAATTTTGATTTAAAAGGTATTGATGAAAATATAAATTTGATAAAAGAGAAAAAATTAGTTTTAATTGAGAAAGGTTTACCGAAAGAGTCCTTAGAATATTTGAATAAAAAAATTAAAGATTCTAATATTAAGCTAATATTAGTTTGTGATCCAAGTAAAGATTCTAGTTCTGATTTGGTTAGAAATCTAGATGTCTTCAATTATTTGCAAACAATTAGTTCATTATCAATTTTAGTTAATTCATCTAAGGAGCTTAATGATATTTCTAATTTAAGAAAAATTGATGATTTATCAAGTTTTAGTATTAGTGGTAATTATAATAAAAAGATTAATTTGGACGCTATTAATAAATTTCAATCGTTAGTAGAGATTGAATTTGATGAATTAGATAATTCTAATAAATATAAGTTAATTGAAAGTTTAAAACTTGAAAAATTATCAATTGACTCAGTTGATTTAAGTAAATTAAAACAAAATATTCAATTGAAATTTTTAAAAATTAACAAAGATTTAAAAAACCACGAGAGCATAGATTATATATTCCCAAATTTAAATTTTCTAACTCTGTTGAATTGTAAAAAAATCAACAACTTTTCTTTTTATCTAAACTAAAAAACCTAGAGTTTTTACTACTAAATTCAACAAACATTGAAGTTTTACCAGAATTAAGCACTAAAATCATCAAGGTTCAGCTGTTAGCTAGTAAAAATCTTGAAAATGTTAATAGCTTATTAAAACTTAACAATTTGGAAAAAATTGCTATCACTGATTCTAAAGTTAATTATGAAACTATAAGGGAATTAGCAAAGCTTAAACTAAAAAACTTTTATTATACTACAAAAGTCAAAGAAAATAATGCAGATTTTGAAACTCTAGCTTTAAGAAATGGATTTGAAAATAGTTTAAGAGGGTTTTAATCTATTTCTTGTTACTACTACTGTAACAATATGGTATTGAAAAACTAGCTCCATAAAGTCTCCTGACTTTGAGTAAAAACAAAAATAAAACCCTGTAAATACAGGGTTTTACTATAATAGGTTTAGGTATTATGATGCGAGTACGGGACTGTATTTAAGTCAAGACCCGATTGGACTTAAAGGCAATAACCCAACGCTTTATGCGTATGTAGCTGATTCTAATAGTTGGGTTGACCCTTTAGGTTTAAGTAATATGCCTGCTAATGGTTGGAATTATAACAATATGCCAAAAATTGAAGGCTATCAAAATCATCACGTCATACCTCGTTCAATGGCTGACCACCCTGCAATAAAAGCAGCAGGTTTTGATGTCGATAAACCTAGTAATCTAATCTATTTACCTAAAGAACAAGGCACACACCCGACTAGAAGCCAACACAATGGTTGGAACAGCGTACATAAAGCGTATAATGCTGATATAAACCAAAAATTAAAAGATATTCACGATATAGGTCAAGCAGAAGGCTGGAGTAAAAAACAATATTCCGACGCCATAGAAGATTTAAGAAATCAAACAAGAAAAGGTCTTAGGGAAGGTCGAATAAAATGCCATTAAAAATAAATTTATGTATTACGAACTATCAGAATTTTACAAAAGAGATGTATATTTTCTTTATGATGAAAAAAATCTCATTGAACCTAGAGAATTTGAAAAAGGAATTAAAATAGATTCTAAAGAAGAAATAATATTCAATATTGATAAAATAGACAATTATCTCTCTTCTTACGACATTTTACCAACTTATAATGCTCCTTTAGTTAGTTCAAGATTTGTTGATTTATTCAAAGATTTAGTAGATATACAAACACAGTTTATAAATGTTAAAATTATAGACAAAAATAACAACTCTAATAATGATTATTTTATTCTAAATGTTATACAAGTAACTCCTTGTATGGATATGGAAAAATCTGTAGTTGAAATTAAAAAATATGGTTCTGCAAATGTTATGACAATTAAGAAATTACATTTAGTACCTAATTCTTTAAAAGATTTTCTTATAGTAAGAATGGAAGAAAAAAATCTTATATAATAGTTACAGAAGAGTTTAAAAAACGTTGTGAAAATGCAGGTTTAAAAGGAATTGATTTTGTGCCAGAGGGTCACACCATCTATACAGATATTTAAAAAATAAAGCCGTCTTAGACGGCTTTATTTTTTATAGATTAAGCGCATTGGATAAAGTTTGTTTTAACTTTTGTTTTGTTGATAACCCATCAATAATAGAATACAATCCTTTTTTTTCATCTTCTTCAAGGTTTTCAATAATTGAAACTTTTTCAATTAAAGATTTATCTATTGAATTAATATCTTTAAAATCTTCATTTGTACTAAACAACTCTGACATAGTACAATTCATTGCTTTTGCAATTTTCTCCAGTGTTGAATAAGATGGGTCAGTCTTATCATTTTCAATTCGGCTAAACTGTGCTTTTTCGATATTTGCAGACATAACCACCTCTTTTTGTGATAAACCTTTTAATAATCGCATTTTCTTTATTTGTTCTCCTAAGCTCATAAATAATACAGTTAACAACAACAAAATTATTAAATTAAACAATATCTTAAAATACATTTTAAAAATAGTTGTTTTATTGTATAACTTTTGTATTTTTGCTTAGTTGTAATAAAAGACAAAAAATAATATTAACATCTTTAAAAATGCAAATCAACGACATAAAATCCCGCTTAAGTTTAAGCCAAGTATTAAGCTATTATAATTTACAGCCCAATAAAAATAAAATGCTGTGTTGTCCTTTCCACGATGATAAAACAGCCTCTTTACAAGTCAATTTGCAAAAAGATTTATACAACTGCCACGCTTGCGGAGCAAAAGGCGACCAAATACAATTTGTACAAGATTTTGAAAAGCTATCAAAACACGATGCCTTAAAAAAATGTACACAGTTAGCACAAGTAGCAGAACCACAAATTATACATCAAAGTGAAGTTATTAAAACAATGAGTCAAGAAAAGCAAACGGAGTTCTTAGAAAAGTTATTTGAAACCTTTGTAAAATCAATCTATCTCAGCGGTTCGGCTAGAGATTATTTACATAGCCGTAATTTATCCAGTGTTTTAGAAACTAGGGGATTAGTAGGCTTTAACTCGGGACAGTTCCACCACGCAGGACGGTTTGAAAATGAAGTTAACCCTGTTCTAGCAAAACAAGAAATGATACAAAATGCTTTAGAAGTAGGAATGTTAAGCCCTTTAAATAGAGTAAACAATCAAACAGGCGAAGCAGTTACTTATCAAGTTTTCGGTAATAAATGTTTAGCCTTTCCACTGCGTAATGCAAAAAACGAAATCGTATCTTTTTATTTTCGTTCCATTGTCATTGCGAGCGATAGCGTGGCAACCTCTAAACACTTTTATTTAAAAGGTAGGCAAGGTTTATACCCTCATTATCCAAAACCCGAAACTAAAAAACTCATTTTAACCGAAGCCGTCATTGATGCTCTTTCATTAACACAAGTCTTAATACTTAATACAGAATACTCTATACTTTCTTGTTACGGTACAAACGGAATCACTCCCGAACATTTACAAGCAATAAAGAATTTAAAACATTTAGAAGAAGTAATTTTTTTCTTTGATGGAGACAAAGCAGGTAGCACAGCGACAGCAAAATACGCTCAAGAACTCATATCTCAAAACCCACAACTCAAAATAACAAAAGTTGAAACCCCTGAAGGCGAAGACATCAACAGCCTTTTAGTAGCCTATGAAAAAGAAATCTTTATCGAATTAATAGAAAACAGAAAACCCCTAACAAGCCAGGACCACATACAAGAAACACAAAAAACTTTTTCTTCATCTGAACCAACTTTACCCGAGCTTGAAAAGCGAACAGGCGAAGCAAACCTTAAACCTCAAACAAACAAAACAAATAACAAAAACGATGAAAAACTAATTATAAAAGCCTCTGAGGTATTATCGGTAGTTGAATTTTTAAAAGACAAAAACCTTATACACAATCTAAATTTTTTAATTGGTCAAGCAGGCATTGTAGGAGAAGAAACCGCACGGTTATTACTGTTTTTAATTTTATTGAGTTATCTAAATAATAATCCCTTACACGGTATTGTACAAGGAACATCAGGAAGCGGTAAATCGCATATGATTAAAGTAATTGCTGATTTAATGCCTCAAGAAGATGTTTTGCGATTTACTAGAATTACAGAAAGTAGTTTATACAACTGGGGCGAATTTGATTTGTTTAGAAAAATTATCATTATCGAAGATTTAGACGGATTAAAAGAGGAAGCTTTATATTCATTAAGGGAATTAATCTCTAATCAATATTTAAGTAGTTCGGTAAGTTTAAAAGATAAAAAAGGAAATAATAAATCTACTAAAAAGGAAGTAAAAGGACAGTTTGCCAGTTTATCAGCCACCACAAAAGGCGAAGTGTACGAGGATAATATGAACCGCAGTTTTATTATAGCAGTCGATGAAAGTTTAGAACAAACCCAGAGAATCATTAAGTATCAAAATCAGATTATAGCGGGCGAAATAGATATAAAAGAAAAACAAAAAGCCGTAAATATGGTACAAGATGTAGTAAGACATTTAAAACATTATGAAGTGCAAAACCCCTTTGCCAGTAAAATAGATTTACCAAAAGGAGTCCGCAACCTTAGAAGGCTCAACGATATGTTCCAAAAAATTATAAAACAAATTACACTATTACATCAGTATCAACGAAAAGTAATAAACGGCTTTTTAGTAACAGAAATTCAAGACATTATTTTAGCTATAGACATACTTTTTGAAAGTGTCATTTTAAAAATGGATGAGTTAGACGGCAGTAGCAGACAATTTTTTGAGAAACTAAAAAAGGCTTTTAAGGATAGAGAATTTAATCGTTTTGAAGCAATGGAAATAACAGGATTTAAAAAAACACAATTACAACATTATCTTAATGAACTGGTACGTTTAGAATATTTAAGACAGTACGGACACTCAAATAAAGGCTTTAAATACAAAATATCATTCTTAGATAATAACAACTTAATGCGTCAACAAATCAAACAACACTTTAAAGAACAGGTCGAAAAACTACAAAAGAAAAACAACAACGGTAACTCACAACCACCAAACGAACACTAAACGGTCACTAGAATTTTTAAACCCTTTTATTTTCAACACTTTACAATGCCTTTTACCCTAGCGTTCGTAAAACACAAAAAAAAACAGTTAGCAATATGGTCGTACATCATCAAATCATCGTAGCACATCTTTTGGAGTACAAAAATTATTTACAACTCAAAGGATATAAAACACAAACCGTAAAACACTCAATAGCTTATGTAAAAGAATATTTAGAGTATCAAAATAAAGAACCCTGCACACTTAGCCAGTACTTTAAATACCTCGAAAACCGCCCCAATAAAAACCATCCTAAATTAAAACTCGGTAAATCCACTTTAAACGGCGTAATACTAGCTTTAGAAAAATACTTTAATTACTTAGAATTTGTCAAAAAACAGCCTATCATACCTTGCAAAGTACCCTATTATAAGTTTACAAGAAAACAAATAGAGTATCTAACAGTAAAGGAAGTACAAAAATTATTTGATTGCGTTATAGACTTACCACACAAAGCAGTACTTACTTGCTTGTATCATTTAGGACTTAGAGCCTCAGAGGTGATAAACCTTAAAACAAAAGACATCGATTTAAAAAAGAACCTGGTATTTATTGCAGGATCAAAAACAGGACATCAGCGGTATGTACCCATTAATAAAACCGCTAAACAAATACTTAGAAATTACTTAAAGCTTCACATCGAATATTATCTATTTAAAGGAGTTTACAAAGAGCAATCAAACACTCATTATCTTCAAAAAATAGTAAAAAAATACGCTAAAGAAGCAGGTATTACAAAAAGAGTTTACCCGCATTTACTACGTCATTCCATCGCAACACATCTACTACAGCAGGGAATGCAACTCGAAAAAATCGCCCAATTTTTAGGGCATAACAGTTTAGACAGTACCCACAGGTACACTCATTTTAATCAATAAACAAAAAACTATGAAAACTATTTTTGACCTAGAATTTTACATTCTACAAATCCATATTGGCTCTGATTACTACGAATTAAAATTTTTAGAATTAGAATTAAAAATAACCTTATTAGAACTTAAACAAAAGGGAATTGATTTAAAAACCATTGAAGAGCAAATAACCCTTTTAGAATATGAACTTAAAATTTTACAATATGAAAACTATCAATTATTACAAAAATTCTGCTCAAATACAATCCTATAACTCAAAAACATTTATAGATTATTTACAGCAACAATACAGGTATAAAGAAGGCACTTTACAAATGAAACTAAAGGAATTAAACTCTTGGCAAAAACTCTGCAACGCCAGTCAAAAATTAGAAAAACTAACCACTTCAGAAATATTAAAAATGATAGAAGTAAAAAAAAACAAAATATCATATACAAGTCATTAACCGTCATTTACAAACCCTAGAACAATACTATTATTATCTTATCGAACAAAAAAAAAAGGAAAGACCACCCTATAAAAAACTTTAGAATAAAAGTAGAAAAACGCCCCTTATTACAAACATTTATTTCTGTTGAAGAACTAGATACTATTTATTATAATTACCCCGATAAGGGACATATGAGAGGACAGTTTGACCTTTATACAAAACGCAACAAAGTTATTTTAGGATTAGTTATTTATCAGGCATTAGATGCGGGAAGTATAGGAAATTTAAAAGTAAGCGACATCGATTTACAAAAAGCTATTATAAAAGTGCCATCAAAAACACAAGATTTATTTTACCCTCGAAATTTACCCTTAGAAGCCGTGCAAATAGTAGCCTTACAAGAATATATAGAAAACATCCGCCCTGCTATTGTAACCCTCTTGCAATTACAAAGCGATTATCTTTTTCCCTATGCCCTGCAAGAACGTTTTAAAATGGTGTTATTGAGTATAAAAAGGAAAATAAAAACCTATTACAAATTAGAAGATTTTAAAATAATAAGGCAAAGTAGGATTGCACACTGGCTCAAAATATATGATATAAGAACAGTACAATACAAAACAGGACATCGAAAATTACAAAGCTTTGATAAATACAAAAAAACTCAAATAGAATCCCTGCAAGATGCCATAGAAAAATACCACGTGTTTTAAGGTTAGAGTATCTTTAAATAATGTTAAAATCACTTTAGGCTATCTAAAAAATCAATTACATTTAGAGTGTTAAATTTTACAAATTAATATATGAGTACAACAGTAACCAGAAATTATGGTGGTAAAGATGTCGATATGCTTATCGCTTGTTCGACTTTAATTGAAAATGCAATCTTATACAAACGTCATTTGCAAGAAAAAAGAAAAACTTGGACAGATGAATTTTTCTCCAATCTACAAGACAAAATAAGTAAAGCTTTAGAGGAACATTTAGGGATCGACTCTGCAAAAGATTTAAGAAATGCTACCTCGTTTTTAGAAACAATACAAGTAATGGCAGAAAACGATTTAGCGGAAGTTAAAATACAAATCATTGAAGATTTTAAAAAAGACAGTGTTAGAAAATTAGAAATCTTAAATCAATTAGGCTTTTCTTCTTATAAAAAAGGCTCTCAAGAAGGATTAGTACAAATCTTATATCAGTTCAAAACAAACCTTACAGATGCTTTACGTGATGAATTATCAGCAAAAGGAATCGATGTAATAGTATTATACAATATAACCACTTATGCCGATAAACTAAAAGAAGCAAACGTTACACAAGAAACCTTTAAAGGAACTCGAAAAGTAATGACTCTTGAAGCAGTAACTCTTTTTAATGAAATCTACGATGATGTAATAAGCGTTGCTAAAATCTCAGCAAAATTATTTAAAGAAGAGCCTGTAAAAGCACAATTATTCAGTTATAGAAAAATACAAGCCACATTAAAAAACAAAAAGTTATCAGCGACACAGCCTGAACCAGCACAACAATAACACAGTTTTTACTAGATGTTATAAACTTTGTTTTAAGTGTTATAAATATATTTTAAAGTATTATAAATTTTGTTTTAAGCGTTATAAATATATTTTCAGGTGTTATAAACTTTGTTTTGAATCTTATAAATACATTTTTAGATATTATAAACTTTGTTTTGAATGTTATAAATACATTTTTAGATATTAGAAACTTTGTTTTATATGTTATAAATATATTTTAAGGTGTTATAAGTTCTGTTTTAAATGTTATAAATATATTTTAAGGTATTATAAGTTCTGTTTTAAATGTTATAAATATATTTTAAGGTGTTATAAATATGTTTTCAGGTGTTATAAATATGTTTTCAGGTGTTATAAATAAAGGCGGTTACTACCGCCTTTATTTATAATCTAAATTAAACCCAAAATTAATTAAAAGCGGTTTGCTTCGCAGTCGTTTTTGCGCCCACCCGTCCAACGCTCCCCAACCCTCCGCCGGTTTTTCCCCACCCTCATAGCCGTTGTTTTCCCCCGCAACAAGCCAGTAAAAAAAGGCTTTTTGTGTCATCCTGAGCTTGCGAAAGGACCTACCCTCGCACACAAAAAAGCCTTTTTTACTCGCTTGTTTTTCCCCAAACCAAAAAAACAACCGCTTCCCAACGCCACAACCGCCCCAAAGCTATATTTACATAATTGGCAGTTATAGTTCAATCCCTGCGGGTTCGCTTCGCCTTGAAAGCTATAACTGGCATTTATGTAAAATAGCCCCTCTCCAACGCGCCCACCCTCTGCCGACGCTTCTGCCACCGCACTAGGAAAGTAGTTATATTTTTAAAATTCTTTGTTTAAAAAACTTCACAAAAAGCCTGTGTACAGTGGTTCACAGTCTTATTTGCTCGTTTTTTTGCACAAAAATTTTAAAAAATTAGTTCCGCTTACTGCCGCCCTTCGGTTGCCTGCATATTTTTTTAAATCAAGTCGCACCACCCAACGCACCTCCTAAACTTGATTTAAAAAAATACGCACCAAATCACTAAAGAAACCAGCTCACTAAAGGCAAACACTCTAAGTCTGTTTTGTACTTGCTTTTTTTCACCAATAAAAAACCAATCAATTTTTTTTTCAGCTGAAATAAAATAACTATAGAGAGAATAAAGTACAGTTTTTAATATTACGTTTTTAGTTTTTAGTTCAAAAAACTTGTCCTATTTTAAAAATTAAGAATTACAGAATTTTGTAAAAGCCTTAAAAATAAGGCGTTAATTTCTAAGCAGCCGTTTTTGACGTTCAAAACCCTGCCGATATATTAATTTTTAAAAATAAAAATATGTTTATCGAAATTTTGAATTCTCCATTGTCAAAAATTTTATTGTTTATTATAGTAATGACAATAATATTAGCTCCATTAAAAAATGAGAAAATTAATTCTATTGGAAATTTTTTTGTGAAAATTTTACCAAGAATTACTTTCTGGCAAAAACGTAAATAATTAATTACTAGGTTATCTGAAATTCAGATAACCTAGTTTTTTTCAATTGAATTATCATTTTTTCAGCTGAAATAAAAAAATAGGTTATTTTTGAAACTATGAAACTGCTAAAACTATTATTAACGCTTTTATTATTAACTTCTTGGAGCAACTACGCGCGAAGCGTAGAAAAAAGTATTGTTATACGTGAAAGGCAAGTAGGAACAATTCAAAAGCTTAGTAGGCAAATCACTAAAAGTGAAGTAGATGCAACTCTTTACTATAACCGGTTTAGGTATTATGATCCGAGTACAGGACTGTATTTATCTCAAGACCCTATCGGACTCGAAGGCAACAACCCAACCATGTATGGGTATGTTCACGATTCGAATAGTTGGGTAGACATTTTTGGATTAATAGAAGTCTTTAGATTGTTAAGACCTGATGAAGATCCTACAAAAGGCCTAAATGCAAAAAAACCTGGAAGAGGAATGTCAACCCATGGTCACGTTTCTAGTGGTTCTAGAAATAAAGGCTCACAATTTATATCAACAAGTACAGATCCTTCGGCATTAGAAAAATGGAGAGAGCCAGGTCAAAGAATGGTTTCTTTTGACACCGATGATGTAGTTCCAGATGTTAAAGGAAATAAAAATATATTTGATATTTCTACCGTTGAAAAAGCGAAAGCAAATGGAGTTGGTGGACTTTCTGCCAAATTTTCAGCATCTTCCAAAGAAGTATTAGTAGAGGGACATGTTCCTGCAAATAAAATAAAATGCCATTAAAACCATGAATGAAAAAGAAGCAATAGAAATTGTATACAATTCTTTATTAAGTGATACATCCATACCTGCATCGATTAGAAATATGGATGGGGTTAATAAAATTCAATATGAGGAATTAAAAAAAAGTATTCTTTTTTAATAGATTATTATAAAGACAAGGATAATGTTCCTAAAAAATTAGCTCAATCGTTTGTTGATATTAGTAATTATTTTTTTGTTCCTAATTTAAAATATTCAGAAGAAGAACATGAAATATTTGAAGATTATGGTATAGAATTGTGTGAACTAGCTAATAAATTGTTTGATAATGAATAATCAAGTACTTATTGAAAGTAAGAAAAAAAAGATGGAAACATTAATTTCAAAGTATCCAAACTTTGAAATCATTGATATTACTTCAAATTCTCAGAATCCTTGGATAAAATTCAGCCCATTTTATCCATTAGGAAATATACCAATCCCCTTTAGTGAAAGTAAGTTTTCTAAAAGTGTAGAAGGGATTTGGCAAGGATTAAAAGTTTTTGAAAAATTCGATATTGATACTACTAAATTTGATATTGAAAATATGAAAAATATTAAAAGGACTATAAGAAAATATGGAAAGATAAAGGGGCACAAAAAAGGAGTAAATGGAAAAGAGATTTTAAATTATTCTGATTCAAAAAAAATGATTTATTTACCTTCTTATAAATGGGTGTTAGATAATAAGCTAAAAAATGAGATTAATGAACTAAAAAAAATTCTAGTTCATAAACCTATACTTCTTTTAGATTATGAAACTAGTGAAGATATTTTTTCTTTAAAACCGATCTCACACGCTTTTTTAGTTAAGCTATATTTAGAAGATAATTATCCTAATTGTTCCAACAAAACAAATGGGAATTAGAAAAGAAATTTAATTTCCTTTTGCAGTATCCACTACGTTTTAAAAAAGTTCTTTTACATATTGATTTTTTTGGGATGGAAACGTTCTTTTACATCAGTGGGAGTATAAAAAAGGGCAAGAAGCTCAAACCTCTGTGAATGATTTAGGAGAAGTTTATCTCAGCCAAAAAGAAGCTGTCGATGATTTAGTTACTTGGATCTATCAAGAAAGAACCTTTGTTCCCTCTGCCAAAATACAGGGAGAAGAACAATTTAGTATCATTTCTGACTACTTAGGAAGACCCGTACAATCTTATGACCAGCAAGGTAGATTAGTTTGGCAAACTGATTATGATATTTATGGAAAACTTCGTAATTTACAAGGAGAAAAAACGTTCATTCCTTTTAGACAACTCGGGCAATATGAAGATCCAGAATTAGACGGGCTTTATTACAATAGGTATCGTTGGTATGATTGTGAAACAGGAATATATATATGTCAAGACCCTATTGGTTTACTTGGAAATAACCCAACTTTTTATGGATATGTTTATGATTCCAATACGGAAACTGATCCTTTTGGGCTAATAATCGTTTATAGAGCTTTAAACGGGGCACAAGAAGCTTCTGCTAAAGCAGGCGAAGCAATACAACCAAAAAACATAAATTCTACACATACTATACAACAACATATAGATGATGGTAGTTTACAAACAAAATACATTTCAACAACTAAAAAGAAATCTACAGCTGATTTTTATGGAAAGCCAAATCCTAAAAGAGGAAAAATGAATCCTAGCACAATAATTGCAATAGATACTGATAAAATTAATCCATCAAAAGTACACGATGTTTCTGGAGGTATAAATCCACAAACAGGTAAAAAATTAGATATGCCTGCATTAAGATATGCTACTAAAGATGCTGAAGTGTTAATTGAAGGAGAAATACCAAAAGGTGCTTATAAAATAGTTTGTCATTAATATATGGAAGATATACTTAAAAATATTGAAACTGAAATATTGGAATATTACAATGCTTTTTTTGAAGATAATACGGATGACTACAATGAAAATAAGAGAATAAAAAATAAGCTAAAAGATTATATTTTAAATAATTTTTCAGATAATCAAAAAGTTCGAGAAGCTCTTTATTTATTAGCTAATCATACAGGTTGTGCAGAAGATTCAGAAATTGCTGAAGAAATACTAGATTATTTATTCGAAAATAAAATAATCACTCAAAATGAAATAGATTTTTTTTATTCAAATTCAAATTTAAAAAGATGGGAATAAAAAACCCTCGGCTGGTGCCAGCGTCTTCGCTGGTATCCAAAAAATAAATCAAAAAAGCTGTCATAAGGCAGCTTTTACACGTTCTTTTAATTTTTGGAAATATTTTATATTCTTGGGATGGCAACGTACTATTACACGAATTTGATTACAAGCTAGGAGAGCGACCAGCCCAAGCTTACAACGAGCAAGGCGAAATTGTTTGGAGTGCAGAATATGATATTTACGGAAAAATAACCAAGTTAAAAGGAGAAAAAACGTTCATTCCTTTTAGACAACTCGGGCAATATGAAGATCCAGAATTAGACGGGCTTTACTATAATCGATTTAGGTATTATGATGCGAGTACAGTACTGTATTTATCTCAAGACCTTATAATACCCCAAGATGCTTTAGAACATACCCCAATAGCTCAAGATAATCATAACGATGAACATATAAAAACCAGAACATATCGTGTTAAAGATAGAACTACCCAAAAGACAGATTCAGGAAGACCTTTTAAAATGTCTTTTAAACAACAACTCCTCATAAATATCATAAATCTTTAGAATAATTAATCAAGTCTTATGAAGACACGTAAAGAAGTTTTAGAATTAAAAAATCTAGGTGTTATGCCTAATCACGATGATGACATTCATCATTCAGTAATAGAAGATTTTGAAAATAAATTAAATTCAGTAGAAAAACCATTAAATAAAAAAGAAGCTGAATTATTAATAACTCTTTTTCCTAAAGAAAGTTGTTTTGGTTTAGAATGGACACTTTTACATTTAATAGAATCTCTTTTTAATCAAATAAATTTAGATGATTATGAAAAACTAGTTTCTAAATGTAATAGTAATGAATGGCGTGATTTATTAGAGTATAGAGTACAAAATTGGAAAAATCAGATAAAATAAAAATTACAACTTTTAAAACAACGCAAAAAACACTTTATTTTTTACATATAATCTATTACTTCCGGATTCGCTTTTAGTTTGTACCTTTGTTTTGTAAATTAAAAAGTTATGATTGAAGATAAAATGTCTCAAAGGACAAGTGTAAGTCAATTAGGAGAATTTGGATTAATAGACCATTTGACCCAACATTTTGAAATTACCAACCCGTCTACTTTAAAAGGAATTGGAGATGATGCAGCTGTGTTGAATTTTGGTTCTAAACAAACAGTGGTTTCAACTGATTTATTAATTGAAGGAGTTCATTTTGATTTAGCCTATATGCCCCTAAAACATCTTGGTTACAAATCCGTAATAGTTAATTTATCTGATATTTACGCCATGAATGCAAAGGCTACTCAAATTACAGTATCCATTGCTATATCCAATCGCTTTAGTTTAGAAGCATTAGAAGAATTATACGCGGGCATTTCTTTAGCAGCTAAACAATACGGAGTAGATGTGATAGGAGGCGATACAACTTCATCTCAAAAAGGACTAATTATATCTATAACAGCCCTAGGTGAAGCAGAAGAAAAGGAAATTGTATACAGAAATGGAGCCAATGCAAATGATTTACTCATTGTATCAGGCGACTTAGGAGCTGCTTATATGGGGCTACAAGTACTAGAAAGAGAAAAACAAGTTTTTTTAGTAAATCCTAATAACCAACCAGACTTAGACGAATATGCTTATTTAGTAGAACGTCAATTAAAACCAGAAGCAAGAAAAGATATTCCTGAAATTTTAAAAGCATTAGGTATACAACCAACTTCCATGATTGATATTTCAGACGGCTTATCTTCTGAAATTTTACACCTATGCAAACAATCACAAGTTGGTTGTAATTTATTTGAAGAAAAACTACCATTAGATCCACAATTTATTAATGTATGTGAAGAATTTAATATAGATAGCACTACAATAGCATTAAATGGTGGTGAAGACTATGAATTATTATTTACCATCAAAATGGATGATTATGATAAATTAAAAGGAAATCCACACTTTACGGTCATAGGTCATATGGTTCCTAAAGAAGAAGGGATACACTTAGTGACACGTGCTAATACAAAAATTGAATTAAAAGCTAGAGGATGGAATGCCTTATCTGAATAAACTATTGTGATACCATTAAAAAGACTGTCTAACATAATAAAATCAGATCCTTTTTAGACAATCTTTTTTAAAATCAAACAATTAAAAATCAATTTTCTACTTCTTAAAAAATTAAAAGATAGAAAGAAGTAAAGAATAAACACAAGAGTATTTCAGTCTATTTAAAAAAAAAAAAAGCGTTTTAATAATAAATTCCCCCTTTATTGGAATAATTTCAATAGAAGGGGGAATTTGATTATATTATGTTCCTCTCGTTTAATTTAAAGTAGTTGTATACGTTTATTTTTTGAATAAATAAACCTAAAAACACAATAAAAGGTAAGAGGCAACTATCTGGATGGGTTCTTAAAAACTAACATTCAAAAACTTAACACCTATTTCATTTTAAATAGCCAGTTACGCATTGAAACTTCATTACTAATAATGTTTTTCAAATCTGCAATTGCTACACGATCTTGCGCCATAGAGTCACGATGACGTATTGTAACAGTTTTGTCTTCTAATGTTTGATGATCAACAGTGATACAGAAAGGAGTTCCTAAAGCATCTTGACGGCGATAACGACGACCTACTGCATCTTTTTCATCATAAGCCACATTAAATTCCCATTTTAAGTCTTCAATAATTTCTTTTGCTAACTCTGGCAAACCATCTTTTTTAACTAAAGGTAAAACGGCTGCTTTTGTAGGTGCAAGGACAGAAGGTAAACGCAAAACAGTACGTGTAGATCCATCTTCTAATGTTTCTTCTTGTAACGATTTTGAAAAAACAGCTAAAAACATTCTGTCTAAACCTACAGAAGTTTCTACAACATATGGTACATAACTTGCATTTTCTTCGTTATCAAAATACTGTAATTTTTTTCCTGAATGTTGTTCATGTGCTTTTAAATCAAAATCCGTGCGAGAATGAATTCCTTCTAACTCTTTAAAACCAAAAGGGAAATTAAATTCAATATCACAAGCCGCATTAGCATAATGGGCTAATTTTTCATGATCATGATAACGATAATTTTCAGCTCCTAATCCTAAAGACTTATGCCATTTTAAACGAGTTTCTTTCCAGTATTCATACCATTTCATTTCCTCACCTGGCTTCACAAAAAATTGCATTTCCATTTGTTCAAACTCACGCATACGGAAAATAAATTGGCGTGCTACAATTTCATTACGAAATGCTTTACCTGTCTGAGCAATACCAAAAGGTACTTTCATTCGTCCTGTTTTCTGAACGTTTAAAAAATTCACAAAAATTCCTTGTGCTGTTTCTGGACGTAAATATAAATCCATAGCGGTATCAGCTGAAGCACCTAATTTAGTTCCGAACATTAGATTGAACTGACGTACTTCAGTCCAATTTTTTGAACCAGATTCAGGACAAGCAATTCCTAATTCTTCTATTAAAGCTTTAACATCAGCTAAATCTCCTGTATCTAAACCACGAGCCATACGCTCTAAGATTTCTTTTTCTTAGATAAATATTCAATTACTCTAGGATTAGTTGCTACAAACTGAGCTTCATCAAAAGCTTCTCCAAAACGAGATTTAGCTTTTTCAATTTCTTTCTGAGCTTTCTGATTTAATTTTTCGCAATAGTCTTCAATTAAAACATCTGCACGATATCTTTTTTTAGAATCTTTGTTATCAATCAACGGATCATTAAAAGCATCTACGTGACCTGAAGCTTTCCAAGTGGTTGGATGCATAAAAATAGCAGCATCTATCCCTACAATATTTTCGTGCATTTGTACCATTGATTTCCACCAATAGTCACGAATATTCTTTTTAATTCTACCCCGTTTTGAGCATAATCATATACAGCGCTCAAACCATCATAAATTTCGCTAGACGGAAATATAAATCCGTATTCTTTTGCATGCGAAATAACATTTTTAAATAAATCGTCTTGTTTTGCCATAGTATTGCAAAAATAAAAAAACGGATTTAAAAAATCCGTTTTCTCCCCTTATATAATCAACAATTTTAAAAAAGTTATCTAAGTATAAACTCCACATCACCAATCAGATCACTCCCTTAATAAGCATTGTGTTATGATATCATTTAATATTTTTATCTTATCTTAGGCGATACAGAGATATAAACTTATCTAACCTTCATTGTATAAACTCAATTATTTAACTAAACTCCATTGGACTGATTAATTTAGTTTTCCTTTAAAAAAAGAAAAAACTAAAGAATTATTACCTTATTATACTATTAAACCTTTTGCTTATAAAAGATTGTTCTGTATAATTAGCACCTCATTGGCTCCTATTTTAAATTACCATTTCAGGTAAAAATAGCGCAAATAACTCTCTAATTTTTACTTAACTTATCATCAAAAATTCTCAATAAAAACTAACTTTCCATTCTACTCATTTATGATATATACGCTATAGCATAAAATACCCTTAACAAGTTAATAAAATTAGTATTTACTAGAATTAGGTGATTTCTTCTTTACTTTCACCAGTTCTTTTTGAAGTTTTACTTGTTTATCAACTAACTCTTTGTTCTTCCTTACTTCTGCATCAAATCGAAATAATATTTCACTTAAATCATTAGTATAAGTTGTCCTATCTAAAACTTTTTCTTCTTGAAGTTTTATATTTTCTTCGACAACTTGATAACATTTAACACTCAACGAAACTGTTATAGAAAGTAGTGCTACAGAAACCATTTTATAAGCTGTTAATGAATCCCTTAACAACATTCTAATTTCACTTTGTTACTAATCAAATGTATTTTAATAATTTTATTACAGAAAAAAAAATCGACGAAATGCTAAAAAAACTGATTAATTTATTTTTCCCTGATTTGTGTTTAGGATGCCAAAATTTATTAGGCTATAAAGAAGAAACGATATGTATTAAATGTAGACATGAATTACCTCTAACCTATCAGTGGACAAAAAAAAGTAATGAAGCATCTATTAAATTTTTCGGAAGAATAGACGTTGAACATGTTTCTGCCTTGTTTTATTATCATAAAGAAGGAATAGGTCAACAACTAATCCATAATCTAAAATACAAAGGCCATGTTGAAATAGGAAAATTATTAGGCAAATGGCATGCTGAACACCTCAAAAGTCTTTCTGTTTTTAAAAACATAAACTACATAATTCCAGTCCCCTTACATCCTAAAAAACTTAAAGAAAGAGGATACAATCAAATTGACACCTACTGTGAAAGCTTATCAGAAATGCTAAAAATTCCAATTAACAAAAACATATTATTTCGAGAAGAATACGGAATAAGTCAATCTAAGAAAAAACGAGCCGAACGTAATACCCTTAAAACAAACGATTTTATAAGTAAACTCGAAAAACTGGATCAACCAGTCCATTTTCTTCTTGTAGATGATGTTTTGACTACAGGAGCCACACTAGAAGCATGTGCTAAAGTATTACAACAATCTGATAAAATAAAAATCAGTATAGTAACTATGGCCTTTTCACAATCTTAAATAAATGTTGTTATTTTGTAGTTCTAATAAATTTAATACCCAGCCGTTATAGATATTGATTATCTAATGAGCATAAAATTAATCCCAATGAAAAATAAATCTTTTATTTTATTATTACTCTTTACTTTAAGCCTAATCAGTTGTGCTAAAAGAGGCTCAATAACAGGAGGCGATAAAGATATAACTCCTCCTAAAACAATTAGTAGTTATCCAAAAAATTTCTCAACGGATTTTAAGGAAAAAACCATCCGAATTACTTTTGATGAATACATAAAAATTAATGATTTACAAAAAAACTTGATTATATCACCTCCTTTAAAAAACCAACCTAATATTCAACCACAAGGGGGTGTAAGCAAACAATTAATAATAAAATTCAACGAAGAATTAATACCCAATACTACCTATAGTTTTAATTTTGGTGAAAGTATTGTAGATAATAACGAAGGAAACAAATTAAAGAATTTTAAGTATGTTTTTTCAACTGGAAAAGATTTAGATTCATTATCTATACAAGGTATTATAAAAGATGCTTATGAAAAAAAGACTCCAGACTTTGTAAATGTAATGTTATACGAAGTAAATGAAAAATATAATGATTCAACGATTTACAAAGAAACACCTCGCTATATTACTAATACTTTAGACAGTAGTACAACATTCAAAATTGAAAATATTAAAGCTGGAAAATACAAATTAATAGCTCTGAAAGAGGGAATTTCTAATTATAAATACGACCCTAAAAAGGATAAGATAGGTTTTTACGATCAAGTAATTAACATACCTGATAAATCTATTTTTGAATTAGAGTTATACAAAGAACAACCAAAATTTAAATCTAAAAGACCTGTACAAGCCTCTGCTAATAAAATTTCATTAGGCTATGAAGGAAATGCGCAAAACTTACAAATTAAAGCACTACAAAAAGGTCATGAGATACCTATTCGTATTTCAAAAATTCAAGATAAAGATTCATTATATATTTGGACACCTTACATAAAAAATGATTCCATTAAATTAGAATTATTAAAAGACAAATACCAAGAACATTATACTGTAAAGTTTAAAGAATTCAAAAAAGATACTTTATCTCTTAACGCTAAAATAAATTATTTACACTTAAAAGAAAATCTTATACTTAACTCATCAACTCCTATTGAAAAATGGGATGTTAATAAAATTATATTAAGTAAAGGAGACAAAACAAAGGTTCCTTTCAAAGCAAAATATAAAGATTATACCCAAAGTTTTGAATTAGATTTTGAAAAAAATGAAAATGAAAAATACCATTTAAATTTATTACCAGACGCGATAGAAGATTATATTGGGAATAAAAATAAAGATACTCTAAAATTCAATTTTTCAACCAAAAAATTAGAAGACTATGGTAATCTAAAAATACGACTTAAAAATAAAAAAAACAGCCCCCTTATTGTAGAGCTTACAAATCAGAAAGGGAAAGTGATGTATAAACAATTGATTAGCCCAACAACTAATGATGTAGATTTTCTCCTGATAGATCCTGAAAAGTACTATGTTAGAATTATTTACGATCTAAATAATAACGGGCAATGGGATAGCGGCTCCTTTTTAGAAAACAAACAACCAGAAGAGGTTTTTCAGTTCCCAACAGCTCTTGATGTTCGAGCAAATTGGGATGTAAATCAGGAAATTGATTTAAAATAACAAAAGATTTATCCAATTTCTTTTAAATTATGAGGCCGTCCAAAAAGTCCGCAATCTTTCATTTCGACCAAAGGAAGAAATCGCATAGTACTGATTATGAAACTCCTACTTACGTAGGAGTAACAAACTGTGTGTTGATTTTTTACTTTTAGGACAGCCTCAACAGTTTATATTTCAGTTTTAAAATATTATTTTAATCTTTATCACCCTCTAAAATAAGTGAAAGGAATCTTTATCATTTAAAAAATTTAATCGCTTACGCGTTTCGATCAGTTCTTTTTTATCTAAGGCAATTATTTTAACTACTTCCTCTTCAAAAGGAGAAATCACATAATTACCCAAATAATCTACAATTTGAGAATGTCCTACATAATTTAGCTGATTATCATCCATCCCTACTCGATTAACACCAATAACATATGCTAAGTTTTCTACTGCTCGTGCACGTAATAATATATCCCAGGCATTAACTCTTGGTTCTGGCCAACTTGCTACATAAATTATCATATCATAATCTTCTAAATTACGCACGAAGACAGGAAAACGTAAATCATAACATATTTGCAAACAAATCTTCCAATTATTATACTCTACAATTACTTTTTCTTGTCCTGATGTAAAAACAACTTCTTCCTTTGCTAAAGTAAATAAATGTCTTTTATCATATTTTTGAATCTTTCCATTTGGAAAAACAAAAATCATACGATTATAATACTTTCCATTTTCAGTTATAATTAAACTTCCTGTTATGGCCGTATTTTTGCTTTTTGCTAAAGAAACCATCCAAGTAATTGTTTTACCATCCATAGTTTCGGCAACTGTTGATGGATTCATCGTAAAACCTGTAGTAAACATTTCTGGTAAAACAATCAAATCAACTTTTTCCTTAATTAAATTAATTTTTTGTTCAAAATTAAGCCTATTTAAACTAGGGTTTTCCCAAACTAAATCAGGTTGAATAATGGCTATTTTCATTTTTATAAAATTTCATTACTATATTATCTAAAATCAGATTTATTAGGATCTACCCAATTAATTTGTGCTTCTTTAAAATAATTATAGATTAAAGGAACTGCTTTATATGCTTTTGGATGTACATCATGAAATAACAAAATCCCTTTACGCCATAACAGCATAAGGGTAATTTGTCTATCTGCAATCTCATTTACAGTTATAGTACTATTCCAATCTTGTGAATCTAAATTCCATAACATTACTTTAGAATTAATGGTTTTTAAATAATGAATCACCTTTTTATTTCTTTGACCATAAGGCGGCCTAAAATAAATCATTTTAGTATTAGAATTTCTTTTTATCAACTCATCTGTATCATCTATCGATTTTTGCCAATTCTCATATGATTGATGTGATTGATGCTCCCATCCATGAGAACCCACAAGATGTCCTTTATATAAATCATTAAATATTGATTTAGAAAGTCTTTTTTGAAGACTTTGACCTAGCACAAAAAAATTCCTTTTAAATTATTTTCTTCAAGCATTTGAATCGTCTTATCTGTATTACCATTAACAGTCGTTGGACCATCATCAAAAGATAATAAAAACTGTTTTTGCCCTAGATAATTTCCTGTAATTTCTAATTCATCTAATACTTCTATTTCACTCGTTATTCTTGGAAATAATGCAGCTAGTCTATACAATTCTTGTAAATATAATGTATAAAATTCATGTGACTTCACATACCATTTAATTAAACTAGTTGGTATTTTCTTTTCTAATTGGTAATTTTTCAAATAATTCCAATCTATATTTTTTTTAACTGAAACATATTTAGAAAGTGATTCATCTGAAAGGTCTCTAAAATTATTTAATAGTATATTTTGTGTTTTACGCTCCCACTCATGAACAGAGAATTCATTAAAGCTTTTAGTTTTAATACGATTCTTTAAAACATCAATATCTTCGTTTATAAATTCATTTAACGTTTGAGAAAATACAAGCATTTCCATTTTTGAGGCAACATCAAAATCAGTTTTTGAATGTATTTGATAGGGCCAAACACTTCTATTAATCTTAGCAACTTTTATTTGAGCTAAAGAGGTTAAATTAATACATAACAATATAATATAAATTTTTTTCATTAGTTAATTTTTTGCGGAAACTCTAGCAATTCCTTTGTCATAAGCAGGATTATCATTATATGATTTTGCTAATTTATAATAATTTAAAGCTTCATTCCATTTTGATTTAGCTTCATAAATTCTTGCTATATTGTAATATGAACTTGCTTTTATTATATGAGCCTTTATACCATTAGCTAATTCAATTGCCTTTCTATTTGCCCACAATGCTTCCGCTTCTCTTCCTAATTTTTGAAAAGAGAGACCTAAATTACTATATGCTTGACCATTTCTAGGATTAGCATCTATGGCGGCTATATATAAATTTACAGAACCTTCTAAATCTCCGCTATGATAAGTTAATTCTCCCTTTTTGTTCAATTCTTTTGATTCTTGAATACTCAACTGATCCACCTCATAGACCGTATCTGTTGGACGATATTCTCGTAAAATAGCACGAACAGCCTCCCAAGAATTAGCATATTTATAATCATCTACATCCACTAAATTTCCTGTTTCATCAATTAAAAATGGAATCCAAACAGTTCCTTTTCTATTACGTTGTGGTTTATAAGTTCTTACTAATGTATTTCCTATATACACATATACTTTAGCGTTACTTATAGAAGATAAAACGGAATTATTTGATTGGTCTTTATCAGAAAAATTATGTATAGCATACACATACTTCTTACCCTCCTGCTTTTTAGTTATAGTAATAGTTTCTGGTCCGTAGCTATCTATATCATCTACATCTAAATTAGCATTAATAGCATCTTTTTATAATAACAAACATAACCTCCTTGATAAGAAAGATGAGAGTCTAAATCACTAGGAAATGTACCCCAATTTAATACTATTCGCATCCCATCCAGTTCTTGCATAATTGGACTTATTGCATAGGTTAACCCACCACAAGAACATTTAGAAACTAAAGTAGAGTAACCTTCTTTTTAATAATAATGGTTAGATCTGTATTATCTTGATATTCGGCTGGTATACTGACTTTCCCACTAGCATTAGTATACAGAGGAATAGATGGTTCACCATTCTTTTGAAAAATGACTTGTGCATTAGGAATTACTTTATCTTTTACAACAGCACTTAATACTAATATTTCTTTAGGATTTTGTGAAAAAACGATTGATGTAGTAAAGAAGAAAATCAAAAGAAGTACTTTTTTCATCTTGTATAGTTTATTTAAATTGTTTGATTTCATTTAGTCATTTCTTATCTAGTTCATCCCAAAACGCAACAAGATTAGTTTTGATGTTTTCAGGCAGTTTAGCCATCTTTTCATCAAAGTTGGTTTTAGTAAAATCAGAGTCAGCAGTAGTCCATAGTTTATACGCTTCATTTTTATAAATGATAAGCCCCCATACTTTTTGCAATGGACTTTCTGGACCTGATTCATTTTCATCTATTACAAGTAACATTTCCATATTTCCATCTTTATCAATATCGCTATATTTCATTCTGTTATTTACAAAGGCGAGCGACTTGTTTATAGGATGCGAAAAATTAGTTGCAAAGGTTTTTTCATAACCCTGATTGGTCTTTGTGAATTTTTCAATATAAAGCTCATCTGTTGCTGCTCCAGATTTATTTTTTGACACAACTAAAAAATTTTCAGTCAGCTTATCATTTAAACCGATAGCATACATTTTACGATCGCCTTGAAAAGGAAGATCATTCTTGGTCAAATTTTGGGTAAAACCACTCACTATTGTGGATACTTGAGCATTTAAGGAACTAGCAAATAAAAAGGCAACTATTAGTATTTTCATATGTGTAAAATTTATTTGTTATAAGTCACATATGGTATCGCTTTTATTCATAGGTGTTTGCATACGCAAACTTCTAGTTTATGGCGATTTCATATTGATGATGATTATTAATTTTGCATTAGTAATTCAATGGGATTTACTTCCTCAAACTTTAGTTTTAAAGACTTCTTCTGTATATTTTCCGTTTCTGTGGGCATATCATCTTCCATAGTGTTCGTATTTTCAATCACGTATTTACCCCTAAGAACATCATAATTAACAACTGTTTGACCTCCAGCTCCTTGATCAAAACTATGTATAGATGCTAAAAATAAGTTTTCGTTAACCAATTCATAAACATAAGTATAACTCCCAGCGGCTCCCATACCTGAAACGTCTATGCTCAATTTATGATCTTTTATCTGTATATATTCATATTCGAAATTTTTATTCTCACCATCGATATATTCTAATGGAAAAGCTACATCAGATTTAGCCATGAGTCTTATACTTTTATCTTTATTCCCTAAAAAAACTAAAGTTGGTCTAGGCGAAGTAAAATCTTCAACATGTTTAAGAACACAAACATAATCGGGAATTTTATCTTGATTCAAATCTCCTTCTGCATCATATTGTATCTCATACCCATCTGGAATAAATTTTTGTAAATCTTTTAAAGTAGGCTTAAACACCTCTTCTTTTTTGGTTTTTTTTGAACTTTTAGTTGCAGTTACCTCTTTTGCTGTTTGTTCAATTTCTTTTTGCAACCGAATATACTAAATAGTGTAAAAAGTATAAAGTTTATTTTCAGTTGTTTCATGTATAAAATTTATTTGTTATAGATCACATATGGTATCGCTTTTATTCATGGGTGTTTGCATACGCAAACCTCTAGTTTATGGCGATTTCATATGTAAAGTTTAATTTATTTAAAAAGCATAAGCCTATCATTACCTAAATCGTATTCGTAAAGCAAATTTTTCTCGGCCTCATAATACAACCATTGTATTTTGGTCATTCTGCCTTCAAATGAGGTACCTAAACCCAAAACAGTAAACTTTTTACCATCCCTTTCTTGTTGTTCAATAGAATATTCCAGAGCGCTATTTTCTTTAAGGTGAATTTTTAACAATTCATTTTTAGAATTGGCAATATAGTATTCTACCAATACATACAAAGCATCCAAATAATCTTGTGAATACTCATTTTCATTAAACCAATGGTATTTAATTTCTTTTTTATATGTCTTTTTAAACTTCGATAAATTACCATCTTTAGTTTTTTTGAAACCAACTAACCAGTCAGCAATCTCAGGAGTTTCACCATCGCCTGCAATATAAATGGTATCTTTTATCCATTGCACTTGCGCCATATCGCCACGAAGTAAACTTCGATCCTCATTGTTTTCATTAACAAATGTCAAAGTATCATTACCTTTCTTAAAGTTGATCAGCATATAATCACCGTCATCGTTATAACTTATAAATTCTAACAAGTCAGAAAAAAGCTTTGCGTTTACTTTTAATTTATTAGTCTGTTTTTGATTATTTTGAGTTTGTAGTTTAGAAGTTTGCTTGTCCTGACAACTATGGAGAAAAGTAAAAAGCAGACAGCTTAAAATAAGTGGTATTAATTTCATTCAAAGTTGGTTTAGTTTTTCGCTGATTATTTAATTCGATATATTTGAGACTAAAAAGTTTTTAACTTTTTCAAGACTATAGCCTTTCCCTTCTTCTAAAGAACCCGTTTCTTGAACGCGAATTAATTTTCCTGTTTTATTAAGAATCATAAAAACAGGATACCCATTCTTTTCTCCAGGATTTTCATAATGGGTAAAGAACTTTTCATTTTTATTTTTGGAGACCAATTTAAATGATAATAAATATAATTAGTATCTACAATCTTTTTTAACTCTTCTGTCTTCTGAATAAAATTATTAAGTCGTAAACACCAAATACACCAATTTCCGCCCACTTGAATTAGGAGTTTTTTATTAGAAGCTTGTGCCGTTTTTAAAAGCTCTGCTACTTTCATGGAAGCGTCTTCCTCTTCGATATATGGTTTTGCTAAAACAGCTTTTTCTTGTTCTATTTTCTTTTTGGCTTCTGCTTTTTCGTCCGTATTTTGGCTAAAGCTAGCTTGACCTATTAAAAGTAAGCATAGTACTATTTTTTTCATCTTAAAAAATTTTAGGTGAATATACTAAAAAAGAAAACCCTTCCAGTCAAGAACAACTGAAAGGGTTATATACTTATGTTAAAGCTATTATTTTAAACTTGCTTTTAAGTATTCACTGTTCATACGAGCAATGTTTTCTAATGAAATACCTTTTGGACATTCAATTTCACAAGCTCCTGTATTCGTACAGTTACCGAATCCTTCTTCATCCATTTGGCGGACCATATTCATTACACGTTGTGTCGCTTCTACTTTACCTTGTGGTAATAAGGCATACTGCGAAACTTTAGCACCAACGAATAACATCGCAGAACCGTTTTTACAAGTAGCCACACAAGCACCACAACCAATACAAGCTGCTGCTTCAAATGCTTTATCAGCGTCTACTTTAGGAACAGGAATAGTATTTGCATCAATTGTATTACCAGAAGTGTTTACTGAAACGAAACCGCCTGCTTGTTGAATACGGTCGAAAGCTGTTCTGTCAACAACTAAATCTTTAATTACAGGGAAAGCTTTACTTCTCCATGGTTCAACATAAATAGTATCACCATCGTTAAACATACGCATATGTAACTGACAGGTAGTAATTCCTGTATCAGGACCATGTGCGCGACCGTTGATAAACATAGAACACATACCACAAATACCTTCGCGACAATCGTGGTCGAATGCAACAGGTTCTTTCTTTTCTGCAATCAATTGTTCATTCAACTGATCCATCATTTCTAAGAATGAACTATCAGTAGATACATTATCTAATGAGTAATCTACCATTTGTCCTTTGTCAGAAGCTTTTTTCTGACGCCAAACTTTTAATTTTATATTGATATTCTTTTTAGATGCCATAATCTTATTTTTTTAAGTGATTAGTGACCAGTTAAGAGTGATTCGCATATTCACAAATACTTTTTACTTATCACTACTTACTATTTACTACTTGTAATTACGAGCTGCAATCTTAATATATTCGTATTTCAACTCTTCTTTATGTAATACCGATTTGTTGATGTCTTCACCTTGATATTCCCAAGCTCCTACGAATGAGAAGTTTTCGTCATCACGTAACGTTTCACCTTCTGCATCTTGATATTCTTCACGGAAGTGACCTCCACAAGACTCCTTACGTTGTAAAGCATCCATAGCCATTAACTGTCCTAACTCCATAAAGTCAGCTACACGTAATGCTTTTTCTAATTCCGTATTCATTTCATCAGCAGCACCTGGAACATACACATCAGCATAGAACTCTTTACGTAAAGCATCAATTTCAGCGATAGCTTCTGTCAATCCTTTTTCATTACGTCCCATACCTACTTTGTTCCACATAATGTTTCCTAAACGTTTGTGGAAATGATCCACTGATTTAGAACCATTATTAGTTAAGAAAGCATTAATTTGATCTCTAACATTTTTCTCAGCTTGAACGAATTCAGGAGAATCTGTCGAAATTTTACCCGTACGGATTTCATCTGCTAAATAGTTAGAAACCGTATAAGGTAATACGAAATATCCATCGGCTAAACCTTGCATTAAAGCAGAAGCTCCTAGACGGTTTGCACCGTGATCAGAGAAGTTAGCTTCACCTGCAACGAAACACCCTGGAATAGTTGATTGTAAGTTATAATCAACCCATACGCCACCCATTGTATAGTGAACCGCGGGGTAAATTTTCATTGGCGTTTCATATGGATTCTCATCCGTAATTTTTTGGTACATGGTAAATAAGTTACCATATTTTTCTTCTAACCAAGCTTTACCTAAAGTAACAATTTCTTCTTGCGAAGGATTGTGATTTCCTTTAGCATAAGCTGCTTGTTTCCCTTTAGCAATTACTTCAGAAGCGAAATCTAAGTAAACACCTTCGTTAGTATCATTAGCTTCGATACCAAAACCAGCATCACAACGCTCTTTAGCCGCACGAGAAGCTACGTCACGAGGTACTAAGTTACCAAAAGCTGGGTATCTTCTTTCTAAGAAATAATCTCTATCTTCTTCAGCAATTTGAACTGGTTTTAATTTACCTTCACGAATTGCTACTGCATCTTCTATCTTTTTAGGCACCCAAATACGACCTGAGTTACGTAATGATTCTGACATTAACGTTAACTTAGATTGATTAGTTCCGTGAACAGGAATACAAGTAGGGTGAATTTGTACATAACAAGGGTTTGCAAAATGTGCTCCTTGTTTATGAATTTTCCAAGCAGCTGTTACGTTACTTCCCATTGCATTTGTTGATAAGAAATATACGTTACCATATCCACCCGAAGCTATAATTACAGCGTGTGCCGAATGTCTTTCAATTTCTCCAGTAATTAAATTACGAGCAATGATACCACGAGCTTTACCATCTACTTTTACTAATTCTAACATCTCGTGACGGTTGTACATTTTTACACGTCCTAAACCAATTTGACGAGATAAGGCAGAATAAGCACCTAATAATAATTGTTGTCCTGTTTGACCCGCCGCATAGAACGTACGTTGTACTTGCGTACCACCAAACGAACGGTTGTCTAACATACCTCCGTATTCGCGAGCAAAAGGAACTCCTTGCGCCACACATTGGTCGATGATGTTACCTGAAACCTCTGCTAAACGGTGTACGTTAGCCTCACGAGCACGGTAGTCACCCCCTTTGATTGTATCATAAAATAAACGATAAACTGAGTCACCGTCATTTTGATAGTTCTTAGCCGCATTCACCCCTCCTTGTGCTGCAATTGAGTGCGCACGACGTGGTGAATCTTGGAAACAAAATGCTTTTACATTATATCCCATTTCTCCTAATGAAGCAGCAGCTGAAGCACCTGCTAAACCTGTACCAACAACGATTACATCAATTTTTGGACGGTTATTAGGAGCAACTAATTTTAAGTTATTTTTGTGATTAGTCCATTTCTGTGAAATGTGACCTTCAGGTATTTTAGAATCTAACTTCATATCTATATAGTAAGTTGATTATTTAACAAAGTGAATATAAAGTGGAATAATTGCGAACAATAAAGGAACTATAATTGCGAATAATTTCCCGAATGTTTTGATAGCTGGTGTAAAACCATTATTAATTCCTAATGATTGAAAAGCGCTTTGGAATCCGTGTAATAGATGAAAAGCTAACACTCCCATAGCTAGCACGTACAAAATAGTAGCTACTAAACCAAAACTTGGATTTTTAAAGAATTCAATAGTAATTTTATGTAAATCTTTATATCCTTCACCTACTTTAATATTTGCAATTTTATTGTAAATATCTTTACCATTTTTAATTTCCATTCCTTGTTGTTCTAACAACATTTTGTCTGCTGGATAAAACTGACCTGGTTGTGTTCCAATAATATAATCCGCTTTTTGACCCATTTGTTCAACAGTAATGGTTTGCAATGGCATCTGAGAAAAATGCATTTTTGCCCAAAAATTCACCATGTGTGTTACAATAAAAACTAAAATTAAAGTCCCTAGAACGGCCATGTTTCTTGAAGCTAATGAGCTACTGTTTTGTGGACTGCTCATAGCGTAAGCTACAGGACGTGCTTTTTGTTTTGAATTGTTAACATAATCCCATCCACAGCATGGAATAAGATTGAAAAATAAGTTAAGTAAGAAAGTATTTTTACTGCTGGATTGGTAGTCATAAATAATGCGTACTGATTAAACTGTAACGCATCACCAAAGATTAACTGTAAGTTACCCGCTAAATGACCAGCCAAAAACAAGCATAAAAATAAACCTGTAAGAGCCATCCAGTATTTTTTTGCAATAGATGACTTTAAAAGTGCAGATTTTGCCATAGTATTAGATTGATTGTATAGTTTTATAAAAAATCAAGCAAAAATAAAGGAATTTAGGGGTAAATACAACCCAGTAAATGTTATTTATAATGAATATAAAAAGGAAGTTCTTAAAAAGAAAGAAAAAAACTAAAATAATCCATTCAAGACATTAAACTATTTCGAACTAATTATTTCAAAAATTGTTTCCTCTTTTCCTTCCTCTGATTCTAACATTAATTTGTATTTAGATACAGGTAAATAAAACTTATTATTTTTAGCTTTTTCAATTTTAATTTTTGAATCTTTTTCCTTCCATTTTTCAACTACAGAAGATGATAATTCAAGATTATAATCTAATTTATTTAATCCTTTTATTGCTTCAAATTCTTGATTAAAAACAACTTGATCAATACTATTCTGCAATTTCAATTTTACTTTTCTATTTTTATTTGAATAAAACCAGAATTCTATTTTAGGTTCGAGTGGCTCTGTCCATATACTTCGAGTACTTCCCCAATATTCATTTTGTTTAAGCGGTGTTAATTCATAGAGTAAGGTATTTTTTTTTATTATTTCAGGATTGATTTTCTGCAATTTTTCAACATTTACTTTGTAAAGAGAACGACCATGTGTAGCTACAATTAAATCATTTACTTTTTTTTGTAGAACTAAATCATGTACTGCAACTTTAGGAATACCTGACATAAAATCTTGCCAACTTAAGCCTCTATCTAAAGTTACATACAAGCCGTTGTCAGTACCTACATATAAAATACCTTCATTATTATGATCTTCTAATATTACATTTACTGGGCTATTAGGCATATTTGAAGCAATTGATTTCCAGGTCTTTCCATAATCTTCCGAAACATAAAGCATTGTAGTAAATATATCGTTTCTATATCCATTTAAAGCAGCATATACTCTTTCTTTTTTATGAACTGAAGCGACTACTCTTGTTATCCAAAAATCTTGAGGTAAGGTATCTGATATTTTATTCCAAGTAACTCCTCCATCTTTTGAAATATGTATCAAACCATCATCACTACCCGTATAAAGTAATCCAAATTGTAATTTACTTTCCGATAATGTGGTTATAGTTCCAAAAACTATATTTCCTTCCCTAATACCTTTAGTTAAATCAGGTGAGATTATTTGCCATGTTTCACCTTGATTCATTGATCGATGTAAAAAATTAGACCCCATGTACAAAATATCTTGATTATGAAAAGACAATAAAATAGGGGTTTGCCAATTAAAACGATAAGGTTTTTCTTCTTTGGCAGGTTTAGGTGTAATATTTATTGATTTATTTTTAGCTCTATCCATTTTTTGATAGTACCCAAATTGCGAACCTGTAATAATTACATTAGGATCTCTATTATCAATCTGAACTTGCATACCATCACCACCAACTAAAAATTGATAAGGGTATCTACCATCTTGTTGCCATTCCTCAGAATACTTGTAATTATTTGGTCCTATCCAAACACCATTATCTTGCAACCCTCCATAAATATTATAAGGTTCTTGATCATCTACATTTACGGCATAAAATTGACCTACTGCTTGATTGTTACACTTAAACCATTTTTTCCCGCATCATACGAAATATTAACACCTCCATCATTTCCATTAATAATATGATTTGAATTATTAGGGTTAATCCAAACTATATGATGATCTGCATGAACATTATTTCCTTGAATTGTTTTAAATGTATTTCCTCCATCTTCTGACATTACTAATGGAACTCCTCCTATAATAATTTTATTCGAATTTTTTTTATCTACTGCGATATTAGCAAAATAATAACCATAGGTATAAAACAGATCATCAATATTTTTTTGATGTGTTTTCTTCCACGACTTTCCTCCGTCCTCTGTTTTATAAATTTCTGGACCAATAATATGCGTCTCTGAGAAAATTCTATTAGTATCTTTAGATTTTTCTTCAGGAACACTAGTCCTTTTATTTTGATTATCTAAAATAGCATATATAATCTTTTCGTCATAAGAAGCTAACCCAATACGTCCTATTCCTTCATTATGAGGAAAACCATTATCTCCATTAGTTACAGAATTCCAAGTAGTACCTCCATCTATGCTTTTATAAATTCCAGAAGCCATACCATTCCCTGTAAAATTCCATCCTTTCCTATCACGTTGCCAAACAGAAGCATATTGAACAGAAAAATTATTTGGCGAAAAAACTAAATCAATCACACCTGATTCTTCATTAACAAATAGCGCATGTTTCCAGGTCTTTCCACCATCTATTGTCTTAAAAACCCCTCTTTCTGGATTTTTAGTATATAAATGTCCAATAACTCCTACTACAATTTCGTTTGAATTATCTGGATTAATAATAATTTTACTAATATGATGTGAATCATACAAACCTACCTTTTGCCAAGTTTTTCCTTTATCTATAGATTTTAATAGACCTACACCTGCATACGAAGAGCGCGAGGAGTTTGCTTCACCTGTACCTAACCAAATAGTTCCTGAATTCCAATCAACAGCTACTGATCCACAATTTTGAGTTGGTGCTGAATCTGAAATAGGCTCAAAAGAATTCCCATTATTGTTTGTATACCAAAGTCCTCCAGAAGCATATGCTACATAAAACTCCATTGGATTTTGCGGATTAACGGCAAGATCTACAACACGACCACCCATAATGGTAGGTCCAATATTTTGAAAAATTAATGATTTAAACCAAGATGTATTTTCTAATACTTGCTTATCTAACAATGATTTTTGAACTTCAGTACTATTCGTTTGGGCAGAAAAAAAGACAGAAAAAAACAAAAATAAAGGAGTATAACATTTCATTTACTTAATGGATTTAAGATTTTGATAAAAATAATACAATAAACCTTTATAAATTTACAACTTCAATAAGTTTAACTTTTTTGCGGTGTATGGTTAAAACTAATAAGCTACTTAGCACGAACGATATTGATTTTTCAGATGTTATTAAACAATTTGAAAACCATTTTAGACCATTGTTTTTAAAAAGAACGCCTTTTTTGTAAAACAAAATGAGGTATGTAAATATTTTTGTTTTATTACTTCAGGCATTTTACAGCATGCAATAGAAATAGATCATGAAGAAAAAACAACTTATTTATCTTTAAAAAATACTTTTACTGCTTCATTAAAAAGTTTTTTAACACAAACTGGTTCTCGAAAACATATTAAGGCTCTAGTAAATACGGAACTATTAATTATATCCTTAGAGGACTTTATTAAACTCAAAAATGAAAATCCTGATTTTAATCAATTTTATTATGATCTAATTGAAAGACAAAGTTGTTTGATTGATGATTATAGAATTGATTTATTAGCATTAACCCCTGAAGAACGATATAAAAAACTTTTAGAAAATGAACCTAAGTTACTTAATGAGGTTCCCTTGCACTATCTAGCTTCTTTTTTAGGAATTTCAAATAGACATATGAGTAGAATTAGAAAAAGTATTGTTCAATAAGTAATAAATGAATTACAAATTAGCGCCATTTGGCTACGTATAAATAAAAATGGTTTAAGTACTTTTGGGTATCTAAAAAATATTCAAATGAAATACTTACCAATAAACCGAGATTTATACATCAAGAATCGTAAAAACTTTATGGCTCAAATGAAGTCAAATGGAGTAGCTGTTTTTAATTCAAATGACATTTATCCTGTAAGCGCTGATAGTACTTTACCTTTTGCACAACATCGCGACATCCTTTTCTTATCAGGTGTAGATCAAGAAGAAAGCATCTTATTATTATTCCCTAATGCACCTTATGAACACTTAAAAGAAATTTTATTTTTAAGAGAAACTAATGAGCATATTGCTATTTGGGAAGGGGAAAAACTAACTAAAGAGCGTGCTTTTGAAATTTCAGGAATTAAATCAGTGTACTGGTTACAAGATTTTCATAAAATCCTAAAAGAGGTTATGATGTATGCTGATACGATGTATATCAATACAAACGAACATTATCGCGCAAGTGTTGAAACTGAAACACGTGAAGATCGTTTTATTAAATGGTGGAAAAATGAATATCCAGCACATAAAGTTGAAAAATCAAATCCTATTTTACAAAGACTACGTTCTCTTAAAGACTCTATTGAATTAGAATTAATTCAAACTGCTTGTAACATTACTGAAAAAGGATTTCGTCGTATATTAGGATTTGTGAAACCTGGTGTAACTGAATATGAAATTGAAGCAGAATTTGCTCACGAATTTTTACGAAACCGTTCTAAAGGTTTTGCTTATACACCAATTATTGCTTCAGGAGCTAATGCAAATGTATTACACTACATAGAAAACAATCAAGTTTGTAAAGATGGTGATTTATTATTACTAGATGTAGGGGCAGAATACGCTAATTATTCTTCAGACTTATCTCGTACAATTCCTGTAAATGGTCGTTTCACTGAAAGACAAAAAGCAGTATACAATGCTGTTTTAAAAGTAAAAAAATGAGGCAACTAAATTATTAGTACCAGGTGCTTTATGGAAAGAATATCACATAGAAGTTGGCAAAATAATGACTTCAGAACTATTAGGTCTAGGATTATTAGATAAAGCAGACGTACAAAATGAAAACCCAGATTGGCCTGCCTATAAAAAGTATTTTATGCATGGAACTTCACACCATATGGGCTTAGACACACATGATTATGGTTTGTTACACGAACCTATGCAAGCAAATATGGTATTTACAGTTGAACCAGGTATTTATATCCCAGCAGAAGGTTTTGGCATTCGATTAGAAGATGATGTCATTATCCAACCATCAGGTGAACCTTTTAATTTAATGAAAAACATTCCTATTGAAGTTGATGAAATTGAGAGTTTGATGAACGCTTAATTTTTAAAGACAACCAAATAGAAAAAGCTAAAAGAGAGTGTTCTAAAAGTAAAAAATCAACGTATCGTTTATCATTCCTAGCAGAGAGGAGTCTCATAACTAACATCATGTTATTTCTCCCTATGATCGAAATGAACATACTGACTTTTAGGACAGCCTCTTTTATACCTTTACTAAATAATGATTAAACAAGAAAATGAAAAAAATAAGCATCTTATTTCTATACTTAATTAATTTTTCTATTCATACACAAGAAAAACTAACATCAGATTTAGCTTTAAAACTAAGCAAAATGCCCTTACATTGTATTAATACTGAATTTCCAAATAAGACTAATCACCTTTCTGATTCTGAAAAAGATGCTGTTTTATTACCCAAACAATTACATCCTTCTTTTTATGGATGTTTAGACTGGCACAGTAGTGTACACGGACATTGGATGTTAATTAAACTTTTAAAAGATTTCCCTGCAATTGAGAACAAAGAAGAAATCATTAAAGTATTAAACAACTCATTTCAAAAAGATAAAATTCAAATTGAATCAGAATATTTTGGAAAATACACTGCTTCCAAAAGCTTTGAACGAACGTATGGTTGGGCTTGGCTCTTAAAATTAGATTTAGAACTAAGTACTTGGAATAATGATTTAGGAAAAAAATGGCATCAAGAATTGCAACCTCTTACTCAGAAAGTAGTAGCTCTTTGGAAAGAATACTTACCAAAACAAACTTACCCTAATCGAACAGGTGTTCATCCTAACACTGCTTTTGGATTATGTTTTGCTTATGACTGGGCAAATCACAACAAAGAAGATGAATTCTTACATTTAATTATAAAAAGAGTAATGATTTTTATTTAAACAATATTAAAATTCCATCTTATTTGGAACCTGATGGTTCTGATTTTTTCTCACCAAGTCTACAAGCTGCCGACCTAATGACGAGAATACTTCCTGTAAAAGAATATGAAACTTGGTTAAAGAAATATTTAACAAAAGAAGGCATTGAAAGACTTTGCCAAACTCCAACAGTTAGTGATAGAAATGATTATCAAATAGTACACCTTGATGGTTTATCTTTTAGTCGTGCATGGAATATGAAAAAAATTGCCCATAAATTATCTAATAACAATCAACTAAAATCAAGATTTAATACGACTGCTAATCAATTCATTGATAAATCTTTAAAAGTAATTTTTGAAGGAGGATATGGTGGTGAGCATTGGTTAGCCTCTTTTGCTATTTATGCTCTTTCAACAGAGTAGATATAAATATAAGCCGTACTTTGCTACTTTTGCAATATGAATTTCATTACCCATAAAAACACCCAAATTGCTTACTCCTCTAATGGAGATGGTTTGCCTATAATTTTACTTCACGGATTTTTAGAAAATTCAACAATGTGGAATTCCTACAAAGATATTTTATCTAATAAATATCAAGTAATTTGCATTGACTTACTAGGTCACGGACAAACGGAATGTATTGGCTATATCCATACTATGGAAAATATGGCAGAAGCTGTTTTTGCGGTACTATCAAATTTAAATATACAAAAAGGAGTTTTTGTAGGTCATTCTATGGGGGGATATGTTTCATTAGCATTTGCTGAAAAGTACCCTAAAATGATGAGTGGCTTAGTTTTACTTAATTCTACTGCTTATTCAGATGACCATGAACGGAAATTAAACCGTAATAGAGCCATCAAAATGGCACAAAGAGAATACAATTCATTGGTACAAATTTCAGTAGCTAATTTATTTAGTATAGATAATCGAGACCAACTTATAGAGGAAATCAACCAAGTAAAATCTGAAGCACTCAAAACGCCTTTACAAGGTTATATAGCTTGCCAAGAAGGTATGAAGATAAGAAAAGATCTTGTCAAGGTTTTACAAACAGCATCTTATCCTACACTTCTTGTTTTAGGAAAAAAAGATGGCATTTTGAATTATGAAGATACGATCAAACAAATTGAAGGAACAGCAACTGAATTAATTACACTACCCGACGGTCATATGAGTCACATAGAAAACAAAGAAATTTTAGAAACAATTCTAATAGATTTTTTTTAAAAAATGTTAAACCACTTCAATAAAGTCTATTTCAGTATTTAAAATTTCTAAAATCAATTGAATTAGCTCCGATTTAAAGTTTTCAAGAATTTCTGTTGTGATTTGTGTAGTCAGTTCTTTATCTACTTTAAATCCAAAAGGCATGAATCCAGCTTTCATATTTTTAAACGAAATGATTCCCACTTCCATAGGAAAATCATTCATTTCTTTTTGATACATTAAAGCATAGCAAAGTAACTGAATGATCTTTTCATTTTTTAAATCGGTCGTCAAACCGTCCCAAGAAGTTATTTTAAGGCTATTTGGCTCAACTTTTCCTGTTTTATAATCAATAATCCTTACAACATTATTTCGTAGCTCTATTCGATCTACATTACCTGATAATTTAACAGTATAAGGTAATCGTGAATCTTGAAGCTCAACTAATAATGTGGTTTCTAATTTTAAAACTTTAACTGCATCTCCTTCCCTTATACTTGATTTTTCTTGTTTAAGAAAATTAGAAATATTACGTTTAGCTACTTCATAAGCTAATAAATTTTTTCCTTTCCTAACTTCCCCATCTTTATAAACCGCTTTAAACTGCTTATAGACCTCATCATCGACAAAATTTAACATTTGTTCTATTACATCTTCTGTTAAATACCTATCTAAATAAGGTTTATATAATTCTTCTAAAGTTTGATGTATAATAGTTCCTAATGTATTTAACGCTATATTTTCTTCTACTTCTTCGCTTTCTCTGATTGACAAAACACGTTGAAAATAGAACTGTATAGGATTACGTATATACGCTGTTAGGGCAGATGGAGAAAAACCTTTAACAGAAGCAATTTCATATAATCGCTGTGATACTGCTTCTGATTTTTCAATCTGTATTGGTTCATAAGCAATAGTAGGTATTTCAGGTTGCATAGTCTTAAAAATCAATTCATGCTGAGGTTGCTTTTCAACTTGTAATTGTGTTATAAATCGACTTTTTCCCCTCCATCTAAACCTTCATTTTCAGTATTATAAATCAAAAAAATATTTTTAGCACGTAAAAGCAGATGATAAAAATGGTATGTATAAATAGCATCTTTCTCTTTAAATGTAGGCAATCCTATTTCTCTTTTAACATCATATGGAATAAAACTATTAGTTGATTTACCAGCAGGAAACTTGCCTTCATTCATAGAAGTAATGATCACTGTTTCAAAATCTAGCACACGACTTTCTAACACTCCCATTATTTGCAAACCTGATAAAGGCTCTCCTTCAAAAGAAACTTCAGCTAAATCAATTATTTGTTTATAAATAGAATATAATGCTACAGGTGATTCTACAAAATCATTTTTTTCACAGTATGATATGAGCTTATTAATTATTTTATAAATAGCATACAAGAATGTTTTAGTAATTTTATCTTCTTGTGTCTTATCTGAAAGACATTGTTTTATATACAATAATATACCTCCTAGTCGTTGAGCAATAACCAATGCTTTTTCATCCCATCGCTTAAATAATAAATCAAACAAATCTGATGGATTAAGATGTAATGAAATCAACCGTTCATGCGTAATAAAAGTAAGATTATTCTTTTTTATTATTTGTATCAGATCTTTTGCATTCACGAAACTCTCAATAATAGGATTTGATAACACATCTAATATATCCTTATAATAAAACACATAACTAACAGGATTTCTCTTAATAGCATTAGTGTGCATTTTAAAGAGTTTACTTAATAAAATTTGTATTGGATTATTTCGAGCAGAATATCCCATTGTAATATTCAAACTTAAAACATCTTCGGGTAATGAATGCAGAGTAGGTACCAACAAATTTTCATCACCTAAGACTAAAGCTACTTTATTAAGTGAATTAGAATCTGTCTTTAATATATCCTGAATAATATTAGATACAATTTTTGACTGTCCTATTGATTTTGATGAACCGATGATTTCTATATTTTTTTTCTGGGAAAATTCATCTACTATCCATTCTAAAGGATTACTCTTATAATACCCCCACTGACTTTTAAATCTACGAATAAAGAGACCTGCATCATGATGTGGATCATTTAAGAAAACACGATCTATATCCCAAAGAATTTCTGCTTTATCAATAGCAACTAAATGTTGAATTATTTTTTCTTCTGCTTGGTTGAGCGCATTGAAACCAGCAAAAATTAATTTTTGGGCTTTTAATTGTTGAGCAAAAAATTCTAAATTCTGAACTGCTTCTTTATAGATCAAACCTTGATATCCTACTCCTTTTGAAAGTAGGGTTTGATAATACATTTGATAATAATCAGGCACTTTTTCCCAAAACAAAATTTGCTTATGAATTAATTCTGTTTTTTGGTTAGGTTCTAAATTCCAACGTTTAAGTACTTCAATTTCTTTTAAATAGGAAAAGACATAGTTAGGTTTAATCAGATAACGATCAATTTCATTAAAGTCTTGTAAAAGAATTTTAGCCCAATTAGAAAATTGTTCAAAATCTTGTTGCTCGTCTATTGGGGTTATTTCAAGATAAACGTCATAAAAAGTAAATAATAATTCAATATTATCTAAAGGGCGAATTCCTGCTAAATCTTGTATAAATTCTTCAATACTAATAATAGTAGGTGCAAAAGCGTATTGAGAAAAATGTTGTTTAATTTTATCTAATAAAAAAACTCTTGCTCTTTTATTAGGTAGCACTATTACAATATTTTCTAAATCTTTAGGATGATTATTAAATAGAAAAAGAGTCAGTTTATCAAGAAAAGTAATCATGCGCTAAAAATAAAAAAACGCCTCGAAAATTGAGGCGTTTTTAAAGAATATTATAAAGAAATTATTTTACTAATTTCACTTCAACTCTTCTGTTTAAAGCTTTGTTAGCTTTAGTAGTGTTAGGAGCTACTGGTTTAGTATCACCAAAACCTTCTGAAGTTAAACGATCAGCAGCAATACCTTTAGACTCTAAATAAGCTTTAACAGCTGCAGCTCTTTCTTTAGATAACTGTAAGTTTTTATCTTTTTTACCTACGTTATCAGTATGACCTTCGATAGAGAATTTAGAACTAGGGTACTCGTTTAAGATAGCTGACATAGCTTCTAAAACTGGGTAAGTTTGTTGTTGGAAACTAGCTTTACCTGTATCGAATAAGATAGTTTTAGCATAGTCGTTTAATTTTTTAACAACTTCTTCACTTACTTCAGGACAACCGTTATTAGCTACAGTACCTTTAACTGAAGGACATTTGTCATCTTTATCTAAAACTGAGTCACCGTCAGTATCTGGCCAAGGACAACCTGCATTGTCTCTAGGACCTGCTTGATTAGGACATTTATCTTTGTTATCAGCTACACCGTCACCATCAGCATCTGGACAACCTTGTAAGTTAGCTAAACCTTTAACTTCTGGACAAGCATCATCTTTATCAGCGATACCATCTCCATCAGCATCTGGACAACCGTTTAATTCTTTTGGACCAGCTACATCTGGACAAGCATCTTCTTTATCTTGGATACCGTCTTTATCTGTATCAGGACAACCATTAAATTCTTTTAAACCAGCTACATCTGGACAAGCATCATATTTATCATAAATACCGTCATTATCAGTATCTTTACCTCCAAATTGGAAAGTTAAACCTGCCATGTTTTGGAATACTGAAGGAACATTATCTCTATCAGCAAAAGATTTTTTGTACGTAGTGCTTAAAGAAAGACCTACTTGTTCTGTTAACCAGAAAGTTAATCCTGCTCCAGCATTTGCATTTCCTCCAGATGATTTTCCGAAGAAAGTGTATCCTCCACCTAAGTGTAAAGATGGGTCAAACCATTTTACTCCAATTAGGTTTTTGAAGCTATAACCAATTTTACCATCAATTCCATAGTACATTACATCTGGATTAGCAACTTGTATAGCTTGGTTTCTATCAACATAAGCATATTTCGTGATTTTGTTAACAGATCCGATTACTCCAAACGACCAGTTTCCACCTACGTTTCTAGTAACAGATAAATAAGAAACAGATGGAATAATATTTTGGTCTCTGTCAAAATGTCTAAAACCAGCAAATTTATCTAAGAAACCTTCCTTAGAATCGAAAGCACCCTCTGGTCCGGCACTCGTTCTAGTGTCTACAGAATTCGCACCGAATGATATTGCCCATGGATTATCACTGCTCTGTGCATTAGCACCTAGACCAGCAATCATCATCATAGAAACAAAAAGTTTGTTAACATGTTTCATACTAAATTTTTATTTGATTACAATACGTTATTGTCAGCAAATGTAATAGATAGGTACCTAATTACAAAATCTATTTCGAAAAAAATACATTCTTTAGTAATTTTTCTACATTATTATTTTTAATTCTTTACCTATTTTAACAAAGGCTTCTATTGCCTTATCTAAGTGTTCTTTAGTATGTGCAGCTGATAACTGTACTCTAATACGTGCTTTGTCTTTAGGTACGACTGGATAAAAGAAACCGATAACATAAATACCTTCTTCTAGTAATTTATCAGCCATTGTTTGTGACAATTTAGCATCATATAACATAACTGGTACAATAGCAGAATCTCCATCTATGATATCAAATCCCGCTTTTTTCATTCCTTCTTTAAAATAATGGGTGTTTGATTCTAATTGATCACGCAATGAAGTATCTTTTTCTAATAATTCAAAAACTTTTAAAGAAGCTCCTACAATAGCTGGAGATAATGAATTTGAAAACAAATATGGTCTTGAACGTTGACGTAAAATTTCAATAATTTCTTTTTAGCTGTTGTATAACCTCCCATTGCTCCTCCTAAGGCTTTTCCTAAAGTACCTGTAATAATATCTACACGACCCATTACTCCTTTAGCTTCTAGAGTTCCTTTACCCGTTTGACCTATAAAACCTGCTGCATGACATTCATCAACCATAACCATAGCATCATACTGTTCTGCTAAATCACATATTTTATCTAATGGGGCCACTAATCCATCCATTGAAAAAACACCATCAGTCACAATTAATTTAAATCGATGTCCTGCTTCATTTGCTTTTTTTAGCTGTATCTCTAAATCAGCCATATTATTATTTTCATAACGGTAACGCGCTGCTTTACACAAGCGTACTCCATCAATAATAGAAGCGTGATTTAGACTATCTGAAATTATGCAATCTTGTTCTCCTAATAATGGTTCAAAAACACCCCCATTTGCATCAAAAGCAGCTGCGTACAAAATAGTATCTTCTGTACCGTAAAATTTAGCAATAGCTGCTTCTAAATCTTTATGTATATCTTGTGTTCCACAGATAAAACGAACAGATGACATACCAAACCCATGTGTATCCAAAGCATCTTTAGCTGCTTGTACTACTTCAGGATGTGATGATAATCCTAAATAATTATTAGCACAAAAGTTAAGAACTGTTTTTCCGTTAACTCTTATTTCTGCCCCTTGAGGTGAAGTAATGATTCTTTCTTTTTATACAATCCATTAGCTTCAATAGATGCTAGTTCTTCTTTTAAAAATTGTTTAATGTTTCCGTACATATTTTTAAGTTCTAAATTTCAAGTTTTTAAGTTTTGAGTGACTTGAGATACTATTTTTAAAGTTTTACAAATTTACCACTTCCACCTTTTCACCAACATAAACCAATGATTTTTTTTCAATTTGATAGCCCATTTCACTGAGAGCTTTTTCGTAATCTGCAAGTTGTTGGATATATTTAGGATTAGGTGTTCCTGTTTTATAATCTAATAGGTATGCTTTTGTTTCATTTACAACTATTCGATCTGGTATATGATTTGATTCCCCTTTTTTAAGAATTACTCTTTCGTTATATACTACCGCATTTTCAGAGAAAAAAACGGCTAAATCAGGATGACTTACTATTTCATCTAAGGTTATTCTGATTTCATTTTCTTGCGACTTTACAATCAAGCCATTTTCAACAGCCTTAATAATAGCTAATTCTATATCATTTTTTGTTTTTATATAGGATAAAATCTCATGCAATGTATTCCCAAATTCTATTGCCTCTAATTGCTTACTTCCCCACATCATGGCTTCACGTTGTGCAATTTTAATAGCATCTATATTAATTGTAGTTGTTACAGGTGGGATAATTGTTACAGGATTACTCACAATATGCGGTATCGATATACGTTCGGAATTACCAAAAGAATAAGTTTGCTTTTCTGGATCAAATTCTTTTTGAGATTCTACATATTCTATAAAAAAAGAAGCCAAAGTATTAGGTAAATTTCCTTGTTTATTACGTTCTTTCCAAGATGATATGATATACAATTGTTCTTCAGGCCGAGTTAGTGCAACATATAAAACATTAATATTGTCTAATAAATCTTCTTGTAATTTTTGTTCATATACTTCAAATGCTTCAGAACCGTAATTTGCTACTTTACTTGATTTATCAATTAAAAATTTTTCAACCTCAACAGCTTCTTTTGGTGCATCTAACCAAATTTTTTCACGTTTGTTACGACTATAATTTTCATCAGCAAAAGGAAAAATAACTACAGGAAATTCTAATCCTTTTGATTTATGTATAGTCATAATACGAATTGCATTAGCTCCCTCAGAAGTAGGAACACTTAACTTAAACCCTGTCTTTTCCCAATAATCAAGAAAATCAGGTATTGAAAACTGATTTTTCACATCTTTTCTAATACAATATCTAAAAAATATTGCACATAAGCATTGTTTTTTTCTGTAGGGATACCATTTAAGATTAAATGCTCTACTAATTCATATAGTGATTTTCGACGTATATTTTGAAAATCAATAGTAATCTGAAAATCAAAAAGCCATTTTTGTAAGGCTTCTTCATCTGGCTTATTTATTCCTTCTGCTATAAAATTATGAGTAGGTATTACTCTATTAAATTCTATTGCTAAATAATACAGTGAAGAAGCTAATGCTTCTCGATCTTTTGTATTAGTAAGATAGCGCAACATACTTAATAGAAATTTAACTTCAGAAGCAGTTTCTAATAATAAACTTTCCGAAGAAATGACGGGTATATCTTGTTGTGTTAAATAGTTAGCTAGCAAGACTCCTTTACTATTACTTCTGACTAAAATAACGATTTCATTATATGAATATCCTTTTTGTTGAATTTCTAAAATAGTCTGCCAAGTATTTTTTAAATATAAGTCATCTTGCGAAATTTCCTCCTCTTCATTTAAATTAAGCTCATTTACTTTTGGTAAGAAATGAATAGAAACAAAACCTCCTTGTTTATTTTTAGTTTTTTGAAAACTTTTGTTTTCATATAAATCCTTATAGGAAGCTTCTTCAAATTTAGAAGATAACTGTTTAAAAAAGGCATTATTAAAATAGATAATATTTTCACAGCTTCTATAATTCGTATCTAAATCTACAACTTGTTTATCTTTATTACTAAAAGGATTAGTTTGATTAGCAAGACTAATAAATTGTTCTGCTTTTCCTCCTCTCCAACGATAAATAGATTGTTTAGGATCACCTACTAAAAGTAAAGATCCTCGTACTCCTTGTAAATCTTCGCTTGAAAGTGCATTATCGATCAAAGGAATCAAGTTTTGCCATTGCATTTCCGAAGTATCTTGAAACTCATCAATAAAAAAATGCTTGTATTTTTCACCTAAACGTTCGTATATAAAGGGTGCGGGTTGATTTTGAATTTGTTCATTAATCAATTTATTAAATTCTGCAATAGACAAAATTTGTTGATCTTCCTGTATATTTTTTAACTGATTGCTAACCGTGTTTAATAAAGATAAGGGTGTTATATTTTTTAAAAACGCATCGTATAAATCTTTCTTTTGAAATTGATTGTAAATACTTTCTAGAGTTTTTAGTAGTTCAGGTATACACGTTTCTATGAGTGATTTATCCTTAGCAGATTTATTAATTTTTATATCATCAAATTCGTGATAAGTTTTATTATTTGGGTTAAATTTTCCTTCAGCTATCCCTTGTAAATGTTTTGGAAAATGTCCAGCCGAAAAAGATTTTAAATCGATTCCTTGATTTTCAATCCATTCTAATAATGTGGTTGCTTGCTTTTTTGTTTTTTCTAAAATAGATTGGCATTCTACCAGCAAACGATTACGAAGTATAACAAAATCTTGTATAGACTTATCTTTTAACAGGGCTATTTCTTCGCGATTATTCTCGTTAGTAATTAATTTTCCTGTATTAAAAATTTCATTAGATACATCCCAAGATTTATCATCGTCTGTTTTTTCCATAGTAAAATCAACTAATAGCTTAGTAATTTCTGGATCATCACCAGCTTGTGCTACTATGGCATCTACAGCTTCTTGAAGTAAATTATCAGTATCTAGAGAAACTTCAAAAGTGATAGGTAAGTTTAAATCAATGGCAAAAGAGCGAATAACTTTATGAGTAAACTTATCAATTGTTGAAATATCAAAAGCAGCATAATTATGAATTAAGTTTTTTATAATAGACTGCGCTTTTGTAGTGATTTGATTCAAACTTAAACTCGTATCAATTGCTATATCTTGCATTAAATCAAGCGTTTTAGGAGCAGGATGATCATTCGTAAAATCAAAAAGGCTATTTACAATCCTACTTTTCATTTCATGAACTGCCTTATTAGTAAATGTTATCGCTAAAATATTTCGATAAGCATCTTCTTTTGGAGATAATAAAATAATTTTCAAATATTCTTTTACCAAGGTATAGGTTTTACCAGCTCCTGCTGATGCGTTGTATATGGTAAAAGCGGAATTTTGTTTAGCCATCAAAAAAAAATTAAAAGAATATTTCGCCTACCCTAATTGAAAAACAACTCAAAAACAAATAGTTACAAAATATTTATAGAGAAATAATCAAGAACTATTTCCTTATCCAAAGTTAATTGATTAATTTTGAATTCACATTTATTAATTATTAAAACAATAATATTATGGCATTTGAATTACCGCAATTACCTTATGCTTATGACGCGTTAGAACCTCATATTGATGCGAGAACTATGGAAATCCATCATACAAAACACCATAATGCTTACACAACTAATTTAAACGCAGCAATTGCAGGTACTGAATTAGAAGGTAAATCAATAGAAGAAATCCTAAAAAATTTAGATATGACAAAAGCTGCTATCCGTAATAACGGAGGTGGTTTTTACAATCATAACTTATTCTGGACTGTAATGTCTCCAAATGGTGGTGGAGAACCAACAGGGGAATTAGCAGCTGCTATAGATACAGCTTTTGGAAGTTTTGCTGCTTTCAAAGAAGCTTTTACAAAAGCAGGAGCAACTCAATTTGGTTCAGGTTGGGCTTGGTTATGTGTAAAAGAAGGTAAATTAGAGGTTTGTGCTACCGCTAATCAAGATAACACTTTAATGCCTGGTATAGGTTGTGGTGGTACTCCAATCTTAGGAATGGATGTATGGGAGCATGCTTATTACTTAAATTACCAAAACCGTCGTCCTGATTATATGGAAGCATTTTTTAACGTAATTAACTGGGAAGAAGTTACTAGACGTTATAACGAAGCAAAATAAAAATAAAAGTCCCGTTTGGGACTTTTTATTTAAATTGTATTACACCATAAGGAGTCACACAGTAATCTAATAATATATCATTAGGACTGACATCAGATATTAAATCCTCTGGATCAAAATAAGAAAGACCTATTTTAACTGTATCAGGTTTACAACTTGCTAAAAATTGATCATAAAACCCTTTTCCATACCCTACACGATTACCTTTTTTATCGTAAGCTAATAGCGGAACAAAAACTACATTTAATTTAGAAACAGGCACTTCTATACCATCTACTGGTTCAGGAATACCATAATCATTTACTTGAAACTGTGTATTATCAGTCAAAAGATAATGTGTCATTTCTCTTGTTTCAAAATCAGTTTTAGAGACAATTACTTCTTTATCTCGACCTGATAAAATCTGAAGAATGAATTCAGTATTAATTTCTTTTTGTTTTTCAATGGGTAAAAAAAAGATGAAAATAGGTTTTTTCCCAAATGGGCAGATCTAAACAATGATTAGCTATATTTAAACTATCATTCATAATTTCATCAAAAGTAAGTGCTTTACGCAATGTTTTGTATTTTAAACGTAATTCAGATTTTATCATTCATACTATTTTTAAATTCTATTACAAATGTATTCAAATGATCTACTTCTACATGATCCATGATTACAATTTTGTACCATTGATTAAATTCATCATTTTCATATGATATTAAATCTTATTTTCTCACTAACCTTTCATCTATCAACTGAGTATTCATAAAGGGATCTCTGCAATATTTTACATTTAGTAAATCCAATTGTTAACATAACCAAGTCAGTCCTACACAAGAGAAGCTCCTTTTTATTCATAAAATAATTCCTACACATTCAAAGAGCTTGAATATTAGCTTCAGCACCTCCTGTAGCTATATATCTATCATACTCATTAATGGAACCTTAAATAAATCTTCTGCTAATACTTTTAAAACTTCTTTTAATTACTATGTTTCACTAAACGCTTTTCTGATGTTCTTAAAGTAAGACAACCTATATTATCAGGGTTGCAATATAAACTTGCAGTGTAGGGGTATCTTTTAAAAAAGGGCTTCACTGTAAAAAACTTTATTATCTAGTTTTGATGCAGGATACCGTAAATCTACATTTTGTTCTAGAGCTTTTTCTATATGATCTTGTTTCTCTTCCTATGTTTTCTTTTTCTAAATAATCATTTGCTTTTTTTAAGTCATTTAAAATCAATATGAGAATAATAGATAAAAATGATTTATGTTAGTTTTAGCTTTATCCCAAACAATTTTTAAATTTGAAACAAATAAATAGTCATGCACTCTTCACTTGAACTTCAGATTCAAACTTTACCTGATCAACCAGGTGTCTATCAATATTTTGATAAAGAAGGAAAGATTTTATATGTAGGAAAAGCAAAAAATTTAAAAAAACGCGTTTCTTCTTATTTTACTAAAACACACGATACTGCAAGAATTAATGTTTTAGTAAAAAAATTGCAGAAATAAAACACATAGTAGTTCCAACAGAAACAGATGCTTTATTACTAGAGAATAATTTAATAAAAAAACTACAACCTCGTTATAATATTAACTTAAAAGATGACAAAACATATCCTTGGATTTGTATAAAAAATGAAGCTTTTCCAAGAATATTTCCTACTAGAAGGATGATTAAAGACGGATCTGAATATTTTGGTCCGTATACAAGTTTTAAGACAGTTAATACTATTTTAGAACTAATTAAAGAACTCTACCCATTACGAACTTGCACTTATGATTTAAGTCAATCAAATATCAGATCAGGTAAGTTTAAGGTTTGTCTTGAATATCATATAGGAAATTGTAAAGGACCTTGTGAAGAATATGAAACACAAGCACATTATCATCAGCAAATAGATGCCATTAGAGAAATTTTAAAGGGAAATTTTAAAGATTCTTTGCGTGACTTCAAAAAAATGATGCAAGAATTAGCTATGAATTTAGAGTTCGAAGAAGCTCAAAAAGTAAAGGAAAAAATAGAAGTACTAGAAAACTACCAAGCTAAGTCAACAATTTTAAATCCTAAAATTACCCATTTAGACGTTTTTTCTATTATTTCTGATGAAACAATGGCTTATATTAATTTTTTACAAATATCACATGGTGCAATTGTCAGATCTCACACTATGGAAATTAAGAAAAAATTAGAGGAAACAGATTCAGCTCTTTTAGAACTTGGCATCATTGAATTACGCGAACGTTTTCATTTAAATGCGAAAGAAATTATTGCTCCATTTGAAATAAATTTAGGAGATAAAATTACCGTAACAGTTCCTAAATTAGGAGATAAAAAACAAATTTTAGATCTTTCAGAACGTAACGCTAAATATTACCGCTTAGATCAATTAAAACAAATTAAAATCGTAGATCCAGAAAGACACACTAATAGGTTAATGGCTCAGATGCAGAAAGACTTGCGTTTAAGTGTAGAACCTCGTCATATAGAATGTTTTGATAATTCTAACATACAAGGCACAAACCCTGTTTCAGCTTGTGTAGTATTTAAAAATGGAAAACCTAGCAAAAAGATTATCGTCATTTTAATATTAAAACAGTAGAAGGTCCTAATGATTTTGCTTCTATGGAAGAAGTTGTTTACAGAAGATATAAAAGACTACTAGAAGAACAAGAACCTTTACCTCAACTAATTGTAATTGATGGGGGAAAAGGTCAATTATCTTCTGCGTTAAAAAGTTTAGATGATTTAGGTCTTAGAGGTAAAATAGCAATAATAGGTATTGCAAAAAAATTAGAAGAAATTTTTTATCCAGGTGATTCAATTCCGTTATATCTAGATAAAAAATCAGAAACATTAAAAACAATCCAGCACTTACGGAATGAAGCACACCGATTTGGCATTACCTTTCATAGGGATAAACGTAGTAAAAATGCAATACAATCAGAATTAGAACTAATTCCTGGAATAGGCGAAAAAACAAGAGAAACTCTTTTGAAACATTTTAAAAGTGTAAAAAGAATTAAAGAAGCAACGGAAAAAGAAATTTCTGATATTATAGGTCTTTCAAAAGCAAAAAAAATTCACGAATTTTATACAAAAAAATAGCTATATGTTTAGCCTAAAATCTACTAGTTGCTTAACAACCGTATTCTCTTTTAGTATATGGTATATAATTTATATTATATTTTTCAATACAACTCTTAATGCACAAGAAACGAATAAGAAACTAAAAATAGGCCTTGTTTTAAGTGGTGGTGGAGCTAAAGGCTTAGCGCATATTGGAGCATTAAAAGAAATTGAACGAGCAGGAATTAAGATAGATTATATAGGAGGTACAAGTATGGGTGCTATTATAGGCGGATTATATGCTTGCGGTTATACAGCACACGAACTTGATTCTATCTTTAGTGATACTGATCCTGATGCTATTTTACGCGATAGAATACCTAGGGACAATCAGACTTTTTATGAAAAATATAATAATGAGGTATATGCAGTGACTCTTCCTTTTCAAAAATTTAAAATATCTGTTCCTAAAGGAATGTCAAAAGGTCTTTTTAATTTTAATTTAATCAGTAAACTTACTCACCCCTACCGTCATATCAGTAATTTTAGCTCATTAAAGATTCCCTTCTTATGTATTGCAACTGATTTAGAAACAGGAGAAGAAGTTGTTTTAAAAAAAGGGAACTTACCATTAAGCTTATCTGCAAGTGGTGCTTTTCCTTCCTTATACTCTCCTGTACAAATAGAAAACCGTTTTTATATAGATGGAGGGGTAACCAATAATTTCCCAGTTGAAGAGGTTAAAAAAATGGGAGCTGATATTATTATAGCAATAGATGTACAAGACAACTTAAAAGACATTGATAATATTAGTGGAGCAACAGGTATACTATCTCAAATATCAAATTTTAGTACGTTACAAAATATTGAAAAGAAAAAACAATTAATTGATATATATATCAAACCTAACATCAACCCCTATTCCGTTATTTCTTTTGAAGAAGGCAAAGAAATTATACAAACTGGTGTAGATGCTTGTCAACCTTATTGGGAAAAATTAAAATCACTTAGTAATAACACCTCCAATACTTCTAATAATAAAAATGAAGAAATACTTAATATAAACGGTATAGGTATTGAAGGCTCTAAAAATTACACAAGAAGTTATTTTTTAGGAAAATTACGATTTCTTCCTGAAAGTAAGATTAGCTATAATCAATTACATTCAGGATTAAACAACCTAAATGCTACACAAAATTTCAACTCTATTACATACCAATTTATAAAAAATAATGATAAAGATGATTTAATTATTAATGTCGTTGATAATCCTATTAAAACCTATCTTAAACTAGGTTTACATTATGATAATATTTTTAAATCAGGCATACTATTTAATATCACACAAAAGAATTTAATATTTAAAAATGATGTAGGCTCTTTAGATTTAATATTAGGTGATAATACTCGTTTTAACCTTGATTATTACATTGACAATGGATATCGTTGGAGTTTTGGCTTTAAATCAAACTATGATCAATTTTCCAGAAACAGTGAAGTAGATTTCAAAGGAAATAGATTAATGAATCATATAGACAAAAATTTGATTGAAATTAATTACAAATCACTATCAAACAAAGCATATTTACAAACGATTTTTGCTCAAAAATTTTTAATTGGTGCCGGAGTAGAACATAAATACATCAATATAACCTCAAACACAACAGGTAATCTACCACCTCAGTTAGATAAAAGTCACTATTTAAGTGCTATTGGTTTTATGAGATACGATTCATTCGATAATAAATATTTTCCTAAATCAGGCTGGTACTTTTTTGGGGATATTAACAGCATTTTTCATTCATCAAATTATTCAAACGATTTTGAAAAAGCTTCATTATTCATGGCGGATATGGCATATGTAAAAACTTTTTGGAATCATTTTTCTATAAAAATTCAATCAGAAGGAGGATTTACAATTGGCAAAAAACTTAATAGTATTAATGATTTTATATTAGGAGGTTACGGATTTCATCACTTTGGAAACTTTAAACCATTTTTAGGATATGATTTCTTATCAAAGAGTGGAGATAGCTATGTAAAAGGGAGCCTTAGTTGTGATTATATTTTTTACAAAAAACACCATCTTAACTTTACTGCCAACTTTTCAAATATTGGTAAAAAAATATTTGACAATGGTGAATGGTTTACAAAACCTGACTATACTGGATATGCTATAGGATATGGATTAGAAACGCTTATTGGTCCAATTGAAGTAAAACACTCATGGTCTCCTGAAACTACTAGACATTATACTTTTTTCAGCGTAGGCTTTTATTTTTAATTTTTTTGTTAAAGATTTCTATAAAATTTATTTTTATTGGTTTATTATTTCTAAAAAAGCTATTTTTGAAACGATATAAACCAAACTTTTAAATTTTATGTCTATTTGGAAAAAAAATCTATTGATATTTTATTAGCTGAAGCTTCTGATTCAGAAAAAGGTCTAAAAAGAACTCTATCTTCAGGAGCCTTAGTTGCTTTAGGAATTGGAGCAATTATTGGAGCAGGATTATTTTCGTTAACAGGTATTGCTGCTGCTGAAAATGCCGGTCCAGCTGTAACTCTATCATTTGTTTTAGCCGCAATTGGTTGTGCTTTTGCGGGATTGTGTTATGCAGAGTTTGCTTCTATGATTCCAGTTGCAGGAAGTGCATATACATACTCTTATGCAACTATGGGCGAATTCATGGCTTGGATTATTGGCTGGGATTTAGTATTAGAATACGCTTTGGGTGCTGCAACAGTAGGAGTAAGTTGGTCAAGATATTTCCTAGAGTTATTAAATAAATTTGGAATTCATTTACCTCATAATTTAATATGTTCACCTTGGGAAACATTAAAATTAAGTGATGGTACCATCATAGAAGGAGGAATTATTAATTTACCTGCCGTTTTTATTGTCTCAATACTTTCATTACTACTAATAAGAGGTACTAAAGAATCTGCTAACCTAAATAATTTTTTAGTTATTCTAAAAGTTACAGTTGTAATACTTTTTATCGTATTAGGCTGGAATTATATCAATCCTGCCAATTACACCCCTTACATACCAGAAAACACAGGCGTTAAAGGACAATTTGGATGGTCAGGTATTGCTGCTGGTGCTGCAACTGTATTTTTTGCTTTTATAGGTTTTGACGCTGTATCTACAGCAGCACAAGAAGCAAAAAATCCACAAAAAGGAATGCCAATAGGTATATTAGGATCTTTAATTGTTTGCACTATATTATACGTGCTTTTTGCACACGTAATGACTGGTTTAGTACCATATTATGAATTTGCTGGAGATGCAAAACCAGCTGCAACTGCTTTTTCAAAAACCCCTTATACTTTCCTACAAACAGGCTTAATAGTTGCTGTATTAGCAGGCTATACTTCAGTAATGTTAGTTATGCTAATGGGACAAAGTCGTGTGTTTTACACAATGAGTAACGATGGTTTATTACCAAAATTTTTCGGTACTATACACCCTAAATATAGAACTCCATGGAAAACAAATATTTTCTTCTTAATCTTTGTTAGTATTTTTGCTGGATTCGTACCTGTATCTGACTTAGGACATATGGTAAGCATAGGAACGTTACTAGCATTCGTTTTAGTTTGCATAGGTGTATTAGTAATGCGTAAAAAGATGCCTGAAATTCCAAGAGCATTTAAAACTCCTTTAGTACCTTTTGTTCCAATAGCAGGTATATTAGTTTGTCTTTATTTAATGTATTCATTGCCTCTTGAAAGCTGGATGCGTTTAGTTATTTGGATGGCATTAGGTATCATTATTTATTTTATGTATGGCAAGAAAAATAGTAAACTTAATATCGAATAAAATTTCTTTATTAATAAAAAAGAGGCTATCCGAATAGACTATCCAAAAGTTTAGACAAATTTAAACTTAATTTTGATAATAATGAGCTCGATATTGTATCGGGCTCATTCCTTTTAAATTAGACTTGAATCTTTATAATTGTTCTAGTATTTATAGATTATATTCCCTTTTTAATTACTCAATATTGCTATCCTTTTTATATAAAAAGATTAAATTTAAATATCCTAAAGAAATTTTCAACAATTGCACTTATTACTTAAGCCTTTTAAATTCATCTTGCGCTTAAATCAAAGCTTGTGACTTTTTTAATATTCAAGTTCATAGCGGAGCTTCATTTTCTAAAATAAATTATTCTTCTCTTATTAATAGTTATCATATTTACGCTTTTTACGCTTATAACTACTCATCGATTTTAAGCTTCATTTAAGCTTAAAGGGTATACTCTCAACTTGAAAATCAGTAAATTCTAACTACCACTTAACAACTACTGAACCATAAGAAATATTAAATTTTAAAAAGGTATATCATGAAGAAAGAGACACCTTTTTTTATTGCACTTAAAACCTTTAGTTTAAAAATATACTATTGGGAGTAATACTTAACTATAATTAATTCTAGATTCTCTAATTTAAATATATAATCGTATTTAACTTTTCTTCCCATAAAAATACCCCCAAAATAGTATCTAACTCTTTTGGGGGCGATGTATTTTAGGATAGTCTCTATACTATGATATATCTATCTTTGTTAATCATTCAGTTTTAAAACTGCCATGAATGCTGACTGTGGAATTTCTACATTCCCTACTTGACGCATGCGTTTTTTACCCTGTTTTTGTTTTTCAAGTAATTTACGCTTACGTGAAATATCCCCTCCATAACATTTTGCAGTAACATCTTTACGTAAAGCTTTAATTGTTTCACGTGCTATAATTTTAGCACCAATGGCAGCTTGAATAGGGATTTCAAATTGCTGACGAGGTATTAACTCTCTTAATTTTTCACACATTTTTTTACCAATGTGATACGCATTATCCTCATGAATTAAAGCTGATAAAGCATCTACGTTTTGTGCATTTAATAATACATCTAAACGAACTAATTTTGAAGTACGCATTCCGATTGGATGATAATCAAAAGAAGCATAACCTTTAGAAACTGTTTTTAAGCGATCATAGAAGTCAAAAACAATTTCAGCTAATGGCATATCAAAATTTAATTCAACACGTTCTGGAGTTAAATAAGTTTGATTTGTTATCTGACCTCTTTTTTCAATACACAAACTCATTACATTACCCACGAAATCGGATTTAGTAATAATAGTTGCTTTTATAAATGGTTCTTCTACTCTATCTAATTTAGATGGTTCAGGTAAATCAGATGGATTATTTACAATAAAAGGAGTTTCAGGATCCTTTTTTGTATAAGCTAAATATGACACGTTGGGTACAGTAGTAATTACAGTCATATTAAATTCACGCTCCAAACGTTCTTGAATAATTTCCATGTGTAGCATTCCCAAGAATCCACAACGGAAACCAAAACCTAAAGCAGCTGAACTTTCTGGAGAAAATACTAATGAAGCATCATTTAATTGTAATTTTTCCATTGAAGCACGTAACTCTTCATAATCTTCTGTATCCACTGGATAAATTCCAGCAAAAACCATAGGTTTTACATCTTCAAAACCATGAATCATATTCGTAGTAGGAATCTTAGCATCTGTAATTGTATCACCTACTTTAACCTCTTTAGCTTCCTTTATACCAGAAATTAAGTAACCTACGTCTCCTGTTGAGACAACATTTTTAGGAACTTGATTTAATTTTAAAGTACCAATTTCATCAGCAAAGTACTCATTACCTGTTGCCATGAATTTAATCTTTTGTCCTTTTTAATTTCACCGTTTTTTACTCGAAAAATTACTTCAATACCTCTAAACGGATTATATACTGAGTCAAAGATTAACGCCTGTAAAGGTTCTTCTGGATTTCCTTTTGGTGCAGGAATACGTTCTACAATAGCTTCTAAAATTTTATCTACACCAAATCCTGTCTTTCCAGAAGCATGGATAATATCCTCTAATTTACAACCTAGTAATTCTACTATATCGTCACTTACTTCTTCTGGATTAGCACTTGGTAAATCAACTTTATTTAATACTGGAATAATTTCTAAATCATTCTCTAATGCAAGATATAAATTAGAAATAGTTTGAGCTTGTATACTTTGTGCAGCATCGACAATTAACAAGGCTCCTTCACACGCTGCGATAGAACGTGATACTTCATAAGAAAAATCTACGTGCCCAGGAGTATCAATAAGATTTAAAATATATTGTTCTCCTTTGTAATTATATTCCATCTGAATAGCATGACTCTTAATAGTGATACCACGCTCACGCTCTAAATCCATATTGTCAAGCAACTGTGCTTGAGCTTCACGAGCCGTTACAGTTTGTGTTGCATCTAATAAACGGTCGGCCAAGGTACTTTTACCATGGTCAATATGAGCAATAATGCAAAAATTTCTAATTTTCTTCATCTTCTTATTTTACTAAAACAGAGATTTCTCTAAAGTGCAAATATAGTTTAAAGTTTTTGATTGGAGAATGCCGATGAGTGAATGTTGATTCGAGAAGTTCGAAAAATCTGATTTCTAAAATCTGATTTCTAAAATCTTATTGTAATTTTGTCCCAAAATAGAGAAAATGGTTAAGATAGGCAACATAGAATTACCCGACTTTCCTTTATTATTAGCTCCTATGGAAGATGTAAGTGATCCTCCATTTCGACGTTTATGCAAAATGCACGGAGCTGATTTAATGTATTCTGAATTCATTTCAAGTGAAGGATTGATTCGAGACGCTATTAAAAGCCGTCAAAAATTGGATATTTTTGATTACGAACGTCCTGTGGGAATTCAAATTTTTGGTGGAGACGAGGAAGCTATGGCTATGAGCGCAAGGATAGTTGAAACTGTCCAACCTGATTTACTAGATATCAACTTTGGTTGCCCTGTAAAAAAAGTAGTATGCAAAGGAGCTGGAGCTGGCGTGTTAAAAGATGTTGAACTAATGGTACGTTTAACTAAAGCAGTGGTTAATAGTACTCATCTACCAGTAACTGTAAAAACACGATTAGGATGGGATGATTCCTCTATTAATATTGATGAAGTAGCTGAACGATTACAAGATGTAGGTATTCAAGCCTTAACAATTCATGGTCGCACTCGAGCCCAAATGTATAAAGGTCATTCTGATTGGTCTCATATTGCTCGAGTAAAAAATAACCCTCGCATAAAGATCCCTATCTTTGGAAATGGTGATATTGACTCAGCAGAAAAAGCATTAGAATACAAAAACACTTATGGATTGGATGGCATTATGATAGGACGTGCTGCCATAGGATATCCGTGGATTTTTAATGAAATAAAACATTTTTTTGCTACTGGTAAAAATCTAGCCTTACCCAATATTATAGATCGAGTAGAAGCAGCAAAAAACCACTTAACTTGGTCTATTGAATGGAAAGGTGAACGAGTAGGTATTGTGGAAATGCGTAGACATTACACAAACTATTTTAAAGGCATTCCTCATTTTAAGGAATATCGCAACAAGTTAGTTACATTTGACAAGTATCAAGATTTATTACTTGTTTTTGAAGAAATCATTCAAGAATATTCTAAAAATCATTAGTTTAAACAAAAAGGCTTTCCAATTGGAAAGCCTTTTTTATAATATTTAGAACTCCTTATATATTATAATTGAGGACCTGCTTGTACTAAACGTTCTCCTTCTTCATTATCTGTATATTGAACGAAGTTTTTAATAAATCTTCCTGCAAGATCTTCTGCTTTTGTAGTCCATTCAGACGCATCAACATAAGTATTTCTTGGATCCAAAATAGCAGTATCTACATTAGGTAGAGAAGTTGGTATATTAAAATTAAAAACAGGAACCATAGCTGTCTCTGCATTTTCTATTGATCCATCTAAAATAGCATCAATAATAGCACGGGTATCCTTAATAGAAATACGTTTACCTGTACCATTCCACCCTGTATTTACCATATATGCCTTAGCATTATGTTGCTCCATTTTCTTAACTAATTCTTCCCCATATTTAGTAGGATGAAGTGATAAGAAAGCCTTACCGAAGCAAGCTGAAAAAGTTGGTTCTGGTTGCGTTACACCTCTTTCAGTACCTGCTAACTTAGCGGTAAATCCTGATAAGAAATAATATTTTGTTTGCTCTGGAGTTAACTTAGAAACAGGAGGCATTACACCAAAAGCATCTGCTGTTAAGAAGATTACTTTAGTAGCATGACCTGCTTTTGAAACCGGCGTTACTATATTGTTAATATGATAAATAGGATATGAAACACGTGTATTTTGTGTAACAGAACCATCTTTAAAATCAATTTTACCGTCTACATCAACCGTTACGTTTTCTAACAAAGCATCACGCTTAATAGCTCCATAGATATCTGGCTCATTTTCTTTACTTAAGTCGATTGTTTTCGCATAGCAACCTCCTTCAAAGTTAAATACACCGTCATTATCCCATCCGTGTTCATCGTCTCCTATTAATTCACGTTTAGGATCTGTAGATAAAGTTGTCTTTCCTGTTCCTGACAAACCAAAAAACACAGCAACATCGCCATCTTTTCCTTTATTTGCTGAACAGTGCATAGAAGCCATCCCTTGTAATGGTAAATAGTAATTCATCATCGAGAATAGACCTTTTTTCATTTCTCCACCATACCAAGTACCTCCAATTAACTGGATTTTTTCTGTCAAGTTAAAAGCAATATAAACTTCAGAATTTAAACCATGTGTTTTGTAATCTGCAAAACCACGTTTTGATGCGTTCATTACTACAAAGTCAGGTTCACCATAATTAGCTAATTCTTCCTCTGTTGGACGGATAAACATATTTTTTACAAAATGTGCTTGCCAAGCTACTTCTACAATAAAACGAACTTTTAATCTTGTATTTTCATTAGCACCACAAAAAGTGTCTACTACAAAAAGTCTTTTCCCAGATAATTGTTCAACTGTATTTTGCTTTAGAGCATTCCAAGTGTCTGTGCTAATAGGCTTGTTATCGTTTACAGCTTTTTCAGAAGTCCACCAAATTGTGTCTTCTGTTACTGCATCTTTAACAATATATTTATCTTTAGGAGAACGACCAGTAAACTCACCTGTCATTACATTAACTGCCCCCAATTCAGTTAACTGCCCTCTTTCGTAACCTTCTAATTCAGGGCTTAATTCTTCCTGATACAATAATTCGTATGTAGGATTATATACAATTTCTTTAACGTCACTAATTCCGTATTTTTCTAACGAAATCGTTTTCGTTGGTGGTGTGTATGCTTCCATAAAATTATGATGTGTGTGTTCAATTTTAACGACAAAAGTATAAATATTATTTAAATAGACTCACAGTTTAGTTTTTTTTTGTGAAAATGTAACAAAAAGCCATAATCCAAGCAGATATTAACAATACTCCTCCTACAGGTGTAATTGGACCTAAAAATTTTAAATTTAAACCTGTAAGAGACTGGGTTGAAAGTAAAAAAATTGACACTGAGAAAAACAAAGTTCCTGATGCCACCAAATTAAAAATCATATTCTTTTGTTCTGGTAAAAAAATACTTGTTGTACCTAAAAACAATAAAAACAAAGCATGGTACATCATATAACGCACCCCGACTTCAAAAGAAGCCAACTGATCTAAGTTCAAAACTTTTTTAAGGGCATGTGCACCAAAAGCTCCTAGAATAATTGAAACTGCACCAAAAAACAAAGCCGTTAATAGAATTTTCTTATCCATTATATTAATTTTTTTCCAAATTTAATACAGTATTAGTGAAAAAAACGATATATTTTGTGTATTTCGTTTTTCAAAAAATAACATTTGATTACATTTGTGTTATTTTTATCACACCAAAAATGAGAAATGTACTAATCATTGGAGCAGGTCGTTCTGCTTCTTCTTTAATAAAATATCTTTTAGAAAAATCTGAAAGTGAAAATTTACATCTTACTATAGGTGATTTATCGTTAGAATTAGCACAACGTAAAACATTAGGACATAAAAACGCTACCCCTATTGCTTTAGATATTCATAATGCAGATCAACGACAAACCGAAATTAAAAAAGCAGACATAGTAATTTCAATGCTTCCCGCTCATATGCACATTGAAGTAGCAAAAGATTGTATATTGTATAAAAAACATATGGTTACCGCTTCATATATTAGCGATGCAATGCAAGCTTTAGATGATCAAGCGAAAGAAAATGGCTTAATTTTCATGAACGAAGTAGGCTTAGATCCAGGTATAGATCATATGAGTGCTATGAAAGTATTGGATGAAATCCGCGATCAAGGAGGTAAAATAATCCTTTTTGAATCATTTTGTGGAGGATTAGTAGCTCCAGAAAGTGATAATAATCTTTGGAATTACAAATTTACTTGGGCTCCTAGAAATGTGATATTAGCAGGTCAAGGAGGTGCTGCTAAATTTATTCAGGAAGGAACTTACAAATACATCCCTTACAATAAATTATTCCGTAGAACAGAATTCTTAGAAATTGAAGGATTCGGACGTTTTGAAGGATATGCTAATCGTGATTCTTTAAAATACAGAAGTGTTTACAATTTAGATGATGCTTTAACACTTTATAGAGGAACCATACGCAGAGTAGGCTATTCTAAAGCGTGGGATATGTTTGTTCAACTAGGTATGACAGACGACACATACATAATTGATGATTCTCATAATATGAGTTACCGTGAATTTGTAAACTTATTTTTACCTTATCATGCTAGTGATTCAGTTGAAATAAAACTACGTCATCAATTAAAAATAGATCAAGATGATGTAATGTGGGATAAATTAGTAGAATTAGACTTATTTAGTAATCAAAAAATACTTGGCATTAAAAATGCTACACCAGCACAAGCTTTAGAAAAAATCTTAACAGATTCTTGGACACTACAACCCGATGATAAAGATATGATTGTTATGTATCATAAATTTGGTTATGAATTAAATGGCGAACGAAAACAAATAGATGCTACTATGGTTTGTATAGGTGATGATCAAACCTATACTGCTATGGCAAAAACAGTAGGGTTACCTGTAGCCATGGCAACATTACAAATCTTAAATGGCAATATTACTACACCAGGAGTACAATTACCTATTAAAAAAGAAGTTTATACTCCAATATTAAAAGAATTAGAGGAATATGGTGTTATTTTTAATGAAATAGCGGTTCCATATAAAGGTTATAATTAATCTACCTACCTACTTATTTCAAAATCACTCATTATTTAATGGGTGATTTTTTTTATAAATTATCATTTAAAACTGAATGATTTTAACTATATTTTTTTATTTTATTTAAAAATAAACTAATTTTAAATTTCAATTTTAAACCAATGCGAATAAATCACTTACAGATTGAAATTGACGGTATAGATAAAGAAATCTTGCGTTATTTAATGGAAGATGCTCGTAAACCTATTTTACAAATTGCTAATAAAATAGGAATTTCAGGAGCAGCTATTCATCAACGATTACGGAAATTAGAGGAGGCAAAAGTTATTTCAGGCTCTAAATTTATTGTGAATACAAAAGTTTTAGGATATAGCACTATGGCTTTTGTGGGAATATACCTTGATCGCGCTGCCCGAAATTCAGAAGCGGTTAAAGAATTACGTAAAATACCAGAAGTATTAGAGTGTCATTACACAACAGGTAATTGGAGTATTTTAATAAAAATGATTTGTCGTGATAATGAGCATTTAATGCAGCTATTAAATGGCAAAATTCAATCTATAGAAGGAGTTTCTAGAACAGAAACTTTTATTTCATTAGACCAACAGATAGAACGACAAATTCAATTATAAGTACTATATAAAAAATGTCTTACAAGTAATTTTAAATGAATCACTTGTAAGACATTATAGGCACGTACAATATTATTAAAATTTAATCTCTTCTGCCAAAGACTTGCATCGCCCAATAAATCATAGACGCGACAGCACCAATAGCTGCTACTAAATAAGTCCTAGCAGCCCATTTTAAGGCATCTTCTGCCCCAGCATACTCTTCTTGACCTAACATATTTTTATTTTTCAACCATGCCAACGCTCGATTACTTGCGTCATATTCTACAGGTAAGGTAATCAAAGAAAATGCTGTTGCTAATGCCATCAGTACTAAACCTATTACAGCAACTACATAACCAATAGATAAGCCTTTTGAAGCAATTCCTAAAATAAGTCCCCCCATAACCAACCATTGTGATAATGAAGATGACACGTTAAGAATTGGAACTAACTTAGAACGCATGGTTAACCATTTATAAGCTTGCGCGTGTTGTACTGCATGACCTACCTCGTGTGCTGCTACCGCCGCCGCCGCCGCATTACGCTGATTGTAAACAGCTTCTGAAAGATTAACTGTTTTATCAGCAGGGTTGTAATGATCCGTTAATCGACCTGGAGTTGAGATTACTTCTACATCATATATTCCATGATCCTGTAGCATTTTCTGAGCAATTTCAGCTCCACTCATACCGTTTCGTAAATGTATTTTTGAATAATGATCAAATTTACTTTGCAAACGATTACTTACTAACCAGCTTACTAAAGCAATACCTCCCATTAAAATATAATATCCTATCATAATAATTTCTTTATTTTAATTAAATAAAACTACAAATTTCAAACCAATTCTTAAAAATGACAATTTGACATTCAATATCAAAACTAATTAATTGGGTTATTTTACAGTTAACAAAGAAATAACTTTTTAAATTATCCCATCATCTTTAAAAAAAAATGGCTTTATTATTAATTTATCTATCAATTTACTGTTTATTTAGTAGACATTAAGATACCTCTAAATTTTATATTTCCAAAGTTATTTTACTAAAAGAAAGTGTATTATTACATTAACTAACTCATCTGAAATGGGTAAATCTGGATTATTGTAAGTAGCAATATTTTCTTCTTTATTTAAACCTACTTTTTTCAGAACGTGATTCATTCCTTCAATAACTCCATTTTTTGAAGTTTTATAAGAGTCTGACAACAAATCTGCATCTTTTACAGATATCTGAATATCCGTAGTTCCTTGAAGAATGAGAATAGGAATATTTAATTTTCTAATATCTTCTTGTGGATTGTATTTAAACCAAGAAATCATATAAGGCTGGATACTTTTTCTAAATAATGTCTTTAACATTGGATTTACATTATCTACTTGTTCTCCGTTTTTTAATTTTTCTATAATAGGGAAACACATTTCTTTAACTATTATTGGTTGTGAACTTAATTGTTCTTTCAACATTAAATCAGCTGATTGTCCAGCACCAGCAAGAGAAATGAACTCATCTATATTTAACAAATTCATTCCTATCAGAGAACCTTCACTATGACCAATAACTATTACCCTATTAAAACACTTATCTTTCCTAAGTAATTCAACCCATTGTTGTGCATCTGAAATAAAATCTTCGAATAATAATTCATCTTCTTTTATTTCTATCATGAAACTTACAGCAACTCCTCTTTTGCGAATAGAAGCAATTCCTCGTTTTCCAAGTTCTTGTGCTAAAAATTTCAATGAATTATTTTTCATCATTGGATTATTACCCTCCCTATCTGTTGGACCGGATCCTTAGATAAGTAAAGCAACAGGATATTTTTTCTTTTGATCTGGTAAACATAAAGTACCTATCAATTTCCCTTTCTTAATTGGTATTTCAATTATAGTTTCAACAAAACCTTGAGCATCAGCAACTAATGAAACTAATACAAAAATTATAAGTAGAATCTTTTGTATTTATATTTTTATATTTATTAGACTTAAATTCTAATAAATGTTACAAAAAAAATCTCAAATCTCAATTTTAAACACTTCAAATATACAAAGCTAAGAATTGGATTTGAGATTTAATACTTTATTATTGTACTAGAAAAATTATACTATTTAAATTAAACAATGTATTTATTCTCTCTACTTAATAAAAATGAAAAATAACTAAGGAATTTATCTCACTAAGTTTATGATTTTCCCTGGAACAATAATCACATTTTTAGGAGTATGCCCTTGTAATTGTGCTTGGGTACGTTCATCTTTCATAATGATTTCTTCAATTTGCTCCTTAGTTAAATCCAAAGGTAATTCAATTTTAAAACGCATCTTTCCATTAAAAGAAACTGGATATTCTTTAGTACTTTCTACTAAGTAATTAGCTTGAAATTGAGGAAAATCTACAGTTGCAATAGAGCCTTTATGACCTAAAGTACTCCATAATTCCTCTGCAATATGAGGTGCGTAAGGTGAAATGATTACCGCTAGTGGTTCTAAAATAGCTCTATGATGGCATTTTTGTTGTGACAATTCATTGACACAAATCATAAACTGTGATACCGATGTGTTGAATGAGAAGCTTTCAATATCCTCGGTCACTTTTTTGATGGTTTTATGTAATGATTTGTACATATCAATTGTTGGCTCATCATCTGTAATAATACTTCCATTATCATCATAATATAAACGCCATAATTTTTTCAAGAAACCATACACACCTGTAATACCTGCTGTATTCCATGGTTTCGCTTGTTCTAACGGACCTAGGAACATTTCGTATAAACGCAAGGTATCTGCACCGTATTCATTGCAAATATCATCTGGGTTGACTACATTGTATTTCGACTTCGACATTTTTTCTACTTCTCGACCTACAATGTACTTACCATCTTCTAAAATAAACTCAGCATTAGCATAATCACTGTATAAAGGATGTGCTTTAAATTTTTCGATATCTAACTCATTGGTAATATCATTGATACAAGATAAATCTACGTGAATAGGATGAACATTTTTATCTTTAATTAATCCTTTAGAATATAAAGTCTTAGAATCTTCACTTCTATACACAAAAGCACTCATCCCTAAAATCATTCCTTGATTAATCAATTTTTTGAATGGTTCTTCAGTAGGCGCAAAGCCTCTATCTTTTAAAAATTTATTCCAAAAACGAGAATACAACAAGTGACCAGTGGCGTGTTCACTACCCCCTATATATAAATCGACATTTTCCCAATATTTTAAAGCTTCTTGGCTTGCAAATTCATCTTCGTTTTGGGCATCCATATAACGCATCCAGTACCAAGACGATCCTGCCCATCCTGGCATAGTGTTTAATTCCAATGGAAAAATGGTCTTGTTATCAATCAACTGATTGCTAACCACTGAACACTGAACGCTGTCCCAAGCCCAAACTGTAGCATTTCCTAATGGTGGTTGTCCATCTTCGGTAGGTAAATATTTTTCGACTTCTGGAAGAATAATGGGTAAATACTTAGCATCAATCATTTGTGGTAAACCATTTACATAATATACTGGAAATGGCTCGCCCCAATAACGTTGACGTGAGAAAACCGCATCGCGTAAACGGTAATTTACTTTAGCTTTTCCTACTCCAATTTTCTCTAACTCAGCAATTACTTTTTTCGTTCCTTCTTTGTAACCCAATCCGTTTAAGAAATCTGAATTTACTAATTCAAAGCCTTCTTTATCAGCAAAAGCTGCCTCTGAAATGTCTTGGTTGAAAATATTTTTTATAGGATTCATTCCCAAAGTTCCTTGGAAATGATTTGCAAACGCATAATCACGTTCGTCACCACAAGGAACTGCCATTACGGCTCCTGTTCCGTAACCAGCCAATACATAATCACCTATCCACACTGGTATTGGTTCTTTGGTAAATGGATGTTCCGCATACGCACCAGTAAATACACCCGAAATCGTTTTTACATCTGCCATACGCTCTCTTTCTGAACGTTTTGCAGTAGCTTCAATATAAGCTTCTACCGCAGCTTTTTGTTCCGAAGTGGTAATTTGCTCCACCAATTCGTGTTCTGGTGCCAACGTCATAAACGTAACTCCGAAAATAGTGTCAGGACGAGTGGTAAACACAGGAATTGTGAATTGCTTCGCCTGTTCGCTGTCGCTCGGGTGCGAATTGTGAATTTTAAATTCAACGTGAGCTCCCACCGATTTTCCAATCCAGTTACGTTGTGATTCTTTTAAAGATTCTGTCCAATCGATCGTTTCTAAACCTTGTAATAATCTTTCGGCATAGGCAGAAATGCGCATAGACCATTGGGTCATTTTTTTACGAATGACAGGATGCCCTCCACGTTCTGAAACACCGTTCACGATTTCGTCATTAGCCAAGACCGTTCCTAAAGCGGGACACCAGTTTACTTCAGTTTCTGCCAAATAGGTTAATCGATATTGTAATAAGATTTTTTGCTGTTCTTCGCTGGTGTATGATTTCCATTCCTCAGCCGTAAACACCGTAATAGCATCATCGCAAACAGCAGCTACATTTGCATTACCTTCATTTTCAAAGATTGCAATCAGAGTACTAATATCTTCTGCTTTATCACTAGTAATATTGTACCACGAGTTGAATAATTGGATAAAAATCCATTGCGTATATTTGTAATAATCAGGATTTGAAGTACGAACTTCACGATCCCAATCAAATGAAAAGCCTATTTTGTCTAACTGTTCGCGGTAACGTGTAATGTTTTCGCGAGTTGTTTTTTCAGGATGTTGTCCTGTTTGAATAGCATATTGCTCTGCTGGTAAACCAAACGAATCGTAACCTTGTGGATGGAGTACATTGAATCCTTGGTGGCGTTTGTAACGCGCTACGATGTCTGATGCGATATATCCCAGCGGATGCCCCACATGTAATCCAGCTCCAGATGGATAAGGAAACATGTCTAATACAAAATATTTAGGCTTATCTGAATTATTAGAAGCAGCAAATGTTTTATTATCTGCCCAGTAGCTACGCCATTTGGCTTCGATGTCGTTGTGAAAATATTTCATTTTTATCTTTATTTATTTGGCTGTAATTCCAAATGATTTTTAATAACTTTTTAAAGTAGGGTAGAAGAATTAATCAAGCTTTCCGATAAAACCTAACCCATATGTATTTTGATTTAAAATAGGGTATGCTATATAGCTCATTCTTTTATCCTTTTTGCGTTCATCCCATCTAAAAGGACTCCAATAATGTACTATAATTGCAGAAGCCATTCCTATACCTGCACCTGCGGCAACATCTCCTGGCCAATGACGTGTATTAGCAACTCTTAAAATTCCTGTAGCAGTTGCAAATAAAAAACCAGAAGCAGCATACAATGTATTTGAATCTTTATATTCTAAATATTGAATCATAGCATTCGTAAATGCAGTTGATGCGTGTCCTGAAGGGAACGAATTACGAGCAGATCCATCAGGACGTAAGTCTCCAACAGAATTTTTTAGTCCATGTACAAGCGCAGCACTAATAAGATTAGAAACTATTTGATTTGTAATCATTTGTTTATAGCCATGCTTGCTTTCAATACCTATACTTTTACCTGCTAAGGTTTGAACAATAGGTACATATTGAATGTAATCATCAACTTTTGTGCTAAAAGATTCTCCAAATAATCTATTTTTAAAATCAAGCAACTGATCACGCCAAGCAGGATTACGCAAAATAACACCTGAAGCTATTAATGTTGTAGGAATAATCATTTTTTTTATACGAAAAGTATCTTGATTATTAGCCTTCTTTTGTTGTATTGTGTCTGTTACTTGTGCAAAACTAGAAAGGATACATAGGTAACTAATTAATAAGAAATAAATCAATTTTTGTTTTTTCATAATCTATTTTTAAAAAGTAATTGATAAACCTAATGTTTTGAAAGCACCTGTATTAGCACCTATTACATTCATTTGATATTTAGGTTTATTTAATTGTAATCCTATATTTTTATTAACGTCTTTAAACCTTCTTTTTGCAATATTTTTACCAGAAAAATATCCTATTAATAAGGCTAAAGGATAATCTGAAATCCAATGTACCTCACTTTGAACCATTTGAAAACACATACCAGCAATTAATGTATACCCAACGGGCTTGATCCATTTATAATCTGGATAATTAGTAGTGATAACAGTTAAGGCAGACATAATTGTAGTTAAATGTCCTGAAGGCATAGCATCATAATGTGGAGTAGATTTTGCATAAGCTGGAAAACTAGGAAAAGGATTCCATTCACCTCCTGGATGACCATTTTCACGTGCAATAAATGGGCTTTCACGTCCTGTAACTCGCTTCAAAAATTGAACGTATACACCTGACAATGCTAAACTTTCAACTAGTCCGCTTGCTGTTGATAAAGCTCTGTAATCATTACTAAGTAATCCAAAAGTTGTAAACCCAGCCGTTAATAAAATAACGGTGGTACCATTACCTATTAAGTAAAGACCAGCCCCTACATTTTTAGGAATATTCTGTAAGGGTCCGAATTTACCATATATATTGTTTGGACTTAACCCTATACGATCAGAAAATTCACGTGATGAATTAGTAATTGATTGATCAAAAGGAACCAACATAGCAGTACTTGCAACGGCTCCTCCTAAATACCAACCATGATCTTTAGCAACAAAATCTTTACTTGTATTTATAAAATCCTTTGGTAAAAAAGTAATAGCATCTAAAATCCGAGGTTTATTATAAATTCGAGTTGTATTTAAGTCAATTTCATAGGACTGAGTTTTATCTTGCGATTCAATTTTATCAGTTTTGATTGCTACTAAGGTATCATTAATTTGACTGAATAACCCCATATTCAATAGCAAACAATAGTAAAAAGCTATTTTTCTCAACTGTTTTTTATTTAAGATTTGTGCAAATTTACATTTATTATAAGAAAGTGGAAACTTTGAGCGTTATTAACTTTACATAAAGAAAATCTTTGTTATTTTTACCGCAAATAAATATACTGTATGAGTTCATCTTTTGATAAGTTTCAAAAACGTCGATTAATTACATCGTATTTTTCAGTGGTACTAAGTGTAGGTTTAGTACTTTTTATGTTAGGATTACTGGCATTATTTATCGTTAATGCAAAAAAATTGTCAAATGATTTCAAGGAAGGAATTACTATGACTGTTTTTTTTTAAGGACGACGCTAAGGATACTACCTTAACAAAATATGGAGAAATGCTTAAAGAAGCTAAGTTTGCTAAAAATTATGTTTTTATTTCAAAAGAGCAAGCTGCCAAAGAACATGAAAAAACGTTAGGAGAGAATTTCACAGAGTTCTTAGGAATGAATCCTCTTAAAAACTCTTTTGATATTCACTTACGTGCAGATTACGTAGAAAATGACAGCGTAGCAAAGATTGAACGCAAACTAAGAGAAAACCCTCTAGTTGCTGATATTTTTTATGATAAACAATTAGTTAAAATGGTTAACGAAAATGTTAAAAAAGCTAGCATGTGGATCCTTATCATAAGTGGTTTTCTTACTATAGTAGCTGTTTTATTAATTAATAGTTCACTACGTTTATCTATTTATGCTAACCGTTTTATCATCAAAACTATGCAAATGGTAGGAGCTACTAAAGCATTTATCAGAAAACCATTTATATTACGAAGTGTAAAGCTGGGAATGATAGGAGCAGGTGTTGCTATCATAGGTTTATTAGGAGTATTATTTTATATAGATACCATTTGGCCAACTTTAGGGGTGTTTGATGATATGTTTTCAATCATTATTATTTTGCTAAGCGTATTTGGAATTGGCGTTTTAATTACATGGCTAAGCACCTACTTTGCTACACAACGTTTTTTAAATTTAAGAACAGACGATTTATATTAATTTTTTAAATTCAAAACCTTGAATTCTATTTTTCTATGGAAGATAAAAAACACGAATTTCTTTTTGAAAAAGTAAATTATAAATTTTTACTTATAGGTATTGCTATTATTGCTTTAGGCTTTATACTGATGGCAGGCGGAGGTAGTGATGATCCTGCTGTTTTCAACCCTGAAATATTCAGCTTTAGAAGAATTAGATTAGCCCCAACTGTTGTTTTAACAGGTTTTGGCGTCGTTATTTATTCAATTTTTAAAAAGTAAATAAAGGGTGATTAGTGAAGAGTGATAAGATTTACTGTTTACTAATCACGATTTACTAATTACTCATACACATGGATTTACTTAAAGCAATTATAATTGCGATAGTAGAAGGTTTAACAGAATACTTACCTGTTTCTTCTACCGCTCATATGATTTTTACAAGCTCTTTTTTTGGTATTCAAAATGATGATTTTGTAAAACTTTTTCAAGTTTCAATACAATTTGGTGCTATTCTAGCAGTTGTTTTTCTATACTGGAAAAAGTTTTTTGATTTTACTAAATTTAATTTTTACATTAAGTTAGCGGCAGCTGTTGTACCCGCTTTGATACTAGGCAAGCTTTTTGATGATAAAATAGAAGCTATTTTAGAAAAACCTGTTCCCATAGCTTTTATACTAATAATAGGGGGATCATTCTTTTATTTATTGATCAATTTTTTCAAAATCCTCAAATTACTTCGGAAGAAGAAATTTCTATAAAAAAAGCTGTTACTATTGGTTTTTGGCAATGCTTAGCTATGATGCCAGGTACCAGTAGAAGCGCAGCATCTATAATTGGAGGTATGCAACAAGGACTCACACGTCATGTTGCAGCTGAGTTTTCTTTCTTTCTAGCGGTACCTACAATGTTAGCTGTAACTTGTTATTCAGTATTTTTAAAAACCTATGAACATAGTCAAATGAAAGGGTTTGAATTAATCTTACAATCAAAAGATACAGTCACGATGTTTATTGTGGGTAACATTATTGCCTTCATAGTAGCCATACTAGCTATTAAACTTTTTATAGGAATTATTAAAAAATATGGTTTTAAACCTTGGGGCTGGTACCGCATTATTACTGGAACTTTATTATTAATCTATTTTTCTTTTCATAAATAATACTTTGTACACAAAAGAAGACATATTAAACGGACAAATTTTAGTAATAGACAAACCTCTTACATGGAGTTCTTTTCAAGCTGTTAATAAACTAAAATACGTATTAAAAAATCGATTAGATCTACCTAAAAAATTCAAAATTGGTCATGCTGGTACTTTAGATCCATTAGCCACAGGTTTATTAATTGTTTGTACTGGAAAATACACTAAAAAAATCCCTGAATTAATGGGGCAAACAAAGGAGTATACCGGCACTATACAATTAGGAGCTACAACTCCTTCTTATGATTTAGAAACTGCTATAAATGCAACCTTTCCAATAGATCATATTACACCTTTACTTATATCAGAAACTGTTAAGCAATTTATAGGTGAAATTAAACAAAAACCTCCTGTTTTTTCAGCGTTAAAAAAAGATGGTAAACGTTTATATGAACATGCACGTGCTGGAGAAGAGATAGAAATTGAAGCAAGAAAAACTACGATCTACGAATTCGAAATAACACGAATTGAACTACCTGAAATTGACTTTAGAGTTAGTTGCAGTAAAGGTACCTATATTCGTTCTTTAGCTTATGATTTTGGACAAGCTTTGCAATCTGGCGGACATTTAACCTCTTTACGACGTACAAAAAGTGGTTCTTTTTTAATAGAAGAAGCCCTAACACCTGATGCTTTTTCAGAATTAATTCCTAATAATAATTAAACAAAAAAACGATTATAGAATATTATTTTATAATCGTTTTTTTTATCAGAAGCGCTTAATTTATTTTATGACTTGCTAATTCTTCTATACGCATCATAATAGATATTAACTCCTCCATCGTACTTTTCCCTTTATCATGTAAATACCAAAGTTGCAACTCCTTCTTAGCTGTTTGATCCACTACTCCGTATTGCGCTTTATAACTTTTAATTAAATTAGTAGCTCCTTCAGGTCTAGGTCCCCAAGTTCCTTTTAATTCATTATTTTCATTATCTAATATAATAAGTTTAGGTATAGCACGCGCGTCATTCGTTAAAAAACAATTCATTAAAGGATCATTAGCATCTCTAAACACAAAACGTAAATTAATCTTATCAGATACAGAACTTATTTTATATAAAATAGGAGCTATTTGAGCAACATCACCACACCATCCTTCGGCTAAAACTAACCAAGTATATTCTTTTTAATACTTTTTAATTTATCTAAAATTTCTTCTGGAACCTGTAAAGTTTTATCCAGACGGTTCATACGAGTTTGATTCAATTGACTATAATATAAATGATCCTCCGACTGTTCATTACCTGAAGATCTACCTTGATTTAATAAATCAGCAACTGACTTTCTATACTCCGAATAAGTACAACTGTTTAATAGGCCTTGAATAATCTCTCTTTTCATAGTAGTTAATAGTTTCTGTGTGTGTTTAAAATTTATTGAATTACAATATTTTAATAAAAATATTAAATTATATTAATATATATCCATACTTATAACGTAAATTTATAAATAAATAAGTACTTTTTTTGTAACAAAAATCACATAATATGGAAAAAAATCGTTGCACTTGGTGCGAAAAAGATGACTTGTATCGTAACTACCATGATAATGAGTGGGGTAAACCTGTTTATGATGACGAAACAATTTTTGAATTTTTAATCTTAGAAACTTTTCAAGCGGGATTAAGTTGGTATACCATTCTGTCAAAACGAGAAAATTTCCGCAAAGCATTTAATAATTTTGATTTTGAAAAAATAGCCCAATACAGTCAGAAAAAAATGGATTTATTAATGCAAGATTCAGGAATTATTCGTAATAAACTCAAAATAAAAGCAACGGTAACTAATGCACAAGCCTTTATCAAAGTGCAAGAAGAATTTGGAAGCTTTTCTAAATATATTTGGGGATTTGTAGGTGGTAAACCTATAGACAATCAACCTAAAACCTTAAAAGATGTTCCTGCTACCTCAGAGATATCAGACCAATTAAGCAAAGATTTAAAAAAACGTGGTTTTAAGTTTGTGGGTTCAACCGTAATGTATGCACATATGCAAGCAACAGGTATGGTAAATGATCACGTGGAAGATTGTTGGAAAAGAAAATAATTACATCATTCACAAATCTTTAAATTAAAATTATGATAAAAAACAACGACCCACTTCACGGTGTTACTTTAAAAAAAATAGTAGAAGAATTAGTTTCCTTTTATGGCTTTGATACATTAGCTGAACTAATCAACATTAAATGCTTTAAAGAAAACCCATCTGTAAAATCAAGTTTAACTTTTTTACGTAAAACCGAGTGGGCGAGAAAAAAAACAGAAGAACTATATGTAAAAACATTGCCCAAGCTAAAAAACAACACAGATTACGTTAACTCATAAATTGTTTTTTTATACAAGTACATAAAACCACAAAATAATTTTATAAGTTTGCAATACTTTAGGGGTGTCTGTACGACAGGCTGAGATTTTACCCTTTGAACCTGATCTAGTTCATACTAGCGTAGGGAAAAGTAAATGACTTCTTGTATAGTAAACTAACTATGCGTGTAGCCATTCCTAAGGTACTAAAACTAATACGGAATGGAACTTACAATTAATCAAGAAAAAAAAATATTTGAGCAAGAAGCACTCACAGTGCAACAATTACTCGATATAGAATTACCGGATAAACAAAAAGGTATCGCAGTCGCTATTGACCAACAAGTAATCCCAAGATCACAATGGGAGAACACTTCTGTAAACGCTAATCAAAAAATTATAATCATTAAAGCTACTCAAGGAGGGTAATTAGTTTCAGGTTTAAAGTTCAACGTTATCCTAACTTTAAACCTGAAACTTTCAACTTTAAACTAAAAAAATATGGAAAATACAATAACAAGAGCACCATTTCCTAATTCGAAAAAGGTCTATATTCAAGGTGAAATACACAATATTCAAGTGGCTATGCGCGAAATCACTTTGTCTGATACAAAATTGACAAACGGACAAATAGAAAAGAATCCGCCTGTAACTGTTTATGACACATCTGGAGCTTATACGGATACTAGTATCGAAATTGATGTTCGCAAAGGATTACCACGTTTACGTGAACAATGGATTTTAGATCGTGGAGATGTAGAAATATTAGAGGAGTTGAGTTCTAATTATGGTAAACAACGTTTAGCCGATGAAAAATTAGATCATTTACGTTTTGAATATTTGCATCAACCTATGCGTGCCAAAGAAGGTGCTAATGTAACGCAGCTTTATTACGCAAAGCAAGGAATTATAACACCTGAAATGGAGTACATAGCAATACGTGAAAATCAACGCATTGAACAATTAGAAACAGCACAAAAGGCCATGTGCCATCAACATCCTGGTGAAAGTTTTGGAGCTAGAACACCAAAAGGTAAAATTACTGCCGAATTTGTGCGTAGTGAAATTGCTGCAGGAAGAGCAGTTATCCCTAATAATATCAACCATCCCGAAAGTGAACCTATGATTATAGGACGCAACTTTTTAGTAAAAATTAATGCTAATATAGGCAATAGCGCTGTGACTTCCAGTATTGAAGAAGAAGTAGAAAAAGCGGTTTGGGCTTGTCGTTGGGGTGCAGATACCATTATGGACTTATCCACAGGTAAAAATATACACGAAACACGTGAATGGATTATTAGAAACTCACCAGTGCCTATAGGAACAGTACCTATTTACCAAGCTTTAGAAAAAGTAAAAGGGGTGGCCGAAGATCTAACTTGGGAAATTTTTCGTGATACCCTAATCGAACAATGCGAACAAGGGGTTTCCTATTTCACAATTCACGCTGGAGTTCTATTACGTTATATCCATCTAACCGCTAATAGGGTTACAGGAATTGTGTCAAGAGGCGGTTCTATAATGGCAAAATGGTGCTTATTCCATCATAAAGAAAATTTCTTATACACCCATTTTGAAGAAATTTGCGAAATTTTAAAACAATATGATGTCGCTTTTTCACTAGGCGATGGTTTACGACCAGGGTCTATTGCTGATGCGAACGATGCTGCTCAATTTGCAGAATTAGAAACCTTAGGAGAATTGACAAAAATTGCTTGGAAACACGATGTGCAAGTTTTTATTGAAGGACCAGGACACGTGCCTATGCATCTTATTAAAGAAAATATGGAGAAGCAATTAGAGTGTTGTTCAGAAGCACCATTCTATACCTTAGGACCATTAACTACAGATATTGCACCAGGTTATGATCATATTACCTCAGGAATTGGAGCCGCAATGATTGGTTGGTACGGTTGCGCTATGTTATGTTATGTAACCCCTAAAGAGCATTTAGGATTACCTAATAAAAAAGACGTTAAAGACGGTGTGATTACCTATAAAATAGCTGCTCACGCAGCCGATTTAGCTAAAGGGCACCCTGGTGCGCAATATCGTGACAATGCTTTAAGTAAAGCACGATTTGAATTCCGTTGGGAAGACCAATTCAATTTAGCTTTAGATCCAGACACAGCTCGAGAGTTCCACGATGAAACATTACCTGCTGATGCCGCTAAAGTAGCACACTTCTGCTCTATGTGTGGCCCTAAATTCTGTTCGATGAAAATATCTCAAGAAATTAGAGACACTGCTGTAGAAGAAGGTTTTAAAGCAAAATCAGAAGAGTTTATTGAAAGTGGTAAAGAAATTTATTTGTAAAAAGTAAGTTATCGTAACACGGCATTCACATTTAAAAAATTGCCACAGATGCACAGATTAAAAATAACTCATAAAATATAAATTTTGATATTTATTTCCGCTAAGCGGATAATTTTATGATTAATTTACTAGAATTTTTTGTAAAATCTGTGCATCTGTGGTTATAAATTCAAAATTTCTCAAAATAATTTTAAAAGCAAATGCCTTGTTATCGTAACGAATGAGCACACCGTTTGTCAATCTGACGCAAGGAAGATTCAAACAATTAGACGCTTCGTTCCTCAGCGTGACAAACTAGATGTTGAAATAGTATATTCTATTAATGATTAAAATCCAATGATTCTACTATCCATAGAACATAACCTAGAAAATGAAATACAAACCCTGCATCAGTTATTTGAAGCAGGGTTAACTCATTTTCATATCAGGAAACCCCAATTAAATATTTTTGAAACGGAAAAGTATATCAAACAAATAGAGGCACATTTCCATCCGTTTTGTGTGGTTTATCATCCTGAATTGCTAGAAACTTTCGATTTAAAAGGAATTCATCAAACTAGTCAAAATAGAAATATTCCTCTTCAAACCACCAAAAGTTTATCGACCTCAACACATAGTATATCCGAATTCAATGAACTCGATCCCGCTTATGATTATGCCTTTTTGAGTCCTGTTTTTCCCAGTCTTTCAAAAAGTAATTATCATAACCCCGAAATTATGAAGCAAATTACTAATCGAACAAACTTCAACTCGCAGCTTGTGGCATTAGGTGGCATTTCAGAAAAAAATATAACCGAAATACTTCCACATTTTGACTCCATAGCTTTACTAGGAGCAATTTGGTTACACCCTAACCCTTTAGAACAATGGAAAAAATGTCAAAACATCGTCCTTTCGTACTCAGCCTAGCAGGCTTTGATCCTTCGGCTGGAGCAGGTGTTCTAGCTGATGTTAAAACATTTGAAATGCATCAAGTATATGGATTAGCCGTCATTACTGGCAATACCATACAAACAGAAGATTGTTTCCTAAAAATGGAGTGGATGTCAGCTTCTTGGATACTCGATAGTCTTACTCATCTTGCAAAACAATATGATGTGCAAGCTGTTAAAATTGGAATTATTCCCAGCTTAGAGCTATTAGAAACCTATCTAAAAACAATAAAAGGTTTATGGCCAGAAGCAAAAATTGTTTGGGATCCCGTTTTAAGAGCCACCGCAGATTATGAATTTACACCCGTTATTGATACGTATTTAACCACTATTTTGCAACAAATTGACCTCATCACTCCTAATCATAACGAATTAAAAATCTTAGTTCCTCAGGCTAGTACTCCTCAGGAAAAAGCATATCTACTCGCACAGCATACTTCGGTTTTATGGAAAGGTGGACATAATACTTCCCAACTAGGGACTGATTATTTAATCATTGATGATGAAACCCTTATTTTAAGACCTTCAACGAGCAAAATATATCCCAAACACGGTTCAGGCTGTATTTTATCATCGGCCATAACGGCACAATTAAGCTTAGGACATTCATTAGCAGAAAGTTGCCAAAATGCCAAAGTATTTATTGAACAAACATTAAACTCAAACGAAACATTATTAGCCTATTATGCTACCTAAAATTCAATTTATATCACAAGGAACAACACCTGAAAACCAGCTTAATTCAATTCAGAAAGCTTTGGATGCAGGCATTAGTTGGATACAATTACGTTATAAAAATGTTCCTGAAATAGAAGTATTTCGACTAGTCGAACAAATCAAAAAAATTACCGAAACCTATCAAGCCCTACTTACCATAAATGATTTTTCTACCATAGCTAAAGCAATTGATGCACACGGATTGCATTTAGGGTTAACTGATGGAAGCATTGATCAAGCACGTGACTTATTAGGAAATACTAAAATTATAGGGGGTACAGCAAACACCTTAGAAGATGTACAACAACGTTTTACTGAAAAATGTGATTATGTAGGTCTAGGTCCGTTGCGATTTACCACCACTAAAGAAAAACTAAGCCCCACGCTAGGCTTAGAAGGTTACAAAAATATCGTCAACGCAGTATCGAATGCAACACCCATTAAACCCATTTTTGCTATAGGAGGCATTCAACTTGAAGATGTAGCCCCTCTTATGGAGGCAGGAATATATGGAATAGCTGTTTCGGGAATGATTATGGAAACTAACCAACCCTTAAAATGTATAAAACAACTCAACGAAATATTGTATAGTTATGCTTAAAATAGGAAATACCACGTTTACTTCTCGCTTATTTGTAGGCACTGGAAAATTTGGTTCTAGTCAAGTAATGGAAGAAGCTATTTTAGCTTCAGCTTCACAATTAGTGACCGTAGCTTTGAAAAGAGTCGATTTTGAAACCGATACCGATGCGATTTTGTCCCATCTCAATCATCCTCATATTCAATTATTACCCAATACCTCGGGAGCTAGAAATACTAAAGAAGCTGTTTTTGCAGCCCAATTAGCTCGTGAAGCAATGGAAACCAATCTAGTGAAACTAGAAATTCATCCTGATCCAAAATATTTACTTCCAGATCCTATTGAAACCCTTAAAGCTACAGAAGAGTTAGCTAAACTAGGTTTTGAGGTCTATCCTTATATTCACGCTGATCCCGTGTTATGCAAGTTATTAGAGGAAGCTGGAACCAGTGCCGTAATGCCTTTAGGTTCGCCTATAGGAAGTAACAAAGGATTAAAAACTGTCGATTTCTTAGAAATTATCATCGAGCAAAGTAAAGTTCCTGTCATTATCGATGCAGGTATAGGCGCACCATCCGATGCCGCCAAAGCGATGGAATTAGGAGCCGATGCCGTTTTAGTCAACACCGCTATAGCTGTAGCTGGAAATCCTGTAGCAATGGCACAAGCATTTAAAGAAGCTGTTATTGCGGGTCGTCGCGCTTTTGAAGCCCAATTAGCTAGCCCGCTGGCACAAGCCGAAGCTTCTAGTCCGTTAACGTCGTTTTTATAACGCATTATACCTGTCAGGTCTTGGAGACCTGTCAGGTTTAAAAATCTTAGCTTATGACCTTTAAAACCCTATTTGAAAACTACTCTTGGGAAAACATAGCCAACCGAATCGCCTTGGTAACGCATCGTGATATAGAAAACGTTTTGCGAAAACCCAAAAGGACCATCGATGATTTTCTAGTGCTTTTATCACCCTTAGCGCAAGATTATCTTGAACCTATGGCACAACTGGCAAACCATCTCACACAAAAACGCTTTGGTAAAACGATACAGTTGTATGCACCAATGTATTTAAGTAATGAGTGCCAAAACATTTGTACTTACTGTGGTTTTAGTTTAGATAATAAAATAAAACGTAAAACACTTACAGATGCTGAAATAAAACAGGAAGTTGAAGCCCTAAAAGCGATGGGCTATGATCACGTATTACTTGTTACCGGCGAAGCTAATTATACCGTGCATATTGGTTATTTTCTCAATGCCATTGAGGTGATTAAAAACGATTTTTCAAACATTTCTGTTGAAGTACAACCCCTTTCACAAGAAGAATACGAGCAATTACATCAAGCAGGTGTATATTCTGTATTAGTCTATCAAGAAACCTATCATAAAGAAGTGTATAAACAATACCATCCTAAAGGAAAGAAATCAAATTTTGATTTTCGTTTAGAAACTCCAGACCGAATAGGAAAAGCAGGAATTCATAAAATAGGATTGGGTGTTTTATTAGGGTTAGAAGACTGGCGTGTTGATAGCTTTTTTAATGCGTTGCATATAGATTACTTGCAAAAAACCTATTGGAAAAGTAAATATTCGGTTTCATTTCCTCGCCTGCGACCTGCCGAAGGTATTATCGAACCTAATTTTATTATGGAAGATAAAGATTTACTCCAACTCATTTGTGCTTACCGTATCTGGAATGAAGACCTTGAAATATCTATTTCTACTCGCGAAAACGAACATTTTCGTAATCATATCATTCCTATTGGAGTAACGACAATGAGTGCAGGTTCTAAAACCAATCCAGGGGGGTATGTCGTTGATCCACAAACCTTGGAACAATTTGAAATTAGCGATGAACGACCAGCTGCTGAAATTGCTAAATTAATAAGCGCTAAAGGTTACCAACCAGTATGGAAAGACTGGGATAGAGGGTTTAAACCTAACAGGTCTTGAAAACCTGTCAGGTTTATTACGTTAGAAATGCGAAACTAGAATTTAGAATGTGTTATTTAATTTTTTTCATAACAGTAGCTCCAGAGGAGTAAAATATTTATAAGCCCCAAAGGGGCGACATATCCCTATGCTAACGATATCCGATTATTTACGTTATTCGAAACACTTGCTTGTACCTGAAATAGGTGAAGTAGGTCAATTAAAAATTAAAAATGCTAAAGTGCTGGTTATAGGCGCTGGTGGGTTAGGCTGTCCTATTTTACAATACCTATGCACCGCAGGTGTAGGAACACTAGGAGTGGTTGATTTTGATACCGTGGCATTGCATAATTTGCACCGCCAAATCCTTTACACCGAAGCAGATATTGATTTACCTAAGGTAGTACAAGCAAAATCAGTACTTGAAAAATTGAATCCTTTAATTGAAATTCAAGTTTTTAAGGAAAAGCTAACGATTGAAAATGCTTCTCAATTATTTGAAAACTTTGACATTATTGTAGATGGCTGCGACAATTTTACCACACGCTACTTAGTGAATGACACTTGTGTAAACTTAGGAAAACCTTTGGTATATGGGAGTATTTTTAGATTCGAAGGACAATTAGCCGTATTTAATCATCAAGGAAGTAAGCAACTTCGTGATATTTTTCCTGAATCTCCTAATCCAGAAGACGTTCCCGACTGTTCTCTAAATGGTGTCCTGAGTTCGCTACCTGGAATTATAGGTACTATGATGGCGCAAGAAACATTAAAAATGATTGTAGGGTTGCCTGTGTTGACCAACCAATTACTGATTTACAATACGCTTCGTTGGGAACAAACGGTGTTGTGCTATTAGGAATTTTATTTTAAGATTTATTTTTCAAAATACCCAAAAATTCTTCTCTAGAAATTTCATAACATCCTAAACTAGCCAAATGATCGTTATATACTTGACAATCTAATAAGTCATAATGATTTTGTTTTAGATAATTAACTAAGGCATTGAAAGCAATTTTAGAAGCATTACTCACTAGGGAAAACATACTTTCACCACAAAATACATGTCCCATATCTACTCCATATAAGCCACCTACTAATTTATTATCAATCCATACCTCTACTGAAAGAGCTTTACCTAATGCGTGTAAATTACAATAAGCATCAATCATTTCGTCACTTAACCAAGTACCATTTTGCCCAGGGCGAAAAACCTGCTGACAGTTTAGCAATACGTCTCGAAAAGCATGATTAAAAGTAATTGTAAAAATATTTCTGTTAATAATATTGCGTAAGCTTTTAGAAGGTTTGTATTCTTCAGGAAATAAAACCATTCTTTCCTCTGGACACCACCAAAGTATAGGGTCTCCATCGTCAAACCAGGGAAAAATACCACTACTATATGCTAATAATAAACGATCTATAGATAAGTCACCCCCTATTGCAATGACTCCTTCAGGAGAGGTTTCTTCTACAGAGGGAAAATAAAGTTCTTTGGTAATAAAATACATGATTTTCAGAAAAAAGAAAGAAAAAAGAACCTTTTAAAAGAAAGAGTCATTCTAATATATTTATACTGAATGACTCTTTTATCTTTTTTCTTTGCTTTTGATTAAAAAGGTAAATCGTCGTGTTCTTCTTCATTAAAGCTTGGTGCAGGTTCAAATGCTTGAGCTGCTGGCATAGGAGGCATTTGTTGTCCCATAGCAGGTTGTGCTGCTTGCATTGGTTGTACTCTTTCAATTCTCCAACCCTGAATCGTATTAAAATATTTTGCTTCACCTTGAGGGTTAATCCACTCACGACCACGTAAATTAATTGATACTTTTACTTGTTCTCCCACTTGGAAATTATTCAAATCATCCACTTTTGCTTGAGTAAACTCAACCATGATATGCTGTGGATACTGCTCGTCTGTTGTAATTACTAACTCTCTCTTCTTAAAAGACGCACTAACTTCTTGTGTGGGGTTAATGACTTTAATTCTTCCTGTAACTTCCATGATAACTTGTATTAATTATTTTGCTAACAGCACTTTCCATGCTGAAAGTATGTCTTGATTTTCTAAATATAGTTTTGCTAATTGCTTGATTTTTAAAGAATCTTTTGTATTTAAAACTTCTTTAACTGAATTGTTTTCGTGGACAAAGATAACGATTTCTTCTTCGTTTGGCAAAGCTTCTATATTTCCTAACATACCTAAATCATTTCCTGTAAAAAATGGGTCTTCTTTAATATAATTTGGAATAGCATCTACTCCAATTCCTAAAGTTATCAAAGGTTTAGGAACTTCAAAAAGTCCTTTATTAGAACGTGAATACCAATTACCTCCTAAACGAGCTACTAAATCAATTTTATATTGATCAATTATTCCATTTTCATCTAAAATAGCTTCATCTATATGTATTTTAACTACTTCACAGATTACTAAATTACCTGCACCTCCTTCTGTTCCTAACGCAATAACTTCATTGACCTTACATTCAAATTGCACTGGTGATTCAGCAACACGAAAAGGTTTTACTAAATCAGAAGGTAAAGCAGTAAGACCTGCCTTTTCAAATTCATTAATTCCTTCGGCATATTCTGTACTGGAAAGAGACATTTGTTGTACAATATCATAATTTACAACATTTATAACTACTTCCTTAGTTTCTAATACGTTTTCTAATGTATGTTTGGTAGTATTTCCTCTTACCCTTCTAGCTGGAGAAAAGACTAAAATAGGCGGATTAGCACTAAAAACATTGAAAAAGCTAAAAGGAGACAAGTTAGGTCTACCTTCTGCATCGATTGTACTTGCAAATGCAATAGGTCTTGGCGCAATAGCGCCTTGTAAATAGGACTGAACTTGTGGTATTGATAATTCAGCAGGAATGAAACTTTTCATTTATAAATCAGTTTTTTAACAAAAATAAGAAAAGAAGCTATAAAATAAAGTAAAGGAAATAGACTTTTATTATATTTAAACTCTGAAATATAAATATGAATTTTACCAATAAAAATAATTTTATTCGTTGGCTATTAGTAAGTTTTTCATTCTTAATCATTAGCCTTATTCTATGGAATACCTATACTCTGATACAAATTTTTAGAAAAGAAGAGCGTAATAAAATGGAGCTTTGGGCTACTGCTGAAAAAACACTACAAAATGCAACAGATCAAACAGAGGTAGATTTACCTTTTCAGATAATAACTAATAATAACACAATTCCTACTATACTCCTAGATGGGAATGATAGCATATTAAGTTTTGGAAATATTGATGAAGATTTAGTAAAAAATGCTAAGGATAGGAAAAATCTTGCATTAGAATTTAAACAAGCTAATAATAAAATTGATATAGAATACGATAAAGGAAAACATCATTATTTATATTATATGGATTCTGCTTTATTGAATCAATTAAAATACTACCCTATTGCACTGATCACTATCATTGTATTATTTAGTGCTTTAGTCTATAACTATTATAGAACCAATAAAATTTCTACCGAAAGTAAACTCTGGGCTGGTATGGCTAAAGAAACAGCCCATCAAATTGGGACACCTCTATCATCACTTATTGGTTGGGTTGAAATCATGAAAGCGGACAAAGTAGATGAAACTATAGTATCTGAAATTGAAAAAGATCTTTTTAGACTTCAAAATATAACCGATCGATTTTCAAAAATAGGTTCTAAACCATCTTTAGAAAATAAGAATATCATAGAAGAAACTAAATTAGTATATGAATATTTAGCTTCTCAGTTTAAAGGACAAGTAAAATTTCATTTTTTTTCTACTGAGCAACTAATATTTACAAAAATAAACCCAACACTACACAGCTGGACGATAGAAAATTTAGTAAAAAATGCTATTGATGCCATGAAAGGAAGAGGTTATATAGATATAATGATTGAAGATCAAGATGATTATATCAAAATTAAAATAAGTGATACTGGCAAGGGTATTCCTAAAAATTTGTTTAAAAAAATATTTGAACCTGGTTTTACAACAAAAAAAAGAGGTTGGGGACTTGGATTATCATTAACTAAACGGATAGTGGAAGAATACCACAAAGGAAAAATAAAAGTTTTACATTCTGAAATTAATAAAGGTACTACCTTTCAAATTAGTTATAAAAAATGCATCTGAGTTATTGGGAAATAAAAAATTGGTTTACAACAGTTGATTTTACCGTAGTAGGCAGCGGAATTGTTGGTTTGCACACAGCCATACGCTTACGAGAACGATTTCCTAACAGTAAAATCCTTGTTCTAGAAAAAGGAACATTACCTGAAGGAGCCAGCACAAAAAATGCAGGATTTGCTTGTTTTGGCTCTTTATCCGAAATATTAGACGATCTAAAAACACATACAGAAGAAGAAGTTATTCAATTAGTACAAAAACGTTGGAATGGATTACAATTATTACGTAAACACTTAGGAGATCTTTCAATTGATTTCAAACCATATGGTGGTTATGAGTTATTTTTATCACAAGATGATACAAATTACCAAGAATGCTTAGAAAAGAGGTCTTTTATAAACGATCTTTTTCGTCCTTTTTTTAAAACAGATGTATTTCAAAAACAACTGGATCAATTTGATTTCAAGAATATAAAGGAATTTAGCATATTTAATCCGTTTGAAGGGCAAATTAATACAGGTAATATGATGCAAGCTTTACTAAAGAAAGCATATGAAAATCAAATATTAATCTTGAATAATCAAACAGTTAAAAATTATGAAGATATAGGAAATGAAGTAGAAGTTGAATTAGCGGATTATACATTCAAAACAAAAAAATTACTTTTTGCAACTAATGGCTTCGCTGAAAACTTAACCAAAGGTCAAGTAAAACCAGCTAGAGCACAAGTACTTATTACAAATCCTATACCTAATTTATTAATTAAGGGGACCTTTCATTTAGATCAAGGATATTACTATTTTAGGAATATTGATAATCGAATTTTATTAGGAGGTGGTCGAAATTTAGACCTAATTACCGAAACGACAACTTCATTAGATCAAACTGCTTTAATCCAAAACAAATTGGAAGAATTATTAAAAACTGTAATTTTGCCGCAAACAGAATTTACCATAGCTCATCGATGGAGTGGCATAATGGGAGTAGGTACTCATAAAAAACCAATTGTACAATCACTTTCTACTAACGTGTATTGTGGTGTACGCATGGGAGGCATGGGCGTTGCCATAGGAAGTTTAATAGGACAAGAATTAGCAGATTTAATATAAATGACAACAAAAAAAAATACAAATACGAAAACAAAATCTAAAAATCAATCATCCAATTTTATGGCTAAAGTGAAATTGTTTTTATGGAAGTGTTTTCTTTATTTTAATATAATTTCACTTGTACTTGTTTTTTTGTTTAAATATGTACCAGTACCTTTTACCCCCTTAATGATAATACGAGCTATAGAAAATAAATCAGAAGGAAAAGAAATTATCTTTTCACATGATTGGGTACCTATTGATGATTTATCCTTAAATTTACAAAAAGCGGTTATATCCAGTGAAGATGGCTTATTTCTTCAACATAACGGATTTGATTTTTCTGCCATGAATAAAGCATTTAAAGGAAATTTAAAAGGGAAAAAATTAAAAGGAGGTAGCACTATTTCACAACAAACTGCTAAAAATGTATTCTTATGGCAAGGACGTAGCTACATTCGTAAAGCTCTAGAAGCGTATTATACTGTTTTAATAGAGTTAATATGGGGTAAAAAACGTATTATGGAAGTATATTTGAATAGTATAGAAATGGGTAATGGGATTTACGGGGCAGAAGCAGCTTGTCAATATTGGTTTCATAAAAGTTCTAAAAGCTTAACTAAATATGAAGCGGCCTCTATAGCAGCTATATTACCAAGCCCAAGAAAGTATAAAGCTGTTGGATCTTCTAACTACGTTGAAAAAGAAAAAATAAAACAATTCGAGTAATGCGTCACATAGGAAATTTAGATTATTAATTAAATTCTTAATTAAATTCTTAATTTTTATTTAAAAATATTTTTTTACAAAATTTATTTTATAGCTTTATAAGTAATCCATAAATTTCTATAGCCTTATAAAGTATTTAGTAAACAGTACACTATGAATCTATCCATAAAAAAAAAGATATGTTTTACCTACACTAGCTGGAGGCTTTTTGTTTTTAGGAACTAGTTTTAAAGAAGATTTTTTTGAAATAGCAAAGCAGATTGAAATTTTCACCACCTTATTTAAAACAGTCAACATGAACTATGTTGATCAAACTAATCCTGCAGAATTAATAGATAAATCTATTAAGAGTATGCTTGCAGAATTAGATCCATACACTGTCTATTTTAATGAAGCAGATGTTGTTCGTTTTAAAATAAACAATACAGGAGAATATACAGGTATAGGAGCCATGATAACCCGAAAAGACGGTAAAACCTACATACGCGAACCTTATAAAGGCTATCCAGCCGATAAAGCAGGATTAAAAGCTGGTGATGAAATCATTCAGATTAATGATGTCATTCTAACTGATTTTAAAGAAGATGTATCGCAATTATTAAAAGGCAGTAAGAACACAAAACTTTCTATTCAATACAAAAGAAATGGTGAACTTAAAACAACTCAATTAATTCTAGATGAAATAGATGTAAAAGCGGTTCCTTATTATGGTATGGCTGATTCTAAAACGGGTTATATAGTACTATCACAATTTAACGCAAAAGCTTCAAGTGAAACACGTGAAGCATTAGAAAATCTAAAAGATCAAGGAGCTACTCAAATTATATTAGATCTTAGGGGTAATCCTGGCGGACTTTTACATGAAGCTGTTAATATTTGTAATTTATTTGTGCCTGCTGGTGAAATAATTGTGACTACAAAGTCTAAAATAGAAAAACATAATAATGTTTATAAAACCTCTAAACAACCAGTAGATTTAGAAATTCCGCTTGCAATTATTGTAGATGGTAAAAGTGCATCCGCTAGTGAAATTGTATCAGGTGCTTTACAAGATTTAGATCGAGCTGTTGTAATAGGTTCTAGAAGTTTTGGTAAAGGATTAGTTCAACGCCCTATTGATTTAACTTATGGAACACAACTAAAAGTGACGATTTCAAGATATTATACACCTTCAGGACGTTGTATTCAAGCTCTGGATTATTCTAAAAAAGATGCCAATGGTAAAGCCACCCGTACTGATTCAAAAAATTATAACGCATTTAAAACTCGAAAAGGTAGAACAGTATATGATGGTGGAGGTATTCAACCTGATATTGAATTAGAAGAAAGTAAAACAAGTACTATTGCTGATGCTTTAGTAAAAGGAGATGCCATTTTTACTTATGCTAATCAATACTATTATAAAAACCCTAATCAGAGTAGTACCATACCTAATTTAGGAGATGCTGATTTTATTGATTTTAAAAATTACTTAAAAACACAGAAATTTTCATTTGACACTAAAACTGATTTAGCACTTAAAACAGTTCTTGAACAGGCTAAAAAAGAAAAAATAGATATTCAAATTAAATCTCAATACGAAGCTTTACAACAAGTTTTACAAAAAACAGATGAAATAGAATTAGATAAAAATAAAATTGAGATTCTTAATTTAATAAAAGATGAATTAATTAAACGATATCAATACAAAGAAGGTCTTTACCAATACTATGCAAAAAACAATAATGTTATAAAAGAGCAACGGAATTATTAAACAATTCCGTTGACTACAAAAAATATTATTGAAATAATGTAATGGAGGATGAAGTAAAATATATAATTAATTTATTCATCCTCTATTTTTCTTTTCATTTCTATATGAGGTATATCGTCTTCGAGATATGATTCTGATGTTTGTACGAAACCATGAGTTTCGTAAAATTTCACTAAATATTCCTGTGCAGATATTGTAATACTTTTCTGGTTATAAGTTGTTTTTAAGCTATCAATAGCCACTTTCATTAATTCATGACCTAACTTAAGACTACGATATTTAGGAGAGACCACTACTCTACCTATTGAAGAATCTTCAAAATAATCACCTGCGTTAAACATACGACAATAACTAGCTAAATCATCGTTAATATAACCTAAAACATGAATTGCTTTTGAATCTTTCTTATCTATATCTAAATAAGCACAATTTTGTTCTACTACAAACACTTCTGACCTCAAAAATAAGATACTATATAATTCATCTAGAGAAAGCTCATTAAAACGCTTTATTTTAAATTTTTGCATATTTTTTGGTTTAAAAAAACAAGGACGCATAAGCGTCCTTGTTTTGATGTTATATTTTTATTTTCATACCTGGTTGCAGATCATTTTCTTTTATATTATTCTTTTTTCTTAACTCTGCAACAGTAGTATTGTATTTTTTAGAAATTTTAAACAAGGAATCTCCTTTTTGAACTACATATAATTTTTGCTCTTCAAATGGTAGTTTCTTTTTAGGTAATTCAACCTTAGCGGCAATAGATTTTTCAATTTTTAATTGTTCTCCTATTTTTATATCCTTTGATGTTCTATCATTCCATTGCAATAACTCATCAACGGTTACACCATAAGCTTTGGCTATTTTACCAAAATTATCCCCTTTTTTTACTGTATATAAATCTATTTGAACTAAAACTTCTTGTTTAGGTTCAACTAATTTTATAACGTCACCTGGAGTTACTAATCCACTTTCAACTTGATTCCATTTTTTTAAATCAGATACATACAAATGATACTTTTTAGCTATACCATAAAGGGTTTCTCCTTGTAAAACGATATGTTCAGAAATAGCTGTATCATTATTAGATGAATTTAATTCATTTTTAACCTTTGATTCTTTTTGCACAACTAAATCGAGTGTTTTTAATTTTGAAGTATTGCTTGGTGTATTTAATACAACTTGGTTACGTTCTTCTGGCTCTTGAACAGTATTTGCTGCAATAGTATTCGTTTCATCGTATTTAATTCTAATTTTTGATCCTCTTAAAAGGTGAATACCTCTCAATCGATTCCATCTTTTTATATCAGCAACTGCCACATTATATTTTTGTGCTAGTACATTTGCATCTTCTCCTTTTCTTACAACATGAAGTTTCTGTAACAAAGGTTTTTTAGTCTCAATTTTATTTGATACTAAACTTTCTTCAACTACTTTTTCAGTTTCTAGTATTTCTTTGATAATACGCGGTTTAATTTGTCTTATAAAAGGTTTTTCTCTTTTACTTTCTATATGATCAACATAAGCGTAAACTTTTTCTTCATTAGAGGCTAAAATTGCTAATTTCTTCTTTGGTAAACAAACAAAATTAGTCTTACCTGTAACATAAGGAATAACCTTCATTTTATAAGAAGGATTTAAAAATTCAATATCAGACTCGGGCATATCTAATAAACTAGCTAATTGTTTAAAACTTATCTTACGTTTTAAAGCAATTGTATCTGTTTCAAAATGTTTTGCCACGGGCTTATAAGGTACTAAACCATGTTCTTTGTGATATTCAAAAATATACATAGTTGCTAAAAAGGCAGGTACATAACTTTGCGTTTCACGTGGTAATTTGTGCTTTATATTCCAAAAATTTTGGAAACCACCAGAACGACGAATGGCTTTACTAACATTTCCTGCACCAGAATTATAAGAGGCTAAAACAAGTTCCCAATCTCCAAATATTTTAAACATACTTTGCATATAACGTGCGGCTGCATCAGTAGCTTTAAAAGTATCTTTACGTTCATCTATGTAGGAGTCAATTTTTAAACCGTATTGTTTTCCTGTTTCATACATAAACTGCCACAAACCTGTAGCTCCTACTCTTGATACTGCACTAGATCGTAATGCAGATTCTACTATTGAAAGGTATTTTATTTCTAAAGGCACGTCATAACGAGCCATTGCTTCTTCAAATAAAGGAAAATAAAATTGAGATAAACCCATCAGACGTTCATAAGATCGCTTACGGTTTTTCAAAAAATTCTTAACTAAATTTTCTAATTGAGGATTATACTCTATATTAAAAGGAGATTTTTCATCTAATAAACGCAACCTTTCTTTAAACACATCTGTTGGCAAATCAAAATCAACTTTTGCATTTAAATCAAGATTTTTTATATCTGAAACAATTCCGTCAAAAATATCCTGAGTATTTGATAATTCTTTTATATATTGATTATCAATACAATCTAAAGTTTCATTAACTACAAAAGTACTTTTAATAGAATCTAAATAAGACCTTTTAACAATAGGCTTTAAAACAGAATCCTGAGGAATCTTATCTTGGGCATAAGTTCCAAAAGCAGATACCAGTAAAAATAGATTGAGAGCAAGTTTTTTTCTAATCATCAGCTTTATTTTATTTAAATAACTTATTTCCAGCTATTTATATTAGATTTACAAACATAAAACCTAATTTTGATTTACAATAATAAAAAATGTTAAAATTTAATTAATTTAATATAGCAGCAATTCCTGGTAAAATTTTACCTTCTAACATCTCTAACATTGCTCCACCTCCTGTTGAAACATAACTCATTTTAGGTTCGAAACCAAATTGTTTTACAGCAGCAACACTATCACCACCTCCTACTAAAGAGAAAGCTCCATTTTGAGTAGATTCTGCAATATAGTTACCTAATTCAATAGTACCGTTTGCAAAATGATCCATTTCAAAAACACCTAAAGGACCATTCCATAGAATAGTTTTAGAATTTAGAATAACATTTTTTATTGCCTCTAATGATTTAGGTCCTACATCCATACCTAGCCAACCATCAGGAATCATATTAACATTTACTAATTGTTTATCTGCTGTATTTGAAAAAGAATTAGCTGCCAACACATCAACAGGTAAATGAATTTGAACTCCTTTTGATTTAGCTTTTTCAAGAATTTCAAGAGCTAAATCTAATTTATCATCTTCACATAATGAATTACCGATTTGTCCACCTAATGCTTTTATAAAGGTAAAAGTCATACCTCCACCAATAATCATATGATCAATTTTATCTAAAATATTTTCAATAACTGTTATCTTTGAAGATACTTTACTTCCTCCTAACACCGCTGTCACAGGTTTTATACTATTATTCAAAACCTTATTTAAACTTTCAATTTCTTTTGCTAAAAGAGCTCCAAAACATTTATTATTAGGGAAAAATTGAGCTATTATAGTTGTAGAAGCATGTGCTCTATGAGCTGTACCAAATGCATCATTTACATAGACATCACCTAAAGAAGCTAATTTTTTAGAAAATTCAATATTTCCTTCTTCTTCTTCTTTATAAAAACGTAAATTTTCTAATAATAAAATATCACCAGGTTTAACGTTTGCTGCGGCATTTTCTGCAATAGAACCTATACAGTCTGATGCAAAAGTTACAGGTCTACCTAAAATTTCAGCAGTTCTAGATACAATGTGTTTCAAAGAGAATTGATCTTGTACTCCTTTTGGTCTTCCTAAATGTGATAATAAGATAACGGCACCACCTTCATTTAAAATTTTATCAATAGTAGGCTTTGCAGCTTCAATACGAGTAGTATCTGTAACATTAAAGTTTTCATCTAACGGCACGTTAAAATCAACTCTAATTAAGGCTTTTTTATCTTTAAAATCAATATCAAAAATAGTTTTCATCGTGTTGTATTTTTTTACACAAAAATAAAACAAAAAAGCTAAAAAAAGGCTAAATATAGAATCTAGCTGTTTTTTTAGCCTTAATTTTTTAAAATTTAAATATTAGTCTTCAGATAAAGAATTTTGTGTACAAGGACAATTACTAATACCTTGAAAGAAATCCCATCCTAAAGTAATCATATGTGTACCTGAATTATAATTTAATAATTCATTTGTGGTAATTTGATAAGCATAACCCGCATAAAATCCTCCTTTTTTCAACCCAATCATAGGTCCTATAGATAAAGGTTTCATAGGTTGATCGTTCAAGAAACGATAAGTTGCACCTAACCAAAAATAACCTGTACGTTGATAATCAATATAACGATACTTAAGATTGACATCAGTTGAGGAACGTCCATCACTTTCAAAATATTGAAAATAAGCAGAAGGTTCTATTTCGGTTCTTGAATCACGGTTTCCTTTAAAAACATAACCTGTATAGAGTTGATAATTTCTCAATTGATTAGGTTCTGGTGAAACCGGAAATTTTTGAAGATCTTTTGGTAATAGGTTACTAAAATTAAAGTTCAAATAAAACTTATTTTTTCTATATAAAAAACCAACATCAAAGTTGCTATTATTAATAAAGCGATCATTATTTACACTACCATCTTTTGTCTGAAAATTTTCAATTTCATGTCTAAAATTATTATAATTATAGGACATACCAAAAGAAAGATATTGCTTACTTGGATAATCTAAAATAATATGGTGAGCAAATGAAACTTTAGCTCCCATTTGGCGACTATTCCCATTTCTATCATTGTAAACATGAAGACCAATACCTGATTGATCTAATATACGCATATCAAAATAAGCTGCTTGATTGTTAGGTGAATCTTTTATACCAACCCATTGAAAAAAACCATTAACTCGAATCCTTGCATTATCACCTATCCCAGCATAGGTAGGTGATAAAACAAATGGATTGTCTGCTAAATATTGAGTAGCTGCAGGTAAATGTAACTCCTGAGCAATACCTGAGGATACTATAGAAAAAGCTAGAATTGTAAAAGCTTTCTTTGTTTGACTATATAGTGTACGAACTGTCATAACTCAAAAGTTAAATTATCTATAAAGAGTGAAGTGACCTACAAACTCTTTACCATCATTATTATCTACTTTTATAACATACCAGTAATCACCAGAAGGCAATTCTTTTCCATTATATTTTCCATTCCATCTTGCACCAACTGGCAGTGTCGCAATCAGACGACCGTAACGATCATAAACATGTGTTACTAATCTTGGATAAACTATAGGATCAACACAACCTGGACCCCAGTCATCATTTTCTCCGTTTCCATCTGGTGTCATCACATCAGGAATACAAATTGGAATATAAGTTAAACGCTTAGCATCTGAATCATTACATTCACTATCATCTGTAACTATTACTTTTATTTGTTCATACTGTTGATAGTAGATAAAAGTGTTACTAGATCCTGATTGCATTTGTTGTCCATCTGCAAAGAATGTATATTTATAATTACCTGAACCACCTGTTGCAACTGCCATTGCTGTATTAAGACCAGAAATGCTTAATGTAACATCTAATTCGTTTAAAGGAGTTACCATAAACGGAGTTGGAAGAACATTATTATTTGGACATCCGCTAGGACCTTCAACAAATACGGTATGAAATGCTGGTGCTAAGAACTGATTAATATATTTCGGATCAGTAGATAAGAATACATTACTTGTTTGAGAAGCTAAATTATCTAAACTAAATTTATAATTACCTACAAAAGCACCTTTAGGACCTAATTTATTTATTACTTCTATTCGCACCATTGGTTTATTTGTCAATGGATTACAAGGATAAGTAACATTAATCAAAGGTTCGAAGCTGTCTCCAGAGCCTATTGTAATAAAATATGGTGCCTTACAATTTGTAGCATCAGAATCTTTAATGGCAATTAAATATTTTTTACCATCTAAATTATCAAACACATGTGAGTTTACTCCATCTAAGTTATTAATTGGTTCATAGTATGAATCATCAATTTCAACTGGTGGATTTGAGTTATCATAATGTATCTTATATTCTTTAGTAACATAATAAGGTCCTGTACCACCTTGAATATTTGTAATATGAATTTCACCTTTGTTTTCCTTAGCACAAACTTCATCAATACCTGTAACTGTAGCTTTAAGTTCAGCTGGTGCTGTAATACGAATAGTTTGTACTGGTGGATGACATGAAGTAGAAACTGTAAATACATTTACCTCATAAGTACTTGGTCTCAAATTACTAATTGTAAAAGTTCCAGCCGCTAGATCAGCATCACTAACTGTATAAACTTCTTGATGTGTATGAACACCATCTGCCGAACTAATTGAATATTGTAACTTACGGTTATCAATACCAGTTAATTTCACTACAATTTTTCCATCTCTATTATATGAACAAGTAGTTTGAATTGCATTAAGCGTAAAGTTCAACTCAGCTGGAGACGTAATAGATACAGGAGTACTTACAGAAGTACAATTACCACTTCTAACTTGAACTGTATAGTTTCCAACTGGAACATTCTCAAATATACCTTCGTTTTTACTATTTGCAACAACGACTTGATTTACAGGTAATAAAACGAATGTATAATTACCTTGTCCTCCGTTTGCATGAGCAATGATTCTAGCTTTATCATATGAACAACTTACTTTAATAGGTAATATAGGATCAATTGTAAACGGTGATAAAGCACTAATTGTATATCCATTTGTTTCAACTCCTTGACAAGCATTTGTATCACGAACATAATACTTATATGTACCAGGAACTAAATTGTTTAATCTCAACGGAGAAACGAAAGGTGTCCATGGTCCTGATAGGGAATTACTATATTCAAATATACCAGTACCTCCCGTAGCAGTAAGTGTTAAGCTAGCTTGACTTGTATCACAAATTTGCGAGTTAGCTACTAATGATAAAGATGCTTTTATTTCTTTAGCAGGTAATACATCGAAGAATAACTGTCTAGATGGACAATTAGAAGCATCATTAATGATAATGTAATAACGTCCAGGTGCTAAATTAGTAAATGTATTAGATGTTTGAGGTCCAAAAGTGGTACCTACAGGATTTACATAATGTAATGTATAATTATATCCATTAGGAACATTATAACCACCTGTTACACCTAACACTTGTACTACACCATCGTTTACACCAAAACAACGTAATTGTATAGGTGCAATATTAGGAGCATCTATAATAAGTGGTTTTAACAAATTAACCACTTTGTTTACACTACAATTATTAGCATCTTTAACTGTTACGGTATAAGCAGAATTACCAGATAACCCAGTAAATACACCTGGAGTTAATTGTTGTCCTTCAACTGGCGATATAGCATAAGTATAATTACCCCAACCACCTGTTGCAACTACACTAATAGAACCATCATTACCTGGTGTACAAGTTAATAATCCTTCAGTAGTGGCAATAGTAAGCTCATTAACTGGTTCATTAATAGTAAAATTAGAAGAAAAAGTACAATTAGGTTTATTAACTAAAGTAACATTCAAAGTATAAGTACCCGCAGAAAGTTTATTTATCGTTACTGGACCTGCTGTAGTACTAGTACCTACTAAATTAAATCCAGTAATATTATTTGTAACAGTATAATTAAACTCACCCGCTTGGTCTCCATTACTTAATATAGCATCTACTATAGAGACATCTACACTACCAGTAAAACTTCCTTTACAAGTTACATCTTTAATATTAGCTAATTTTATATTAAAAGTATTTGGATCCGCTATATAATGTATTTTTTGAACACTACAATTAGTTACAGGATTAGTAACTGTAACCATATAATTACCAATTCCTAAATTAGTAAAGATACCTGTAGTATTTGTAAGCGATACTCCTGTTAGTATATTAGTCACATTGTAATTGTAAACAGGAACTGGTGCACCTGTAGTAGTAACAGTTACTGTAATGTCTTCTCCATTTTTACATGTAATACCATTATTTACAAAAATATTAGGTCCAGAAATACTAACAAAAGGAAGTACATCAGCTGTAACTGTACCTTTACATCCTTTATCATCATATACGTTTATAGTATATTTTCCACCTGTCGCATCAGTTGTTGTATACGTTTTTTGCGAACCAAAATAAACTTGTTTACCATTTAAAATAAATTCATAATTTACATAATTACCTGAACCACCAGTTACTCCATTAATAGTAATTGAGGCAGCATTAACAGAATTTGTATTTGGTGTACAAGCAAACTGATTAACAACAGGAGGAGGTACTGTAATAACAGCAGGTTCAGAGATTGTAACCAATTTAGTAGTTTTACAGTTTCTACCTGATGTAATTTCAACAGTATAATTACCCGCTGGTAATCCTTTAAAGACATTATCAGTTTGTGCTGATCTTGTCTGTTGTGAAGGAAAAACTAAGGCATATGTATAAATAGGGTTCCCATTAGATGGAGCTGGTTCTAAATTTACTGTAATTAGTCCATTACTATCCCCTTTACAAATAACAGAAGTAAGTTCGATAGATTTTACTAATACATCCTCTGGCTTTTCTAACTGAACTGTAATAATCTTTGGACAATTTGTAGTTAAATCTTTAACAGTAAAGTTTAGATTTCCAAATGGTAAGCCTATAAATATACCTGTAGTATTTACTATAGCCCCATACTCATATTGATAATTACCTGATCCACCAACAGCAGTAAGTGTGATTTTACCATCATTAGTATTACAACTAGGTTGTGCAACTATAGTAGGATTAATATTTAATGGAGAATATACAGTAATTGATTTACTATCAGTACATCCATTAGCATCTTTTATAGTTATAGTATTGTTTCCTACAACTAATCCATCAAATATATAAGGTGCATCTATCTTTATAAATGAGCTAGTACCTTTTGAGTTTGTGATACTATAAGTATAAGGAGCTACTCCATCTACAACACTAGTAGCAGTCACTAAATAATTAGTACCATTAGAAGTACATTGATCATTCGCAAAGGCTGGAAGTGTTAACACTGGATTTGTATCCGTAGGCAATGCAACTGGTACTTGTGCAATACAATTATTATCATCTTTTACATAGGCAATATAATTACCTCCATCACGATTAAAGACTGTAGAAGTTGTCCATCCTATAGATCCAGCAGTAGGAGCAGGATCTGTAGCTAACGAAACTATATAAGAATAAGAAGGAGTTCCGTTATTACCTAAAACTTTGATCACACCTGCTAAAGGATTACAATTATCATTTTTATCTACAGTAGCAGTTATCGCTAATTTTGTAGGAGTTCCCACACTAACTGAAGCTGTTGTAATATCACATTTCGGGAAGTTATTTTCCTTAATCTTAACTGTATAAGTACCTGCTTGTAATCCTGATATTGTAAAAGGATTTGTTATAGTATTATCAACTACAATAGCATTATGACCAACAACTACTGTATTAGTATTATCATATAAAGTATAAGTATAAGGACCTGAATAACCTTGAACATTTAATAATAAAGTTCCACCTGTAGTATCACCAAAACATTTTACACTTGCACCAGGTGCTAAAGTTGCAGTTAAATTTTTAAATACATTTATTTGATGTCCAATTTGTATAAAACATCCTGTAGTTGCATCTGTTACTTGAAAAGTATATGAACCTGCCGCACTAATTGTAAATTGATTAGCAGCTGGTCCTGGTACTACATTAACAGCACCAAAAGGAATTACTTGATAATTATAATTACCTGAACCTCCTAAGGCATTAATAGTTATAATTTCATTTTGTGTACAATCAATTGCTTGATTTTTCACTATGGTAGCACTCAATGGTGTAATAGGATTGATATCAACTATTTTTGTTCCTACACAATTATTAGAATCAAAAACTCTTACTGTATAGGAACCACCAGCAGTATTTAAAGTGCTAAACACAGGACTAGCTCCTGATTGTAAAACTACTCCTCCAAGTTCAAACTCATAAATAGGATATACTGACAGACCTCCTGATCCTGCTGTACCTAATATACCTCCTGCACCTCCTGTAACAGCTGTTACATTAATTTGAGCAGAATTATAAGCGTTTGTAGGATTACACGCAAACTGAGTAACAGCTGTTGTAATATTAATAGGACTAGGCTCATCTACAAATACATTTTGAACATCCTTACAACCTCTTGCAGAAGTTACTGTAATAACATAATTACCTTTAGGTAAACCTGTAAAAAGATTTGTATTTTGTACTCCTACACCTTTTGGATCAGGAGCAATACTATATTGATATGGTGCATCTGTATTAGTAGCATCTAGATTTACAGTGATACTACCATCATTGCTGCCAATACATTTAGTATTAGTAACCGTTGCTTGTTTAAAAACAATATTCTTAGCAGGTGCTAAATTTACAGGAATAACTACCTTACAATTCGTTGTAAGATCTGTTACTTCAAAAGTATAATTACCTGATGGCACACCTGTAAAAATACCTGTAGTATTGGTAGTACCAACAGGAACCGTTTGTGTATAGCTATAGTTACCACTTCCGTCATTTGCCTTAATAGTAATTGTACCTGTAGCTGAACTACAATTAGGAAGTACTGTAAAATCTCCAATTGCTTTTAAAGGTTTTAAAATTGTAACAGTAACCTTATTAGTACAATTATTTTTATCTTTTACTTCAACAGTGTGCACACCTGAAAAAAGATTAGAAATTGTAAACGGTGCAGTTTCTGCTTGAAAGACCCCACCATCTATACTGTACACATGAGGAGCAATACCAGAAGTTGTAAGTGCTACGTTGATAGCAAAATTTCCTTCAGTCGCACATAAATCATTTATATTTAATGCAATAACGGGTTCAGGATCTAGAAGAACAGTAGAAAAATTAAATTTAATACAACCATAAGCATCTTTTACATACACTATATATTTTCCTCCTTCTAAATTAAATACATTTGATGCACTATTGAAAGAATTTATAAATGCAGGATCAGTAATTACTGGATCAGTACCATCTATTACCCCAGTTACCCCAGAATCAACAAATACTTGATACAAGTAAGGTCCTGTTCCTCCTGAAGCAGCAGCTGTAATAGTACCAGCATTTATTTTACAATTATCATTTTTACTTGTTAAATTAAGAGTTAAATCTGTTGCAGACTCTTTTATTTCATAAGGACCAAAAGTTTTTCCACATCCTGCATTTGCTCCATTTATTTCACGTATCAAAATATTATATAAACCTGGTGCTAAAGGATTTATTGAATATGGATAAACAAAAGGTGCATTTATTAGTACAGGTGCTCCTATATTTAAATTAGTGGCAGCATTAATTAATTGATACGAAAACTGAGTAACTCCTGTACTTAAACCACCTAAAGTAAATTTAATGGCTCCATCGGCAGCACCTTTACAAGTTACATTATTAATAACCTCTGATAAGGTAGGATTTATAAATGAAGGTGTAACAGGAGCTTTTTGGAAATGATAACATCCTGTTGTAGTATCATATACTACAATAGTATAACTAGCTCCTGGAATTAATCCATTAAAAATATGAGAAGCAGGCCCATTATTAGAATTAACAAGGGTATTTGACCATGGAGCTGCTGGTAAATTAACAATACCAAATTGATAAGTACCTGGTCCGATAATTCCTCCTGAAATATCTACCTGTAGACTTGCACCTGTTGCACAAGTGGACACTCCTGTAAATTTAAATGTTAAACCTGAAGGAGGACTAGATACAATTTGATTTGGAATTACTTTTGAACAATCATTTTGATCTACTGCTTTTACAGTATAAACTCCATAATCAATATTAGGGAAACAAACTGTAGAAGCCAATGGTAAAGAATTAACAATTATATCAGTACCTACTTGTACACCTGAGGCATTAATTAAAGTAAATTTAATAGGTAATGTTCCTCCTACTAAATCAGTATTTATACATATAGAACCTAGATTATAAGTGTTAGTAGCAATATTACACGTAATAGGATTTATTTTAGTGGTATAATCTAACAATTGAGGTTCTGTAATAGTAAAAGTTTTAGTATCTGTACAAGATTTTATATCTGTAACAGTAACTGAATAATCACCAGCAGGTAAACCAGCTGTTTTTGTACCATAATTAGTTCCAGTAGTCGTATTTAAAACTGATATAGTATAGTCAGGTGTTCCATCTGTAACACTCCAAGTAAAAGCACCTGTAGCATCTCCATGACATTTTACAGTTGGGTTAGTTACATTTAATGATAATTTAGGTAAAGAACGTGCTTTTATATCTAATATGTTAGTAGATGTTATACATCCCTTAGCATCTGTAATACGGAATTGATAAATACCAGGATTAGCTAAAGAAACGGGATATGTAAAAGTAGAACCTGTAATAGTACCTACTGGAGTAAAAACACCTCCATTATAACTAACTTCATAATTACCATATGGTAAATAACCATTTGAAATGGTACCACTTATAATAGCATCTGGTGTAACAGTACAATCATATCCTTTGTTTAAAGTAATCGTTGCGCTCAACTGATTATTAATTGTTTGTTGAAATAATGTTGCATTTGTACATCCATAAGCATCCTGTACAGATACAGTATAGGTTCCCGGAATTAAGCCATTAAATGTATGATTATTTGTAGGTGTATTACTAGCTACAAAAGCACCTCCATTTAAACTAAAACTATAAGGAGCAACACCACCTGAAGCAGATACAACTAAAGAAGCTGCATTATTATCATAACAAAAATCAGTTCCTCCTGCTAAAGTAAGCATAGGACGTGTTGGATCATTTAAAATAATTTGCTTAGAAACTTGGCATCCACCAGCATCTTTAATAGTTACAGTGTAATTATTAGCAGGTAAATTACTAAATATATTACCAGTTAAAGTACCTACAGCTGGACTAATTGTATAGGTATAACCTCCCCATCCTCCAGTAGCATTAACAATAATGCTTCCTTGTTTTAGACAAGTAATAGGATCATCTTTTAAAGTTGCATCTAATGCTACTGTAGGAGTTTTAATTTCAAATGAAGTTGTTATCTTACATTTTGTAGTAGTATTAGTAACATCAACCGTATAATTACCTGATGATAAATTATTTAATACAAAAGGAGATGTAGTTCCGGTACCTACAGAAGCAGTAGGACCAGTCACTACGTAAGTATATCCTGCTCCAAAATTTGAAACTGATACTTCCGCTGATCCTTCAGTTCCTTTTAAACATTTTACATGAGATAAAACTCTATTAGAAATAGACATATCTTGTAATGGATTAACAGTATAGTTTTCCGAATAACTACAACCTTTTGCATCTGTTACGACAAAAGTGTATGTACCTGTAGGTAAGTTCGTAAAGGTCCCCGTAGAATTTGTTGCAGCAAATGCAACTGGTGTTGTTATAGCATATTGAATAGGTGAGCTACCTCCTGTAACTGTAACTTGTACATTAATAGTTTTAGAAGGACAAGTCATGGAAGAAGTAGGAGTAACCGTTAAATCCGTTGGAGGAGTTAATGGAACTACTACAAATGGAGGATTAATCGTAAAACGACAACCATTTTTATCTCGCACTACTATGGTATAGGTACCAGCTGTTAAATTATTAAAAATATTACTTGTTTGCCATGTAACACCATTATTATTACTATACTCAACCGTACCTGCACCGCTTTCATTAGGCAATACAGTAACTGTAATGGTTGCATTACTTGTACAAGTATAATTAGGACTTAATACCGCTGTAGCCTTTAAAACATCCGGTTGATTAATTGTAATAGATCCTGAAATGGTACACTGCTTAACATCTCTAATAATATAATTATAAGTTCCTTGTGCTAAACTTGCATAGGTAGTTTGATTTGAAAAACCTGTATTATTAAAATTAATTTGATAACCACCAGCACCACCTGTAGGTGCAAAAGTAACACTTCCATCTGCTGCTCCATTACAAGTTACAGCTACAGTAGAAGGATTAGCTATTATAGGTTCTAATTTTTTAACAGTTATGGTATTAGTAGTTACTTTACAACCTTTTAAATCGGTTATTAAAAATTGATAATTAGTATTAGCAGAAACTGGAGGTATTACATATTTGAAAGGTAAACTTGCTATAGGTGTAGGTGTTGCTGGAATATAATTAATACCTCCATCAGTACTTACTTGGTATGAATAACTTGGATAACCATTTGAAACTGTAAGTATAATTTCTGCATTTGGATTCAACGGATTACAATCAGCATCTTTTATTAAAGTAGCTGACGCAGTTAATTGCGAATTAATTTGTTGTACAGATGTAGCCGCTGTACAACCAAAAGTATCTCGAACTACTACAATGTAACTTCCTGGTGTTAAATTTGAAAAAGTAGCGCTATTTTGGAAAGGGATTAAAACAGTTCCTGTATTATTCTCTAATTGATATTGATAACCTGGAGTACCTCCTGATGCACTTACTGCTATAGTAGCTGCATCAATTCCATCATAACAAAAATCAGATGTAGCTAATACCTGTATAGTTGGCTTAGGAGCAATTCCAATATTAATTGTTATTTTTTCTGTACATCCATTAGCATCTTTTACTAGAACTACATAATTACCTGGTGCAACATTATTAAACTTATTACTTGATTGATAAGTTAAGACAGGAACACCAGCAGGAGTTTCTAATTGATATTGATAAGCAGGAGTACCACCATTAGCTGTTACAGACACAATAGCTCCAGTAGTACAAGTAGCAGAAGTTATATTAGTTTGTACTTGTAACTGAGCTGGTACAACTATAACTTGTGGTAAATTAAAACTACATGCTGAATTAGCAGGAGTCAAATCGTATTTTACTAATACAAATCCTGGATATCCGGTTGCTGGAACAGTTATTGTTACAGGAGATGTTTTATAAGATGTCCAAGTAGTACCATTATTCATAGAAACTTGATAGCCTGAAACAGTATTAAAATTTTTTGCAGCTATCGTAATTGTAGCATCATTTAATCCTGCACAACTTATATCTTTATGTCCTGTTATTTCAGCTGAAAAAGCTTGTCCACATGGAATATTAACAGGAATAGTTTTTGTAGTAAGACAAGTAATTGGCATTTGATATGCTTCTATATCATCTATTACTACGTCATTACCATTTAAAACATCTAAATTAGATCGAATAACAAAACTTAAATTAGAGTTATTACCTGGATTTAATTGAATTAAATATTTATTCCATTGCTGATTTTTTGGAACACTTCCAGTATTTTGTGTAGCAATTACAGCTTGGGTAGGTAAACCTAAATCCTTTATTAATTGTATTGTTAAATTAGGATCTGCAAAACTTGGCCCTGAAGTCGAAGACATTATATTTCCCGCCCATAAAGATACTCTAATATTTTGATTAGGAATTATATCTTTAATAGGCTTACTATATAAAATACCTCCAACACCTGCAGCACCACCAATATTTACAGCTAAAAATCTACCATTATTAACTGTTCCATTACTTGTATGATCTTTATAAGAATACCAAAGACCACCATATAAATTTTCAATTCTTTCAGTAACACTATAATCACCATCTTCTATTGTTGCACTTTTTTTACAATAAATAGCAGGGTTGTTTATTTGTCTTTCAAAACAATAATTAGAATTAATTCCTGGTGACGTTGTGTCATCACCATTACCAAAATCTTCTTTTAATAAATTACTAAAAGTAGGTGGATTTGTTAAATTATAATTTACCGTTATAGTTGAATTTCCACATTGAACATTTTGAAAAACATTTGAATTAGGATCATGTGGAGGAGTTAAAGCAGGTGTAATTGAATACGTATATGTATAAGCAGAAGAACCACTATTAACTGTCACAGTACTAGTTGCAGAACCATTACAATTAAATGCTGGTGCTGATAAATTAATGGTTGGATCTGGTGGAATAGGATCTAAGGTAACTGTCATAGGGAATACGCAATCCGCAGCATCTCTAACATAAACAGTATAAGTACCTGGTAACACTGATGCTTGATTTACGTTAGTCCAACCAGTACCAAAATTATATTGATATGGCGAAGGTCCTGTAAAAGGTTTTCCTCCTTCTACATTAGTAATACGTATGATACCAGTTCCTCCAGTAGTATTACATGCTAATGCCATAACACCACCCGAAGCAGTTAATGGGGTTGCTGGTTGAGAAATTGTAATATTAGGTTCTGTTTTTGTACAAATGGCAGTGCCTATTGTATATTGAATTACAGGAGTATAAACGCCTGGTGCCAAATTTGCAAATGATGGATTATTTGAAAAAGGTGCACCTCCAGTAATACTATAAGCTAACGTATTTCCATTTGCATTGGTAACATTAAATGTAATTGTTCCAGAATTATCATTGTAACATTTTACGTCTGTATAACTCACGGTATACGTTGGAGCTGGTACTTTTACCACATTAATCTGCTCTGTTTGAGTACAATTATTAGCATCATATACTGTAATTGTATTTATTCCTGGTGTAGTAACACTAATAACATTAGTAGCTAAAAATGGGGCAGGGGGAGCACTATTTAAATAGAAATAATATGGAGGTGTACCTCCTGTTGCAGATATTGTAATTTCACCATTCGTACAATCTGTTAATGGTTTGGTCAAAGAAGGTTTTAATATTAATTTATCTGGATTCGTTAAAACAAATGTTCCATTTTTTGTACAACTTGGAGTAGTAACTATCCAATAATATGATAAGCCTGGAGTTAATTTATCAAATATATTATATGCTTGTGTGGTAGTAACTGAACTACCTACAATTAATCCTGTTGCATCTGTACCTTGATATAAAGTATAAGTATAAGGACCATTTACCCCTGATACTCCTAGGTTAACAGAACCTAAATCACCATTACATTTAGGTTGAGTAACAGTTGCCGAAACTACAATATTATTAGCAGGTACACCAATATTATCAATAGTAATTTGACATGAACCAGGAACTGTAGTATCTTTTACATTTACAGAATAATTACCTGTTGTTAATATTGGAAATACAGGATTTGTTGTCCAAACTCCTAATGTTCCATTAGGTTGTACCAATTGAAATTGAAATCTTCCTGTACTATTAACCGGTTTTGTGACTGTTATAGAACCAGGAGCACCACATACAATAGGTAGTACTGAAACTTCTGTTTCTGTTAAATTTTTATAGACATTAAAATAAAAAGTTTTTGTACATCCCCCAACAAAAGTAAAAATCAGTCTATATTTTCCTTCATTAGAAACGGTATATTCATTTGCTTCTACTATTTTAGTCCAACACAAATCATCTGTTACAGGACAATTTGTTACAGGATTATAAGGACCACAAGTTGCTTTTGTTTCATCATATAATTGCCATTCTACTTTTATAGTACCTGTTATATTAGGTTGTAATAATTTACTATCATTCTTACCACATAAGTAAATAATAGGAATCCTTTCACCTGAATCTGAACATAGAACTGGATTTAAACTGTTATCATATTTAATCAAAGGATTTTGAAGATCTGATCCATAAAGTTTAACTTTAAATGTTTGAACAATTGTTCTACAAAGAGGATCTGTTCCTGTTACAGTATAAGTACCTGGTAAATTTACTTCTACTTCTTGACTAGTGTTATTCGGAAGAAAAATTGCTCCTGCTGGACCTGTCCAAACATAATTTTTATAATTATTTCCAGCTTTTAATTTTGTTGTAGTACCGCAATAAAAAACTTCTTCTGTAAAATTACAACTTTTATCTAAGCCGACTATAAAGTTTGTAGAATTTGTAGAACCTACTAAACAATTGGGATCTATTTGTGAATAACTAGGATCGTTATGATTTTCTATATTATTAATAACACCACTGTATTCAACAAAAGCTTGGTTTTTAATTTCATTTGAACATGCTGCAGTAAATTCAGGACAAGAACAAGCCACTTTTACTTTAATCTTTATAGAATACTCTGGAGCATCTTTTATTAAATATTTTTTAGGAATGTAAATAAATAACTCCCTAGGATTAGCTGGATTTACCTCTCTTTTAATTTCAGCATTTAATCTTACATCATCAGATGTAATATCCTGTAAATTGACATTTTGAGGAAGAATATCTTTTAATAATACATAATTAGTACCATACTTATGGGAGGCTAAACCTTGTGCATCATCATTACCTATGTTATCAAAATATATATTATAATTAATTTCATCACATATATTAACACTTTGATTGGAAATATCTTGATCAGCATTATTCGTTACATTTTTTCTTAGTACAATTTTAGGACCTATAACATCAACTGCAAAAGCTGTAAAAAAAACATAGTATCGATCACTATTCGTACCCAAACTAATTGAAGCACTTATATCATTATTTTTTATTACGGAGTTACTAGGATTAGCCACTTTAAAAATCCCCGCATCATAACCTAATGTATTACTGCTACTAGGATTTCTACCTGGTAAAGAACCTAAAGGATCCGTTAAAGTACTATTAAAGAAATTTTGTCTATTATCACCAACAAATTGATTAATTTTCCTTAAAGGAGGTTCCATAAGTACATTATTAATTTTAAAGAAATCACCTGATAATTGTTGATCTCCTTCTAATGCTCCAAATGCAACCCAAGCATTTACATTTCCATTAGGTATAGTTTTAAATCCATTAACATTAACAGTTATTTGATTATCTTTACTTATACCATTATATAATTGGATGAATCCATTGAAAGAAGTAATATTTTTAGCTGGTAAATTAGGGTTTTCATATATAATATACAAATGCCACCCTGCTGAGTAACCCCCCTACAACCTTACCTGTTGAACAAGGAATATTGGCCACAGTATAATCACCTTGAACATCTCCTCCTCCATTCAATAAATTAGTAATATCTGCATAAGCTGCATATGGTTTATTAACAATACTAGCTCCATCATGAATAAGATTACCTACTATATCTTGATAATTAGTAGCTCCTGGAAGCTTTAACTTTACTTTAGTTATATCTAAAGCCCTACTTTCATAAATTCCCGCCCAATATAATGCGGCATATTTAACTTTATAACACGCTTGATAAGCTACAGGTATTGTTAGCTTAGCAGTACTAGAGTTATAAGTATTTCTATCTGTATCAATATCTACATATTGCATACTTACATCATCATTATAAGCACTGCCATTATATGGTAAAGTTTTATCTACCGATAAATTATTATTTCCTATTAATAATATATCCGCATTAAAACCATTTGTTTGATTGATTGCAGAAAAATCCTTAAAATTTTGCGCAAAGGACTGATGAAATCCTAAACTCCAAAATAATAAAATACATAAGTAATAAGTCGATCTCATAGGGCGTTCGTTTATTATTTAAAACTTATAAAGTTATATAATTTTTATGTTTTATCAATTGTTTAATTAACAAATAGTATAGAAATTTAAAAAATTTATTTTTCTATCTTAATGATCACCATTTTATCATTATAAGGTTTATCTCCTTTATTTTTCATAGCATCATCCGCTTCATTTATTTCATCATAGTGTTTAGTATAGATGAAATAAGTACCTGTACTTACATCATAGAAGAAATCAATATTAGTTTCTCCTGCTTGAATCGCCTTTTTAATAAAAGCATCTCTTCTAGTCTCATCTTTGTGAGTAGCTAATACCATATAAAAACCAGGTTTTTCATTAGCTACATTCTTAACAATTTGCATATTAATCTGATCGCTGTCTCCATAATCAAAATCACTCGATTTAAAAATTTGACCTGTTGGTTTTATACTTGATTTAATTTGACTCAAAGTAGCACGGTCTTTTTGATATTTAGCGGAAGCATCCTCAAAATTTGCTCGCTTAATACGACGTCTTTTTTCAATTTCAGTTTGAGTTTTGATATCCTCTAATTTAATAATTAACTGTCGACTTTCTTCTTCTGATCTAGCTTTGTCTTGTTTTAATTTTTCTATTGTTTTTAGATAAGACTGATTTATAGCATCGTTTTTATTGGGTATTTTTTTCAAACGCTCCGCAGCTAAAGTCTGATACTCTGTAATAAACTGATCTTGTTGTTTTATATTTAATGCTATTTCATTTTTTAATGATTCTATAGCTTTATTAGCTTGACTCATACTCTTGAATTCTACTTCTTGAACAGGAGCCACAATTCCTTTTTCAGAATCATCATTTGCTTTACGCATAGCTATTAATTCTTTTTCTTTTTCTACTACTATGCTTTGGAATTTTTTAATCGATTCTGTTTGTAACTTTTGAGAATCTTCTATAACGTTTGATAAATTATCTATTTCTTTATCCTCTGCTGTTTTAGAAGCCTCTCTACGAGCTTCTTCTTCTGCATCCGATTTTTCCTTAGCTAAACGTGCAGCTTCTGCTTTCTCTTTAGCTAATCGTTCTTGTTCTGATTTTTCACGTGCTAATGCTTCTGCTTTAGCTTTTGCTTCTGCATCCGATTTTTCCTTAGCTAAACGTGCAGCCTCCTCTTTCTCTTTAGCTAATCGTTCTTGTTCTGACTTTTCACGTGCTAATGCTTCTGCTTTAGCTTTTGCTTCTGCATCCGATTTTTCCTTAGCTAAACGTGCAGCCTCCTCTTTCTCTTTAGCTAATCGTTCTTGTTCTGACTTTTCACGTGCTAATGCTTCTGCTTTAGCTTTTGCTTCTGCATCCGATTTTTCCTTAGCTAAACGTGCAGCCTCCTCTTTCTCTTTAGCTAATCGTTCTTGTTCTGATTTTTCACGTGCTAATGCTTCTGCTTTAGCTTTTGCTTCTGCATCCGATTTTTCCTTAGCTAAACGTGCAGCCTCCTCTTTCTCTTTAGCTAATCGTTCTTGTTCTGACTTTTCACGTGCTAATGCTTCTGCTTTAGCTTTTGCTTCTGCATCCGATTTTTCCTTAGCTAAACGTGCAGCCTCCTCTTTCTCTTTAGCTAATCGCTCTTGTTCTGATTTTTCACGTGCTAATGCTTCTGCTTTAGCTTTTGCTTCTGCATCCGATTTTTCCTTAGCTAAACGTGCAGCCTCCTCTTTCTCTTTAGCTAATCGTTCTTGTTCTGACTTTTCACGTGCTAATGCTTCTGCTTTAGCTTTTGCTTCTGCATCCGATTTTTCCTTAGCTAAACGTGCAGCCTCCTCTTTCTCTTTAGCTAATCGCTCTTGTTCTGATTTTTCACGTGCTAATGCTTCTGCTTTAGCTTTTGCTTCTGCATCCGATTTTTCCTTAGCTAAACGCGCAGCCTCCTCTTTCTCTTTAGCTAATCGTTCTTGTTCTGATTTTTCACGTGCTAATGCTTCTGCTTTAGCTTTTGCTTCTGCATCCGATTTTTCCTTAGCTAAACGTGCAGCCTCCTCTTTCTCTTTAGCTAATCGCTCTTGTTCTGATTTTTCACGTGCTAATGCTTCTGCTTTAGCTTTTGCTTCTGCATCCGATTTTTCCTTAGCTAAACGTGCAGCCTCCTCTTTCTCTTTAGCTAATCGCTCTTGTTCTGATTTTTCACGTGCTAATGCTTCTGCTTTAGCTTTTGCTTCTGCATCCGATTTTTCCTTAGCTAAACGTGCAGCCTCCTCTTTCTCTTTAGCTAATCGCTCTTGTTCTGATTTTTCACGTGCTAATGCTTCTGCTTTAGCTTTTGCTTCTGCATCCGATTTTTCCTTAGCTAAACGTGCAGCTTCTGCTTTCTCTTTAGCTAATCGCTCTTGTTCTGATTTTTCACGTGCTAATGCTTCTGCTTTAGCTTTTGCTTCTGCATCCGATTTTTCCTTAGCTAAACGTGCAGCTTCTGCTTTCTCTTTAACTAATCGCTCTTGTTCTGATTTTTCACGTGCTAATGCTTCTGCTTTAGCTTTTGCTTCTGCATCCGATTTTTCCTTAGCTAAACGTGCAGCTTCTGCTTTCTCTTTAGCTAATCGCTCTTGTTCTGATTTTTCACGTGCTAATGCTTCTGCTTTAGCTTTTGCTTCTGCATCCGATTTTTCCTTAGCTAAACGTGCAGCTTCTGCTTTCTCTTTAGCTAATCGTTCTTGTTCTGATTTTTCACGTGTTGATACTTCTGCTTTTTCCTTAGCTAAACGTGCGGCTTCTGCTCTTTCTTTAGCCAGACGTTCTTGTTCTGATTTTTCACGTGCTAATGCCTCTGCTTTTTCTTTTGCTAAACGTTCTTGTTCCGCTTTTAGCTTAGCTGCAGCTTCTGCTTTTAATCTTGCTTCATTAGCCAAACGTTCTTGACGTTGACGCTCAGCTTCTGATAATGCTTTATTTTTATCTTGTTCTGCTCTTAATCGAGCTTCCATCTCTGCTTTTGCTCTAGCTTCTGCTTCTTCTTTTGCTTTTAAAGCAGCTAAACGATCCTGTTCTGCTTTTAATCGAGCTGCTTCTTCTGCCTTAGCCTTAGCTTCTGCAAGTTCTTTTTCTTTTCTTAAACGTTCTGCTTCTAAGCGTAATTTTTCTTGTTGTTGCTTTAATGCTAATTCTGCAGCTCTTTCTTTAGCTAATTCTTGTGGATTTTTCTTTTTAATAGCAACTGCTTTATCATTAGACTTAGGATTAGTTTTATTACTGGCTTTTACAATAGGTTGCTCATCTTCATAATCACCATAACCTCTTAGTTTATAAGCTAAGGTAAATTCATGAGATAAACCAAAATTAGAAAAATTAGCTAAAGGTTTTTCTATTCCATATCCAATTGAAAATCTTTTAGCTAATATAAAGCCAATACCAGCATTAATACCGTTTAAACTATCATAACCTGCTTGAATCCAACCTGCTTTTGGAGCATTTAAAAGTAATGATGCTCCAAATCCTGTATATCCTGTACCTATTTCAGCACGACCTAAAGCTGAAAATTTAGCTTTTTCAAAAATACCATCACGATCTATATAGCCTGTATACATAGCGTGTAATCCAAAATTTTTAGCTGGATTACCTTGTATTACACCAGATGGGTTAAAATTGTAATAAAACAAGTTATTTGCTACTATACCAATATCAAAAAAACCTGTTCCAAAATTAACTCCTGGATTAATAGAAATTAAAGAGTACTTAGCTAAAGAATTTAGAACAGATTCAGGAATATTAGTTATAATTTTACTTGAATTAATACCACTATTCACATAGGCTAAATTTAAACCAAAAGTAAAATTTGAATCTTGTAGAATTTCTACATTTCTCGCAAAATTTCCTACTACTCCAAATGTAGAATAAATACTTTCAGTGTTTTGAAATACTCCAATTCCGTAAGCGTTTGAATCTTGGAATTTACTAGATAAACTAAAGAAGTAGTCTGTTCTTGAATTTTCAAAACCAATCCATTTTCTTTTATTATAAAAACTAATAAATGATTCGTCTTCACGAACGTGACTAAATGAAGGGTTAATAATGTATTTATTAAATTTTAAAGAATTTTTAGCTAAAACATCAAATGGTCTAACTCCATTTAAAGGTGTTTGACCAGTTAGTTTTACTGTAACTAAACTAATTATGAAAATGCTAAAATTCTTTAATTTCATAGTTTTTTATATATAATTTATTTTAAGACGGTTAGAGAACCTTTTTTTAAAGGGTTTCCATCTTTTGATATAATATAATAATAAATTGGATTTACATCTTTGAATTCTATGGTAGTACTAGGCCAAGAATCATCATAATTTTTCATTCTAAAAACTTCTTTTCCATAGCTATCTAAAATTAGTATTTCAATCAAATCACTTTTATATTCTGTTGGTAAAATCCATGTATCATTTACATTATTACCGTCATTAGGACTTATTACATTTGGGATATTAAATGATTCTACTCCTTCTATTATTTTAAATTGTATTGTTTTTGTGTAAGTACAACTTGGATCATTTTGCTTCACAACCAATTTATATATGCCTTCTTTGAAATTTGCATCATTGGTAACTGAAAAATTAATACCAGTACTAATAGGTGCAGTCCCTCCTGGTACAAACCATTCGTAAGTTGGGGCTATAGCAGTAGTATTGGTATTGATATTAATTGTTTCCCCCTTTTTTTAAATAGTTTACTGATTTAGCATCTATTGCTAAATTAAAGTTGGTAGATTGGAGAGTAATAGTATTTGTAGAAGTAGATTCACAAACTGAACCTGGACTAATTACCACTTTATAAACACCTGGTTCTGCTGTCTTTAATGTGTAGGAGGTAGCTCCATCAATTTTTGAAAAATTACCATTAGCTTCTGGATCACGGTACCATTGATAAGTTTGTCCTGGACTTGTACTTAAGGTAGTTGGATTACTAGGACAAATAACGGTGCCTAGACTTGATGTTATTGAATAAGGAACTGAATTACTGGTAAAAGAAACATTTACTTCTTGTGAATATGCTACAAATCCAACGGTACTATTACAACTTCCATAATCTATCTGTACGCTATATTTACCTGATTGATTTATAGTTAATTTAGATCCTGTTTCATTTGGTATTACAATACCGTCTTTTTTCCATATATATTGTAGTTGTTTATATTGTAAAGGGGAAGGGGCTTTTTCGCTTATAGCTAATACGCCATTTCCTCCACAAATACTTAAATTCCCTGTACCATCATCTGAAATTGTTATTTTATCGTTATAAATCCAAAAATAAGCATTAAAGGGTAGGGTAGCAGAGCTTATTAAAGCTGGAGAAGAGGTTTTTATTCTTAACCTATAGAATTTTCCAGCTGTAGTGATATCTTCAGGTACTTTAAAACGAATTCTTCCAGGACTAGTAGCAACTTGAGAAGAAAGGATTGTAATAGGGGTTAACTTATTAAAATCTCCTTCTGGATCAGACATTTCTAAGGTAAATGTGTTTTCTGGATTAAAACCATTAAAATCAAAATTAACTGAATAATCATTAAATTTAGAAGAAGCACAAATATTTAGAAAATTTTTAGTAGGAGCATTTACAAAAGTCTGAGCATTATTTTCTAGGATAAAAGAAAATAAGAGAATTATAAAAATATATTTATTAAAAAAATTACGAAATAATGTGTGATTCATACATTTCTAAATTAAATTGGTCCTTAAACTAAATAAATCCACTGGTAGATCTACTGCCAATGGATTTAAAGTTATAATACTATAATCTAGAGATAAATTATTTGCCAGCAGTAAATTTACCCACTTTTAATCTAAAATCTGGAGACTTAGACTCCACTGGATTAATAAATAACTCAGTATTAGGTGTCTTTTCGTATAGGTTTAAGAATTGAGGGTTTCCGTAAAAATCTTCTAAATCGTCATTATTAGAAGAATTAGCTAAAAATATATTTCCTTTGCAATTATTAAAGAAAACCTCTGAAAAACCTATTTTTTTCAATCCTCCAGCTTCAGGATTTATTTCACTATCTAAAATTGTTGCAGGAGCAAATCCTGAAATTAGACTTCTTTTTAAGCTTAAGGAAGTATTAGCGCCTACAAATACACCTTCTTTTACCAATCCACTAGCTAAATCTAAATCAAAACTTTCTGAGTTATTAACTAAAGTACAGTTAGTAGCAACAACATTGGTTGAAGGTTTTGAAAAATCAGCTTCTTCTTTTTATCGTAGCTTACAACATTAAAGCATCGTGTTCTAGAAGCACCTGAATATAAAGAATGTCTTATAACTAAAGAATTATCTAATTTAACTTGCGCACCTTGATTGAATTTAAAATCATCTCCAGAAACGCGTAAGGTAACCATGTTTCTAAGATTTGTATCACCTCCCAAAACTTCTATACCATTTCCTGCGGAAAAGCTGGTCATTACATGTTCAATTACTGTTTTATTACCAACCCCTGCTAAAGTTAAAGCATTGTAATTTTTAAATCCTTTTATTTTTTTACCTGCGAATTCAATTCTTAAGAATCTTAATACCCCTGAATTTGCCATTGGATTAGTTCCACCATATATTGTCTGAGCTGGATCTAAATCATAATTCATAGACGCAACACCTCCAAATTTATTAATTGGTGCATCGTTTAAGATTACTATACCTCCCCAATCACCTGGTTTTTTAACTGGTTTATTTGAGGTAAATACAATTGGATCTGTTTCAGTTCCATTTGCTTCCAATCTAGCACCTTTAGATATAATTAAAGATCCGCTAGTTTCAGAATCCCCTTTAATAATAGTTCCGGGTTCAATCGTAAGAGTTACTCCAGCTGTTACGTATACAGGTCCTTGTAATAGGTATGTATTTCTTTTCTGCAATGTTTTATTGGCTGTGATTTTTCCATATAGAATTTCAGTAGCCTCATTGTATTCCGTCTTTGAAGGTTTAAAATCTGTCCAGTTATTTAACCAGTTAGAAGATCCTATTATTCCCTTTTCTTGCTGTGCATTTGCAGTCATTATTGCAAATAAAGCGATCCATTTTAAGTTAAGCAATTTCTTCATGGGGGTCATTTTTTTAGAAATTTATGCTAATATACTATTTTTTTGTTATTAATCATAATTTTATTATTATTATTATTCGTACAACTGATTTAATTCGCGTAACATATTTTCATAATAGAGAATAGAGGCTACTAAATTCCCTTTATCTGCATAAGGGACCATTGTTGATTGGAAAGCAATTGTTGAATTAACAAAGGCTACAATGTTTTCTTGTTGTTTATCCAATGCACTATTATTATCAGAGGTATCTGGAATACCAACATCTTGCATTGTCATACCTGGTTTATTAGTTAAAGCAAGGTAAGGTAATATATTAACAAGAACTCTGATTCGCTCTTTGTATAATTCCAAAAGTTGTCCTTTGGGCATACCATCTAATTCACTTTTCTCATGGAACTTTTTAATTGCCGCACCACTCGTACTGATGATACTTTTTGGCTTTTTTGCTTGAGCGTTTATATTTCCTACTGCAAAAAGCATTAATAAGCTTAAAAAGATAATTTTCTTCATGGTTATTCTTCTAATTTCAGTTATTAAAGTTCTAATTGTTCAAAAATATACTTTTAAATTGAATTAACAATTCTTTATTTGAATTTGTTAATAAATTAAAAAAGTAAATTAAAAATAAATGCATTGATTTTTAAACTATAATACTAAAAGCGTGCCAAAATTCATTTAAACATAAAAAATATATTTTTAACTTATGTAAATATTGTGAATAGAAATACAAATTATATCAGTACAAATGTAGTATTTTTTTTATTGGGTTTCACATTTTTTTTTAATTATAACTGAAAAATAACATTTTGTAAATAATATTTTAGATTGAATATACTTATAACGATAATCTATGTTAAAAAAATTAGATTTAATTGGTTTTAATCTTTTATTTTTATGATTCTGTAACTTTAAAAATTAGACATTTTAGAGTTTTTTGAACTTAATTGATTAGTTTTTATAAAAAGAGATCTATTTTATTTAATAATGTCTGTTAAATCTATTTAAATCAAATGTATTGGAGTAATTTTAGTACTAAGAGATGGAAAATATGGAGTATAAAATTTGTTGAATGTGTGAAATTTTAGGGATAAGTAATTATTTTTGCTTTTATGTTATTTAAAGAGATAGTAGGACACCAGCATGTAAAAAATCATTTATTAACCAGTGCAAGTCATGGAAGAATTCCTCATGCACAATTATTTGTTGGACCAGAGGGTTGTGGTATACTAAGAGTGGCTATAGCTTATGCGCAATACGTATTGTGTCAAAATAAAGATTTTGAAAATCAGGGAGGTATAGATAGTTGCAATATAAAATTTGATCATTTTTCACATCCTGATTTACATTTTGTTTACCCAACAGTTACAACGGAAGATGTAAAATCAAAACCTAAAAGTTTAGATTTTTTACCACTTTGGCGAGAATTTTTACTAGAAAAACCATATGGTGGTTTATTTGATTGGTATGATAAATTAGGAGTAGGGAATAAGCAAGGAGAAATTAGAGTAGAAGATGCTTCTGAAATTTTAAAATCATTAGCTCTTAAGTCTTATGAAGGAGGTTATAAAATTTTAATTATTTGGATGGCTGATAAAATGAATGTTGCAGCGTCTAATAAATTATTAAAATTACTTGAAGAACCTACAGATAAGACTCTTTTTATTTTAATTACAGAGAATGAGGAAGATTTATTACAAACGATTCGATCAAGGTGTCAAGTAATAAATTTTGGAAAATTAAGTGAATCTGCGATTTCAAGACATCTAGTTGAATTTGAAGGAATTGAAGAAAAAGAAGCTATGAAAATAGCTCATAAATCGCAGGGTAATTATAACAAGGCTTTACAATTGAGTCATCATCAAAATGAAGATGCTCCATTTGAACAATGGTTCGTCAATTGGGTTCGCGCTGCATTTAGAGCAAAAGGTAATGCTAGTGCAATACAAGACTTAATAAACTGGAGCGAAGAAATTGCTAAATTAGGAAGAGAAAATCAAAAAAAATTCTTGACTTATTGCATTGAATTATTTCGTCAAGCTCTTTTATTAAATTATGAAGCAGGGGATTTAGTTTACTATGAATCAGGTATACAAGGATTTGATTTAAAGAAGTTTGCTCCTTTTATCACAGGACGTAATATAAATGAAATATACAAGGAGTTAAATGATGCTATTTATCATATTGAACGAAATGGCAATTCCAAAATTATATTAACTGATTTATCTATAAAACTAACACGTTTAATCCATAAAAATTAAGATTATGAACAACCTAGCTAGCTTACTTATTTTAGCTTTTTTAGCTATTACTTTTTTACAATCAGGGTATGATAAATTTACTGATTATCAAGGTAATTTAAATTGGTTAAAAGATCATTTTAAGAATACTATTTTTGATGGTAAAGTATCTATTTCTTTAAATATACTACTAGCTTTTGAAATTATAGCAGGTATACTTTGTATTGTAGGTGGAATAGAACTATTGGTAAATGAAGGAACAACATTTGGAAAATATGGTGCTGCTGTTTCATGTGTAACACTTTTAATGCTTCTTTTTGGACAAAGAATAGCCAAAGATTATGATGGTGCAAGGACTATTGCAATTTATTTTATAATTGCTGTACTGGGTCTATATTTATTACAATAGAAAATCATATAAAAAGGGCTGTTTCAGATTTAGAAACAGCCCTTTTTTTATTTTTTAACTTCTTTATTATCAGATTCTTTTTTGTTTCTGCTTTTTTTCCTTCGGAAGCATATTTTTCATTTAAAGCTTTTAAAACTTCTTTCGTTATATCATAACTATCTTTTGCATATAAAACACTTGCTGCATCACCTGTACCATATATGTAATCATAACCATTTTTCTTTCCGTAATCTTTTATAAAGGTACGTACTTTTTCAACTACAGAATCACGTTTAGAACCTCCTTCAGCTTGTAATTGTTGTGCAATAGCTTGTTCTGCATATGCTAATTGTTGTGAACGTTGCTGTAATTCAGCATATTTTTGTTGCGCCCAAGCTTGTCCTTTAGCCATAGCGTTTTGTTGAAAATTAGCTTTTTCTGCTTCTAATTTTCTAGCTTCAACCTCTAATTCACGACCTTTAACTTCTCCTTTTGTTTTGAATTTATCCTGTAATTCTTTGGCTTCAGTATAATCTTCCATAAGTTTTACAGTGTCAATATAAGCTGTTTTTACCTCTTTAGCTTCAGGTGTTTTATTACACGCTACTACGGCAGATAAAACAACCGCCATCATTACAAGCTTTTTCATTCTATTTATAATTTATAATTTTTTGTAAAAGTAAACTTTTATTCGAAAATACCCGATACAAAAAATAAATGAATTAATAATTAAAAAACATCAAAAAATAAAAGATAAAATCAATATAATAAAAAATTATTTGAACAAACTGTCTAATAATAAATTTTTATTAAAAACGACTTCAATAAATCTATTTTAAGAGTGTTTTTTTCTTAAACCACTAGTATATATAGCAAAAACAGAAATAATGTCTTAAATCAAGTCTAATGTATTTTAAAAAAGAAATAAAATAAAAAATGATTTAAAAATCAAGAATAAGCTTTATGAATAAAATTTGTTCTAAAATTTTATCTTGTAATACTAAAAATAAGAAATAAAGATCCCTGAAATAAGATAAAAGACTAAATAAAAAAAATGATATATTTTTTTAAATCCATAAAACATATCAATTAAATATTTTTTGAAAACAAATTAAGTTTTTTCACGTGAAACATTTAAAAAATCATATAGTATTTACAATGAATACTAAAGTGAAATATTTTAAAGTTTTATGATGTTTTATTAAATATAAAAAAATTTATTTAAAACTATTATTTCATAATAAAAACAAATAAAAATAAACTAAAATAAAGCTATTTTAAGAGGTTTTTAAAAACAAACCAATACATCTTATATAAACATAATAAAAAGTCTCTTAAAATAGATTTAAATGCTTTTTAAATAAAAAACAAAAGAGATAAAAGCAATATAGTAATGCTTATTAATAAAAATTCCACGTGAAACATGTGAAAAGTATTAGTCATAATCAAAAATAAATTTGATAAATAGGAAATAAGAATTTATATCTATTAATTCTAAAAATTAAATATTTTAAGATGTTGTTATAAAATAGTTTTATACCGGTTTTATCTAAATTAACAATTATAATCTCTATAAAAATAATCATAAGATTTTATAAAAATTAATTATTCTGATAAAGCATGATTAATAAAATTATCTGATTTATAGAAAAGGGGAGAAGGCATAACATTATCATGTATTAAAATCTATGATCAATATTGTCAATTCTGATCAAAATATTTTTTAAATGTAAAATTTCACGTGGAACAAATAAGGATCGTTATATTTTAAAGGATAAATTAGTAAGAACTAAAATCAATTTTCACGTGGAACATTTCGAGAATAATTTCTACAAATAAAAACTATTAGTAAATCAGTTTAAAATAATAAGGGAAGAATAAAATCAATATAAAAACAAAAAAAATGATTTTTACTCAATTTTTTTGTTTTTTTGAGTAAAAATCGAAATATTTTTTTCAATTTGAGAAGTTTCTCAAAAATACTTCTCAAAATACTTCTCAAAATACTTCTCAAAATACTTCTCAAAATACTTCTCAAAATACTTCTCAAAATACTTCTCAAAATACTTCTCAAAATACTTCTCAAAATACTTCTCAAAATACTTCTCAAAATACTTCTCAAAATACTTCTCAAAATACTTCTCAAAATACTTCTCAAAATACTTCTCAAAATACTTCTCAAAATACTTCTCAAAATACTTCTCAAAATACTTCTCAAAATACTTCTCAAAATACTTCTCAAAATACTTCTCAAAATACTTCTCAAAATACTTTCAAAATACTTCTCAAAATACTTCTCAAAATACTTTCAAAATACTCTCAAAATACTTCTCAAAATACTTCTCAAAATACTTCTCAAAATACTTCTCAAAATACTTCTCAAAATACTTCTCAAAATACTTCTCAAAATACTTTCAAAATACTTCTCAAAATACTTTCAAAATACTTCTCAAAATGACTTTCAAAATACTTTCAAAATACTTCTCAAAATACTTCTCAAAATACTTCTCAAAATACTTCTCAAAATACTTCTCAAAATACTTCTCAAAATACTTCTCAAAATACTTCTCAAAATACTTCTCAAAATACTTCTCAAAATACTTCTCAAAATACTTCTCAAAATACTTCTCAAAATACTTCTCAAAATACTTCTCAAAATACTTCTCAAAATACTTCTCAAAATACTTCTCAAAATACTTCTCAAAAAGTAAGAAGTAAAATATCAAAATAAAAATATAGTAAAAAGAAATTTAAGTTTTCTTTTAATAATATGTTTTTTAAACTAAATAAAATTATAGAAAATAGAAAAGAGGAAATATAAATTAAAAATATATAGAAAATAATAAAGCGAATCAAATTGATTCGCTTTATTTATATTACAGTAAAATATTTTAATTGTCATTCTTTATAATGTAAATGTGAGAAGAAAATTCTTTTTTAGCACCTGCTTTAATATTTGATTTTAATCCAATCCAAAAAGCATTAAAAAAATTCATCTTTCCATTTTTATATTTCTCTGATAAAAGTGAAACATAAAAACTATCAAAAATCATTGGATGAATTTGAGTAACTTTCATTTTTTGATTATTAAATAATTTTTCGATACTTTTTTTAGAAAAATGCCATAAATGTCTAGGTACATCATAAGCTGCCCAAAATTTCCCATAATATTGAGCATCGTATGATTTATAATTTGGAACTGCAATTACTAAAGTACCATCAGGTTTTAATAAACGTTTTAATTCTTGAATTTGTTCTTCTAAATTTGGCACATGCTCTAAAACGTGCCACATTGTAATAAGATCAACAGAATGATCAGAAATTACTTGAGTTTCATTTACTAATTCTATTCCTTTTGATAAAGCTAAATTGCGGGCATTAAGATTAGGCTCAAATCCTTTAGTAATCCAACCTGCATTTTTTGCTGTAACTAAAAAATCACCTGTACCAGCTCCAATATCAAGAAGAAGTCCTTTAGATTTATGTATACTACTGATTAAAGCTACTTTTTTAATTAAAGCATATGATTTTACTAAATGATATAAACGTTCAAAAAAAGAACGTTTACCATCTGTATGCGAAATATAATCTTCACTTTCATAATAAGCTCCCAATTGTTCTAAAGAAGGCTGGGGATGTGTTTTTAATAATTCAGTCTCGGGATCTAATAACAAGTCAAAACTTTCATTAGAAACGGAATGATCTTGCACTTTTATATAACTATTTTGTTCTAAAAAATTCATTTGTGTAATAAAGCTTTAATTTAATTAGAATAATATATTTCTAAAAGTTCCACGTGAAACATATTATTCTTTTAGTGTATTTCTAAAGGTGGTTATCTTCCCATATAAACTAACATAACAGAAATATCATTTGGCGATACTCCACTAATTCTTGATGCTTGTGATATTGTAACAGGACGAATCTTTTTTAATTTCTCACGTGCTTCATATGATAAAGATTTTAATTGATCATAATCAAAAGTATCAGGTATACGTATATTTTCTAAACGGTGTAATTTTTCAGCATTTGCACGTTCTTTTTCTATATAACCTGAATACTTTACTTGTATTTCTGATTGTTCTATTATTTCTTCATCTAAATCGCTTAAGGCAATGTATTCTTTAACTTTTTCAAATTTCATCATATCTTCCATTTGTATTTGAGGACGAGAAAAAATTTTAAACATTTTATCACCTTGAGTAATAGGAGAGCTTAACTTAGCTTCTAAAACAGGATTAGCTTCTTTAATAGAAACAGAAGTTTCTCTAAAGAAAGTAACCATTTTTTCAGCTTGATTAAATTTATACTCCATACGTTTTAATCGTTCTTCACTAGCTAAACCTATTGCATTTGATTTAGGAGTCAAACGATAATCAGCATTATCTTGACGTAATAAAGTTCTATATTCAGCACGAGAAGTAAACATACGATAAGGTTCTTCTGTACCTTTTGTAATCAAATCATCAATTAAAACACCTATATAAGCTTCATCTCTTTTTAAAGTAAAAGGATCTCTTTCTTGTGATTTTAAAGCGGCATTAATACCAGCCATTAAACCTTGTGAAGCAGCTTCTTCATATCCTGTAGTCCCATTAATCTGTCCTGCAAAATACAAACCAGAAATAAGTTTTGTTTCTAAAGTATGCCTTAACTGAGTAGGAGGGAAGTAATCATACTCTATAGCATATCCTGCTCTAAAAAATTTTACATTTTCAAAACCTTCAACTGAACGCAAAGCTTTAAACTGAACATCTTCTGGAAGTGAAGTAGAAAATCCATTTACATATACTTCTACAGTATTCCATCCTTCTGGTTCAACAAAGAGTTGATGACGATCTTTATCAGCAAAACGATTAATTTTATCTTCTATAGAAGGACAATAACGAGGACCTAAAGATTTAATACGACCATTAAACATAGGAGAACGATCAAATCCTTCACGCAATAAATCATGCACTAAAGGAGAAGTATAAGTCATATAACAATCACGTTGTTTTTTTAAAGGTTTCGTGTAATCTGAAAAAGAAAATTTAGCTGGATTTAAATCTCCTGGTTCTACACGCATTTTAGTATAATCTAAAGAACGTCCATCAACACGTGGAGGTGTACCTGTTTTCATACGTCCTGCTTGAAAACCTAAACGAACTAAATCTTCTGTTATACCATAAGATGCGCTTTCACCAACACGTCCTCCTCCAAACTGTTTCTCTCCAATATGTATTAAACCATTTAAAAAAGTACCATTAGTTAAAACAACTGTTTTAGCATAAATAGATAAACCTATAGCTGTTTTTACTCCTATTACATTTTCTCCTTCAGTTATTAATCCTACAACCATTTCTTGATAAAAATCAAGATTAGGTGTTTGTTCCAACATTAAACGCCATTCTTCTGAGAAACGCATACGATCACTCTGGCAGCGTGGGGACCACATAGCTGGTCCTTTAGATTGATTTAACATTTTAAATTGAATTGCAGTCTTATCAGACACTATACCTGAATAACCACCTAAAGCATCTATCTCACGAACAATTTGCCCTTTTGCAATTCCCCCCATAGCAGGATTACAAGACATCTGAGCTATATTCTGAAGACTCATTGTAATCAACAAAGTTCTAGAACCTAAGTTTGCTGCTGCTGCTGCTGCTTCACAACCAGCATGTCCTGCACCCACTACTATTACATCATAACTCTCTATAAACATTATATATCTTTAAAATAATTCATTTTTTTATAAAACTTTTTCTTTATTTTAAAGTGTTTCACGTGAAACACTTTAAAATAAAAAGAAAAAGTTCCACGTGAAACAAATAAAATTTGTTTCACGTGGAACTAAGATTATTAATTATGTTTCACGTGAAACATTTTTATTTTTTCATCTTCTTTTAAACGCATTAATTCTTCTTCTGATGAAGTTTTGTCTTTATACCCGCAATAATGTAATACACCATGAATAATAACGCGTTTTAATTCTTCATCAAAAGATACTCCTAAATCAATAGCATTCTCTTTTATACGATCAATAGATATAAAAATATCACCAGCGATTAAGTTGTTTTCTGTGTAATCAAAACTAATAACATCTGTATAATAATCGTGATCCAGATATTGCTTATTGATTTCTAATAGATATTCATCATTACAAAAGATGTAATTAATTTCATTTAATTCTTTATTTTCAGATTCGATAACAGTTTTAATCCATTCTGTATAATCAACTTCATTAGATAACAAAAAATTAGTTTCGTAATTATAATTTATCATTTTTTTTAAAATATTCTTGAATACGTTTATTAAATTGCGAGCGCAAAGGTAAGCTTTGTCTATTTAATATTTCTATACTATTTAAATATTCTTGTAACTTTTGCGGTAGGGCAGGAGAGGAGTTTTGAAATTCTTTTTTATTAGTTACTCCTTCTCTTTTATTATCTTGATTTTGTTGTTGAGCGGCTTCTTGTAATTTTAATAGTTCATATTTTAAATTTAATGCTTTTTGAACCAACTGTTTATTGAAACCTTTTGTTATCAATTGCTTTTCTAATTGTTTCATTTGTTCTATAGCATTTTGCCCTTGTGAACCTAATCCTTGTTTATGTAATTCTTTTTCTAAAGCATCTCGTAATTGCTGTTGCTCCTTTAAAATATCTATAATATCTTGTGCGTTACCCTCATTAGTTTCACTAGAATTATTTTGTTTTGAATTACCATCTTTAGAACTAGAACCTCCTTGACCACCTGATTTATTACCATTTCCGTTTGGTTCTTTTCCTTCACCACTACCAGAAGATCCTGATGAACTAGGTTTATTAGATTTATCTTTACTCATTTTTTTAGCTAACTCTTCTTGTCTCATAATTATATCTGGTAATTGCATACCAGAACCTTTTCCTTTTCCAGGACTAGGATTACCTTGACCTGATCCTGATCCCGACATAGACATTTGCATATTATCTAAAACATCTGCTAATAAATTAGCTAAATTATTAGCACTAGTAAATGTATATTGTTGACTAGAAACACCGCGAGCAAGTTGATTTTCTGTAAAATAATCTATTGATTTATCTAAGTTATAATAAATAGTACCTATTTCTTTTGTAACTTTTTCTCCTATTTTAGGATTACGTAATGACATCGTAAATAAACTATCATCTACATGTTTAAACTGATTTTTTAAATCTTGTTGTGTCTTTATATATTTAGAAAATGACGCAGATGTTCCATTAATACTCTTGAAATTATTCATTAATTTTTCTTCTGAAAATGAAAATCTAAGTAGATTATCTACAATTTGACGAAGCATTTTAATATCTTCATTCATTTGTTCTTTATCACCACCTTGCATATCTTTTTCTATTGATTGCGACATCTGACGCATTTTTCGAGCAGCACTTTTTTGTTTAGTACTAGCTTTAGCATTATTTTTATTTTTTAATTCATTGCTTGCATTCTTCATATCATTATCAATACTATTCTGCTTTTCTATATCGGAAGGTATTTTTAAAGGTTTCTTTAGCTTTTTATTTTCTTTATCTAAATCATTTAATTCTTTTTGTAAACGATCAAAAGAAGAATTTAATTCATTCTGTTCCTTTTCATTATTGTCTTTATTATTAGATAATTCTTCTTCTTGATCTGCTAGTTTTTCTAATTTATCTACAAGTTGCTTTGCTTTTTGTTCAATATAATAACGCTTAGTCAATTCTACTAACTGTTCTAAACTTTTAGTTTGATTCTTAGATTTTTGCTGAAACTTTTCAATTTTATCAAATAATTCTTCATGCTGTAATTTTTCATTTAGATTTTTTAATTCATCTAATAGTTTCTTGTTTTTATCTAAATCTTGTTGCACATTATCTAAGCGATTTTCTAATTCTTCTTTTTTAAGATCTTTAGAAGTAGGTTTAAATTGATCTAAATTTTCTTTTATTTTTTCAGAATAATTTTTTAATAATTCTTCTTGTTCTTTTTGACGTTTTATAAAATCATTAATTTTTTGTTGTTCTTTATAATTCAGTTCTTTTTTCTCTTTACCCACTTGTTCTATTTTCTCTAATTCTAATTGTTGTTTATCCTGTAATTTTAAAGATTTAGAAAGGCTATTAATATTATCGTTTTGTTGTTGTAAAAATTCTTCTTGTTTTTCTTCTTCTGTAGACTCACGGTGTGAAAATACAGCAGACTTAGAAGTTTTAAAACCATTTAAAAAATCATTATCAGAAATTTCAAAATAATAATCATACTGAACTCCTCTATCTATAGGTAATGAACCAGGAAAATTAAAAATAAATTTATCATAAATACCTTGTTTAAAAGATAGTGTTCCACGTTTTGCTTGACTCATTTTATCTTTTGGAAAATATATAATACTCAAACGATGGAAACCATAATCATCTGCAATTTGACCAATTAAATAAGGTTTAGAAACATGTAAACTATCTGGAATCGTTTCTATTTTTATACTTGGATACTGATCTTTAATAACATTCAAAGAATATGTGAGTTTTTCGAAGTCTTTTACATCTTTATTTGAAGTAACTATTTGATATTCTGAATTTTGATTGATTTTTTTTGAAAAAATAAAGTTATTATTTTTAAAATTAAAACTACTCAATGAATTATTGATATTCATACGAACTATTTCTGTCGATTGAGCTTTAATACTCCAAGTAATAGTAGTCCCTTCAGGAATAACTGCATTACCAGTACCTCTTATTAACTCTGGTTTTTTACCTAAATAGTTAGGGAAATTTAATAGCATTTCAAAATGAGTAATAGCTGGAACTGAATTAACTTTTAAATGATAATTCTTACTTATTACTTCATTTGATTGAATATAAAAATCAGTATCAGCTAAAGGATTTTCAAAAGTATATTGAAAAGTACCTGCTGCTGTATTTTCCATAAAATATTGTTCATTACCTATAACAATAATTGCTTTATCTGGATTTACTTTACCTTTAGAAAAAACAGTTAAAGTAAAATCTTTATTTTGTTGGGTAATTAATGAATCTTTAATGAATAATTCAAATGGAGCAGGAGGAGAGAAATGTTGATCATAATTAACTACACGATGCATACCTTGTGCTAAATATTCTTCTTTTCCTGAAATCATAAAAAATAAAATAATAAGAAAAGGAATTAAAGCCAATGGAATATACTTTTTATTTTTTCTAAAATCTATTGCATTCACAAAAGGAATAGGTTGCAAGCTTTTTGCTTTTTGATCTATAGAAGCTAATAGTAATTCTGATTGATTTGAATTATTTACTAACTGTAAGAAATTAACTAACTTATCATTTACCTCAGTAAAGTGTTTACCTATTATAAATGATGCTTGTTCATAGCTTAATCCTTTTTGAAGTTTAAATAATTTAAATAATGGTATTATTATAAAACGAATAAGTAAAAACAATTCCACAGTGATAAATAACCAAAATAATATGGTTCTTCCTGTGGGTTGTAACCACAAAAAATATTCAATAAAACTAGTAAATAAAAAATATAATAAACCTAATCCAATAAAAAATAAGCTACCACGAAGTAATTCATTAGTATAATATTTTTTAATAAAACTTTCTAATTTAACGAATATGAGCTGTTTTGATTCCAAAATTCAATACTTTAATTATAACCCATAAAGTTAGTAAAATATCAAATACAATAGCAATACTCAAAATCAAACAAATATGTAAGCAGTATAATGTATCTTTGCACAATACATTGCATCTTAATCAATAGATGATACTTCATGTAATAAATAACAAAAACAATAAAAAAATGTCAAAGCCAGTTAGAGTGCGTTTTGCACCCAGTCCAACAGGACCTTTACATATAGGCGGTGTAAGAACAGCCTTATTTAATTATTTATTTGCTAAAAAACACAATGGTACATTTTATTTACGAATAGAAGATACAGATCAAACTCGTTTTGTACCAGGAGCGGAAGCTTATATTTTTGAAGCGTTAGAATGGTTAGGAATAGCACCTGATGAAACGGTAGGAAAGAATGAAAAGTTTGGGCCTTACCGCCAAAGTGAACGTAAGGCAATATATAAACAATATGTAGACCAATTAATTCAATCAGGTTCTGCATATTATGCTTTTGATACACCTGAAAAATTAGATGAATTAAGAAAATCTGCAGAAGCAAATGGTCAAACATTTATCTATAATCATACGGTACGTGAAACTTTAGATAATGCTCTAACATTAACAACTGAAGAAGTAAAAAAACGTCTTGAAAATGGTGAAGCTTTTGTTGTACGTTTCAAAACACCTATTAATCAAATATTAGAATTAAAAGATATTATTCGAGGAGATATAAAATTTGATACTAATTTATTAGACGATAAAGTATTATTCAAAAGTGATGGAATGCCAACATATCATTTGGCGAATATAGTTGATGATCACTTAATGGAAACTTCACATGTAATACGTGGTGAAGAATGGTTACCTTCATTACCACTGCATATTTTATTGTACCAAGCATTAGGTTGGGAAGCTCCTGAATTTGCACACTTACCTCTAATATTAAAACCTGTAGGTAATGGTAAATTATCAAAACGTGATGGTGATAAAATGGGATTCCCTGTATTTCCTCTAGAATGGAAAACAGAAGATACAAGCTCTATGGGATACCGTGAAAATGGATTTTTTCCAGAAGCAGTTGTGAATTTCTTAGCTCTATTAGGTTGGAATGATGGAACGGAACAAGAACTATTTTCTTTAGAAGAACTAATCAATAAATTTGATTTAGCACGTGTAAATAAATCAGGTGCTAAGTTTGACCCTGAGAAAAATAAATGGTTCAATCATCAGTATTTATTAGTGAAAAGTGATGAAGAATTAGCTATAAGTTTTAATGAAGTTTTAATTAACAAAGGCATTTCGACTACCCTTGATGTGACACGCATTGTTTCTTTAAATAAAGAAAGAGCCAATTTTGTAACTGATTTATGGGATTTGACTGACTATTTCTTTTTGGCACCTTCAAGTTATGATGAAAAAGGTTTGAAAAACTGGAAAGAAGATACTCCTGAATTATTAAAACAATTAATTACAGTTTTAGAAGGTATAACTGATTTTACAAGTACTACTATAGAAACTATAGTTAAAGAATGGTTAACTATAAATGAAATAGGAATGGGCAAGGTAATGCAACCCTTCCGTTTAAGTTTAGTAGGGAAGATGATGGGACCTCATTTATTTGACATTGTTGAAATACTTGGAAAAGAGGAAACTATTCAAAGAATTCAAAAAGCAATACATAGTATTTAAGAGACAATAAGGGGGCAAAATTTTGCCCCCTTATTAACAACAACTATAAATTAAAAGTTATTTGTGTGCTTATCATACTCAAATGACCATTAAAACTAATATTATTATTTTTTTCAAGTAATTCATTTCTATTAAGCCTATTAAACATATTAGTTAAAGCTAACTGATAAAATAAATTAGCTCTAATTATTTTACTACCACCCGATAAACCAACATATAAATTAGCGCCTACATTTGATATATTAATTATTTCAGAAGCTAATAAAGAACTATTAAGAATCTTATTGTAATTATAATGATCATCTATTTTTAGTTTGCCATTCACTTGTAAAACCGGACCAAAATCAAAAGCTAAATTATCATTCAATAAATGATAACTACCTAAAATACGTAATTGTGCACCTGACAATTTATAAGTTACTTTTTCTTCTTGAAAATTAGAATTAATTGATTCAATAGAAAAATTACTATCGGTAAACTGCATCCCATAAATCAGGCTCCATTTATCATTATAAAAATTACCACGTACTGATAAACCTGCTATCCAACCTAACTCTGGTCTAGTATTAAAATTAGAAGTATAAACATCTGTATATGTTATTCCTGCAGAAATCCCTATTCTATTACCATCATTTTTTCTATATTGAGAATGGGATAAAGAAGAATTAATAAAAAGAATAAATAATAAAACACGTATCATCATTATATTTTATTTACTAAAGTAAAGAATCTATTTTAATAATAACTTGTAACATTTAAAATATTTTAGCGTATAACCTATATAAAACAAACTAATCCGTTTATACATTATGGGAGCATTTTTTATTATTATTTTATTTTTTGGATTTATCCTATTAGTATCATCATTCTTTACAGTAAAACAACAAACAGCTGTAGTGATAGAACGCTTTGGAAAATTCAATAGTATTCGACAATCAGGTTTACAATTAAAAATTCCAATTATTGATCGTATAGCTGGTCGTGTAAACTTAAGAATTCAACAATTAGATGTGGTCATTGAAACAAAAACAAAAGATAATGTATTTGTTAAAATGAAAGTTTCAGTACAATTCAAAGTAATCCAAGAAAAAGTATATGATGCTTTTTATAAATTAGAATATCCTCACGACCAAATTACTTCATATGTATTTGATGTTGTTCGTGCAGAAGTTCCTAAACTTATTTTAGATGATGTTTTTGTTCGCAAAGATGATATTGCTGTAGCTGTAAAACGTGAATTAAATGAAGCAATGACAACTTATGGATATGATATAATTAATACTTTAGTAACTGATATTGATCCTGATATACAAGTAAAAAATGCTATGAATCGTATTAATGCAGCAGATCGTGAGAAAACAGCAGCTGAATATGAAGCAGAGGCACAACGTATTAGAATTGTAGCAAAAGCAAAAGCAGAAGCGGAAAGTAAACGTTTACAAGGTCAAGGTATTGCGGATCAGCGTCGTGAAATTGCGCGTGGTCTTGTAGAATCCGTTAATCAACTAAATGACGTAGGTATTAATTCACAAGAAGCAAGTGCTTTAATAGTAGTAACACAACATTATGATACTTTACAAGCGGTAGGAGCTGATGCGAATAGTAATTTAATATTATTACCCAACTCACCCCAAGCAGCAACAGATATGCTTAATAATATGATAGCAAGTTTTGCAGCTTCAAATCAAATTTCAGATGCAATGAAAAAAGGTACAAAAAGAAAAATAGAAGAACAGAATACAAAGATATTTCCAGCTGAAAATTTTGGAGATAATGATTCTCCTGAAAGAATTTAATTTACTCAAAACTCATTTTAAAACCATCAATCAAAAATTGGTGGTTTTTTTATTTAGTAACTATAAAATAATAAAAACTTCAAATAAATCCATTTAAAAGGTTTTTTATAAGTAAAACATAACAGAACCTCATTCTTTTTTTTTATTAGCTAAAAATCAAATTATGAAAGTCAATTTTAGAAATAAAATTTATTAAAATACATTTTTAAATAATAAAAATTTATTATTTAAAAAATTTATAATTTAATAAAAAATAAAAGGTTTTATAAATAAAAAAACAAATAAAACTTAAATAAAAGGTTTTAAGAAACTTTTAATAGATAAAAGATAAATCCACACCAGACTTCTTTTTTATTAGCTAAAATTGAAATTATGAAAGCTTAATGTTATAAATAAATATTATTTTTAAAAATAAAATAATAATAAAAAATTATAATTTATAAAATTTATGCAATTCATTAATACATATAATTTTATTTATAGATTTTTAAAAAAATTAAAATAAAAGGTTTTAAGGGATTTTTAATAAATAAGAGATAAAATCATACCAGACTTTTTTTTTATTAGCTAAAATTTAAATTATGAAAGTTTATTTTTTCACACAAATTTATCATTTATGAAATAATTATAAAAAATAATTATTATTTACAAAATTTATAAAAAATAAAATACTTATAAGTATTTTATAAATAAAAAAGCCAGTAAATAATTTACTGGCTTTTTTATTTAATTATTCTTTAACGATCTTGGTAAAACTTTTTATATTTTGTTCATACGTCACTTCAAGTAAATACATTCCTTTTTGTAGATGATCTAAATTAATACTTGAGTTATCAAAATAGACAGGAAAATGTTTACCTGTAAGATCGGTTAAAGTAACTAATTTAATAGAACTTCCAATTTTAGAGGTAACAATTTCTTTAGCTGGATTAGGAAAAAATTGATTATCAACTATTTGAAATCCTTGATTTGACAATAGATCTAACTGACCTGCTTTTATACTTTGTCCTGCTACATCATTATAAGCATAACTTTTTAAGGTAATAGTATTACCATTTTTATTTACTAAAATCCAGCCATAATGCCAACTATTAGCTAATTTAAACTTACAACCAATATACGAATCACCTTGAGGAAAAAAATCAACAGGATTGGCCCATGAAGGATCTATATAAGCATCTGCTTGAGCACCAAATATGCTAGAACTTGAAATAGTAGTATCAAAACTCAAAAATTTCATCACATCCCAACCATATCCTGAATCAAATGTACCTGTAGTAACAAAGTTTACCATATTAGGATCAAAAAAACTTTCGACAGAATTGTTCATATATTGCATGGTGAATTCTGGTACATTATCATTATTAAAATCAAGATCAACAAAAGTATTTAACGAAAAAGTAAAATCATTAATATCACGAACTACTATAGCTGCTTGAGAATTCCAATAAAATAAGAGACTAAAAAGTCCTAATGTAATTTTTTTCATAGGCTAATTTTTTAATTTGACATATAAATGTATAAAAAAAACACTTGATATTCATCAAGTGCTTAAAATTTAATTTCATCATGGTTTATTCACTAATCTTAGCCCATGTATCTTTAAGTCCTACAGTTTTATTAAAAACTAATTTTTCCATAGAAGAATCTTTGTCTACGCAGAAATAGCCCAAACGTTGAAACTGAAACTGATCTAATTCCTTAACATCTGCTAAGCTAGGTTCAAGATAACCTGTAATGATTTGCAATGAATTAGGATTAATAAATTCTTTAAAATCAACTTCTTTATTTCCATCAGGACTTTCATGAGTAAATAAACGGTCGTAAACACGTATTTCAGCTGGTATTGCATGAGTTTGAGAAACCCAATGAATAGTTCCCTTTACTTTACGCTTAGAAGCTTCTGTACCACTTCCAGAACGAGAATCAGGATCATAAGTTGCATGAATTTCCGTAATATTTCCATTTTCGTCTTTTATTACTGATTCTGCTTTAATGATATAGGCATTTTTAAGTCGGACTTCACCATCTAATTTTAAACGAAAAAACTTTTTATCTGCTTCTTCTTTAAAATCCTCTCTTTCAATGTATAAAACTTTAGAAAAAGGTACTTTTCTATAAGTCATGATTTCTTCTTCAGGATTATTTTCAGCTTCTAACCATTCTTCTTGTCCTTCTGGATAATTAGTAATGACTAATTTAACAGGATCTAAAACTGCCATAACACGAGGTGCAGTTTTATTTAAATCCTCTCTTACACAGAATTCTAATAAAGAAACATCAATTAAATTAGTTCGTTTAGCAATACCTATTGTTTTAGCAAAATTTCTTATAGATTCTGGTGTATAACCGCGACGACGCATACCTGAAATGGTACTCATACGAGGATCATCCCAACCTGTTACATGTCCTTCTTGTACTAATTGTAATAGTTTGCGCTTAGAAACGACTGTATGTGATAGATTTCTACGTGCAAATTCACGTTGCTTAGGTCTTACCTTCGAATTATCATAAATAGCGTTTAGAAACCAATCATATAATTCTCTATGAGGTAAAAATTCTAATGTACAGAATGAATGAGAAACTTGTTCCATATAATCACTTTCACCATGTGCCCAATCATACATAGGATATATACACCATTGATTACCAGTACGATGATGATGTTCGTGCATAATACGATACATGATAGGATCACGCATTAACATATTAGAAGAAGCCATATCAATTTTAGCACGCAAAACATAAGAACCATTAGGAAATTCACCGTTTTTCATACGTGTAAATAAATCTAAATTTTCTTCGACAGAACGATCTCTATTAGGGCTATTTTCACCTGGTTGCGTAGGTGTGCCTTTTAATCTAGCCATTTCTTCGGATGACAAGTTATCAACATAAGCTTTACCCTTTTTTATCAATTCTATAGCCCAATCATATAATTCTTGAAAATAATCAGATGCGTAACATTCTTTATCCCATTTAAATCCAAGCCATTCTACATCACGCTTTATAGCATCTACATATTCTTGCTCTTCTTTAGAAGGATTTGTATCATCAAAACGCAAATTTACAGGCGCATTATAATCTAATCCTAATCCAAAATTTAAACAAATAGCACTTGCGTGTCCAACATGTAAGTATCCATTAGGTTCAGGTGGAAAACGAAAGCGTAATTTATCATTAGACAAACCATTATTTAAGTCTTCTTCAATGATTTGTTCTATAAAATTCAATGATTTTTCTGTACTCGACATTGTTTTTTATCTTTTTAGCAAAGATAAAAAAAAGTTTAAAGTTTAGTGTTTAAAGTTTCATATAAACATTGAACTTTGCAATATTAAAAAACATTAAATTACATAATAATGGGAATTATCAAGTTAAAAAACATACGAACCTATTCGTATCATGGTTGTTTAATAGAAGAAAGTAAAATAGGTAGTAACTATCGTGTAGATTTAGAAATAGAAGCTGATTTATCAAAATCAGCTATAAGTGATCGTTTGGTAGATACTGTAGACTATGTACATTTAAACAAAATAGTAGTAGAAGAAATGGCTATTCGATCAGAACTTTTAGAACATGTAGCACAAAGAATTATAGATAGAATACTAAAAGAACTTCTATTAGTAGAAAAAGTTACCGTAGAAGTAGCAAAAATTAATCCACCTATAGGTGGTGATGTTCAAGAAGTTACTATTTTAATAACAAAAAAAAGATAAACTTTTAGCTCAAAGGCTTTTAAAATATAAACTTTTCACTATATTTGCAGTCGCAATGGCGTCGTGGCCGAGCGGCTAGGCACCGGTCTGCAAAACCGTCTACCCCGGTTCGAATCCGGGCGATGCCTCTGAAACCTTCCAATTATTTTGGGAGGTTTTTTTTATTTATAATTTCAAATTTAATAATAGATTAAGTTTTACTACGTTAGAACCTAAAAAATTTAGAAAATGATTCAATTGGTCAAAAGATTAATTTTCTAAAAACTGATAATAAAATTTATAAAGCAGTAAATAAACGAACTCCCTAACAAGGAGTTTTTTTATGGGAATAATAAAATAAAAAAAGGTCTGATTGCTCAGACCTTTTACCCTTTGGCGGAGAAAGAGGGATTCGAACCCCCGGACCTGTTACAGTCAACAGTTTTCAAGACTGCCGCATTCGACCACTCTGCCATTTCTCCAGTATGTTTCGCTTTACTTCCGTATTGCGAGTGCAAATATAAGACAGTTTTTTATATTTGCAAACTACTTTTACGATCTTATTTAAAAAATAATTAATGTTTTTTTATAAGCATCTAAAAAATAGAACATTATAAGGATAAAAAAAATTAAACTTTTTTAATTTTTATCATAGGAGTCTTTAAAATAGCTAGATTTAAATCTGACAAGAAAGTAATTTTATGAATTTGAATAAGTGTTGCCTTATCCTTATTTAGGATAGCTTGATATACATCGGCTGGAATTTTATTACCTTTAATCTCAAAACTATCTAAAAATTCACCTATCGTATTAGTTAAATGTAAACGAAAGCCTGTAACTGTAATATTGTAATCTAATAAGAAATCTATTAGTTTAAAAGTAATTTCAGCATTTAATAATTCTTTTGTTGGAATTTCTAAAACACAATCACTATTAATACATCCTTTTTGATTAACTAATAAAGCTGCCAATGGTAAATCTTTTACCCGTAAAATATGTTCTTCAATTACTTTTGTACTATCAGATGTATTAATTTCCACAAATACTTTCGTTTCCTTGCCATTTTTAGGCTGAAGGGTATAATTACCATCTGGACTTTGAAAAAGTGCTTCTCCTTTAATTTTATAAGGTTTTGATTCTTTTACTTGAATAGATATGGGATTAGGAATTCCTTTGTATACAATATTTAATTTATTTAATCCTATTAAGGAAAGATTTGGTTTTGATATACTAATAGAATCATTTTGACTATAAATAGCATAAGGTAAAAGAATTAAAAGTAATAATTTTTTCATGTTAGTTTATTTTAGATTAGGGCATTATTTATTTGGCATGAAGTTACTAAAATAAGTAGTTTTATTATTAGTATAATTAAAAAAAGAGTAATGTTTCAATTACTCTTTTTCTATTTTTTCTATTGTATCTTTTACAAATTGTTTATCGGAGGGGAACCAACCTTGGGCTAATAATATAGTGCCAAAAATTATTAATAATATAGCACTTACTTTTTTAATTTTTATAATATTAACAGGAGTTAGTTTAGAACGTAATTGTTTTGCTGCTAATATTTTACAAACATCAGTAGTTAAATAAGAAATTATAACAGTAGTAAAAAACCAGAAGACATTTGAACTATCCATTTCTAAACGAGGACCAAAGGTTATAATAATCAATAACCAAAATCCTAAAACACCTATGTTAATAAAATTTAAAAGAAAACCTTTTATGAATAAACTGAAATAATTCTTTTTAATCAAATCTACAACTTCTTCATCTTCTTCAATGTTTTTGCTAGCTTTATATAATTTAGCATACGAAATAATTCCATATGCTAACATAACTATCCCTCCAAAAATAAATAATGCTGGATCATCTTTTAAACTTTGAATCAAGCGATAACTTCCTAAATAAGCCAAACCTATAAAAAATATATCTCCGAGAACAACTCCTAAATCAAAAAATAAAGCGGCTCTAAATCCTTTAGTTATACTGGTTTCTAATAATACAAAAAATACAGGACCAATCATAAAGCTCAGGAAGATACCTAAAGGAATTCCATTACTTAAAATATATTGTAACATAAATTAACTGCTAGAATGAATTGGCAATTTAATTCTATATTCTTAAAAAATCTAATTTTTAGTGATTTTAAGAAAATTTTATTTCAAAAGATCTATTAATCAATATGGTTACTATTAATTTTTGTCTTTACGTACAATGATGTTTCCACCAAAAATAGTTTTTTGATTTACTTGTTTAGGCTTTCCATATATAATAATACTTCCTCCTGCACGTGCTTTAGCATCTACAATATCATAAGCTTTAATATCTATTTGTCCACCAGCATTAACAGTTACTGTTGCTTGTTGTGTTTGACAATTAGTAGCATTAAGTATACCTCCTGCTGTAGATACAGCGTCTATATTTTCTGTTTTTCCTGCTAAAGTAACTACTGCTCCGCTAGAAGTTTTAATGTTTATTTTAGAAGCTTGTACAGTTAAATCTACTTTTCCACCTTCTTTTGCTATAATATCAAAAATAGATGTTTGCAAAGTTGTATTACTGCTTATAAAACTGCCTTCATTTGCTTCAACTGCATCTAAATTTTTAAAATAAATAATTGCTTTAATATCATTCCCTTTTAATATTTTACCAAAAGGCATACGTATTTTTAATTCACCTGATTTGTTAACTAATTCTACTGATTCTGAATTAGTACCTTTTAATTCAATTTTGTTTTCATTTGATTTTATTAAATGAATTTCAATTTGGTCAAATCCTGTTACTTTGCTAAAATCACTTAAAGATTTTGTTGTTTGTGCATTACTATTTATCCAAAAAATAGATACTATTGATAATATTAGAAATTGATTTTTCATTGTCTTTTTATTAGTGTTAACTCATAAACTTTCAAATAATTATTCATTTCTACGGATAAAATGATAATCTAATTGTTTTTTAACTAAATCTGCATTTTTCACTTTTACCCAAACTTCATCTCCTAGTTGTAATAAGTCTTTAGTTACTTGTCCTACTAAAGCATATTGTTTTTCATCAAAGGTATAATAGTCCTCTTTTATTTCACGGATACGGATCATTCCTTCGCATTTATTTTCTATAATTTCAACATAAATGCCCCATTCTGTAACACCTGAAATTACGCCAAGGAATTCCTGATCTCTATGATCTTGCATATACTTGACTTGCATATACTTGATAGAATCTCTTTCAGCATTTGAAGCACTATTTTCCATATTAGAAGAATGTACACATTTTTCTTCATATGTTTCTTCATCTGCACTTTTTCCACCATCTAAATATTGTTGTAACAAACGGTGTACCATTACATCTGGATAACGACGAATAGGAGATGTAAAATGTGAATAATAATCAAAAGCTAATCCATAATGTCCAATGTTAGCGGTAGAATATTTGGCTTTACTCATACTACGAATAGCAAGTGTATCAACCATGTTTTGTTCTTTTTTACCAACAATATCAACTAATAAATTATTCAAGGATTTAGAAATTGTTTCCTTTGATTTAAAATTTAAACTATAACCAAATTTTGAAATAATACCTTGTAAGTTCATCAGTTTATTTTCATCAGGTTCATCGTGAATACGATACACAAATGTTTTCTTTTGTTTTCCAATGAATTCAGCTACTTTTCGATTAGCCAATAACATAAATTCTTCAATAAGATGATTAGCATCTTTAGCCACTTTGAAATAAACTCCTACAGGCTCATTACTTTCATTTAACTTAAATTTGACTTCTACTTTATCAAATGAAATTGCACCTTGGTTCAATCTATTTCTTCTTAATATTTTAGCTAATTCATCTAATTTTAAAGTGGCTTGAACAATATCTTCTCTTATGATATATTCAGAACCTGTCAAAGAAATTTCTATAGGAATAGTATTTCCTTTAGTTTCAATGATATGTTGTGCTTCTTCATATGCAAAACGCTGATCAGAATAAATGACTGTTCTTCCAAACCATTGATTGATAACTTGTGCTTTTTCATTAATTTCAAATATAGCTGAAAAGGTATATTTTTCTTCATGTGGACGAAGTGAACAAGCAAAATTACTCAACACTTCGGGCAACATAGGAACTACACGGTCTACTAAGTAAACTGAAGTAGCTCTTTTGAAAGCTTCATCATCTAATATAGTTCCTTCTTGTACATAGTGAGACACATCAGCAATATGAACTCCCACTTCATAATTTCCATTCTCTAATTTTTGGAAAGAAAGTGCATCATCAAAGTCTTTAGCATCTTTAGGATCTATTGTAAAAGTTAAGACATTACGCATATCTCTACGTTTACTGATTTCTTCAGCTGTTATAGAGGTATCTAATTTTTTAGCATAGGCTTCTACTTCAATTGGGAAATCATAAGGTAATCCGTATTCTGCAAGAATAGCATGAATTTCAGTATTATGTTCTCCAGGGCGACCTAAAACTTTGAGTACAGTTCCGAACGGAGAATCAGCTTTTTTAGGCCAATCTTCTATTTTTACTAAAACAACATCACCATCTTTTGCTTCTCCAATTTTTTTCTTTTGGAATAAAAATATCGGTATACATTTTAGGGTTAGCAGTTGTCACAAAAGCAAAATTCTTTTGAATATCAATTACTCCTACAAACTCAATACGTTCACGCTCTATGATATCAATTACTTCGGCTTCAGGTCTTTTACCACGACGACGATTGTAAACATACACTTTTACCTTATCGCCATCTAAAGCATGATTTAAATTAGCAAAAGGTATAAATACATCATCTTCAAAATCTTCGCAAATAAAATATGCGGTTTTACGGGAAGTCATATCAATTATACCTTCATAATAATCCTGACTTTGAGCTTTAACTATATACTTACCTGGCTCAATCTCTAAAATCTGTTTTTTAGAGGCTAAAATTTTTAAATCTTTTATAATTTCATTTCGACTTTTAGTATCATCTACATCTAAACGAGCTGCAATCTGCTTATAGTTAAATGGCTTATTAGGCTCCTTAGAAAGCAACTTCAAAATTTTTCCGGAAAAGTCTCGCACTCCCTTACTAAATCTTCTAGGCTTTTTACTCATCTTCAATTTTTAAATATCGCTGAAAAATACAAAATCTTTTTCATAGAGAGATTAAGATTAAAAGATATAAGATTTTAAAAATAAAATTTAGAATTAAAACATAGGAGTTTTTAACAATAACTAAAAAAATAAAAAAGAAGATTTTTTAAAAAATAAAATTTGATGGTTATGATAGTGTGTTAATAATGCTAAAAACTTTTCTTTTTTTATTTTGTTTATTGAGTTTTGTGTACTTATACAGTGATATTAACAACTTATTAGATAGTTAAGTCTTTCTAATTTAGTAGGATAGCTTTAGTTATTAACAATTGTTAACTTTTGTGTTTTTATTCATTTTTTTGAAAAGTTGTATTGTTAATTGTTGTTAATAACTGTAAATAAGTATTGAATATTTTTTCCAAAAGTTACTAAAACTTTCCTTGTGTATTTAAAATGAATTTTCAATTTGAAAAAAATGCAATCTTCCAAAAAAAGTTTTATTTTTCTCTTAATAGTTATTAACAAATATAATTTAATTTTAAATGCTTGATTTTCAGTTATTCATTTTAGATTGTTAACAACTATAAAATGGGTATTTTTTTTAAAAGTTAAAACACTGTATATAAAGTAGTTATATTATTAACTTACTTGTTGATAACTATGTAATTAATTGATATTCAATTAATTATTTATTAAATATAAAATAATCTTTATGATTTATTAAATGAAGAGAATTTAATTTAATTACTATTTTAAAATAGCTAAAAGGAAATATATAAATAAGGTATTATTATTTATTTTTGCAGTATACAAAACAATACTTAAGTTATTATGATTATTTCTATAGGAAACGACCATGCAGGTCCAGATTACAAAACTGCAATTGTTAATTACTTAGAATCAAATGGACATACTGTTATCAATCATGGTACTGATACATTTGATAGTGTGGATTATCCTGATTTTGGGCATCCAGTAGCTTATGACGTTGAAAGTAAAAAAGCAGATTTTGGTATTGTAATATGTGGTAGTGGTAATGGAATTGCCATGACTGTTAATAAACATCAAGATATAAGATGTGCTTTATGTTGGAATATAGAAATAGCAGAACTAGCACGTCAGCATAATGATGCTAATATTATTAGTATTCCAGCACGTTATACTTCTATACCTCAGGTAGTTGCTATGGTAGAAACTTTCTTAGAAACTCCTTTTGAAGGAGGACGTCATGCAAATAGAGTAAAGAAAATTGCTAGTAAGTAATTTTTTTAAATAGTTACATTTAATAATGTTCTTTCTGATGTCATTTCTTCTAAATGAAGAGATGACTTTTTTGTCAATAAAATTATAAATTATGTCACACTCGCATCATCACGTTCATATTCATAAACATGAAGTAAAAGGGAAGAATTTAATTTTTTCTATTATTTTAAATATGTTAATAACTATAGCTCAAGCGATAGGAGGTTTGTTATCAGGAAGTTTAGCATTAATATCAGATGCGTTACATAATTTTTCAGATGTTTTATCATTACTTTTTAGTTATGTAGCACATAAATTATCTAGAAGAAAGGCATCTATAGATTATACATTTGGGTATAAAAGAGCCGAATTAATAGCTGCTTTTGTAAATGCTATGACTTTATTAATAGTAGCCTTATTATTAGGTTTTGAAGCAATTCAGCGTTTTTTTCATCCAGAACCGATAAAATCAGGATTAGTTATTTGGCTAGCATTGCTAGGAATTGTGGCTAATGGGCTTTCTGTTTTGTTATTACAAAAAGATGCAAAGCATAATTTAAATATGAAATCAGCCTACTTACATTTATTAACAGATATGATGGCTTCTATAGCAGTTTTAGTAGGTGGTTTATTAATGAAATTTTATAGTTGGTTTTGGGTTGATAGTCTTTTAACTATATCGATTTCAATTTATTTAATTATCGTAGGTGTTGATCTTTTTAAATCTTCAACTAAAATGCTTATGCTTTTTACACCAGAAGAAATTGATATAAAAGCTATAGTAAGAGAAGTACATAAGATTCCAGGTGTAGGTAAATTACATCATATACATGTCTGGTATCTGAATGAAGAAGAATTACATTTAGAAGCTCATTTAGATTGTGCAGAAGATATAAAAATGAGTGAGTTTAATGATTTGCTTCATAAAATAGAAATTGTTCTTTTTCAAAATTTTGGTATAAATCATATTAATATTCAACCAGAATATAAAAAAGAAGATCCTAAAGAATTTATAGTACAAGATTAAAATAAGAATCTTAATTTTATTTAAAAATGTTTTTTAAAACGAGTTATACAAACTGTTTTAGAAAACATTTTTAAATTACGGGTAATTGTAATTTTTTTCTAATAGCATAAATACGAATAGAAGCTGTAATTAATACACTTATAATCATACTTGTTTCGGTTTGTAATTGATATTTAATCATGATTAAATAAAGCCCACCACCTATAAGACAAGCAGTAGCATATAATTGTCCTGGTTTTAATAAAGCAGGTACTTTATTACATAATACATCACAAAATAAACCGCCAAATGTAGCTGTAATCATTCCCATGATTAACGCATAACCCGTTGGAATAGAATTTCTTAAAGCTACTTGTATTCCTACTACTGTGAATAAACCAATACCAAAGGCATCAATCCAAAAAATTAACTTTTTTATTAAGCTTGAATTTAATTTAAAAAAAAATGTTATAATCGTAGAGGTTAGTACTATTACGATAGCTACATTATCATTTACCCAATTTACAGGACGTATTCCTATTAGTAAATCTCTTAGTGTTCCACCACCATATGCCATACAAAAAGCTAATACAGAGGCACCAAAAATATCAAATCGTTTAGTTCTAGCCTTTAAAACACCTGTAACTGCAAACACAAAAACTCCAGTATAGCTGAAAATTTGTAGAGTATCCATAACTTTATTTTTTTGCAAAGATATAGACGAATTCTGTAATAAATAGCAGTATATTTACTTATAACAATGTAGAAAAAATTTGTTAATTTTTTAACTATGACAACTCAAAAACCTTTGTTAAAGAAACAATATTATCCTATTAATGATCTATTATATCTTTATTTAGAAAAATATAAAAGACTCACAAAAACCAATGTGTTTTATGACGATTTATTGCGTTTTCAAGGATCAGTAGTGGTTTATGATGCAAATGGAATAGACACCCTGTGGGTAAGAGTGTATTATAATGAATTCGAAAAAAAGAAATAGATTACAGTCTCAAGAAAATTTATACACTCTTACACGCTGATGGTGACGAAAGTAAAATTCAATTCCTGAATGTCGATCATATCGATTTTTGCACTTTTGGAAATTCGAAACCCTTTAGAGTAAAAATAAGGAATATACTCAATGACAATTACACTCATTTTTATGTTAAAAAAGCAGATGCTTCGCGCATTTTTGGTTTAGAATTAGAAGATATTTTATCACCTAACCGAATTAATTTTCTAGTTTTCAAAGATACTTTAATAGAAGAACATATAGTAGGTATTCCAGGAGATATGTTTTTAAAAGACCATCTACAAAATTGTACTGAATCTGAAAAATCACAAATAGCAAAAGAGTTTGTTAAGTTTAATGAACGATGTACTATAGGCTTACTTGGCGATATGCGCTCCTACAATTTTGTAGTGATTCCTATTTACGATTATGACCATATTGTTTTTAAAATTAGAGCCATCGATTTTGACCAACAATGTTACGAAGGCGATTTCAAATTGTATAAACCACATTTATTTAAAGAAAACTACCAGTTTAGCAAACTAGTTTCAGAAAAACTAGAAAACAATTCTATTGAACAATATAAAAATGAAGAACGATCAGTTATGGTAAAAAGGATGGTAGGCTCCGAAAAAAGATTGAATGATTTATTAAAAGCCATGAAATCGATAGAATTATCTTCTTTAGAAAAATTAAACCAACTAAAAGGAGAAATTTATGATTTCACAAAAGATATCAATTTCAAAAAAGCACAATCTATGGGAGAGGTAATTGAGGCAGCTCTTTTTTTCCTTAAGCGAAATTATAAAAGTAAAATTTAATTTTTGATATTATAAAATAAGGGGTTCAAGAGTAAAAAATAAACTGTGTGTTTATTTTTTACTCTTGGACCCTCTATAATTTTAGAATAAAACTTAAAGCGATAAATCAAATTTGCTTAAAACCCAATTTTTGGATTCATCTACAACTACAGATTCGCAATAGTTACATGTATCGTGAGTGGTATCATCATAAGGCGCACCACAGTTTGAACATTCATAACTATATACAACTTCTTTATTTTTTGAAGCTTCTTGCGATATTCCTTTTATCAATGATAAGGTAATAGGAAAAATAGTCAAATCATCATCAATTTCTTTTAACGTATCATTTTCTAGGCGAACTCTTTTGCCACATACTTCGGCATAAAAATCAACTTCTATTTTATTATCTGCTGTTTTTGAATAAAATCTAGTAGTTACTTCTTTTAAGTACAAACGCTCAAAAACAACATTGTTAAAAAAATTTTGTTTTAAGGAAAGAATTTCTTCTTTTAAGTTTTGATGTGCAAAACGTTCTAACTTTATTTCTTTACCGCCAGTTAATACATCAAAAATTTGCATACAAATATTTGAAGCAATGTCCTCAAGAGATTGAATATTAAAATTATTATCAAACTTACAAAGCTCTTTTAGAGTCTCATCATAATTTAATCGACTTTCTTCATTAAAGTTTTCTTCTTGTGTAATTTCACATAAAACCCAATCGTAAGTAGGATTATTAGTTAAGGTTTTACAACTTGGACAACGCGAAATTTCACCTAAATCATTAGTAATTAAAGTACCACAATTAGGACAGTTATTACCAGAATATAAATCGGTAGTAGGTATGGAGTTACCTTTTTTAATAAACGAATAATACTCAATTGCATAATCACCTTCATAAGATTCTTTCATCGATTTGAATTTGTCTGAGTAAAAAGTATCATCTAATTCAAAATCAATTCTAACATCAACGATTTGGAAATCATTGTAGGTAAAAGTATTTTCTACTGAAATATTCTGAATTTTTATATTGTCCATTACGTTGTGCTGCGACAATTTTTGCATCATTTTAATTTGCACCGATAATTTTTGATACAAACCATCAGACATCCATTTTCTTACTGAAGATAATTCTTGATTTTGCCAAGCTTTTTGCATTTCTAAAAAGGCTGTGCGAACTTTTTGTGCATTCAAACCTTCAGGAAATGGTAAGTTTTGTATAGGTCTAGGTTGGTAATTATCATTTTGAAAATCTTCTTCGGTATCAAAAATACTCTTCTTACCATTCTTTTTGTATACCATTGATAGATCAAATAAATAACGATGATTACAAGAATTATTCGATAATCAAGAGAGCCACCGCCACCGCCACCGTCAAAATGACCACCGCTAAAATGACCACTACCAAAGTGGCTTCCACCTGAACTACTTGAAGAACGAGATCTACCACCTCCACCACCTAATCTTGCATAAGTTTCAGTAATAGTAAGTATAAAAATTATGAGAAGAAAACTATTTTTCTTGAGTAGTTTTAAATTTTTTTTCATCATACATTAGGTAAAGGTGGTGGAGTATTTACAAACAAGTTTGATAATTCGGTCACAGCTCCTGCAGCAGTCCAGTTAGCCATAGAATTTGTCCAAACTAATGTTTCTCTTGTTAATTGGTTTGTACTCACTAAGTTTTTAAGAGCTTCTATTTCAAAAGGTCCAGCTTGTTGACCATTGATTACCACAAAGTATGAAATTTGTACTGGAATAGGAGGTGGCGTAGCGGTATTTTGTACAGGAGTTGAATTAAGCATAGCATTAGAAATAACATTGCCCATACCCATACCTACACCCATACCTACACCCATACCAGACATGTTAGGATTAGCTGCTGCTGTTTCGATACTTTGTGCCGCTTTAAATTGAGTAAGTTTTTGCATATCTATTTTATTTAATCTAGAATATTCAAAAATTTCTTCTTTAATCTTATCTGGCATCGAAACGTTTTCAACTAAAAATTTAGTAATTTCTAAACCATATTCGGCAAAATCTTGATTTAATTTTAATTGAACTTCTCTTGAAAGTTCTTCGATATTTCCAGCAAATTTTTCGATAGTCAAATTTCCTGAACCTATAGAAGCGGTGAATTTAGATACCATTAAACTTCTTAATTGCCCATTTATTTCTTCGGTTGTGTAATAGGTTCCTGTTCCTGCAACTTCTTTCAAGAATTTACCCCCATCAATAACTTTATAAGCAAATGTACCAAAGGCACGTAATTCAATAAAACCAAATCTTGGGTCTTCAATAGTAATTGCATTTTTTGTTCCCCATTTTTGATCTATAAACTGGCGTGTGTTTATAAAATATACATCGGCTTTAAATGGACTATCAAAACCATATTTCCACCCTTTTAAAGAGGTCAAAATAGGCATGTTTTGAGTACTCAATGTGTACATACCTGGTTGATAAACATCGGCAATAGTACCTTCATTTAAAAATACAGCTTGTTGTGATTCACGCACTGTAAGTTTTGCATTCATTTTTATTTCATTATCGTGGCGTGGAAACTTCCAAATAATTAGCTCATTTGATTCGTCAACCCAATCAATAATGTCAATAAATTCATTTTTTAAAAAAATTAAATATTCCCATAATGATTTGTTTTATTTATTGTTCTGTATAAGTGTACAATTAAACACTTTTGTATCACAAAGTATTAAAATATTTTGTAACAATTAAAAAATAATAACAGTAGTGGTATTTATTTTTTATGTTTTGGCGAGGTTAGAGTTAATAACAGAGGAAATTGAAGATCCATTTTGGGGAGATGAAAACGATTTACCTATCAAAAAAATAACGTTGAATATAAAAAAACAGGTTGATGATATTTTATTGACAACAAAATATACCTATTTCATTAAAAAGAAAATTATAAAAATTGTAGCTACAAGAACGAGTAAAAACTTCCACAAAAAGCTTCCTTTAGAAATTTTGTGATTAAATATAATCATACCAAGTAACCCTCCTAATGCACCACCTATAAGGCTAAAAATTAATAAATCTTTTTCAGGAATTCTTCTTTTATTTTTGATTGCTAATAATTTATCTATACCAAAGAGTATAAATGTTACTGAGCTAATGCTAACTAAATATAGGAGTATAAATTTCATAAAAAATGCCAAAAATAAGGATTTGATTTAATCTGTCGTTAATAAAAAAATAGATAGTTATCTTTGAGTCTTAAAATTATATCTACAGTATTTTGAAAAAAATTTTCACATTTTTTGTTTTATTTAAAAGTATAATTTGTTTCACTCAAACTAAATATGAACTAAAGGGATATTTATTAGATGAAATAAACAATCCATTGTATGCAAAATTAATTATTAACAATGGTATAACAGAACAAATTATTCAGACTAATTCTGATGGTTATTTTTCTTTATTTTCAGAAGAAGGAATTATTGAAATTAAATGCCTAATAAATGATACTCCAACATATATTCAAAAATTAGATTTTAAAAAAAATGAACTAATTACTCTACACGTTAAGAGAAATAAGGAAATAAATGAAGTGATAATTTCAGAAGAAAAAAAGAAAAAAATAATTATTCAAAATAAAGAAAATATAAAATTTAATATTAACCAATTTTCTGAATTACCTTCTTTGACTGGTCTTCCAGATATATCAAAAATACTGCAATTAACACCTGGTGTACAAAATTCTGGTGATGTAAATGGGTATCTATATGTTAGAGGCGGAGATGCTGGACAAACTATATTTAGATATAATGATGTACCCATTTATGGTTCAGCTCATCTTTTTGGAATATTTCCATTTTATAATACTTTCCATATAGGTGATGTAATTTATGATAAAACAAATCTAAATTCTTCTACTGGTAATGTATTAGGAGCTTCAATTATCTTAAAACCTGATTTACATAAAATTGAAAAAGAGACATTTAGTGGAAATATAGGGTTACTATCATCTCAATTTAACTTAAAATTTCCTTTTCAAAAAAGCAAGGTATCTTTTTCTTTTAGAAAAACATATATTGATGAAATACTAAAATTATTTACAATTCAGAACGATGTAAATTATAAATTTGATGATATTAACTTAAGTGTATTACATAATTTTAATTCAAAGTCTATTTTTACTTTTGATTGGTTTTATTCTAAGGATCAATTAAAATATAATAGTGATGATTTATTTGCTAATATTAATATTAATTGGAGTAATTATTTATTAAACAGTCAATTCAGTCATATTTTTTCAGAAAATTCTAAATATTATTTACAATTTTATTTTTCAGGTAATCAAAATAGAATGGATATTAATCAAGGTAATTTGAAGATTAATATAGAAACAGGTATAACAGATATAGGAATTAAGAATACTTTTTTTTACAATTTTAAAAAAATTAAAACACAAACAGGGTTTATGTTTAATTTTTACAAGATTGTTCCATATAATTTAAATTTAAATAATTTTGGTCTTTTACCCAATAGAAATTATCCTAATAGTATTGTTAGTCAGTTAAGTTTGTATGAAGATTTAAATTTTAATTTAACTACGGATTTACAAATGAAATTAGCATTAAGATTTAATTATTTAATTCCCCAAAATGAAAAAGGAATATTTTCATTTGAACCTAAGTTAGGATTTTATTTGTTTGGAGAAAATAGAACTAATTACTTTTTAACTATAACTCGAAAATCCCAAAATATTAATTTAGTTACTTCTTCTAGTGTAGGTATTCCAACAGATTTTTGGACTCATGTTAATCATACTATTCCTTTACCTATATCAACTGAAATAAGTTTAGGTACTAATATCTTTATTACAAAAAAATGGTCTTCTACTCAGAGTATTTTTTATAATGCTATGCAAAACCTAACTATTTATCCTTTTGCTTTATCTCAGTTTAATGAAACAGCGAGTCTTGATAAAGATTTATATTTTGGAAGAGGAAATTCATATGGTTATGAATTTATATTAAAAAAAGATGTAGGAAAATGGAAAGGATGGTTAAGTTATACATGGAGTAGATCATTAAGAAATTTCCCATTAATTAATAACGATGCAATTTTTTATTCAAAATATGATAGAAGGCATAATATGAATATGATGTTAACATTTGATATTAATTCTAAGACAAGTCTGGGTTTAACACAAATTGTGAGTTCAGGCAACCGTTTTACTTCTGCTAATCAAATTTATTTTATAAATAATGTACCTGTAAAGGAATATAATGAATATAATAATGCTCAGTTACCAACTTATTTTAGAACTGATTTTTCAATTAATTATTGGTTAAGTAGAAAAAAAACAAAAGAAAGTAAATTATCATTGAGTATCTATAATTTATTTAACTATATAAATCCAATTTTTCAATATATAAAATTTAATGAGAGCGATCAAGAAATTTCAATCCAAAAAGAAGATAAAGTATTTTATAGAATGTTACCTTCAGTTAGTTGGTATTACAAATTTTAATATTGTAAGAGTAATTATTTGTTTCTTTTTAATAAGTTGTCAAGAAGAAAAAAATGTTACAAATGCTCCTATGAAAATTGTAGTAGAAGGTTCAATAGAAGAAAAAGAACCTGCTTTTGTAGTTCTTTCTAAAAGTATCCCTATAAATGTAAATTTGAATTTAAATACTATTGATCAGTATTTTATTCGAGCGGCAAAAGTAACCGTTTCAACAGATGATAAACAAGAAATTTTGAGACTTAAAATGATGCCAGGTTATTACCCTCCTTTTGTATATGTAGGGGAAGAAATATTAGGTCAAATAGGAAAAAAATACCATTTAAAAGTAGAATATAAAGGTCAGATTATAACAGCCGAAACTATAATCCCTAAAACAGTATTAATTCAAACATTAGATTTTCAAAAAATAGATGAAAATAAAGGTAAATTAGTAATAGGATTTACAGATGATTTAGACAAAAACTATTATCAAATAACAACTCGTATTAGAGGTAAAGACTCTTTATTTGTTCCAACTCTCTATGGAAATATTGATGATAATTCTTTAAAAGGAGAAAAGGTAAGTCTTAATATTTTAAAAGGAATTAAATTTTTTCCTGAAAAAGATACTGATACTAATTTTCCAATAGATAAAATTATAGAAGTCAAACTTAAAAATATGAATAAAGAGACTTATGAATTTTGGAATAGTTGGCAAAATGATGTTTTAAATGGTCAAAATCCTTTATTCCCATCTGTTTTTAATTTAAAAACTAATATTAAGGGAGGATTTGGTATTTGGGCAGGTTATGGAAGTGATTTAAAATTAATTAGAGCTAAATGAAACAAATAAAAAGGGAGGTTTAACCTCCCTTTTTAATTAGTTAAAAACATTTATAAAATTTTTAATTTCAGTTTTTAAAGAATCAAAACCAGTTGAAAAATAAACATTCATGGCTACTAATGTAGTATCATTAAACTTTAAATACATGACTTCATTATAATAATCAACTTTTTCACCTTTAGTATTACTTGGTTGCCATAGACCATTTTCCCATATAACGGGATGAAATGTACTTCTTTTAAAATCAGATTTCCAAACAATATCAGCAATTTTAGTTTTATCTTTTTTAGAAACTAAAGCTAATTTGATGTGTTTGTTAGATGCATTCTCAAGTAATTGACTTTTAGTTTTATTATAAATATTTAAATTTTTATAATAATCACTAGAAGAATAATTAGGATATGGTAGATCTTGTCTAATTTTATTTTGTTCATTTTTTAAAGATTCATTATCTACATCACCTAAAATAACAAAATTGTCCATTATTGAATAAAAAACATTTGCTTTACCATAATAACTAGCTAAATCTTGTTCAGCTAGTAACTTATCTATTTGCGCAGTACTATTCGCATCAAAACTTAATATATTTTTCCCGTTATAAGACAATTTAGCAGAAGCTGTAGATTTTTCTTGTTTGTTTGTATTAATTTCTAAAGAATATCCATCATTAACATTTAATTTAAATGAAGAAGTTAATGGTACTTCATTTATTGTACCAAATGTATTTTTAAGAGAAATTGTTCCAGTTTCTACATTATTAATCTTAATCTTAGCTTCTACAGAAAGAGGTAAGTATAAATTATCAAATACTTCTGGGGTAATTACCATTTGTTGAGGATAACCATTAGTATTATATACCCATTGGTATTTTATAGGTGTATCTATGATTTTAATCTTAATTTTAGATGATACAGATGTAGCTATTAATTCAGTATCATTAGTTGTACCTATTTTTTTTGATGGAAATTTGAAGACTAAATTTTCATTTGATAATGTTTTATCCCATCTCTTCATCGTATTGTTCCAAGTATAAATACCATACGCATCAGATAAATTTAAAATTTCATTTAAACCATTTTCTAGTTTTCCATTGGAAAGGTCAATAGGATTTGATTTTAAAAGAAAATCTAAATTACGAATCGCTTCAATTGTAGAAGAAGTTTTAGTTTTTTCGAATTCCTGTAAAGTTGTTTTTGCTTCATCTTCCAATTTTAACTTTTGCTGTTCAGAAGAAAGACTTGAATAAGGTGCATTTTGCAGATTGGTAGTGTTAGGTGTTACATCCGCTATGATTTCATCTTCATTTTTAGAACATGAAAATAAAAACTGTAATGCTAAAACCCCTACAAATAGTTTTTTCATAATAAATTGTTTATTTTAAAAATTTTTACAAAATTAATTATTTACATAGAATTAATCAGAAAAATTCTATTAAAAAATTCTTTAATATGTATTGAAGATGTTATTTTAGCAACCTTATTTTTTCAAAATGACAAATATCGAATTTATTAGTAAAACGGTTACTACTGCCGCAAAAAATATTCAAAATACACTAGATTTACTTTCGCAAGATTGTACCATCCCTTTTATTGCCCGTTATCGAAAAGATACCACAGGAAATCTTGATGAGGTGGTTATTGAACAAATTGCAAAACTTAATAAACAATATGACGAAATTGTAAAACGTAAAGAAAGTGTTTTAAAATCGATAGAGGAACAAAATGCTTTAACTCCCGAATTGAAACATAAGATAGAAGCCAGTTTTGATCTTCAGGAAATTGAAGATTTATATTTGCCTTATAAAAAGAAAAAGAAAACCAAAGCCGATGTGGCTCGTGAAAATGGTTTAGAGCCTTTAGCAAAAATTATGATGAGTCAACGTAATGACGATATCGAATTTTTAGCTTCTAAGTATTTGAATGATAAAGTAGCCAATGAAGAAGAAGCACTTCAAGGGGCTCGTGATATTATAGCCGAGTGGATTAACGAAAATATCTTTATTCGTAAAAACTTACGTAGAATGTTTCAGCGCAAAGCCGAAATTACTACAAAAGTGGTGAAGACTAAAAAGACGATCCCGAAGCCCAAAAGTACAGTCAATATTTCGATTGGGCAGAACCTATTACAAAAGCACCATCGCACCGTTTGTTAGCCATGTTACGTGCCGAAGCCGAAGGTTTTGTAAAATTGAATGTTGAAATAGAAAAGGAAGAAGCCATCCATTTTATTGAAGATAATATTATTAAAGGAAATAACGATACTACGCCACATATTGAATTAGCTATTAAAGATTCGTATAAGCGATTATTAGAACCTGCCATTTCTAACGAAACCTTACAGGAAGCAAAAAGAAAAAGCCGATATTAAAGCGATCGATGTTTTTTCACAAAATTTAAGTCAGTTATTACTAGCTCCGCCTTTAGGAGAAAAACGCATTTTAGCCATCGATCCAGGATTTAGAACAGGTTGTAAAGTAGTGTGTCTGGACGAGCAGGGCGATTTGTTATACAACGAAACTATTTTTCCGCATGCGCCTCAAAATGAAACGGCAATGGCGATGAAAAAAATAAAATCGATGGTCAATGCTTATAACATAGAAGCCATCTCAATAGGTAACGGAACTGCCAGTCGTGAAACCGAATTTTTCATCAAAAAAATTGCGTTCGATAAGCCCGTACAAGTATTTGTAGTTTCAGAAGCGGGAGCTTCGGTATATTCGGCCTCAAAAATTGCTCGTGACGAATTTCCTAACTATGATGTAACCGTTCGTGGTGCGGTATCTATTGGACGAAGATTATCGGACCCCTTGGCTGAATTAGTAAAAATTGACCCCAAGTCAATAGGAGTAGGGCAGTACCAACACGATGTGGATCAAACCAAATTGAAAGACGAACTAGATACCACCGTAGTGCGTTGTGTAAACTCGGTAGGGATTAATATCAACACAGCTAGTAAATCGTTGTTGAGTTATGTTTCAGGAATAGGCGAAAAAATGGCAGAAAATATTGTAGCCTATCGTTCTGAAAATGGTGCTTTTGAAGAACGAAGTCAGTTAAAAAAAGTACCTCGTTTAGGCGATAAAGCCTTCCAACAAGCAGCGGCTTTTATCCGAATAAAAGAAGGTAAAAACCCATTAGATAATTCGGCAGTACACCCAGAATCGTACAAAATGGTCGAAAAAATGGCCAAAGATTTAGGAATAAAAGTAGCCGAATTAATTGGCAACAAAGAAAAAATAGATAAGATAAAACCTGAAAATTACACCACACCTGATGTGGGAATTTTAGGAATTAAAGATATTTTAAAAGAATTATTAAAACCAGGATTGGATCCAAGAAAGGCGGCTAAAGTTTTTGAATTTGACCCGAATGTAAAAACCATCGCCGATGTACGCAGCGGAATGATTCTTCCAGGTATAGTGAATAACATTACGGCTTTTGGTTGTTTTGTCGATATAGGTATCAAAGAAAGTGGATTGGTTCATATCTCCCAATTGAAAGAAGGCTATGTAGCTGATGTAAACGAAGTAGTAAAACTCCACCAACACGTACAAGTAAAAATCGTTGAGGTAGATGAAGCTAGGAAGAGAATCCAGTTGACAATGATTTTATCATAAGTAACAAGAGGCTATTCAAAAAATAAAAAACTAACATGTTTGTCACTCCGACGTAAGGAGGAGTCTTATAATCACATTATGTGATTTTATTGCTCTGGTCGAAATGACAAGCATACTGTTTAGGATAGCCTCTTTTTTACCTATTTAGTTAAATAATTTTAGTAAAAGTATGATAATATTACAGGCTTTTAAGATATTCTTTTTATTTGATTTCTTTACGTTTTAAACGGTTTCTTCTAAATATTCTGTAAAAAATAATATTTAAAGCTAGGTAAATAAATAATACTGCAAATGTTGTTAATTGAGTTTGTTCTTGATAAGAAATGTTTAAAATGCCTATAAAAAGTATTGCATTTAAACCAATCATCTGTAAATAACTTTTGCTAAAAGGTAATATATTATATTTTACATAAACATAATAAGTTTTAAAAATGTTATATAATACTATGGAAGTAGTAGAACTGATTGCAACACCTAATAAACCTAATGCTGTAAATTTTAAAAAATAAATTACCATAATTAAATTTAATATTAATAAAATACCTACAATTAGTAAATTGAATTTAAAATATTTAGAATAAGCAATAATTTCACTATTAAAACCAGTAGCTACATTACTAAAAGCCCCTAAACATAAAATCCAAACAATAGTTTCTATATTTAAAAACTGATTTTGTGGATCCAGTGTATGTTTTATATAAGGTAAACTAATTAAAATAATACCTATAAATATTAAAGAATAAAAAGAGGCATGATAAGTAGAACTTTTATATAATCGGCTTAATAGATAGATTTTCTTTTTAAAAGTAACTTTGAAATAGCTACACCATAAATAGCGTTTATACCAGTGGCATGCATAAAAATGATAGAAGCTAAGGTTGTTAAGATGGAATATAAACCATTTTCACTCATAGACAAGTAGCTAGGAACGATAATGTTATCAATCTTATTAATTAATAATAAAGCAAAAGAGCCTAAGAAACTAAAGAAGCAATATTCAAAAAAGTCTTTTACACTAACTTTTTCAAATAAAAAATAATATTTTAGAGAGAAATTTGTAGTAGTTTCTTTTGTTACATAAAAGTGCATAATAAATGTTAACACTGCATAACAAATCACATAAAGTAAAAGAAGTTCATTATTAGGAATAACTTTTATATAGTTTAAATAGAAAAGAATAGGTAAAAATAAACGAGGAATAACTTTTTCTAGAATTATTACAAAACTTACTTTATTATAAATAATAGATACACTTTTAGTTAAATCTATTAACGCTAAGATTAAACCTAGGATAAGACCAAATTCATAATAAGTAACATTATTAAAAGGTTTAACTTTATTTATTATGAAAAGGCCTATAAAAAAAAATGAAAAAATTCCAACCGATATCAATAAAGAAATTCCATGTAATTTAGGAACATGGAACTTCTCGAAATAAGGTGTAAATTTTACTAAGCCTTGTGCTAATCCAAAAAGGAAAAAAAGGGGAAAACAAAATAACCTATGGTTTCTATATATTTAATTTCACCTAATATACTAAGAGATTTAGGAAATAGAAAAAAACCAGCTATTATACTTAGGATTAATCCTAAGTAATTTGCTGTAGAATACCAGTATAGTTTTATCTTTCTACTGTTGTTAAGGGTCTTTGGGGCTAAAAAATACATGATTTACAGACTGAAATTAAATAGTTTACCTAACCAAGTCCTTTTTTCAGCACTTTTTATAGAGTCGCGTCCTGTTATAATAAGATTTTGGATGTATTCGTCCATAGTACGATTGCGCTCTTCTAAGAAATTATTTAAAAATAGAATACCACCTGATTCTCCTTTTTTAGCTTCTATTATTCTGATCTCTTCATATAAAGGGATAATAAATTTAGCTAAAATAGCATTATTAACTCCTGATAATTTTACTGTAATATCAGTAGTTTTATCATCAACTATAGTAGGTATAAAGTCAGCAATAGCCCAAACAAATTTGCCATTATAGGTAACAAATTTTAAAATTTTAGTATTCCTTTCAGCTGCTTTATTATCTTCAAGTATTAGTTTTTCAATAGATTTAGGTATATCAGGATGAAGTATTGAATTAAAGCTTTTACCCATTAAGTCTTTGTTTTCAAAGCTTGATACTTCTGTAAAAAATGCGTTTACATACTCAATCTCACTATTAGGTAAAATTTTTATTACTAATGTATTGCTTTTGTCCCAAGGAGCGGCATCGTCTAGTAATTTTATTGGAATTTCTCTTTCTACTACTTTCGTGACACCAATGTTTAATTTATTTTCGGCTTCATTTAAAAGTGTTACGATTTCTTCTGAAGTACTAGAAAGATCTATGAATAATTCTTCTGCGATTGCTTTATTGCCTAATTTATTTTCAAGATAAATTTCTTTAGCAAGTTTATGAAGTTTAATGTGTTTTACATCAAATTTTTGAAGTTCTTCTAATTCTCCAAATTCATCACGTCCTTCTGATTCATACCATTTTCCTAAACGGCATTGTAAGTGTGAAACAATTTCGCTTTCGGCTAATTCAACTTTACCGTCTAACAAATCTCTCATCTTGTGCATCCAACCTAAATGGTCTAAACGTCCTTGTTCAAAGCTAATTTTCATTTCCATATCAAGTAATTATTTAGTTTTTTAGTACAAAAATAATCATTAAAAATATTGTCTTAAAATCTTCAAGTTAGTTTTATTATAAATTCATTAAACAGGTTATTTGTTATTATTATAATCAAAATTTCCTAGAAAAAACCATTTATTTATTTTTAACGATATTCTGCTGATAGTTTAAATTTATATTTATTTTTTAATTTAAATTGTAATTTTAAATCATCTTTTGTTTACTATTCGTTTAATTTAAGAAAAACGAATGAAAAAAATCAAATTTTAAAAAATATTTTCCTTTTTCAAAATTTGATTTCATTTTTTTCAAACATTACCTTTTTTATCCTTTTTATCATTCTATTTTGTTAATTAAATTAGTGAAAACATCTTTTTAATTCACTTGTGTTATATTTTTTTATTGTTATGATTCTGTTAAGCAAACAATAAAACGAGATGAGATATGTGTTTCAATTTATTTTATCTCATGGTCTTTTTATTTTAGAATTTATATGAGTAATTAATTACATATAGTTTTAAGTATAGATAATTATTTGTTTTTATTTTTACTATAAGGATAAAATGTTTATAAATATATTTATTTTAAAGATATTGTATCTTTTAATTTATATATTTGCAAAAAAAATAATCTATGTTTAGTATCCAAATTGCAAATAATAACCATATTCAATTTGCTGAAATTATATCTAATGAAATGGAATCATCAGCTAAAGTTAGAGGTACAGGTATTGCTAAACGATCAGCTGAATATATTGAAGAGAAAATTCTAGAAGGAAAAGCTGTTATTGCATTATCAGATAATATGGAATGGGCTGGATTTTGTTATATAGAAACTTGGCAAAATCAACAATATGTAGCCAATTCAGGTTTAATAGTTTCTCCTAAATTTCGTAAAAGTGGATTAGCACGAAAAATAAAGGCTAAAATTTTTCAATTATCTAAAGCAAAATATCCTAATTCAAAAATTTTTGGATTAACTACTGGTTTAGCTGTTATGCGTATTAATTCTCAATTAGGTTATGAGCCGGTAACATATTCAGAACTTACAACTGATGAAAAATTTTGGAAAGGGTGCGAAAGCTGCATCAATTTTGAAATTCTTAAAAATAAAGATTATACAAATTGTTTATGTACAGCTATGCTGTATGATAATAATATAAAAAAAGAAAAAAATGCAAAAAAAGAAGATCGTATTAGCTTATAGTGGAGGGTTAGATACAACGTATTGCGCAGTGTATCTAACTAAAGTTAAAAATTATGAAGTACATGCAGTAACAGTTAATACAGGTGCTTTTGATAAAAAAGAAATAGAATCTTTAAGAGAAAAAGCATTGCAATGTGGCGCTTCTTCTTATACCTGTATAGATGTTCGTAGAGAATATTATGATGATTGCATAAAATATTTGATTTATGGAAACATATTAAAAAACGCTATATACCCATTAAGTGTTAGTGCTGAAAGAGCAATTCAAGCAAAAAGTATTGCTGAATATGCAATTCAAAAGGGAATCGATACAATAGCTCATGGAAGCACAGGAGCAGGAAATGATCAAGTACGTTTTGATATGATTTTTAATCATTTATTGCCAAATGTTGAAATCATTACTCCAATAAGAGATCAGAAATTAAGTAGAGAAGCTGAGATTGAATTTTTAAAATCATATGGTATAGGTTTTAATTTTGAAAAAGCAGCATACAGTATAAACAAAGGTTTATGGGGAACTTCCGTGGGAGGAAAAGAAACCTTGACTTCAGCACAAAATTTACCCAAAGAAGCTTGGCCTACACCAGTTTCAGCTCTAGAATCATCTGATATTATATTAACTTTTAAAGAAGGAGAACTAATAGCAGTAAATACTATTAGTTTTGAACACCCATCAATTGCTATTGAATATTTACAACAAATTGCACAACCATTCGGAATAGGCAGACATATTCATGTAGGCGATACAATTATAGGAATAAAAGGAAGAGTCGGATTTGAAGCTGCAGCACCTGAGCTAATTATAAAAGCACATCATTTATTAGAAAAACATACATTAACTAAATGGCAATTATTCTGGAAAGAACAATTAGCAAATTGGTATGGAAACTGGTTGCATGAAGGTCAAATATTAGATCCAACAATGCGAGATATAGAAGTTTTTTTTAGAAATACTCAAAAGAATGTTACAGGAGATGTATACATAACATTACATCATTATCGCTATGAACTTAATGGTATTAATAGTCCATTTGACTTAATGTCCGAAAAATTTGGTTCATATGGAGAAATTAACAATGGATGGAGTGGAGAAGATGTAAAAGGATTTACAAAAATATTTGGAAATCAAACCTCAATATACCATCAGGTACTGAAAGACAATCAGAAAGGATAGATTATATATAGACCAGTCAGTTTTTAAAAGGATAATGAAAATTAAAGTTGGAATCATAGGTGGAGCAGGTTATACAGCGGGGGAATTATTAAGACTATTAATAAATCATCCACATGTAGAAATTAGATTTATACATAGTAAAAGTAATGCTGATAAATTCCTTTATCATGTACATGATGATCTTTTTGGTGAAACAGACTTAAAGTTTTCAAATACTTTTAATTCAGATATAGATCTTGTCTTTTTATGCGTTTCTCATAATGAAGCAGAAAAATTAGTAAGTCAGTTCCCTTCTTCTGTTAAAATTATTGATTTAAGTCAAGATCACAGAATTAATGGAAAACATTCATTCGTATATGGCTTACCAGAATTAAATAAAGAACGTATTAAAACAGCTAATTATATAGCTAATCCAGGTTGTTTTGCTACGGCAATTCAATTAGCTCTTTTACCATTAGCGAAATCAGAATTATTACATGGTGATTTATATGCTTCCTGTACAACAGGTTCAACAGGTGCAGGACAGTCATTAGTAGAAACATCACATTTTAGTTGGAGACAAAATAACTTATCTGTTTATAAAGCTTTTACGCATCAACATTTATTAGAAATTAATCAAAGTTTATTACAACTCTATAAAAATTATACAGGAAGACTGCATATTTTACCGCAACGAGGTTCTTTTACTAGAGGAATTTTGGCTTGTATTACCTTAAAATCTGATAAAGCTTTATCAGATTTACAAGCATTATATGAGAGCACATATAAAGATGAAGCATTTGTGTTTTTAACACCTAATGGCTGTCATTTAAAGCAGGTTGTAAACACAAATAAATGTTTGTTATATCTAGAAAAAAATGAAGATAACCTATTAATAGTTAGTGTTATTGATAATTTATTAAAAGGAGCTTCAGGTCAAGCAGTACAAAATATGAATTTAATGTTTGGTTTACCTGAAACAATAGGTTTAAAATTAAAACCAAGCGCATTTTAATTGTGTAAATAATGAAAGAAAATTTAATAGAAATGAATATGTTTGATGTATATTCCGTTTCAGATATTGAAATTGTTAAAGCATTAGGTTCTAATTTATGGGATAAAAAGGAAATCAATATCTTGATTTGTATGGAGGTCATGCTGTGATATCAGTAGGACATACACACCCTTATTATGTTTCATCTTTAACAGCTCAATTACAAAAAATAGGTTTTTATTCTAATTCAATTATTATTAATCAACAAAAAGAATTAGCTAAAAAACTAGGTAAGATATCAGGTTATACAGATTATCAATTGTTTTTATGTAACTCAGGAGCAGAAGCAAATGAAAATGCTTTTAAATTAGCTTCATTCCATAATAAACGCAAAAAGATTATTGCTTTTAAAGAGTCCTTTCATGGTAGAACTTCACTTGCAGTTGCCTGTACAGATAACCCAGCAATTGTAGCACCTGTAAATGAAAATGATCAGATTACTTTTTTACCATTAAATGATATTATAGCTTTTGACCATGCTGTAAATGATCAAGTTTGTTGTGTTATTATAGAAGGAATTCAAGGAGTAGCTGGAATACAAATTCCAGAAAAATATTTTCTAAGTCATGTAGCACAAAAATGTAAAGAATTAGGGATCATATTAATATTAGATGAAATACAGTCAGGTTATGGTAGAACAGGAAAGTTTTTTGCACATCAATACACTGATGTTAAACCTGATATTATTACAGTAGCAAAGGGAATGGGAAACGGATTTCCAATAGCAGGTCTTTTAATTAACCCAGAAATCAAACCTAAAAAGAAATGTTAGGAACTACTTTTGGAGGAAATTATTTAGCTTGTGCTGCTGGTTTAGCTGTTTTAGAAATAATTGAAAAAGAAAAACTATTATTAAATGCACAAGAAATGGGAGCGTATTTGAAAGAGCATTTAAAAAAAATATCTAAAATAAAAGAAGTAAGAGGTATAGGATTAATGATAGCTATAGAACTCTATGAACCTTCCGCAGCAGTACGAAAAAAATATTAGAAGAGTTTAAAATTTTTATAGGAACAGCTAGTAATAAAAATACATTGCGAATACTACCTTCACTAGCAATTACAAAGAACGAATTAGACTTATTTATTACGGCTTTATCAATTGTTTTAAATTAAAATTCCTTACCATTTGTTTCATATTTAAAATAGATTAGAAACAAATCAAATTTTAAAATATAAAAAAATGAAGCATTTTACATCAATACACGATATAAAAGATCCTATTTCCTTAATAAATCAAGCAATTGAATTAAAGGATAATACAAAACAATTATCAATAGGTAAGAATAAAACAATTGGATTATTATTTTTTAATTCAAGTTTAAGAACTAGAATGAGCACACAAAAAGCAGCTCAAAATTTAGGTATGGAAGTAATGCTCCTTAATGTTACAAATGATAGTTGGGCATTAGAATACGAAGAAGGAGCAGTTATGAACGGTAATACAATAGAGCACATAAAGGATGCAGCAACAGTAATGGGATTATATTGTGATATTTTAGCGATCCGTTGTTTTCCAAACCTTCAAAATAAAGAAGAAGATTATCAAGATAAAATTATTAATCAATTTATTCAGTACGCAAAAGTTCCTATAGTCAGTTTAGAATCAGCTACACGACATCCATTACAAAGTCTCGCTGATATGATGACCATTCAAGAACATAAAAATAAAATTAAGCCTAAAATAGTTTTGACTTGGGCTCCTCATATTAAGCCTATTCCACAAGTAGTAGCTAATTCATTTGCTGAATGGACACTAGCCTGTGGTTATGATTTAACAATTACGCATCCTAAAGATTATGAATTAAGTCAAGAATTTACAAAAGGTGCAAGAATAGAATATGATCAAGAAAGAGCATTACAAGATGCTGACTTTGTCTATGTGAAAAATTGGTCATCCTATACAAATTATGGTAAAGTATTACCTGTTCAAGAAAATTGGATGTTAACAAATCAAAAATTGAATGTTACTAATTCAGCAAAAATCATGCATTGTTTACCAGTAAGAAGAAATGTAGAATTATCAGATGAAGTTTTAGATAGTAAAAATTCTTTGATTTTGGAACAAGCTCAAAATAGAGTATATGCAGCACAAATAGTATTAAAAAAAATACTGGAAACAAATTTTTAAGATATGATACACATCATAAAAATAGGAGGTAACATAATTGACGACAATACTAAATTAAAGTATTTTCTTAACCGTTTTGCTAAACTAAAAGGATCTAAAATACTCATACATGGAGGAGGAAAATTAGCAACCCATTTAGCAGAGAATTTAAATATCCAACAAAAAATAATTGATGGTAGACGAGTTACTGATGTTCAAACCTTAAAAATAACAACCATGATTTATGCTGGATTAGTAAATAAAACGATTGTAGCTAAATTACAATCTTATGCTTGTAATGCTATTGGATTAAGCGGTGTAGATGCAAATATCATTCAGTCAGTTAAAAGAACTCATCAAGACATTGATTATGGTTGGGTAGGTGATATAAAAAATGTAAATATAGAATTTTTAAAAAGTTTGATTAATAAAGGATTCGTCCCCATTATTAGTCCTATTACTCATGATGGAAAGGGTAATTTATTGAATACTAATGCTGATACTATAGCTACAGAAATAGCCATAGCTCTCTCAGAAGACAATGAAGTAAATCTAAGATTTTCTTTTGAAAAGTTAGGAGTATTGACTGATCCAAAACAGGATAACTCATGGCTGAAGGTTTTAGATAAAGACATGTACAATCATTTAAAACAAAAACAAATTATATCCAAAGGAATGCTTCCAAAATTAGAAAATGCTTTTAGAGCAACTCAATTAAAAACAATACAGGTAGCAATATGTCATGCAGATTATGCCAGTGAACTAGGAGACTCATTTATTGGAACTTTAATAGTATAACAAATGGAACATTTACAAAAAGAAGCCTTAGAACTTTTGCAAAAACTAATTAAAAAACAATCATTTAGTAAAGAGGAGAATGATACAGCGGATATTTTAGATGAATTTTTTATTCATAAAGGAATATCAACTCATAGATTATTACACAATGTTTGGGTGAAAAATAAATATTTTAATCATTTAAAACCAACTATTTTACTCAATTCACATCATGATACAGTTAAGCCTAATAAACACTATACAAAAAATCCTTTTAGTCCAGACATAAAAAATGGTATTTTATATGGTTTAGGAAGTAATGATGCAGGAGGTTCCTTAGTTGCACTAGCAGCTTGTTTTGTATATTTTTATGATAGACAAGACCTAAAATTTAATCTTATTTATGCTGCTACAGCTGAAGAAGAAATATCTGGAAATAATGGAATTGAAATAGTTTTACCAGAATTAGGTAAAATTCATTTTGGTATAGTAGGTGAACCTACTAAAATGAATATAGCAATTGCAGAAAAAGGATTATTTGTAATTGATTGTATTGCGCATGGAAAATCAGGACATGCCGCAAGAGATGAAGGAGAAAATGCTATTTATAAAGCATTGAAAGATATTCAATGGTTTCAAACATTTCAATTTCCAAAACAATCAGAAATGTTAGGTAAAGTAAAAATGTCTGTAACTGTTATTAATGCAGGCCTTCAACACAATGTAGTTCCTGAAACTTGTCTGTTTACAGTAGATGTTAGAACAACAGATGAATATACGAATGAAGAAGCATTAACTATAATAAAACAACATGTAACCTCTGAAGTTATTCCACGTTCTACACGTTTAAATCCTTCTTTTGTTTCCAAAGAACACCCAATGGTTCAAACAGGTATTATGTTAGGTAGAAAAGTTTATGCTTCACCAACAACTTCTGATCAAGCACTTATGAATGGTTTTCCTACATTTAAAATGGGGCCCGGTGATTCAGCAAGATCCCATACAGCTAATGAATATATTTACATAGAAGAAATAAATAAAGGGATTGAAATTTATATAGCGATGCTTGAAGAATACAATAAAGCTAATCATGAAATTGTTATGAATTAATACTTTATTTATAAATAAGTATTAAAAAAATAAAATAACTACAAAAAATGTAGAACTATCAGAAATAAAAATAGTTATGAAACTTTGGCAGAATACAGATAAAGATACAAAAACTACTATTGAAAAAATGGTAGAACAATTTACGATAGGGCAAGATACTGTGTGGGATTTATATTTAGCAGAAGCAGATATAAAAGGTTCTATAGCACATACCTCTATGTTACATAAAATAGGATTGTTAAATAATACAGAGTTAAAAGAAGCTCATGATGGATTAGAAGAAATTTTAAAAACGGTACATAATAAAACCTTTCTTATAGAAGACGGAATAGAAGATGTACATTCACAAGTAGAGTTATTATTAACAAAAATGAAAGGAGAAGTAGGGAAAAAAATCCATGCTGGACGCTCCAGAAATGACCAATCATTATTAGATATTAAAATCTTTATAAAATCAGAGATAAAATGTATTGTTCAAAAAATAGAAATTGTATTTAACAGTTTAATTGATTTAAGTGAGAAACATAAAAATGATTTATTACCAGGATATACTCATTTTCAGTTAGCAATGCCTTCTTCATTTGGGTTATGGTTTGGAGCTTATGCTGAAAGCCTATCAGATGATTTAGAACTGATTCTTGCCGCATATTATATGGCAAATAAAAATCCATTAGGTTCAGGAGCTGGTTATGGATCTTCATTTCCTTTAAACCGATCCTTTACAACCTCATTACTTGATTTTGAAACCATGAATTATAATGTTGTTTATGCACAAATGACAAGAGGAAAGATTGAAAAAGTTACCGCTACTGCTTTATCAAGTATAGCATCAACACTGACAAAATTTTCTATGGATGTATGTTTATATATGAATCAAAACTTTGGGTTTATTTCTTTTCCTAAAGAATTAACTACAGGAAGTAGTATTATGCCCCATAAAAAAATCCAGATATTTTTGAATTAATCAGAGCAAAATGTAATAGAATTCAAGCATTACCTAATGAATTAACTTTGTTAACTAATAATTTACCTTCCGGTTATCATAGAGATATGCAGTTAACGAAAGAGTGTTTATTTCCAGCTATTATAAATTTAAAAGAATGTTTAGACATGCTTCAGTTAATGTTAGAAAATATGAGTATTAAAAAAGATATTTTATCAGATGAAAAATATTTAAACCTATTTACTGTTGAAGCAGTTAATGAATTAGTTTTATCCGAATTCCATTTAGAGAAGCCTATAAAATTGTTTCAAAACAAGTTGAAGAGAATGTGTTTATTCACAATAGAAAAATACTTAAACATACTCATGAAGGGAGTATCGGTAATTTACAAAATGATATGATAAAAAAGAATTTATCAGAAATAGAAAAAAAATAATTTAATCTTCTTTCAAATAATAAGCTGTTTCATTTTTTACCATACTCATCACTATGTTGCTATGATATTGACCTATATTAGGGATATTAGCTAATTTATTTGTAACAAAATTATTATAAGCATCAATATCAGTGGTTGCTATTTTTAACATATAATCATAAATGCCTGAAAGACTCGTCACTTCAAGAATTTCAGGCATTTTCATTACCTCTTCCTCGAATTTTTTAGATTCTCGCGAGATTGTTTTTTTAGAGTAATATTGCAATAAGCAAAAAGCTTTATACCTACTTTTGAAGGATTAAGTATAACGGCACTTTTTTTTATAATTCCAGATTCTTCAAGATGCTTAATTCTCTCATAGGTAGGAGTATAAGAAAGTCCAACCATAGCCGCAACATCTTTCACAGAAAGTGTACAATCTTGTTGTAAAATATTCAGAATTTTTGCGTCTATTTTATCCATAAAAAGGAAGTACAATATTATTTACTCTTTTGTTTCTTCTTCTTTTTTCGTAGCAGTTTCTTCTCCCTTAGAAGCTTTTTTGAATTCATTCAAACCACTTCCTAAACCTTTCATTAATTCAGGAATTTTTTTACCGCCAAATAATAATAACAAAGCTGCAATTATTAATATAATTTCAGTTGGACCTAATCTTCCCATATTCTTAAAAATTGTGCAAAAATTGCATTTAAATTATTATGCAAAGATAATAAAGAAAAAACTCAAATGTAATTTTTAACGAATTATTATTCATATACTAAACTACAAGTCTATATTTCCTATATTTGTGATACGTATAAATTGAGTTTATGGCGATACTAAAAAAATTCAACCGCAAAGAATTTCTTGATAAAATTATAACAAAAAGACGTTTAATTATCTTAAATGAAGATACTTTTGAAGAACAATTTTCTCTTCAATTAACTATTTTAAATGTTTTTTTATTACTAACTATTGGAGCTATTTTTTTAATTTCAATCACCACCTATATTATTGCCTTTACCACTTTAAGAGAATATATACCAGGATATTCATCTACTGAATTAAAAGAAAAAGCACTTCTATTAGGTTTAAAATCAGATTCATTAGATTTTGAAATAAAAAAGAATGATGCGTACATCCAATCAGTGAAAAAAGTATTAACAGGCGATTTAGAATACGCTAAAGTAAATAAAGATTCTATTTTAGCTTCAGATTATGTGGATCCTTCTGAGTATGATATGCAAGTCTCTCAAGAAGAAAAAGAATTACGCAAACAAGTAGAAGCAGCAGCAAAAAAAGATAGTAAATAATGTCTATTAAAAGTATAGGAGCGAGAATCTTTGCTTCCATTATTCATCGTAAAACCCAAAAATGGGTTCAGAATCCCATTGCAACGCAACAAAAAGTATTTAAACAGTTACTAGCACAAGCTAAAGATACTCAATTTGGTAAAGATCATTATTTTGATAAAATTTCTAATTATCAAGAATTTGCCATACAAGTTCCAATACGTGATTATGAAGCTTTATGCCCTTATATAAATCAAGTAATAAATGGGAAAGCTAATATTTTATGGAAAGGAAAACCATTGTATTTTGCTAAAACATCTGGAACTACTTCAGGTGCTAAATATATTCCATTAACTAAAGAATCAATGCCATTTCATATTCAAGCCGCTCGAAATGCTATCTTGAGTTATATACACGAAACAGGTAAAGCTCATTTTGTTAATGGAAAAATGATTTTTTTACAAGGAAGTCCTATTTTAGAAGAAAAAAATGGAATAAAACTAGGAAGACTTTCTGGAATTGTAGCTCATTTTGTACCTCAATATTTGCAGAAAAATCGTATGCCTTCTTGGGAAACTAATTGCATAGAAGATTGGGAAATGAAAGTAAATACAGTTGTAGAAGAAACCATTAATGAAAATATGACCGTTATATCAGGAATTCCTTCTTGGGTACAAATGTATTTTGAAAAACTTTCTCAAAAAGCTAAAAAACCAGTTGGTAATATTTTTAAAAATTTTAACCTATTTATTTATGGAGGTGTAAATTATGAACCTTATAGAGCAAAATTTGAAAACTTAATAGGTCGTAAAGTAGATTCTATAGAATTATTTCCAGCTTCAGAAGGATTTTTTGCTTATCAAGATTCACAAAAAGAAAAAGGAATGTTATTGCTTTTAAATTCAGGAATTTTTTATGAGTTTATTAAAGCAGACGATTTTTTCAACCCTAACCCACGTCGTTACACAATTGGAGAAGTAGAGCTTAATATAAATTACGTTTTAATTATATCTACTAATGCTGGATTATGGGCATACAATATTGGTGATACAGTACAATTTACTTCCTTAAACCCATATAGAATAATAGTTACAGGAAGAATTAAACATTATATTTCAGCTTTTGGAGAACATGTTATAGGAAAAGAAGTTGAAACTGCTTTAGAAGAAGCCATGAAAGACTCAACTATTACTATAAATGAATTTACAGTAGCACCTCAAATTAATCCAACAGAAGGATTACCTTATCATGAATGGTTTATTGAGTTTGAAAATGAGCCTTTAGATATCGAAAATTTTGCTCTAAAAATTGATCAAGCTATGCGTAAACAAAATGTTTACTATGATGATTTGATTACAGGTAATGTATTAAAAAACCTTGTTATTACTAAGGTTGTAAAAAATGGTTTTCAAGATTATATGAAGTCAATAGGAAAGTTAGGAGGGCAAAATAAACTACCGCGTTTAAGTAATGATCGTAAGATTGCTGATTTTTTAAATAAAAAAGCCTCCTGATTATAGGCAAGAGGCAACCTAAATGTTTTCACAACGGAATAATCCTTATTGTGAATTGCTTTCAAATTTTGTTATACGAATATACATTTTTTCGATCTTAAAAAATAGTTTTAGTTTATTTTTTATAATAATATTGTTATAAATAAATAAACTAATGAGGAAATTTAACTTAGGATTAGATATAGGCACCAATTCTATTGGTTGGGCTCTAGTAAATAAAGACTATGAAAATAAAAAAGGCAAAATTATAGCAGCAGGGAGTAGGATCATTCCTATGCCCCAAGATATTTTAGATAAATTTGGTTCAGGAGTTATTACTGAAACACAAACAGCACTACGTACAGATTATCGTAGTAAACGTAAATTAATACAAAGATTCTTATTAAGAAGAGAACGTTTACATAGAGTTTTAAATGTACTTGATTTTTTACCTAAACATTATGCTCAAAGTATTGATTTTCAAAAGCACTTTGGTAAATTTCTACCTAATACAGAACCTAAGTTAGCATATAATAAAAATCAATTTTTATTTGAAAATTCTTTTCTTCAAATGCTAAAAGAATTTCAAGAAAAACATCCTGAATTATATACTGATAATAAAAAAATTCCATACGATTGGACTATTTATTATTTAAGAAAAAAAGCCTTAAATCAAAAAATAGAAAAACAAGAATTAGCTTGGTTATTACTTCAATTTAATCAAAAAAGAGGATATAATCAATTAAGAGATGAAGAAGAACAAAATATACCTAATAAAAAAGTAGAATATTATTCTTTACAAGTTATAGAAGTTATACCAGATGAAGCTAAAGAAGGAAATGATAAAATATGGTACAGTATTAATTTAGAAAACGGTTGGACTTATAGACGAGAAAGTAAAATACCTTTATTTAACTGGAAAGGAAAAGTAAAAGATTTTATTGTAACTACTGATTTAAATCAAGATGGCTCTATAAAAAAAGACAGAGAAGGAAAAGAAAAAAGAAGTTTTAGAGCTCCTAGTGAAGGAGATTGGACTCTACTTAAAAAGAAAACTGAAAATGAAATTCAAGCATCAGGGAAAACCCTTGGAGTTTATATTTATGATGCCTTACTTAATAATCCAAATCTTAAAATAAAAGGAGCTTTTATAAGAACCATTGATAGAAGTTTTTATAAAGAAGAACTTCAACAGATTATTACTAAACAAAAAGAATATCACAAAGAACTTAATAATTCTAAACTATATAAGGCTTGTATAGAAGAACTATATCCTAAAAATGAAATATATAAAAGTATACTTAAAAATAAAGACATTGCCCACTTATTTATTAATGATATTTTATACTATCAACGCCCTCTAAAAACGCAAAAATATAACATAGGGAAATGTACTTATGAAAGTAGAATATTTAAAAAAGAAGGTAAAAAAATTGCAGAATTTATTCCAGCAGTTTCTAAATCTCATCCATTATTTCAAGAATTTCGGTTATGGCAATGGATAAAAAATCTTAAGATATATGAAAAATTATCTAGTGATAATTGTACTGATCTTTTTCTTACTAATGAGAAAGATTTTGAAGATCTTTTTGAATTCTTATGGAATAAAAAAGAAATTGATCATAAAGGAATTTTAGAATATTTAATAAGAACAAAATTTCCGGATTTAAAACCAAAACAAATTAAAATCAAGATAAAAGAATATCGTTGGAATTATGTATATGATCATGAAAAAGATGAATCAAAAAGCTATCCCTGTGGAGAAACTTATTTTTTGATAAAAAGTAAACTAGATAGGATTAATAATATTGAAAGTAATTTCTTAAGCAAAGAAAAACTTTATAATCTCTGGCATATTATTTATTCAGTAACAGACAAAAAACAATATGAAAAAGCTTTAATAAAATTTGCTCTAAAAAATAATATTGATAGTAAGCTTTTTGTTAATAGTTTTAAAAGAATTCCCCCTTTTAAAAATGATTATGCTATTTATTCTTTAAAAGCAATCAATAAATTATTACCATTAATGAGAGTAGGCAAGTACTGGAATTATGATACTATTGATACAGCTACAAAACAAAAAATTCAATCTATAATTAATGGGGAAGAAGATAATACCATTTCTACTTTAGTTAGAGAAAAAACAATTCATTTTTCAAAAGAAAGTGATTTTAAAAACTTACCCCTTTGGTTAGCGGGATATATAGTATATAATACTCATAATGAAAGTACTGAAATTGAAAAATGGCAGTCCCCTCAAGATATAGATACTTTTCTAAAAAACTTTAAGCAACATGCTTTAAGAAACCCTATTGTAGAACAAGTAATAACAGAAACCCTTCGAGTAGTAAGAGATATATGGTTAAAAAAAGGAGGAGGAGAAAAAGATTTTTTTAATGAAATACATATTGAATTAGGAAAAGACTTAAAAAATCCTATTGATAAACGTAGAAAATTATCAAGTACTAATATAAAAAACGAATCAACAAATACCAGAATAAAAGCACTTCTTACAGAGTTATTTAATCAAGGAATTGAAAATATCAGACCTAACGCTCTTAAGCATCAAGAAATTCTTAAAATATTTGAAGAAAGTGTTTTAAATTCAGGAATAGACATAGATGAAGATATACTTAAAATTAGTAATATAGCCCAACCTACTAAAAAGCAACTACAATATTATGTACACTGGCTAGAAGAAAAATATAAATCACCTTATACAGGTCAAATCATTCCTTTAAGTAAACTATTTACCTCTGACTATGAAGTAGAACATATTATACCTAGAAGTAAATATTATGATGATAGCTTATCAAATAAAGTAATATGCGAAACAGAAATAAATAGATTAAAAAATAATCAATTAGGATATGAATTTATTAACAATCATGAAATAAGAGAAATTACTTTACAAGAAGGTAAAACAATAAGATTATTAAGTCCAGAACAATATTTAAATTTTGTTAATACCTATTATGCAAAAAATAAAGCCAAAAGAAAAACTCTTTTACTAGAAGAGCTTCCTATAGAAATGGTGGAAAGACAACTAAATGACACACGTTACATAAGTAAGTATGTTATGCAATTATTGTCTAAAATAGTAAGAAAACAAGATGGTACAGATAATGGTTTAAACTCAATAAATGTACTATCTGTTTCAGGAAAAATGATCAGAGCTCTTAAAAATGATTGGGAACTTAATGATATTTGGAACGATTTATTACTTCATCGTTTTGACAGATTAAACAGTATAACAAATACTAACTTATTTACCACTTATAGTGAACAAAAGCAAAAAATGATTCCTATTGTACCTGATCAATATGCAAAAGGATTTCATAAAAAAAAGTTAGATCATCGTCATCATGCACTAGATGCAATCATAATAGCTTGTATAACTCGTAATCATATTAATTATATGAACAATCAGAATATACAAGGTGGAAAAAATAAAAAGATTAAAATAGATAAACAATGTTACCGCGAAATATTTCAAAAATCACGTCTTGAGATAAGAGCACAGTTGTGTCAAAAAAAATACAATGATCATGATCAAACTAATTATAATTGGGTTTTTATAAAACCTTGGAAAGATTTTACAAAAGAAACTAAAGAAGTTTTAGAATCTATTATTCCTTCCTTTAAACAAAATTTAAGGATTATAAACAAAACAGTAAATTATTACGAAAAGTATAATGAAAATGGGAAAAAAGTAAAAATAAGACAGACTAAAGGAGATAACTGGGCAATTCGTAAACCATTACATAAAGAAACCATTTCAGGAAAAGTATATTTGTCCTATAAAATACCAGCAAAAGGAAAAATTTTAACAGCAACTCGTAAATTTTTAGATACCACTGTAGATTTAAAATCTATTGAAAAAATTACAGATACAGGAATTCAAAAAATACTTAAAAACTATTTAGAATATAAAGGAACTCCTGAGTTAGCTTTTTCACCAGAAGGGATAGAAGAATTAAACACTACTATCGAACAATATAATGATGGTTTTGCTCATAAACCCATTTATAAAATACGTATTTATGAAGAAGGAGTAAAATTTCCTTTAGGAACTAAAGGAAATAAAAAAATAAATATGTAGAAGCAGAAAAAGGAACTAATCTGTTTTTTGCTATTTATAAAGATCAAGAAAATAATCGCTATTTTGAAACAATTCCCTTTAATGACGTTTTAGAAACTTTAAAACAAGGGTTGCCAGCAGTTTCCGAAAAAAATCAAATGGGTAATACTCTAGTTTTTGCTTTATCTCCTCAAGATTTAGTATTTGTTCCTACATTAGAAGAAGTAGAAAATCCTGATCTTGTTGATTTTAAAAATCTAACAAAACAACAAACTAATAGGATTTATAAAATGGTAAGCTCTTCTGGAAAGCAATGCTTTTTTATTAAAGCAGAAGTAGCAACATCTATTATTAATAAAATGGAATTCACAACCTCTAATAAAATGGAAAATTCCATAGAAGGAATCCAAATTAAATCTAACTGTTGGAAACTTAAATTAGATAGATTAGGTACCATAACAAGAGTAACTAAATAAAGCCCTCACATTTTATCTATATTGTTTAACCTCTGTAAAAGTAAAGGAAAGGACAAACATTTTTTTGTTTGTCCTAGCCGTTAATATAAAAACTTTAGTTTTATAATTAAAAATTTATTAAAAAAACATACGAACCATATTTATTATCAATTATAAACCCTTTGTTTCTGTTATGTTTATTATATTAAATATTTCATAAAAAGATGAAATAAAGTTTAGACAATAGTGTTTTTTGATAAAATAGAGTAATCGTAAAAAGAATATTAACAAAAAAATGGTCAATCAAGTTCTTATCCAAAAAATAAAAAACTTCATTAACCAATTTAATTGTACTTTTTAAAAAACATCAAAAGTATTTTGATTTTCAATTTCCTCTCTTAACAGAGATTATAATTCATTATGAAAATATCAAGATTTGAAAGCAATTCACAACAAATAAAAAAACTGATTAAAAGGGTTTCGAGTTGTGATATATCACAAAGGTACAAAAATTTGAAAGCAATTTACAACTGTAATATCTGTTAAAAAAATCATAATAACACATGTAATTTCCTACAAAAATAAGAAAAAACAATAAAAAAGCAAAATAAAAAAACCTAACAAGGTTGTCTTTTCTTATTGTTAGTTTATCCTCCTCCTAAAAAAACATTATCTAAAAAGCTAAAAAAACAATAAAACCTTAATATTGATAAGAATTAATAAATTATGTTGGTAAATATTTAATTATTATGAAAATGTTAGAAAATAAAATAAATAAAAAATAATAAAACACAAGGTGTAATTAAGGTCTAATTTTTTATATTTGAAACTATGAATAACAATTGGTCCAGATACAAAGTTAAAAAAGGTGATACGCTAGAATCAATAGCAAAAGAAATAGGTATTAGCCATCAAGCACTTAGACGCCATCATAATACCTATTGTAAAAAAAAATACCTAATAGAGTATAATCATTTAAAAGGGATAGAAGAAATACTACTACCCTCCATTGAAGAGCTTGAAAAGCTTCTAGAATTTGAAAAAAAACAGAGCCTCTTAGTAATTTACCTTTGTATTACCTACCTAAAAATTTTTACAAAAAACAATATGATGTAGAAGAAACAATTCAAGAAATTACATCAGACACCTTTACAATACATTCCAGTATTGATATAGAAATAATAGACAATAAAAACGGCTATATAGTGTCCTTTAGAAAAAAAGACCATGAGTTATCAGAAGATAAAATCACTCTACTATCATTAGCCTGTATAAAAACAATTTATCCAATAGAATTTACCATACGACCACAAGGGCAAATAATAGATATAAATAATCATTCAGCAATAATAGCTAGATTCAAAAAAAGTAAATCAGCACTATTAGATTATTATACAGGAGAAATAAATCAAGAATATATTAATAAATTCGAGAGGAATTTAATAGACAAAAAAACACTTCTAAAAAGTTACTGTTCAACATTATTATATCAAATTTTATTTCCTAATATGAGTTGGTTTAGTCAAGAAGATAAAAAAGATTATTTCTACTTTCATCCCAATTCCTATAATGTAGAATGTAATTTTAGCACTCAATATGATTTTGAAAATTCAGACTATATAAAAACGACAATCAAATCAAATTATATAGAAGGAAATAGCTTTCAAGAAATATTACGAAGAAAAGTTATTGAATACCCTAACGAAACAAGACAAACTCAAGAAGAAACCCCATCAGATTGGATAGCAGAAATAGAACTAACGTATTACACTTCCAAACAAAACAAAGAACTGATAAAAGCACAAGGTCAAGTAATACTATCAAATAATGAAGTAGTCTATATGAAACATACATTAAATCTAGGCTAACAAAAACTAAAAACACTGAAAAAACTAAACTAAATAAAGTCTGTATATGAAAAAATATATAGTACAAAAAGGAGATACCTTTTCATCCGTTGCAGAAAAATTTGGAGTAAAAGATGGAGACCACCTTCGAGCATATCATAACCTATATTGTCGCCTAGATGATTTATTAGGACCTCAAGTTATTGAAGGAAAAGAACTACTCATACCAAACGAGCCTCCTTATATGAAACAACAAGAGAGTTCAGAAATTAGATCTAATACTACTGATATGGTTTCAGTTAGCCAAGTTGAAGAAACGCTAAAGAAAGAATCAGAGAAAAAAACGGCAGAGAGCAGTAATCAAACATCAACTTCCAGTCCACACGAAGGAAAACATTTTGTAGTACAAAAAGGCCAATGTCAATGTAATCAAGGCTTTCAATTTCCATCATTTAAAGTTACAAGCCAAACAAAACACTATTGGAACGATTCAGAAGGCTCATCAGATTATCTAGCTGTAACAGAAGAAGACCTTCAATTAGATCCACCAGCACAACCTTTTGGTCAATGCAAACTAAAACCTACCTCAGGAGGATATTTACCTTGTTCTTTTTCAGCAGCTGGTAAATGGACTAAAACCTATGATAAAGTAAAGATTTTAGATAAAAAGTGTGTAACTGAACTTTCAGAACTAATGTGTAGTACAGGAGGTAAAATTACCATTTTTAAACATGGTCAAGAAAGTCAAACCAGTAAAGAAGATGTTGCAAAAGCCAATCCAAGTCAACAACATCTGTACAATCCTATTATAAATTTTGAAGAATATCAAGAAGAAACCACAAACAATAGTAACGAAGCTTGGTAATAAAAAAATAGATTTATTATGAAAAAAGGAGTTTCAGTAATGTCTGGAAACGTATCTCCCATAGTAGGTGAAAAATATACCTATCATATAGAAGAATGGTATCCAACTACCCCTACATCGGAAAGACAAGCAGAAAAAGTCACTTGGGAACTGTTCAAGAAAAGAAGTAATGGACAATTTACCACTACTCATATAAAGAAAAAAGGCGATAGTAGTTTTACCTTTGGTGAAGCCTCAATAGGAGAAACCTATCGTTTAGAAGGATACCTACATCAACCCGAAGGAGGAGGATTAATAATAAAACCAAAAGGGAATAGAACCCCTAAAATAGGAAAAATAGACTTACACTACGTAGATGATAACAAAGGTAATATTTTTAGTTTTACGGAAAAACTACGAGCAAAAGCTCATTGTATCAATATGTTGAATAAAGAAGTAATATTTACCCTATGGGAAGACGATGCTAAAGGATCAGGGCATAAAGATTCAAACAAAATAATAGATACCAAAAAATCAAGAGTAAACAAATATGGAGAAGCAGTAGCTGAATTTACCCTTACACAAGCATTAATAAAAAAGCCTTGGAAGGGGAGTCAGATATAAAAGAACTAGAATTTTATGTAACAGTAGAATATTATAAGAAAAAGAAACATGCCAGTGAAAACCTAGAAATAAAAAATCCACATTCCACACCAAGAGAAATAACATCAAGTTCTAGTACACATCAAATAAAAAAAGCCAAAGGCTCACCAGCAGAACAAAAACCAGCGAGTAAAAAAGAAGAAAAAGGATTATTAAGTAGTCTTTCAGATGGTTTTAGCGAAATGTGGGATTGGGCAGAGAGCTTCGGAAAAGCTAAAAGAGATAAGCCCCATACCGTTCAAATTTCAAAAGAAAAAAGTCCAGTATTAGTAGGAATCGATCAGGTAAATAAAAAAGAAGAAAAAAGAAATGATGGCAAATGTCCTAATTGCGATAAAGATATTACAGCCATTGAATTAAAACAAATTTTTACAGATGCTGATCAAGCTACTCTTACAAAAGTAGCTACGATATACTCAAAATATATGAAAGAATTAAATATGAATACCTGCTGGAACAAAGCACATTTCTTTGCTCAAGCACGTATAGAATCTGGATCTGGATTACATGTGAAGAGTGGAGAGAATTTTAATTGGTATTGGAAATCACTAATAAAAGAATTTAGTGCTTTTCAAAGTGAAGAAGGTAAAATTAATGCTAAAAAATGGGGAAGAGAAGAATTAAAACCTGCCCTCCCTGCAGTAACTTTAGAAAATCAGAAAAAAATTGCTAACTGGGCATATAGCCATAAATTTAGTAAAGGTAAAGAATTGGGTAATAGTCAAGAGAATGATGGATGGAATTTTAGGGGGAAAGGATTGTTACAACTAACAGGTAGATCTGCGTATGAATATGCAAATACTTATACTAAGAAAGAAGGAGCTGATATAATTTCTAATCCTGATTTAGTGGTAAGTAATGTTTCTATTGCTGTTTTGTCTTCGATGGCATTTTGGAAGTGGAAAAGTTTAAATACTTCATCAAACTTAACTAAAGATGTTATAAATAAAATTTGCCCTAAAGTTGGTAAAAATACGAGTGTTACTGGGAGGGATGGTAAATGTTCTACTAATCACGAAGAAAAGAAAAAAATATTTGACGGATCAACTTCAGAAGTTTTTAAAATTGATGAATGTAGGTTAGGAAAATCCTTAAATAAAAATAATGAAAAAGGAACCGTAATATTCATTTCAGGAAAAGGGTCTAAATATATATCAAGTTGGCTTGTTTATAAAACTGACGTTTATTTGAATATGACTTTAGATACATTTAAAAAATTAAAAAGAAAAGAGGATTTACCTAATCCAGATTTTACAACTTTCCTTTCTAGAGATGCACATGGTGATAAGGAGAAATATGGAAAGCATTCTGATAAAAGATATGGAACAGGAAATGAGACCCCTCCTGGGGAATATTATTTAATACCAGCTACTCCAGGACAAAGTTATAAAATGTATATCAGTTCTGATGGAAAATCTCCATCAATAAAAGGTCCAGACGGAAATAGAGATGGTGTAGCGATTCATCAATATTCTCCTAAATTTGCGATTGGTTGTTTAACAACAGTTACTGGAAAAGATACTAGTATAGTAAATAAATTACTAAATATTTTAAATGATTTACCCTTAAAGGATGATAAGCCGGTAAGAATTATTCTAGAAGAGAGAAAAGTTAAAGAAGAACAATGGAACAATAACAAAATAGGTACAATAAAATGGACAGGAATATTATAAACTTTTTGAATTTAATAGTAATTACAATAGTAATAATGTCATGCAAAGACAATAATAACAACAATGATATGGTTGAAAAAGATAATAATCAAAAAATTGAATATAGAAATAATACTTTTAAGGATGGAGAAATGCAAGTAAATTTTGAAGAGTTTATAAATAAAAATGCTTCTCTAATTGAAGAAAAAATAATAAAACGTGGATTTATTAAACCAAATTTAAAATTTTTTATAGAAAGAATTAAAGTAGTTTATGGCTGGGATATTGAAAAATACAGAAATGTGATTGTATTGCAAAAAGATTTGATGCCTGAAATAGTTATAAAAGACAAATGTCTAATATATGTAGAAGGAGAAAATGAAGAAATAGAAGGTGAATTACTTTTTCATTATAATCAATTCATAATCAATAATAATTCTGTATCTTTTAATTGGCTTAAAAATCATAGGCCTGATCTATTAATTTCGTTAGTTAAAAATTTTGATTATATAGGTGATGATGAAGTTTTGGAATTTGTATTTAAAAAAATTGATTTCAATAATAAAATAGATGTAAATGATTTAATTTTTGATTATAAAGATCAAAAATACATATTAAGAAAATCAATGATTAATAAGATAAGAGAAATAAAATATAAAAATCAAAGAATTAATTCATTTTCAGATAGTATCGAAGGTGATTTTTTTAATACAATTCCAGATATTGTCAATACCATTGATGAAAAAGGAAATGAATATGAAAAAAAAGAATATGTTATTGCTTTTTTGCTTAATGAATTATGTACGTCTGGTAATACTGATTTTTTATATACATATTTCAATAGAAAACCATTTTTTTTAAAGTTATTAATTAATAATGATTTCTATAATTTTTCAAAATTAAAAGATTTTTCTACTTTAATATATGATTCGGACTCTAAAAATGAAGTTTTTAGAATTTATGATAAAGATGGTTATACAAATTTAAGAAAAGGTAAAAGTTCGAGTTCAGAGATTATTGGTAAAATTAATACAGGAACAGAAATTTTTATTTTAGATGAAAATGATAAAGATTGGTGGTTAATTGAAACTACAATAGGAGAACAAGGTTATATACACAAATCTAGAATTGTAAAGAAAAAATAAAAACGGCTTTTGCCGTTTTTATTTTATAGATCAAATATGTTAGAATATAGATAACACTACAAAAAAACTGTGTAAATAAAACAAGCTGCTAGAGGTTTTAGAATATTTCATGAATAAAAAAACATAAAATTCTTATAGTATAAAATTTTAGGAATTTATAGGTTAGAAAAGCTAAAGAGTAATACTAATAGAATAAATTGTAATTTGAATTATAAAAAAGATGAATTATTAATATATAGGAACTTCAAAATTGTATTTAATAATTTTAATATTCTAAAATTAATAAAAAAGAACAAAAATTTATCTTGATTTGGAATAAGTATATTTTATAATTAACACATTAAAAATCATTTTTATAATGTTATGACTAAGATAATTGTACTTTTATCCCTAAAAAGAATCAAATCTATCAGTAAATTATTGATACAATAAATTAATTTATGAATAAAATTTTTAAGCTCTTCTTCCTAATTGGAACTATAGCTACTGCTCAAATAAAAGGAAAAGTAGTAGATGTTAATAATCATCCTATTCCTTATGTAAATATTGGAGTACAAAATGAAAAAATAGGAGCAACTACGGATGAAGACGGAAGTTTTTATTTACCTATAAAAGAAGAAAAAATGATTGTTTTTTCAGCTTTAGGTTATGAAAAAAAGATATTATCATCTTCTGCTATTCAAACAGTACAAATGATTTCAACCACTTATCAACTTAATGAAGTAGTTATCATTAATAAAAAAGAAACTAGAACTTTTGAATTATCCATGGCAAATGGTATTGCTCAAGCATTTGAAAATGGACCTAAAATAGACGCTATTTATTTTCCTTATGATTCTAAGGTGAAGAAAAATAGATACTTAAAAAAAATTGGATTGTTTACAGAAAGTAATATCGAAACCGCTAGTGTGAAGATACATTTTTATACAGTAAAACCAGATGGATTACCTGGTGAAGAATTATTGACTAAAGATTTAGTTGTTCAAGTTAAACAAGGAAGTCGTAAGTCTTATTTTGATATTTCTGATCGTAATTTAGTATTTCCAAAAGAAGGTCTATTTGTTGCTGTAGAACGTTTGCTAATAGAAAAAAATAAATGGATTAAAAATACCACAGCTATTGATGGTAGCTTAAAAACACAAACTATTTATTTTCCCTTACTTTTTTATAATTTCGTAGAAAAAGATTTTACTTATACTTATTACGGAGGAACTTGGTATAAAGAATTTAAAAAAATAATAGATCCAACTTCAAAAAGTCGAGTTTTTGAACCCGCAATCAGCCTAATATTGACAAATTAAAAATAATTAAAATTCCTTACAATAACTAAAGATTATATGGTTTACTATTGTAAGGAATTTTCATAAAATGAAGTGCCTTATTTTCCTATTAGCAACAATTCATTTATGATGATTTCTGTTGAATTACGTTTTTCTCCGTTTTTGTCTTCCCAATTTCTATACGTAATTTTTCCTTCTACCATTATTTCTTTTCCTTTAGTTACAAAATTTTCAATGATTTCAGCTGTTTTACCCCAAGCAGTAATATAATGCCATTGTGTATCAGTAATTTTTTTCTTTATTTTCATTATAATAAACTTCATTAGTCGCTAATGTTAGTTTAGCTAATTTTCGTCCTCCCTCAAGAATTTTAATCTCAGGTTCTTGTCCTACGTGTCCAATTAATTGTACTTTGTTTCTTAATGTATTCATGGCGTTTATAATTTTAAATATTTGTATTAGTTTTAAAAACAGTTTAGTTTCATTTGTTTAACATTGCAAATTTGTATAAGTTTTTCATAATGATTCGGTTATCAATTATTTATTATCGATTGTAATTATTTGTTGTCGCTTACAAATGTTTTTTTTAATATCTTTATGTTCAAAAAAATATAATACTGGAAATACTAAAACTTTCCATATGTCAATTATATTTTGATCCTAATCTTTCAAATGAAGTGTTAATAGGGTGGATAAAGATATTTTTCAAAGTTTTCCACATCAATGAGAAAAAATGGCTTCTGATTTATCTATCGAGAAACTAAATTGATGCTATCATCTTGGTTAGATTATTAAATAAATAATATATTATTGCGCAGATAGTCCTATAAATAGTTTTATGTGATTTAAATTAGGATTAATAGAAGACATGCTTGTTATAAAAGCATAGGATTATGTATGGGACTGTAATCATCGACCCGTATAAAATAAGCTTTGTATTATCAAGGGAAACTTAATAATAGTATAATAACTGGATTAGATGTGAAAATTATTTTTTATATCTATTTTCCTCTTATTTATCCCAAGATATAGAAAAGATAATGATTCTAAATGAATTAAGTTTCTGGAAAAGTATAAATTAATATTTTAAATAATTTTTTAAGGAAGATATCTCTAAAAATAATTAGAAAATAGGAGTAGATATGAAACAATGTTTAGAATGTAATGAAAATTTTATGGGTCGTGAAGATAAGAAATTTTGTAGTGATGCTTGTCGTAATGCTTATAACAATCGAATGAATAAAGATAGTACTAATTTAATGCGTAATATTAATAATAAACTCCGGAAAAATTATAGGATATTAAGTGAACTTAATTTAGAAGGTAAGACGAAAATTAATAGGACAAAATTAATGAGTAAAGGCTTTGAATTTGAGTATTTTACTTCTATATATACTACTAAAACAGGTAATGTTTATTATTTTTTATATGATCAAGGATATAGAGTTCTTGATCATGATTTTTATATTTTAGTTAAAAGAGAATCTTAAATAATGATTTATAAATACAACACAATTTCAATATTAGGCTGTGGTTGGTTAGGATTACCACTAGCTGAAAATCTAGTTTTAAAAGGACTATCAATAAAAGGTTCTACCACATCTGTAAATAAACTAGAGGTTTTAGAAAAATTGAAAATACAACCTTATTTAATTCAATTGTTTGAGAATAGGGTTACAGAAAACATTTCAGAATTTTTAAAAGAATCAGATCTTCTTATTATTATGATACCACCTAAGTTAAGGAAAAATAATGATGAAAATTTTATTGCTAAAATTCAAAAAATTATTCCTTATATAGAAACTTCTAATATTTCTAAAGTACTTTTTATAAGTTCTATTTCTGTGTATGGAGATACTTTTAAAAAGGTTACAATAACTGAAAAAGATATTGTTATTCCTAGTACCGAAGCAGGACGACAATTATTAAAAGTAGAACAATTATTACAAAAAAATCAGAAATTTAAAACAACTATTTTGCGTTTAGGAGGTTTAATAGGTGAAGATAGACACCCTGTGATATACTTAGCAGGAAAAGAAAATTTAGAAAATCCAGAAGCAGCAGTAAATTTGATTTCTCAAACAGATTGTATACAAATTATTGAGAAGATGATATATTCTAATACAGTATGGGGAAATGTATTTAATGCTGTAGCTCCTTTTCATCCCACTCGAAAAGAATACTACACAGACAAAGCGGTGCAAAACAATTTAAAAATACCGAAATTTGTTAATTCAGATACACAAGGTAAAATAATTGATTCTACCTTATTAATAGAAAAATTACCATATGAATTTAATCTAGATCTTTATTAATGAAACTAATTCAAAAGATACAATCCTTAGGATTACCAGTTTTAGCCCTTATATGGGTTTCTTTTTTCTTTGGTACAACTTGGTTAGCCTCTAAACAAGGAGTAAAAGCAATGCCTGCTTTGCAATTAGTAGCTATAAGACAGTTTATAGCAGCTTTTATTTATATAAGTTATTTTTGGTTTAAAAAGATGCCATGGCCTAAAGCAAAACAGTGGCGTACTATTTTAATCTTGAGTGTTTTAAACTTTGTTTTAAGTAATGGACTTAGTACCTGGGGAGTAAAATATATTTCTAGTGGCTTAGGTGCCGTAATTGGGGCTATTTTCCCGTTATGGATAGTCATTATCAGTTTTTTTAATGGTGAGCGATTATCAAAATTAGCTGTTCTAGGATTATTAGTAAGTTTTAGTGGAGTATGTGTAGTATTTTCTGATTATTTAGCTGATTTTATTAGACCTGATTTTCAATTTGGGATTTTACTTTCTGTTTTAGCCACTATTACTTGGGCTATAGGTAGTATGTACACTAAAAAGAAAGCAAAAAATTTTAACCCTTATTTTAGTTTAGGATTACAAATGCTTATTTCTAGTATTTTACTATTTGCATATACAGGTGCTACAGGAACTTCTATTAGTTTGTTTCAAATACCATCACAAGCATGGTGGTCTATTGTTTATTTAGTTGTATTTGGCTCCATTACTACTTTTATAGCACTGGTATACGCATTACAACATTTACCTACTGAAATAAGTAGTATTTATGCTTATGTAAATCCCATTGTTGCTGTAATATTAGGAGATATTATTTTTAATGAACCCTTTACAATTACATTAGGAATAGGCGTAGTTATTGTTATTCTTGGGATTTATTTGATCAATAAAGGTATTAAAAAAACCTCGAAATAAAACAGCATATTATTAATTTTAAAAAAGATCAATCATTATAAAATATGAGAAAATTATCATTCCAGTTGTTATTACTCCCTTTGGTAATGAACACGATAGCACAGGATAAAAAAAATCAAGTTTTACCTAATGAAAACTTGATTACTGAAAATATTTCATCCATCTCAAAAGAATTAGCTCAAAAAGTAAAAAAATATACTGAATCCAGAGGAGCAGGTTTATTAGCAATACATCCAATAAAAGAGGAGATAATAATTTCTACTCGTTTCGGTTCAACAAATCAATTACATAAAATCATACAACCTTTAGGTGCTCGAAAACAAATTACATTTTTTGAAGAACCTATTTCTAGTGCATCTTATGAACCAACTAAAGGAGAATATTTAATTTATAGTCGTGATATAGGAGGAAACGAATTTGGACAACTCTATAAGTTAGATTTAAAAACAGGACTGTCAACTTTATTAACAGATGGAGGACGTTCTCAAAACGGAAATGTAACTTGGGAAAAAAATGGAATAGGATTTTATTATTCTTCAACCAAACGAAATGGGGCTGATCGTGATATTTATTATATGAATCCTAATAATTCCACATCAACAAAATTAGTTCTAGAAGTAAAAGGAGGAGGTTGGAATATAGAAGATATTTCAGAAGATGGAAAAAAACTTTTAATTACTGAAAGTATATCTGCTAATGAATCACATGTTTGGATATTCGACACAACAACTAATAAAATAGAGCAGATTACCAATAGAACTGATAAAGGAATTGTACAATCAAATCCAAGTTTTTCAAATAATCCTGATGAAATTTTGTTTACAACAGATCGTGATAATGAATTTCGCCGTTTAGCAACATTTAATATTAAAACAAAAAAAATTACATATTTTACTAGCATCATTCCTTGGGATATAGAAGCATATGAATTTAGTCAAGATAAAACGAAATTAGTTTTTATGACAAATGAAGGAGGATTACATAAATTGTATTTGATGGATACTAGAACTAAACAATTTAGAATAATTCCTAATCTTCCTGTAGGATTAATTAATGGAGTAAAATTTGCTAATGATAATCAAAATATTTTCTTTTCACAATCTACCGCTAATTCTTCTTCAGATGTCTATAAATTAAATTTAAAAACAAGTAAAATTACACCTTGGACAGAAAGCGAATTAGGAGAAATGCAAAAATCAGATATGTCTACTCCTAAACTGGTTGAATGGAAAAGCTTTGATGGAATGAGTATTTCAGGGTTTTATTATCCTGCTTCAAAAAAATTTACAGGAAAAAGACCTGTTATGATTAATATACACGGTGGTCCTGAAGGACAATCTTTAGCAACATTTTTGGGAGCAAATAATTACTATACAAATGAAATGGGGATAGCCTTGATTTATCCTAACGTTAGAGGATCATCAGGATTTGGAAAAACCTATTTAGCCAAAGATAATGGTTTTTTAAGAGAAGATTCTGTTAAAGATATTGGAGCTCTTCTAGATTGGATTGCTCAACAACCAGATTTAGATAAAGATAGAATTATGATTATGGGAGGAAGTTATGGTGGTTATATGACTTTAGCTACTGCCTTTCATTATGCTGATAGAATTCGTTGCAGTGTAGATGTCGTTGGAATTTCTAATTTTAATACTTTTTAAAAAAATACAGAAGATTATCGTCGTGATTTACGTCGTGTAGAGTATGGTGATGAGAGGGATCCTAAAATGTATGAATTTTTAGATAAAATTTCCCCTATGAATAATACAAATAAAATTAAAAAACCAATGTTTATTATTCAGGGAACAAATGATCCTCGTGTACCTGTATCCGAAGCTACTCAAATGCGTGATAAGTTAAAAGAACAAGGAAATATCGTTTGGTATTTAGAAGCAAAAGATGAAGGACATGGTTTTCGTAAAAAAGCTAATGTAGATTTTCAACGTTTAGCTGTTATAAGATATATTGAAGAATATTTATTAAAGTAATCTTATAAAAAATTAAACGCCCAGTAAAACTTATTGGGCGTTTGTTTTTAATGTATAAATAAAGCTTTTAATTCTGTAGCCTCATCTGGTTTCATTTTTCCAGCTAAAACAAGACTCAATTGTTTTCTTCTTAGAGCCGCATCATATCTTGATTTTTCTTCTTCTGTTTCAGGTATTATTTGAGGAACTTCAACGGGTCTGCCTGTTTCATCTACCGCTACAAATGTATAAATTGCCTCATTTGCTTTAGTACGATTACCTGATTCACGATCTTCAATCCATACATCTAAAAATATTTCCATAGAAGAATTAAAAGCTCTAGAAACTTTTGCTTCAATAGTAACAACACTTCCTAAAGGAATTGATCGATTAAAAGCAACGTGATTTACAGAAGCAGTAACTGTAATTCTTCTAGAATGTCTTCTAGCAGCTATACTCGCTGCACGATCCATTCTAGCTAAAAGCTCACCACCAAATAAATTATTTAATGGATTAGTTTCACCAGGTAATACTAAGTCGGTAATAACAGTTAAAGATTCTGAAGGGTATTTAGGATGCATAATTTAAACTTTTTACAAAGATATAATGTTTTTATTATATAAAAATTAAAAAAGCCTTCACTTTAGAAGGCTTTTTTGTGAATTATAAATTTTTTATTAATAACCAGGCTTCGGGGTTATCTTTTTCTTGAATTGTGGTTAGTTGATGTTGAGCATCTGTATAAGTAGCATAACTACCATAAAAAACTGGAAATAAGCCTTGTTCATTTTGTGGCATAATTTTAGCTTTAGAAAAACCTTTAGCTTTTAATTCATTTACTGTACGTTCGGCATTTGATAAACTTCTAAAAGAACCTGCTACTAAATGAAAAGCTAATGTTTTTTTTTCAGTACTGAGATTAACAGGGTTTTCTATAAAAAAAGTAGCTTCTTGTAATTTCGTTTCTACTTCTTTTTGAACTTCCTTTTGAACTAGTATTGATTTAGACTGTTCTTGTTGTTCAAGATAACCTAAATAACCAAAAGTTCCTGCACCTGCACCCACTGTTAGTATTGCTGTATATTTTAAGAAATTCTTGAAAGGATTTTTCTTCTCAGGGATGATACTAAGTGTTGTTTCCTCTAGTTCTTCCTCTTCCAGTATTGGAAGAGTTTCTTGAGGAACTATAGATTTTAATACTTCACGCTTAATAGAAGGAGATACTAAAGACGTGAGTCCAAATGATGAGGTTAAATAATTAGTGTGTTCAAAAGCCTCAAATACAATATGATTTTCAATATTATATTTCAGAATTCCAATGTTTTTTAGTATAATGAATTCACGTTTCAATAGCTTTTGTTCCCACTCTTTTACTAAAGAATCTAATTTAGCAACGGCCATTATATAACTTATACCTTCTTGTAGGGCTATATGATTAGCTAATAAACCATCATTATTTTTTATATAACTATTAAAAGAAACCACTTTTTTAGGAGGAAAAAAAGTAGTTGTATTTTCTTGTACAGTAGTTGTTATAGTTTCAGTCAAAAAAGCCCCTAGATTAGGTACAATTACACATTGGTAACGATAAAGTAACTCGGATATATAGTGTTCGATATTCATCTATTTTTAATAATATTTTTCAAAGATAACCCCACAACTATCAGAATTATCTCTTTTTAATCATAAGCATTTGAGTAAGTAAATTCAAAAGGTTTCTGATTTAATTAGGAGCAAAATTATAAATTACAAGCCAAAATAAAAATTTTATTAACAAATGTTATCAACAATTTAAAAAAATATGTAACTTGTAGTATTATTATTTATACGCCATGTTACATACTGATTTATTTTATGCCTTAGCTCTTTTAAATACTGAAGGAGTAGGAGACGTTATAGCGAAAAGATTGATATTGAATTGTGGATCAGCAGAAGAAGTCTTTAAAACAAGATCAACTCATTTAGCTAAAATTGAGGGAGTGGGAAGTTTTTTAATACAAAATTTAAAAAAATCTGACTCCTTTACCAAAGCTGAAAAAGAATTAAAATTCTTATTAAAAGAATCTATTAATGTATGGTATTTTCAAGATTCATTATACCCAACCAGATTAAAAGAATGCTATGATGCTCCCGTTTTGTTATTTACAACAGGAAATATTCATTTAGAGAATCCAAAAATCATTAGTATTGTTGGTACTCGGCAAGTAACACCTCAAGGAATTGATTTTTGTAGAAAATTCATTCAAGATTTAGCACCTCTTAATCCCATTATTGTAAGCGGATTTGCTTATGGAGTCGATATAGCAGCTCATCAATGTGCTATTGAATGTGGCTTACAAACAATTGCTGTTTTAGCACATGGTTTAAGTCAGATTTACCCTAAACCTCATAAAAAATATATCCGAAAAGTTGAAGAAAATGGAGGATTTATAACGGAATTTTTTAGTACAACCAATCCTGATAGAGAAAACTTCGTAAAAAGAAATCGAATAGTTGCTGGTATTTCAGAAGCCACTTTAGTTATTGAAAGTGCGGAACAAGGTGGTTCATTACTAACTGCTCAAATGGCTAATAATTACCATCGTGAAGTTTTTGCTGTTCCAGGAAGAGTAACTGATAAATATAGTAAAGGCTGTAATGATTTGATTAAGACGAACAAAGCACAATTGTTAACAAATACAGCGGATTTAGTTTATCATTTAAATTGGGATTTGAAAAAATCAACAAAAGCAATACAAAAACAACTTTTTATTAATTTAACAGAAGATGAACAATCTATTTTTGATTATTTACAAAAACAAGGAAAGGAACATTTAGATCGTATTGCAATTGATTCTGATTTAACAGTTTTTAAATTATCTTCCTTACTACTTAATATGGAATTAAAAGGAGTAATACGGTCTTTACCTGGGAAATATTTTGAGATAATCTAAAAATCAATACCTTTGCCATTGAATTCTTCCATTTAGAATTCATCACACGTTTAGTTATCTCACTTAAAGTTTATAGCATGCAACTGTATAACACCTTAAGCGCAGAAGAAAGAGCTGAATTAATTGATCAAGCAGGAAAACAACGTTTGACAATTTCTTTCTACCAGTATGCGCGTATTCAAGATCCACAACAATTTCGTAATGATTTATTTTTAGCTTGGAATAAACTAGATGCTTTAGGACGCGTCTATGTAGCTAATGAAGGTATTAATGCTCAAATGAGTGTGCCCGCTGAAAATTTTGAAACCTTTCGAAATACTTTAGAAGCTTATGACTTTATGAAAGGAATTCGTATAAATGTAGCGGTTGAACATGATGATCATTCTTTTCTTAAATTAACAGTTAAAGTACGCCACAAAATTGTAGCAGACGGATTAAATGATGATTCTTTTGATGTAACTAACAAAGGAATTCATTTAAATGCAAAAGATTTTAATACAATTTTAGATGACCCTAATACGATTGTAGTTGATTTTAGAAATCATTATGAAAGTGAAGTAGGACATTTTAGAAATGCTATTACTCCTGATGTAGAAACCTTTCGCGAGTCATTACCTATTATAAATGAACAATTACAAGATTTTAAAGAAGATAAAAATTTAGTAATGTATTGTACAGGAGGAATACGTTGTGAAAAAGCATCAGCATATTTTAAACACCAAGGCTTTAAAAATGTATACCAATTAGAAGGTGGTATTATAAATTACGCACGTCAGATAAAAGAACACGGTTTAGAAAGTAAATTTATTGGTAAAAATTTTGTTTTCGATCATCGTTTAGGAGAAAGAATTACAGATGATATTATAGCACAATGTCATCAATGCGGCACACCTTGTGATAACCATACAAATTGTGCAAATGATAGCTGCCATTTATTGTTTATCCAATGTGATGATTGTGCTCAAAAAATGGAAAATTGCTGTTCAGTAGAATGTTTAGATACAACTCATTTACCTCTAGAAGAACAGGTTCTTTTAAGAAAAGGAATTCAAAACAGTAATAAAATATTTCGTAAAGGAAAATCAGAAGCCTTAAAATTTAAAAAATCAGGAGAACTTACTGCTACATCTTTAGCAAAAGCGACTGAAAATGATCAAAAATCTAAGAATATAAGACAGCGTATAGCAGTTAAAAAAATATTAATAGGAAAAGGTAATCATTACTATTCAAAAACACAAGTAGGACAATTTTTAATTGAGGCAGATCAAATCGTTTTAGGAGATAAAGTTCTTATTTCAGGACCAACTACCGGTAATCAGGAAATTATAGTAGAGAATATGTTTGTAAATGGTGAACCTAATTCTATTGCTAAAATAGGTGATAAAATTACGATGAACGTACCTTTTAAAGTGAGACCATCAGATAAATTATATAAAATTATAAAATAATGACAAGTTCAGGTAAAATAGAATTAATGGCACCCGCAGGAAATTTTGAATCCTTGCAGGCCGCCTTAGATAATGGTTGTGATTCAATATATTTTGGTGTCGAGCAATTAAACATGCGCGCTCGTGCTACTGTAAATTTTATATTAGATGATTTACCTGAAATTGCTCGTCGTTGTCAAGAAAAAAATGTAAGAACCTATCTTACATTGAATACAATTATTTATGATCATGATTTATCAATCGTCAAAACATTAATAACAAAAGCTAAAGAAGCAGGAATCACAGCTGTAATTGCTTCAGATCAAGCTGTAATTATGACAGCTAGAACAGCTGGTATGGAAGTTCATATTTCAACCCAGTTGAATGTTACAAATATAGAAACTGTAAAGTTCTATGCAATGTTCGCAGATACCATCGTTTTATCTCGTGAGTTAAGTTTACGTCAAGTAAAAAAAATTACTGAATTAATTGAGAAAGAACAAATAAAAGGACCAAGTGGTAATTTAGTAGAAATTGAAATCTTTGGACATGGCGCTTTGTGTATGGCGGTTTCAGGTAAATGTTACTTGAGCCTTCATTCCCATAATTCTTCTGCTAATAGAGGAGCTTGTAAACAAAATTGTCGTAAAAAATATACTGTTATTGATCAAGAATCAGGTTTTGAAATCGAAATTGATAATGAGTATATGATGTCACCAAAAGATTTATGTACAATAGATTTTTTAGATCAAGTAATTGATTCAGGAATAAAGGTGCTTAAATTAGAAGGTCGTGGTCGTGCTCCAGAATATGTAGCAACCGTTACGAGAACATATCGTGAAGCTATAGATGCTTATTATAACGGAACCTTTTCTAAGGAAAAAATAAATACTTGGATGGAAGCATTAGAAACTGTTTATAATCGTGGCTTTTGGAGCGGTTATTACTTAGGTCAAAAATTAGGAGAATGGAGCAAAGATTCAGGAAGTAATGCAACGCAAAAAAAGTATATGTAGGAAAAGGAATGCACTATTTTCCAAAAGCAAGTATTGGTGAATTTAAAATTGAAGCTTACGACATTAAAAAGGGAGATAAAATTTTAATAACCGGACCAAGTACTGGAGCTCAGGAAATGATTATTGAAGAAATGTATGTAAATGATTTGCTAGCTGATAAAGCAACAAAAGGAGATAGTTGTACATTTAAATTACCTTTTAGAATACGCCTATCAGATAAATTGTATAAAATTGTAGAAGCATAATGATTATCATAACTTTGCAAAGAGATAAATGTATTGGATGTAATTATTGCGTAGAGTTTGCACCAGCACAATTTCAAATGTCTAAAAAAGATGGAAAATCCGTTCTAATAAAATCAATTGATACAAAAGGTTTTCATACATTAAAATCACATGATCATACTATTTTTGAAGCATGCGAATTGGCAGAAAAAGCCTGTCCAGTACATATCATTACGGTAAAAGAAACCTAAAAATAAAAAATAAACTTTGTAAAAACCTGTTGAATTATAAATCCAACAGGTTTTTTTATTTTGGAAAATGTCATTTGATTTTTGGTACTTAAAAATTGTATCTTTACACACAAAACTAAATTGGCAGTACTAGTCTCACTTCAAAATGAGATGACCAATATATACTCAAGATTATGGCATGTAGTAATTGTTCAACTTCTTCAGGTTCTCCTAAGGGGTGTAAAAATAATGGGACTTGCGGCACTGATAGCTGCAATAAATTAACAGTCTTTGATTGGCTTTCTAATATGTCTCTTCCAGGAGGACAAGAGCCTTTTGACTGTGTAGAAGTTCGTTTTAAAAATGGTAGAAAAGAATTTTTTAAAAACCCTGAAAAACTAAGTCTTTCTATTGGTGATATAGTAGCTACGGAAGCTAATCCAGGACATGATGTAGGAATCATTACTTTAACAGGTGAACTAGTTAAAGTACAAATGAAGAAAAAAGGAACAGATCCTACAGGTGAAATACCAAAAATTTATCGAAAAGCTTCGCAAAAAGATATTGATATTTGGCAAGAAGCACGTAATAGAGAAGCAGGAATTCAAGTTCGAGCTCGTGAACTAGCCATTGCTTTAAATCTAGAAATGAAAATATCAGATATTGAGTTCCAGGGAGATGGGTCTAAAGCTACATTCTATTATACAGCTAACGATCGAGTAGATTTCAGACAATTAATTAAAGACTACGCAGCTGAATTTAAAATTCGTATCGAAATGAAGCAAGTAGGTTTTCGTCAAGAAGCAGCTCGTTTAGGAGGTGTAGGTTCTTGTGGTCGTGAATTATGTTGTTCCACTTGGTTAACTGATTTCAGAAGTGTAAATACTTCAGCAGCTCGTTATCAACAACTTTCTTTAAACCCTCAAAAATTAGCAGGACAATGTGGTAAACTCAAATGTTGTTTAAATTATGAGCTAGATACCTATATGGATGCTTTGAAAGATTTTCCAGATATGGAAACTAAACTACAAACAGATAGAGGAGAAGCTGCTTGTCAAAAAATTGATATATTTAAAGAATTAATGTGGTTTGCTTATCCTGATAATATGGCTATTTGGCATATGCTTAAGGTAAATGAAGTAAAAGAAATTTTAGCTTTAAATAAACAAGGTAAAAAAGTGGGTACTTTAGAAGATTTTGTTTATGAAGAAGAAAAAGAAACGGTTGAAAAAACATTTCAAAATGCAATGGGACAAGATAGTTTAACCCGCTTTGATCAACCTAAGAAAAAAAATAAGAATAAGAAAAAGAAAATAAGTACTTCTACTACTATTTCTGCTGAAAAAGCAGTTGAAAATAAAACAGAAAAGACAGTAAAACCTCGTTTTGAGAATAATAAGCCCAAACAAGAGCATAAGCCTAAACCAGAAACTCTAAAACCCAAATCAGAAGTGGTAAATCCTCCTAAAGGAGATCAGAATAAAAATAACCAAGCGGAAGGGCAAAGATCTAGAAACAATAGACCGAGACCCAAAAACAATAGGTCAAAAAATAGAAATGATAAAAAGATAATCAAAACTAATTGGTACGGATTCCTTTTAGGAGTCACATTGGTATCTTGTGATAAATCACAAGTATTTGACCAATATAAAACCTTTGAAAATGGATGGCCTAAAAAAGAAGCGGTCAGTTTTGAGTTTGAGCAGGATGCTTCTCAAAAACCATTAAATTTATTTATTAATATACGTAATAATGATGATTACGAATTTAGTAACCTATTTTTAATTGTTAGATTAGAGCAACCTAAAGGGAAAATATATGTTGATACATTAGAATATCAGATGGCAAACCCAGATGGAACTTTAATGGGACAAGGTTTTTCTGATGTTAAAGAAAGCAAATTGTGGTATAAAGAAAACTATATATTCCCTAAAAAAGGAAAATATAAAGTGACCATTCAACAAGCAGTGCGTGAGAATGGAAAATTAAAAGGGATTGAAAATTTAAATGGTGTTACTGAATTAGGTTTTAGAATAGAATCAATAGAAGAAAATAAATAACTATGACTCAAAAATTAAATACTCGCAAACCAGATTATGCTCCTTATGTAAAGAAATTTTGGAAATATTTTCTCTACACATTCGGAGGGGTTTTTTTGTTTTTCCTTTTTGCTTCTTGGGGCTTATTTGGCTCAATGCCATCCTTTGAAGAATTAGAAAACCCAGAGTCTAATCTAGCTACTGAAATTATTTCATCAGATGGTGTTGTTATTGGAAAATTTTTTAATGAAAATAGGACACCCGTAAAATATGAAGATTTACCGAAACATTTAGTCAATGCGTTAGTAGCTACAGAAGATGAACGTTTTTATGAACATTCAGGAATTGATGGAAAAAGAACTTTGAGTGCTGCTCTAAAGTTAGGTACAGATGGAGGAGCATCTACACTAACACAACAATTAGCTAAGTTACTTTTTCATGGAGAGCGTTCTAAATTTAAAATTATAGGATTAATTCAAAAAGCAAAAGAATGGATTATTGCAATTCGTTTAGAACGTCAATATACGAAAAACGAAATAATTGCCATGTATCTTAATAAAGTAGATTTTGTAAATACAGCAGTAGGAATTCGTTCAGCTGCTAAAGTATATTTTGCAAAAGAACCTAAACAACTTACAGTTGATGAATCAGCTATGTTAGTAGGAATGTTAAAAAATCCTTCTTTATTTAACCCATTAAAAAGGGAAGAAAAAGTGCGTGATCGCCGTAATGTTGTATTAAAACAAATGGAAAAAAATGGTTTCTTGACTACTACACAAAAAGAAAACTATCAAGCAAAACCTATTAGATTAACTTTCTCACCTGAAAAATACAATGAAGGAACTGCTACCTATTTTAGAGAATATCTTCGTGATTATATGAAAAAATGGGTAGAAGAAAATAAAAAAGAAGATGGGTCTGATTATAATATTTATTCAGACGGTTTAAAAATTTATACCACTATTGATTCTCGTATGCAATTATATGCTGAAGAAGCTATGAAAGAACACCTAGCTAATTTGCAACAAGAATTTTTTATAGAGCAAAAGAAAAATAAAACAGCTCCTTTTGTTAACATAACAGATACCGAAATTGAAAAAGTTATGGATCGTTCTATGCGAAATTCAGAACGTTGGAGAATATTATCTGATAATGGAATGGAAGAAGACGATATAAAGAAATCGTTCCATATAAAAACAAAAATGACCGTATTCACCTGGAAAGGAGATCGTGATACCGTTATGACACCTTATGATTCAATTCGTTATTATAAACATTTCCTACAACCAGGTTTAATGGCAATGGAACCTCAAACAGGTCATGTAAAAGCTTGGGTAGGAGGGATAGATTATCGTTATTTTCAGTATGATCACGTAGGTTTAGGAGCTCGTCAGGTGGGATCTACATTTAAGCCTTTCGTATACGCAACTGCTATACAGCAATTAGGTATGTCCCCTTGCGATACAATTTTAGACGGACCATTTATGATTCGTAAAGGAAAACACAACGTAACGGAAGATTGGGAGCCTCGAAATTCAGATAGAAAATATAGAGGTATGATGACCTTAAAAAGAGCATTAGCAAATTCAGTTAATACAGTATCGGCTAAATTAATAGACAAAACAGGTCCTGATGCTGTAATTGCCTTATTAAGAAAATTAGGTGTAGAAACAGAAATTCCTTCACAACCATCAATTGCTTTAGGGGCCGTTGATATTACAGTTCGTGATATGGTAGCAGCATTCAGTACCTTTGCTAATCAAGGTATCTATTTAAAACCACAAGTAATTTCTAAAATAGAAGATAAAAATGGAAATGTCATTTTTGAGCCTAAATTAGAATCTAAAGATGTATTGAGTAAAGATGTTTCATATGCAGTCATTAAATTATTAGAAGGTGTTACAGAGTCGGGTTCAGGAGATCGTTTACGTACTCAAGGAGGAGGTTGGAAATATAATAGGGTAACAGGATACCCTTATATGTTTACTAATCCTATTGCGGGAAAAACAGGTACTTCTCAAAATCAATCAGATGGATGGTTTATCGGTATGGTACCTAATTTAGCAACTGGAGTTTGGGTTGGAAATGAAGATAGATCAGCTCATTTTAAAACATTAGCAGCAGGTCAAGGAGCTACAATGGCATTACCTATTTGGGGACTTTTTATGAAAAAATGTTATGCAGATCCAACTTTAAATATTTCAAAAGAAGCTTTCGAAAAACCAAGTGATTTAAAAATTAAAGTAGACTGTTATAGTGCTCCTTCCCATTCAAGAAGAGAAAATGATAGCACAGCTAACGATTCTATAAGAGTAAAACCAGAGGACGAACAAAATACAGATGAATTTGGATTATAAACACAACTATGATATCTAGAAAAGTAAAAAACGTACAAGAAGCTTTAGAAGGAATACAAGATGGTATGACTATCATGTTAGGTGGTTTTGGTCTATGCGGAATTCCTGAGAATAGTATACAAGAGCTTGTAAAAAAGAAGTTAAAAATTTAACCTGTATTTCTAATAATGCTGGTGTTGATGATTTTGGTTTAGGCTTGTTGCTACAAAAACGTCAAATTAAAAAAATGATTTCCTCTTATGTAGGTGAAAATGCAGAGTTTGAACGTCAGATGCTTTCAGGTGAGTTAGATGTAGAACTAACACCTCAGGGTACTTTAGCTGAAAAATGTCGGGCTGCCCAAGCTGGTATTCCTGCATTCTTTACTCCAGCAGGTTATGGAACAGAAGTGGCTGAAGGAAAAGAGGTTCGTGAATTTAATGGTAAAATGTACATTTTAGAACACGCTTTTAATGCAGATTTCTCTATTGTTAAAGCATGGAAGGGAGATGAAGCAGGTAATCTAATTTTTAAAGGTACTGCTCGTAATTTTAATGCACCTATGGCAGGAGCTGCTAAAATTACTATAGCAGAAGTAGAAGAACTCGTTCCTGCAGGAACATTAGATCCGAACGAAATTCACATTCCTGGAATTATGATTAATCGTATTTTTCAAGGTGAAAGTTTTGAAAAAAGAATTGAACAACGTACAGTTCGTCATAAGTAATCAATATTCAATATTACTGTTTAGCAAAAGAAAAAATTATGTTGTCAAAAGAAGATATAGCAAAAAGAATAGCTAAGGAAGTTAAAGACGGTTATTATGTAAATTTAGGAATCGGAATTCCAACTTTAGTAGCTAATTATGTTCGTGAAGATATTTCCGTTGAGTTCCAATCAGAAAATGGCGTTTTAGGAATGGGACCATTTCCTTTTGAAGGAGAAGAAGATGCTGATATTATTAATGCAGGAAAGCAAACCATAACAACTTTACCAGGAGCAAGTTTTTTTGATTCAGCTTTTAGTTTCGGAATGATTCGTGCTCAGAAAGTAGATTTAACTATTTTAGGAGCTATGGAGGTTGCACAAAATGGTGACATTGCTAACTGGAAAATACCCGGTAAAATGGTTAAAGGAATGGGAGGGGCTATGGATTTAGTAGCTTCTGCAGAAAATATTATTGTAGCAATGATGCATGTTAATAAAGCAGGAGAATCTAAAATTCTAAAAAAATGTACTTTACCCTTAACAGGTGTAGGATGCGTAAAGAAAGTAGTAACCGAATTAGCTGTTTTAGAAATTACAAATAAAGGATTTAAATTATTAGAACGAGCTCCAGGTGTTACAGTTGATGAAATTATAAAAGCCACAGAAGCAGAATTAATAATAGAAGGAGATATACCAGAAATGGAATTTTAGTAAAAAATATTTATTTTTTAAAGCGATAGAAATTCTATCGCTTTTTTATGTTTTGTTTTTTTTATTGATAAAAATTAAAAAAATTCACAATAAACTTTTTATTTAAAAAAAATACTATATTAGTACTGAATTTATTAAAATATTATTTTTATCAACAAAACAAACTATTAACTATGAAAAAACAATTACACAGCGTAGCATCTATGATGGCTTTGTCATTAGTTACGTTATCAACCGTTGCTCAAGAAAGTAATAGGTATGTAGGAGTGAAAGAAAAAAGCAGTAATGGCACTCCCTCATTTATTTCATTCAGACAATCATCTGTTTATAAAACATCTGATGTTAAAACTTTATTTAAAGAGCAACTTGGATTAAGAACTAATCAAGATTTTGCTAAAATGAAGTCAGATTCTGATAACTTAGGATTTTCTCATGATAAATACCAATTATATCATAAAGGAATAAAAGTTGAATTTGCAACTTATTCAGTACATTCTAAAAATGGTAGAGTTAATTCAATGAATGGTGAATATTACAATATTGGTGATATAGATATTAATCCATCTATAAAAGCTGATATTGCCTTACAGAAAGCAATTACACATTTAGGAGCACAAGAATTTTTATGGGATAATTTTGCAGAAGCAAATGCTAATAAATATACTAAACCTCAGGGAGAATTAGTTTTGTTACCTATTGATAATACGGTTAAATTAGCTTATAAATTTGATATTTATGCTACGAAACCTTTAAGTAGAGGAGATATTTACGTAGACGCTCAAAATGGTCAAATATTGTTTTATAATGCTACTATAAAACATATAGGAGAGCACAGCCATGGTAAAAAAGTATCACAAGGAGCTTATTTAAATATGTTTAAAACAAATACTATGGCTTTTGTTACAGCTAATGCTGCAACTCGTTATAGTGGTTCACAAAGTATAGAAACATCTTTAAGTGGATCTTCTTATATATTATCTGAAGCAGGAAGAGGAAATGGTATTCAAACATATAATATGAAAAAAGGTACTTCTTATGCTTCAGCAGTAAACTTTACTGATGCAGATAATAATTGGACCGCTACAGAATATAATAACACCAATAAAGATAATGCTGCCCTAGACGCTCATTGGGGTGCAGAAAAAACATACGATTATTGGAAAAATGTTCATGGTAGAAATAGTTATGATAATGCAGGTGCTAAAATTAATAGTTACGTTCATTATAGTACTAATTATGATAACGCATATTGGGATGGAAGTAGAATGACATACGGAGATGGTAGTGGTACTTATTTCGACGCATTAACAGCACTAGATGTATGTGGTCATGAAATTGGACATGCTGTTTGTTCAAATACATCAAATTTAGTTTATCAAAATGAATCAGGAGCTATGAATGAAGGATTTTCTGATATTTGGGGAGCATGTATTGAAAATTATTCGCAAGTAAATAAACAAATCTGGTTAATCGGTGAAGATATTGAAAGAAGATCAGGTCACCTTGCATTAAGATCTATGAGTAATCCTAATTCTGAAGGGCAGCCTGATACATATAAAGGAACTAATTGGTATTCAGGAACAGGTGATTCAGGAGGTGTACATACAAATTCAGGAGTATTAAATTACTGGTTTTATTTATTATCTATTGGAGGATCAGGAACTAATGATATAGGAAATGCTTTTAACGTAACAGGTATAACTATTGCTAAAGCAGAGAAAATTGCTTTCAGAACAGAAAGTGTATATTTATCATCTAATTCAAATTATGCTAATGCAAGAACAGGTGCTATTCAAGCAGCTACTGATTTATATGGTGCAGGATCACCAGAAGTTATTGCTACCACTAATGCTTGGTATGCTGTAGGTATAGGAGCTGCTTATTCAGGAGGAACTTCAGATACTACTGCTCCAACTACTCCAACTAATTTAGTAGCTTCAGGTACTACTTCTACTTCTACTACTTTATCTTGGACAGCTTCTACCGATAATGTTGGGGTTATAGGATATAATATCTATAATGGTACTACTCTTTTAGTATCTTCAGCTACTACTAGTGCTACTGTTTCAAATTTAACAGCTTCTACTACTTATAATTTTACAGTTAAAGCAAAAGATGCAGCAGGTAATTTATCAGCAGCAAGTAATGCCGTTTCAGTAACTACTTCAGCAGGCTCTAGTGTTTCTTATTGCGCATCTAAAGGATCTAGTCAAGCAGATGAATGGATTGATTATGTAGCATTAAATGGTATGACTAATACAACAACTGCTAATGCAGGATATGGGGATTTTACAGCTAAAGTAGCACCTCTACCATACGGTTCTAATACTATCACATTTAGTGCAGGTTTTGCTGGTATTGCCTATACTGAGTATTGGTCTGTATGGATTGATTATAATAAAAATGGTACATTTGAATCAACAGAAAAAGTAACATCAGGTTCTTCTTCTAGTTCAGGAAATCTAACAGGTACTTTTACAGTTCCTACCACAGCTTTAGCAGGACAAACTAGAATGAGAGTTCAAATGAAATATGGATCTACTTCTACAGCTTGTGAAACATTCTCTTATGGCGAGGTAGAAGATTATACAGTTAATGTAGGTTCTACACCAGTTACAAGTCTTACTTCTGGTACAGAAATTTCAGATGAAGCAAATAATTATAATATAGAACTTTATCCAAATCCATCAAATGGAGTATTGAATGTAACAGTATTAGATAATAGAGCTGTTTCATATCAAATTTATAACTTAATGGGGCAACCTTTAAAATCAGGTAAATTAAATCAAGAAATTAATGTTTCTGATTTAGCAGCAGGTATTTATGTGATTGAAATTAATGATGGTCAAAAAACATTATCTAAGAAGTTTGCAAAAAAATAAGATTTAATCAAAATTATATGAGAGACCGAATTTTTTCGGTCTCTTTTTTATAATTACATTTGCAAAAAAAAGAATCATGAGTTTTCCAAAAGTAATTTTAAAGCAAGGAAAAGAAAAATCAATCTTACGTCGTCATCCATGGGTATTTAGTGGAGCTGTCTATGGTGTATCCCAAGAAATTTCAGATGGCGAAATGGTGGAAGTTGTTGATGCTAAAAATGAGTCTCTTGGAATAGGCTATTTTAGTGATAGAGGAAGTATAGTAGTTCGATTACTTACTTTTGGTCAAGAAGAATTTACAGATGATTTTTGGAATAAAAAGCTTATTTCTGCTTGGAATTTAAGAACTCAATTATTAGATTTCGAAGTAACAAATGCTTTTCGTGTTATTCATGGAGAAGGAGATGGTATACCTGGATTAATTATTGATTTTTATAATAATAATTGGGTATTACAAGCACATTCTTCAGGTATTTATTATCAAATAGAAAAAATAGCAAAAGCCATTCAATTCACTTTTCCAACCTATTGTGAAACGATCTATTGTAAAAGTAGTGGGACACTTCCTAATATAGGGACTGATTACTTTTTATATGGTAATACAGCAGAAACAGTAGCAAAAGAAAATCAGATTATGTTCTCTGTAAATTGGGTTGAAGGGCAAAAAACAGGTTTTTTTCTAGACCAACGAGATAACCGAAAATTATTGGCTGAATTTTCAAAAGGGAAAAAAAGTATTAAATACTTTTTGCTATACAGGAGGTTTTTCAATTTATGCTATGAAATCAGGAGCTGAGCTAGTAACTTCAGTTGATATTTCGCAAAAGGCTGTTGATTTAGCTGCTAAAAACATGGAATTAAATTTTTCAAATACAAATCATCAAGCAGTAGCAGATGATGTATTTAATTTTATGAAAGAAAATCATCAAATATATGATCTGATTGTATTAGATCCTCCTGCTTTTGCTAAAAGTATAAAAAGTAAACATACCGCAACCCAAGCGTATAAACGATTAAATATAGCAGGGTTAAAAGCTTTAGCTCCTAATGGAATCTTGTTTACTTTTTCTTGTTCACAAGTTATAGATGATGTATTGTTTTACAATACTATAGCTGCTGCTGCTATAGAATCTGGTAGAACTATTCGAGTTTTACATAAATTAGGTCAAGGTCCTGATCATCCTACTAATATCTACCATCCTGAAGGACATTATTTAAAAGGGCTGGTATTGTATGTTGAGTAATTTATATAGCTATTATTTAGAGGTATTTAAAAATAAAACTTTGAAGAAGGCAAAAATCTTTAAAGTTTTATTTTTAGCATTTTTAAATATACTTTTGTAACATAATAGAAGAAATAATTTATAGTTAAGGTAGAATTTAGTATGAATATAGATACCTTAAAGATGGAGTTGTGTAAAAAAACTTCTTAGCTAAATGGAGAATTTACTGAAATGATTTATGAATAAAATGTTCCTCAAAAAAATATTGAAGTTCCAGATTATGAATTAAAATTTGATTCAGTACACTTTTTGATTACACAAAAAAACTAAATAAAGAAAGTATTAAACCATTTAGTATAATAATCCCATTTGATCAAAAGATAAAAGTACTATAAGGTAGTTTTGCTAGTGATATCCATAATATTTTGCATAAATACAAAATTATCATCTGTTATGAATTTAAGTATTAATTATTATATGTTAATTAAGCTTTCTGCAACTATTCTAGATAGGTATTTAAAAAATGATGTAATCAATTTAAGTAATAAAATTAATATTAAAAATGTAATAAGTTTAGAATAAGTTAGAGATATAAATTCACAAATTGATATATTTCATAACATTATTTCTATTGGAATTTAGTATTCTCTAAGGAGATGGGAAAAATTAAAATGGTAAAAGATTGTTTAGAATTAAAAAAAAATATAAGAATTATACTTATATAAATAGAAGCAATAAATATGGTTTTTTTGATATATAAATCAACTTGAATCTATAAGAAAATATAAAGTGTTAAAAATATATTACTAGGTGTAATGAAAGAGAGATGATTATAAACTAGTACTTCATCACTCACTTATAATCATACCAATAGTTCTATTTTTTTATTATAAAATTAAAGATGAGTTGAAAATTATTCCAAAGGTTATTCGAAATATGAATTTTTAAAAGTTTTTATCTTTAAATGATTGATTAATATAATAAGTAAAAATTAATAATAATAATTTTAAAATGTTATAGTCAGAATATCTGAATGTTTTTTAAAAAATAACACTATGAATAAATAATAGGATTAGTATTTTGATAAATACTAATATTGCGAATTACAGTATTCTATGAGAAATAGTATTTTATCAGCCAACTTTTTTAATTCTAAATCATATAGTTAAATGAAATATTTAAATTTACCTTAAAATAAAACAATAGAGACAATAAATGAATTTTAAATCAATTATAATCTCAAACTACTACTAATTCTTAAGATGAAACTTTAGAAAAAGTGTTTTTTATGCTTATTAAAACGGAATCGAGTCATGATATTGGTTAATATGATTCGTTATATACGCTTACAAATCTAGACGTTTATTAATGGGATGTTAACAGGATTAAAAGAAATTAAATATGATCAATGAAAGCTACTAATAATTTAGCATTATCTAGAGAAATACTTACTTAAAAAGATGTTTTGAGTTATGAAAAGCACATGAATTACGATTTATATGACCAAAAAATATAAAACAATATCTCTTCAAAGAGATGCTTTCACGATTGTTTTTGGAGCTATAATCTAACTCTTCTTATTATTTTTAAAATTGAAAGAGCAAGTTATAGTCAGGTACAGCCTCTATACGAAATAAATTTATAAATCTTATCTGATTCAACTAATTAAAAGGCACTTTTTACTTTACATAATGAATTGACCAATGTTTTATGGTAATCACTTATACGCAAAAACCTCTGTAAGAAATAAGTTCTATAATGAATCTTAAAAACAAAACAAATAAATATGATATTTTTGAAATTGAAAATACTATCAAGAAAATCTTATATCTATAAATAAGACTATTATAAAAATTAAATATTATGAAAAAAATTTTATTTCTTTTTTTCTGTTTTTCAATAAAAACATTTTCTCAAACTATAACACCTCAAAATACGTTGACAAAAAAGTTAGAATTTATATCTAATGGTGAATGGAATACTACAGTTACAACACCTAGTAATGTGAATGATTTTACGAATGGCTATACCTTTGCTTACCCAAGTTCAGGAGCTCCTTGGCCAGGTGCATTTTTAAGTTTTGGAGGATTAAATAATGCCTATGATTGTCAAATTAGTACGAATTATTCAGAAGGTAATGCTATTTCTTTTAGAACTAGGAATGGAGATAATATGACTTGGAATTCATGGAAACAATTTTATCACACAGGTAATATAAATAATTCGGAGGTAAATTTTATAGCTAAAGATTTATATGCAATAAATAATTCTCCTACACTTTTTTTAAAAAGAAAAAATAATAATGGTAACTATACACAAGGTATTCAGACACAATTAGAAGATGGTAAGAATAATTGGTTTTTTGGAAATGTAGATAGTAATAGTTGGGTTGTATCTAAAGGAGATTATAGAGATCAAAAATTAGTAGTAAAAGATAATGGAAATGTAGGTTTAGGTACTATAAATCCTAGAGAAAAATTAGAAGTAGATGGAGGAAATATAGGAATTAGCTATTCTACTTCAGAGGGGCCTGCTTTATCTTTTCATAATCCTTCTAAAACTGAACCAGGAGCAATATGGAGAATTTATAATATGACAGGTTCATATGGAAATAGTTTACAATTTTGGAATTATCCTAGTAATTGGGCAACCGCTAATCAACGAATGATATTACATGATAATGGAAATATGAATTTAAATGGAAGTTTAACAGTAAGTGGTAATGCCCTTATGAATGATGTTATTTCAAATGGTTCTAATTCTTGGATTTTTCACTCACCAGATGATGGTAGAACATCTTTATATATTGCTCCTTCTATAAATAATGATTGGAAATGGGAAAAAGCTTTTATCTTAAATAATGGTAATGCGGCTTTAAATGGTAAATTAGAAGTTAAAGAAATAAAAGTAACGACAACACCTACGGCAGATTTTGTTTTTGATGAAGCTTATAAACTTCCTAATTTAGAAGATGTAGAAAAGCATATTAAAGAAAAAAAACATTTACCTGAAATTGCTTCAGCTAAGCAAATGAAACAAGAAGGAGTAAATGTAGGAAAATTTCAAATACAACTTTTACAAAAAATAGAAGAATTAACATTATATTCTATTGAACAAAATAAAAAAATAAATGAACAGTATAAGGATTTGCTATTACAAAAAGAGCAGATAAAACAATTAAAAGAAGAAATTAATTTATTTAAGAAACAAGTGAAAAATAAATAAATACAAAACTAAAAAGTATGTAAGTTATAATAAAGGGGTTTAACTTTTAATTAAAGGCGAGCCCTTTTTTAAAGTATAGCTAAGAACTAATAGAGGATTAGTTTCCAATTTTGGATTGATATTAACCATTTTCTGGTTGCTTTTAAAAATATTCAATATATAGATCTTTGAAAATTGATTCGTAAGAAATGATAATTTGTTTTAGTGTATTTTTAGTTTTTTAATTGAATTATTTGTATAAATCATTTTTAAATTTCTAAAAGAAAATAAAAAAAAGTAAGTTTTCCCAGTTTTCCTTTTAACATTTTACCGTATAAGTATATTTAGTTTCATTTATTGACAAAATTTATAAAGTAGTTTTGGCAGCCTGTTTAATTGGATCATGATGAATAAACTTGATTTATGTCCTTAGAAAATTTTTTATTTTCGAAATTATTATAATGTACATAATTTCTGATTATAGGGATTTTTTAGGATATTATAGCATAAATTCTCTAACTTAAAAAGTATTTAAGTTTTGTAATTTGCCTCGTCTTAAAAGTATATTGTTGTACACAATTGTTTTAAGACAAGGCAAATCTACGTTTAATAAGCAAACAAACAATTTCTAAAAAACATTCTTAATCAATTTAGTCTAATATTTTATTAATAATTTCACTTTTATCAGAAACTACTGGGAAATAATCTATAGTAAAAAGCTATTTTTCCTAATTGAAAAACAATTTTAAAAGAATCTTTAAATGATAGTTTAGATCCATCCATATGAATCCATCTTTTTAAAGGTACTTCACAAATAACTTTTTTAGCATTTTCTATTCCATAAATTTTTTTCATTCTCATAAAGATTTCTACATCAAATAACCACTTGGTGATAAATTTTTTTTGGAATGTTTTTTCAATTATTTCTTGTTTCATTACTTTTGCACCACATTGTGTATCTCTAAATTCCATTCCGAGCGTTTTTCTTATGATGAAATTTATCGTCATTGAAATGATTTTTCTAGCGGATTCTTTTGTAATTTCAGCCCCCATTCTATCTATTCTAGAACCACTAACAATTTTATATTCTGAATTTTTTATTGTATCAACTAATTTGTGAAAATCTGCGAAATCTGTAGATAAATCAGCATCTAAAAAACCTATGTAATCAAACTGATTTAATGAGGTCAGATGTAACATTCCTAAACGAACTGCTTCTGCTTTCCCACCATTTTTAGAGCAGTTATAAACACTCATATTGTTTTGATTTCCTTCGCATAACTCATTTAATACTTTTAACGTATTGTCTGTACTTCCATCATTTACAAAACATAAATGATATCCTAAATTTGTTTTAATAAATTTTTTAAATTCAGAGCTTAACAATCGTTGCTCTTCATTATAACAAGGAATAACAACACCTATACTTTTTTCTTGTAAAAATTGATTATGATGATCAATATTTTCCGATATTTTCGGAGTTCCAAGTATTTTTTTAACACGTGCTCCTATTTCATTTAAACTTAGAGGTTTTTTTAAGTAATCATCCGCCCCTAAATCAAAACCTTCTAATATGACATTTTCTTGTGTATTTCCTGACAATACGATAACAGGTGTATTTCTTTTTCTACCAATTTTAATATATTTAACTATTTTAAGACCATGAGCATTATTTTCAACATCTTCTTTGGACATATTAGAAATAGAAGACGGAAGTACAGGCATATTCATGTCTACTATAACTAAATCAGGTTCAATATGATCATATAATTGAATAGCATCATGAACATTATTACAAGTATGAACTTCAAATCCTAAATCTGTTAAATACATCTCTAAAGACAATAATACTAATTGTTGATCATCAATAGCTAATATTTTTTTCATTTTAATGTTTTTAGTTTATTATAGTACTAAATTAAGTCTAATAAATCTTCATTTTTACTATTTTAGACAAATACGAATATTTGTTTCGACGAATGGTTAATTTATAACGATGCAATATTTCTAAAAATTAATTTTTGCCATTACATTTACAATACAAGTTTTATTCATAATAATGTGAGAGAACCGTCCAATAAATATCTTATTTCAGCTCTTTTAATTGGGGTAATTTTTCATGGGAGTGCAATATTTTTCACTTTAGAGAATACCTATGATGCACTAATTCACCTTTTTTTGGTAACCACTATGCACAAAATTGGTTTGAACCTTGGAATTATAGTTGGTATACAGGTTTTAATGTAATGAGTTATCCTCCATTAGTTCATCAATGTATCGGGTTACTTTCTTTTGTATTAGACTTAAAATTTAGCTTATTCTTAATTGCTATTGTAGGTGTAGTATTATTTATTACTGGTGTTTATAGATTTTCATTACTTATATCCAATAATAGATTTGTGGCTGGATACGCATCAATAATTGCAGTAGTTTCATCTTCTTTTGTTGAAGCTTTGCATATTTTTGGTCAACTACCGAGTATAATTGGAATTTCAATTTTAATGCACTCTTTACCTGAAATTTATTTATACATTAGAAGAGGGCAAATTAAACATTATTTTAATGCGTTATCATTAATAGCAGTAACAGTTTGTTCACATCATGTTACTCCTATATTTGGTATGGTTTTCTTTATAGCCCCTCTTATAGGAATGACTGTTATTGATAAAGCGCGGGAATCAACACAATCATTTGAAGAAATTAAAATTAAACTTTTTCTTAAGACACTGTTTAAATTATTAAAAAGGATTATTTTATTTTGTGTAAGTGTTATTATACTTATTATTATATGTATTTTACCTTATTGGATAAATTCTAAGAAGAATCCAATTACCCAAGTTCCAATTCCTCACGGAAGTCGAGATAACTTTATTGAAGTTACTTCGTCAGGATTAGTCTTTTTGTAATACCTTGGGGTATATTATTGTTTGTTTTACCTTATGTTTTTTACAGATTCTATTCAAAACGATATTTGTTTTTTGGATTTTCACTAGCAATGCTTAGTTTACTAGGGACAGGTGGTACAACTCCTTTACCAATTAAAATTTTAGGTGCTAACGCATTTAATATTTTAACACTAGACCGATTTACATTTTGGGCAAGTATTATGTGTTTGCCTATGTTTGGTGAATTTATATATAGACTAATTGAAGGAGATCTTAAAAAAGCTATACAAAATAAATATGGTAGTGTATACCATAAATTTATTATAGGTTTATATGCTGGTGGTATCATTTTTTTAGCAATTTTTACCATTACATTAAGTAATTTAAGACCCTTACAGCCTAAAAAAATTGACATGCAGCCCATTGTAAATTTTTTAAATCAAGATCAACATGATCAATGGCGATTTTTACCATTAGGCTTCGGTGATCAAATGGCTTATTTGTCAACCTTAACGAGAGCAATGACTGTTGATGGAAACTATCATTCTGCAAGACGTCTTCCAGAATTAACCTCTAGAGCAGTAGAACGTTTAGAAAACTCTAAATTTAGAGGTTTGGAAGGTATTGGTTCTTTGCAACAATTTCTTACTGTTCCAGAAAAATATAATCTAAAATATATATTTTCAAATGATAAATTTTATGATCCCATACTTTATTACTGTGGTTGGCATAGAATAGGTTTATTAGAAAATGGAATTATGGTATGGGAGAAAATAAGCGTAAAACCCCTCTCAAAAATTTTACCTAAAGATGATATTCCTAATTATTTAAAACTAATGTGGGGTATTATACCTATGATTACTATCATTATTGCTTTTGTGCTAAACATACAAATGATATGGATACAAGCTTTAAAAACGAATAATAAGAGTTTAACAAATTTTAAGGAGTATAAATTACATTATAATGTATTTAATAAAAAGTTAGTATCTATCCTGCACTATTGGGGAATTTTACTTTCCTTAATCATTTTAATTAGTTTATACTTGTTATATAGAGATATAGGTAAACAATTGAGTCCTCAAAATGTGGTTAAATCATATTATAATGATCTAGATCATAAAGATTTTAGAGCAGCATATAATTTAACACTTCCTAAAAAAGGATATCCATTTTCACAGTTTATGCTTGAAATTTCTGTAAGAGATGGTATTATAAATTCATATGCAAAACTAGATTCTATAGCAGTTAATACAGTATTTACAGGACCTAAAAATGCTAAAGTTATTGCACAAACAAAATGGGTTACTCCTTTAAAAATGATTTATAAAACATTTATTCATTTTGTGAATAAAAAAAATGGAAAGTGGTATATAATCCCCGAAAATAAAGATACAGATATACCTCCTGATGAACTTTTTAGTACTAATCAAACAGAATTTTATAAACAAGGACGAAGAAGAATAACAACTCAACAAACCTATCACGAAGATGTTTTAAGACAACCTGACCTAGAAATAATTTCAGCTTCACTTATAGAAAGAAATAACCGATTTGAGATTATAGGAAAACTTCAAAATATTGATAATGTTCCAGCCGATGTTATTTTAAAAGCAGACCTATATGATCATGAGGAGATTATGGTTGCTTCTTTTAATTCAAAATACACTATAAAACATAAATTAAATCCTAAAGAAACTACTCCTTTTAAAATAGAATTTGAAGAAATTGCTTGGCTAAAAAATACAGACGTTAAACCTAAAACTTTTAATCCGGATCAATTTTCACCAAAATATTTTAAATCAAAACCAGTTAGTTTTAATCTACATGGAGAAGGGAATGTTGTTACTACTGATTTATATAATTCTGTAGCATTAAATGATTTAGAAAAAGAAAAAGGAAGAATAAAAGGATCTCTTTTTAACTTTGGAACACAGGAAGTTACAATTTCGGAATTAATCATTTCGTATTATAATGATAAAAAAGAACTCATTTATGTAGATCACAATTTTATAAATGAAGGTATACGTATTCAAAGAAAACAATATTTTGATTATAAATTATTAGATTTAACTAAGATAAAAATTATTAACTCAAATATTAAAAACTGTTTTATAAATGGTATCTCAAATCAATCTATTGCTCGATCCGTTTTTGAAAAAAATAATGGAAATGAATTAAATCAACTGCAGAAAATAGAAGGAAAAGGATTTTCGTTTATTAAAATTAATTTTAATAACTTTATTGGTAATCCAAGGTTATGAAACAAAAAAAAAATATTCTTGTTTTCATTATTTTCGTCCTATTTTGTGGGTTTACTAATTGGTATAATACCACTAAAAAATATTTATGTCTTAATCCAATAATAAAAAGTGAAGCAGGTAAGAAGCTTTATTTTCAATTTATAGCTCCTGATAATAGTCAACTTTTTATTAACCATTCATATGGAAAAACAATTTTATCTGGAAAGAAAAAAGGTCATTTATTACATTTTGAAATACCAGAAATTTACACAAAAAAAACAGGAAATATTTCATGGTTTCTTATACATGATGAAGTTGTACTCTTAAAAGGAAATACTGAAATTTACCCTTCTATTATTTCTCAAAAACCTTTAGAATCTTATTTAGGTCCTCCAAGTACTTTAGCAGGACCTCCTCATTTTGTAATGTTTGTTACAATACCCTCTGATATTTATGATAATCCTTTACCAACAAATACAAGCGTAAATTATAAAGAAAATTTCTTTGATAATATTCAAAATAATATAGTGCTAACAAAGAACTTGATAGCTTGGAAAAATATATTTGCACCAACAAAGTCCGGTAAGATATTTTTATCAGCTATGGTTAAAACATCTATATCAAAAGAATTTGAAGCTATTATATTTCCAAATATTCCAACTAACTTTTTAATAAATTATTCAAGAAGACATTCTTTTGCCGATGGAAATCAAATAACAAGTTTATATACAAGTATAATAAAAGATAAGTATGGAAATTTAATTAGTGATGCTACACAAGTGAATTTTTTGATATCTAGTCAAAACGGGACATACCTTACTACACAAGGAAATACCTTAAATGGCATTGCTACAGCTCAAATATTACATCCTGACCATAAAGAAAACTACAAAATAAAAGCTTTTGTAGATGGTATGGCAGAAAGTAATGTTATTAATATTAATTATAAGGAAATTACAGCAGAGATACCTTATAGTTTTATTCGTAATCGATACTTACAAGTAGGACCTATAAAAAGTTACATGCATCAATTAATTCCTGATGGAATTACCGTTACAGTTAAAGTATATAGAAAAAATAAGTTAGTTGCAGAAATTATAGAAAATACTTTTAAAGGTATTAGTAATTTTAATTTCCAAGAAGAGGAATTTAGGCCTGATGCCTATTCATTTGAGATATCCGTTTTAGGGAAGACAATAAAAACACAGAAAATTTTATATGCCAATTATAAATAATAAAAATAGTTATCGTTTCATTTTAATAAGCTCTTTTATTTTGCTCAACTTATTAATATTATATGGATTAAGTTCTATAATTGCCTTTATGAATTCAGGGGCAGACAGGACTACTATGCTTCATTTAGATAAAGAACCTATAAATACTTACCTTCCCAAAGTTACATGGGAAAAAAATGAAAATGAAGGTAGAGAAATAGAACCTCAAACGGTTAAGAAAATAGAAAAACATTATTTATTTTCATGGTATGTACGGAATAACGCTTTAAATAAAAATAGAAAAGAAGGATTAGCTGATTATTTTACTCAAAATAGTTACAATCAATTGATTAAAGTAGTAAGCGAAAATAGATCCCAAAAGATTACAGTAGATAATACTACTTTAAAACATAATTTAAAATTAGAATTTTATAGCGAAGATGGACAGCAAGTTGTTATAACAGATAAAAATGTTGTTGAATTTCAAAATGTTTATCAGAATGATAAATTTATTGCTTCAGTTAAAGATACCTCTTTGTATAAAGTGATCTTATTATTAGAAGATGGTTACTGGAGAGTCAGGCATTTACTAAAAATGAAGAAAGAGCCAGAAAATAAAATTCTAAAAGAGAACGGAATTTTTACTATTCAAAATAAAAAGATTTATAAATCAGGAATCCCTTTTAAAATAAAAGGGATTAACTACTATCCTAAAGATTCTCCTTGGGATATGTACGGAAAAAAATATGATTCTATAGCTATTAAAAAAGACTTTAAAATTATAAAAAATGCTAATTTGAATACAATTAGAATTTTTGTTCCATATGAAGATTTTGGAAAAGCAGAAATAAAAAAAGATAGATTAGATAGGTTAAAACAAATTATAAAAATTGCAAAAAGCAATAATTTATTTGTAATTGTAACCTTATTTGATTTTTATACTGATTATTCCGTTGAAAGCTGGACATTAACCCATCGTCATGCTGAAAAAATTATTATGGAATGTATTGAATTTGAAAATATTCTGGCTTGGGATATAAAAAATGAACCTAATTTAGATTTTGAGAATAGAAAAAAACAAAATGTTATCCCTTGGTTAGAAAATATGATTGATCTAATAAAAGAATTAGATACAAAACATTTGGTAACAATTGGTTATTCTAATAGAGAGTCTGCAGAAATACTTAAAAATAAAGTAGATTTTATTTCCTTTCATTATTATGATAATCCTAGTAATTTTTTAAAAACGTATCATGGATTAGTAAAAGCAGTTAACAAACCTGTAATATTGGAGGAATTTGGATTATCATCAAATAAAAATTTTTGGAACTGGTTTGGTAATTCTAAAGAAAATCAGGCAAAATATCATAAAGAAATGCAAGAATATTTTAAGGGGAACGATATTTCATTTATTTCTTGGACTCTTTATGATTTTTCTACTGTGCCTGATTTTATTTTTTGGGAATAAGTTTTGGATAGAAAATAAACAAAAAAACTTTGGTTTTATTGATAAAAGTGGTAAAAAGAAACCTTCTTTTTTATTCCTATCACATTAAATTTTTTATACAGTATTAATTAATTGGTTTATTTCATATAAATATTTATCAGCTATTTTATCCATTGTTAAAGTACTAGCTACCTTATAATTATTGTATGCTAGTTCTTTTCGATAGTTATCATCTTTTAAAATTTTATGGATCGCTTTTGTGAGTGATTCAACAGACTCTGATTCAAAAAACTCTCCTTTATACCCTTCTTCTTCTATAAGTAAAGCTAAATCTCCTAAATTAGGCAATACAACAGCTTTACCATAACTTCCGGCTTGATGTAATACTCCTGAACTACCAGTAGTTGATGTATAAGGAAAAACAACTACAGTACTTTCTGTAAAAATTTTTTCTACATCATTTTCCTGAACATAACCTGTAAAAATTAGGCCTTTTATATCTGAATATTTTTTTTGAATATTTTCAAGATATCCTGGTGTATTAGGACTGTTAGTACCCGCAATTACGACTTCTATGGGGTCATTATAGATTTTTCTAATTTCTTGTAGAGCTTCAATTAAAATTTCAACTTTTTTATAGGTTCCAAATTTTCCAAAAGCCATTATTTTTCTTGGTCCTGACGGTAAATCAAAATTAGGTTTAGAGATAGTTTCAAATGAACCATGAGGGATTAAAATTACATTATTTACCTTATATTTAGATTTTAAGATTTCAACATATTTATTTATAGTAACAGAAACCTTATTTGATTTTAAAATAAAAAAAGTTAAACTACTTCCTATGGCGTTATAAATATTTTGCATCAATTTGTTTTTTGTAAAACCAGCAGTGTCTAAATCTACTTGTTCTAAGATATTATGCATTAATACCATTGTTTTAAATCCTAATATTCGTAAAATAAAAGGTAATAATAATCCTAATGCAGCAGGTATTTTCTTATCGCCAAACTTTACAAATTGGAGGTTAAATAAAATAGCATCAGGTTTACTAGTTATAACAGCTTTACAAATAGTAAAAATAATTTTGTAACTATTAAATGACCAACATTCATTGACTTTTACTTTTTCATAATGATCAAAATCAAGCTGTTTAGCTTCATTGGTCTTATCACACATCAAGATTAGTTCAGAAACTTCCTCTTTTTGAACAAAATTTTTCACTAAATGATAGCCATATTCGTTAAGCGTAACTTTACTAGGAGGAAAAGATGTTATAACTGCTAGTTTCATAGTTTGTTTTACTTTAGTTTTTAATCACTTTGTGTTAATAAAAAATATTTATATATTATTTGATTTAATGACTTTAAATTTAACACTAACTAATGAATAAATCACTTGAAATAATAGTAAAAAAAGCATAGTAACTATCTGAACATGGACAACTTGATTTAGAGATTGATGGTAAAAAGTAATTAATATAACTTGAATACATCCAAAAAAAGCCGAAATAAAAACAGGTATATAATTATTTATGGATAAATAGTAATATGTTAAAAGATTTGCAATAACAAAAATCGTAGTAGCTAGGGCATATTTCCATAAGATAGAAGCGATTACTAAATATTTTTGTCCAAACATTATTAATAAAATTTCTTTTGAAAAAAGAGCAGAAAAAACTATGATTAAAAAGGACAATATGATTATATAAAAAACATAATTAAATAATACACCTCTTGTTTCTTTTCCTTGCTTTTTTAATAAAATTACCTTAGGTAATAAGAGCATTATAAACATCCAAGAGACGAAATAAATGACTCTACCTATTAATGCAATTGACGAATATAATCCCGCTTCATAATTTGGAAAATAATGCTTAACTAAAATTATATCACTATTATTAATAATAATTTGAGTAAATTCATAAAAAGCAGTTATTATAAAAAATAACCGTACTTCACAAATCCAAGATGATGTTTTAGTAATCTGAAAATATTTTTTTAATTCAATTTTTTTGTAAGGGAATAAACCACAAATTATTGATATAAAAATACCTAATGCTACAACATTTGATATCGCTATCTCTGGAAAAGCAAATAGGAATACATAGGTAACGATTAACCTACTTAACATTTCATATAAATAGGATTTAGATAAATTATAAAAATAACTTTTACCTTGCTCTATTCCTCGTTTTACACTCATTAAAAAATAAAAAGGAATTGCAAAACCAAAAATTACAAACATCAATGCTGTTTCTGTTTGAAATAGCTCTTGTAGATTTTTTGAAAAAGAAAAAATGAAAGACCTATTATAATACCTAAAAAAATGGCAATTTTATTAAAGAAAACGATCAAAGCATCACGGTCCCCTTCTTGTAAAGTAACCGTAAACTTAGTTGTTGCAATTTGAAAAGTCATACCTATAAATGATAAAACTAATAAAAGGGTAATTAAAATTGCCGTATCAGCAAAAATTTGAGGTCCTAGTATCCTTCCTAAAACTAAGTTATAAAAATAGTTTCCTAAATTTACAATAAGCATCACAAACATAAAGTACCTGTCCTTACTCAATGTAAGTGATGATAAAAAGGTTTTATTTAATAATAGTGCTTTCATTATATATTTTTTCACAAGTTTACTTTTCTTAAGATATGGTTAATTTTTTCATCTTTAAACATCTTTTCAATTTTTTTACTTTTTGAAAATATTTGAAAAACGACATGTTCTGCAATTGCTTTTTTATATAATGAATATAATGCTCTTACACACGTTCTATCAATTTCTTGATTTTTTTCAAATAAAATTTGAATTTGTTTAGGATGAGTTCCTATTAATGAATTGAAATAATTTACTACAGAGCTTACATTTTGTGCCCCCATATTTCCATTTATTTCATAAACTCCTGAATTGCAAGTAATTTTAAGTGACATAATTGATGATTTTAAAGTTTGATACTCCGTTTATTTTACAAATTTCTAAATAGCAAAAAAGAAAGAAACTATTTTTCGACGAATAACGTTTTCCTTTAGTTTAAATTACGATGAATTATGATTAACTTAGTGATATAATACATTATATCTATGCTAAATTTTATAAAGTATATCAGTGTTTTTATTTTTACCTGTCATTGTTTTTCACAAGAAATGGGAGTTGGTTTTAATTATCTTGAAAAAGGAGAATTTCAAAAAGCAGAAATGTTTTTTAGAGAAATACTTCAAAATGATTCACAGAATAAAACCGCTAGGATTTGTTATGCAAGAGCTGTTGGACTTAATAACAATCCTCAAGAAGCTATGAATTTGTTTGAAAAACTTTTGATTGAATATCCTAACGATTTTGAAATAAAATTAAATTATGCAGAATCATTATTATGGAATAAGAAATTTATAGATGGAAGAGGATATTATGAAAATTTAATTACTTTAAATTCAAAAAGTTTTCCTGCCGTTTTAGGATATGCTAATTGCTTATCTAATTTACGGGAATATGAAAAAGCATTATCATATGTAAATCAAGCATTAGAAATTTCCCAAAATAATCCAAACGGACTAATTTCAAGAAAATATATACGATTAGGTTATGCAGATCAATTATCAAAAAAAATCAAATAGGAGAGGCCTTAAAACTTTTGGATGATAATTTAATAGATCATTCAGACGATACAGAAACACTTCTTAATAAAGCAAATTTATTGTTAATAAAAAAAGATTATTCAAATGCCAAAGCCACATATTCTCAAATAAATAAAAATCAAAAAGATTCTATACAATCTTTTAACGGATTATCTTTAGTAAATCATTTAGACAATAATGAAAAAAAAGCATTACGTTTGGCTATTAAAGCCAAACAAAAATCAGATAAATCTTCAGATATTTCATTAAGTAATCAAACTACTGAAAGATATATACAAGCATTAATTTGGAATAAAAAATATAAGAAAGCACAAACTGAAATTGATGATTTTAAAATAAAAACACAAAAAAATGCTCAAAGTATTGCACTTCAAGCTATGTTAAACGTTTATAAAAGTGATTTTTTAGAGGCAATTAGTGAATATAAAAATCTTTTACTAAAAGATTCAATTTCATTTGATGGAAACTTAGGAATTGCTAATGCCTATTATGCAAATAATCAAATTGAAGAAGCTTATAAAGCAATACATAAGACATTAACCCTCTTTGAAGGTCAACAAGATGCTAATAATTTACTAAATAAATTAAAAGATAAATTTAGACCATCTATTGAAGAAAAAATAAGTTATTCATTTGATAACAATAAGAATACCGCAATTTCTTCTTCAACAATTTTGAATTATCCTATTAATTTAAAAACTTCTTTAATAGGAAAATATAGTTATAGAAAAACAAAAAGCACTATTCATGATCAATTAGCATATTCTAATGACTTTATGGTTGGTATTAATTACGAGTTATTACCTAAATTAAATTTAAATGCTTTAGGAGGATTAACCACGATAAATTCATTTTCACAAGATTATAATCAATTTTTAGCACAAGTTTCACTAAAGTTAAAACCTTTTAAACTTCAAGAGGTTGAAGGAGGATATTTACGTGAAATTCAAAATTTTAATGCTGAATTAATGGATAAAAAAATTGTAAATAATCATTTGTATATGAATTATAGTGTTGCAACAAATTTTAATTTGGGAGGTTTCTTTCAGTATTTTAAAACAAAACAAAGTGATCGTAATAATCGAAATCTTTTATTTGCATCAGTATATTACACAGTCTTATCAAAACCTACTATAAAAACAGGAATTAATTACCAATTTATAAGTTTTAGCGAACAAAAACCTCTTTTTTATTTTAGTCCTTTAAGATTTAATACTTATGAAGTTTTTGCAGATATAATTAAAGATGATAAATCTATTGAAACAAAAGGGATGTATTATCATTTTATTATGGCAGGAGGGACACAATTTATAGAGGATAATAGAAACCAGCTTACTTATAGATTACAAGGTAAAATGGGGTATAAATTTAGTTCTCGTTTAAATTTACATATTTATGGATTAAAGAGTAATATTGCATCAAGTACAGCTGCTGGGTTTACGTATACTGAAATAGGTTTAGGATTAAAGTGGTTATTTTCAAAATCTTTAAATTAAAAAAAGCTGTTCAAAAAAGACATTTATTTCATTTTGTTACTTCCTTTGTTTTTTACAGATAAAAAATATATCATATTTATTATGAAATCCATCTTTAATATAGAAGTAATAAAAGACTTTTATTTGTACTTTTTGAACAGCTTTATTATATGTTAATTAACGAATAATTTAGTAGTTTTATATTCATTGTTAGTATTTATAACTTTACAAAGATACATTCCTTTTGATAATTCTTTTTAGATAGAGGAATAGAATTAAATCCTGCGTTTGTATTCACATCAAATTGGAGTACAATTTTTCCTAATTGATCTAACACTTCTACTTTTGTGTTGCCAGTTTCGTTTGCTATAAACTGAATCGTCGCTTCGTTATTTACTGGATTAGGATAGATTGCAACCTCTGATGATTCATCATTTATTAAAGCTCTTTCTTTTGAGAATCGAATATTTTCAAGAGTTAATTCTTTTATAACTTCCTGACCATTAGTTGTAGACATAATAAAAACTATTGTTTTGACATCATTTAATTTTACAGTGCTAGAAGGATTAATCAAAGACGATATAGATAAATTAAATTCTCTCCAATTATCTGATAATCTCACAGTAGTATAAGGTTGACTTTCCCAGTTTGAGATACTAGCTTTTATAAAACGAATTTCTAAATTACCATTCCCTTTCGCTTTAAATTTAAAACTGTTATAGTCAGATAAATCAACGGCTTTAAATCTTGGAGTCAAAGCACGATATACGCTTACATAATTAGTTACTTTAGCATTTAAGCTTACATTTCGTTCAATAGGAAACTCATTACTTAAAACTTCATAGCTATTAGGTTTTATTTGATAATTTAAGATCGTTGTTCCTTTAGCAGAATTATCTAATCCCCATGGACCATCAGATAAAAATAAATCGTCTGGTACAGGTGTGTTTTTACCTATTCTCATCCCTACATCAAATAGAGAGCCAATAGGATAATCATGTTGTACTAAAAACTTTTTATCCAAATTAACATTTGTAGTAAAATTTTCAAAAGAAGAGGTTTCAGAAAGTCTTTTTCCACCATCAAAATCTACAGTTTGTAAACCAGAAGGATTGATGATGTCTAAATATAGTTTTCCGTTAGAATATTTACCTTTTTTAACAAATACAGTAGGTGGATTAGATACATTATATTCTATAATTGTTTTTTGATTATTTATTAGTGTGAGTAACTCAGAACCTAATTTGTATAAATTATCTAGAGAGTTTGTCCAGATTTGAAAATTATAATAATCTGCATTTCGTTGATATTTATCTAGATTCCAATGACTATCTATTGAAAAGTTATTTTCATTATTAGTTAATCTAGCGGCTAAGCTTATGGAGTATTCAATATTTCCATCAGCATTTTTTAAAATAGATCGAATAAAATTTTGTTCATTTAATTGTATAGTGGAAACAGATAGAATTTCAGCACCCAATAAACGATCACAGATGTATTTAGTATGTTCGTAAACGCTATTATTTGTTTTGATTGCAATTATGCTTCCAATAGTTTTATTGTTTTTTATATAATCTACAGCATAAATATCTGTTGCGTTTGTAATTTGTGTTAAATCAAAAGGAGTTGATTCAATAACAACGTCCTCGTTAATTACTTGTAATGGTATAAAAGATTGGAGAGTAAAGTTAGCATTTTTACTTGCGTAACGTGCATTTTTTTCTACTCTAGCAGCTTTGTTGCGATCAAAACTATAATTTGTTTTAACTCGGTTATAGTTACGTTTATTAATAATATCTCCTAATCTATTGTTACTTTCTAAACCACCATTATTACCCCCTGAAGTTTCATCTACAACAGGACAAGAGCCAGTTCCAGAACAAGAAGGATCATCACAATCTACTAATCCATCACCATCATCGTCAATGCCGTTTGAACAATTTTCTTGTAATACAGCAGCTGTAGGACAACGAGCTCCATCATTACTAGAACTGGATGGGCCAAAAGCAAATAAGTTAGAATTAATTATGTTTGAACCTGTTAAGTTTTGTACAGCTCTTATAATATAAATAGTGCCAGTATCGTTTGATGAAACATAAAAGTTACCATCTACATCAAAATAGACTGCACCATAAGTATAATTTAATCCTGCCATGATAGGGACTTCACCTAAATTTTGTACAGCTCCAGTTGAAGGAGTAATCCTATATAAAATATTTGTACTTTTTTCTACAGTATATAAGTATCCATCAGCTGCATTAAAAGCCCAATCATAAACATTTATAGAAGCACTGAGTGGGTAAGAAGTGATATACTGTCCATAAGTAGCAGAATTAGGATTAATATCTATTTGATAGATAAAGCTGCCTATTTTTAAGAAATAAACTCCATCAGAACGAATGTCTCCAACAAATCTATTACCTATAGGTAATTCAGGTATATAATACGAAGTAGTTTGAAAATCAGCTCCTATTCTTACAATGGTATTTGCAGGAGTGCTTAAAGAGCCCCACATATAACCATCAGTAGGATTATATCCCGCCGCATTAATTGTACCAGGAGTAATATCAGTAGCAATTAAGGTTGCAGTACCTGATGCTAGATTTATGGCATATAAATCATTCATTTGAAACAGGTAAGCATTATAATCACAATTAAAAGGCTGATTTTGACTAAATGAAGATAGATTAGCAAGGCTTAAAATAACTGCTAATCCATATTTTACTGATGATAAAACACTATTTTTCATAACCTTACTGTTTTAATTTGTTAGTAAAGTTAGAAATAAGATCAGTGATTAAATTTGATTTTTGTTTGTTGTATATAAAGTATAGATAAAATGTAATTATCTATAGATGAATATTTAATAATGTTAAAGTAAATTTAGTCTGTTCATTAATTCAGGTCTATTTGAACGACTAACAGGTATTACTTCTTTGCCTATAAGCACACTATTATCTTCTATATCTATTATCTTTTTACATTAATTATGAAAGAACGATGTACTTTTAGAAATAAATCATTTGGAAGCTTGTCTTCAATTTTTTTAAGTGTTGAGTGAACAGTATAGTTTTTGTTTTCTGTTTTAATTAATATATAATCACCTTTGGCTTCTATTAAGTTAATGGATTGAAAATTAATTTTTATAAGTCGTCTATCAATGTTTATATAAAAGTCATTAGATTGATCTTGAATTTTAGTAGAGCTTTCAATTGAGGATATTATATGATCTTGTGTTACTAATGAAGATTTTAATTTTTGAATAGCTTTATCAAAACGTGCTTGAGTTATAGGTTTTACAATATAGTCTACAATACAGTCGTATTCAAAAGCTTCTATTGCATAATTTTTATCAGAAGTAATTAAAATTATTTTTGGAGGATTTTTAACTGTTTGTATAAAATCAAAACCTGTAAAATCGGGCATATGAATATCAAGAAATATAAGATCGACTGAGTTTTGATTTAAATATTTCATTGCTTGAATTGCATTAGAAAATTCTTCAACTACATTAATTTCTGAATAATTAGAAACCATTTGATAAATTATGGTTCTTGCTAAAGTTTCATCATCGACAATAATACAATTCATTTTTATATCATAATTGATCAATAAATTCTTGCATAGTCTTTAAAATAGCTTCAAATTCTATCTGTAAATTTGTTGATTTTTCCAATAAATTTTTCTCAAACTCTTCAGCAATATAATAACTTTTTTCCATTCCTAAAATAGAAATTTTGTGTTTAAGTTTATGAACAGATGAAGCTGCTTGTAGAAAGTTTTTAGTGTCTATATGATCTTTGTAAATACTAGTTTCTTCAGGAAATTCTTCTTTTATAATCGTAATAATTTTTGCTCGAAAATCAGTATTATCTCCTGATAATTGTCTGATATAGTTTTCATTTGGATTTTCCATATAATTTAGGTAAAGTAAAATAAAATGTTGCACCTTCATTTTCTTGGCTTTCTACCCAAATTGTACCATTATAAAATTGTACAATTTTTTTAACGATAGATAAACCTATACCTGATGATTTGTTGTTACTTTCTAATTTTGTAAAAACATTAAAGATTTTATCAAAATATATTGGACTAATTCCTTTTCCATTATCTTTTACATAAAATAAATGATCTTCTTTTTTATTTTCATAACCTATTTCAATAGTACCGTTTTCTTTATTAATTGAATTTAAGGCATTTTCTATGAGATTTTGGAAAATTTGTTTGAATCGAATAGTATTTCCGTATATTTTTGGAAGGTTTTCAGATAAATGAACTTTTGTATTCAATGAAACATGAAAAGTTTTTAGAACTTCTTCACAGAGTATATTAAAATCAACAAGTCTGTCACCCGTTTCTAGTTTATCAATAGTAGAATATTCTAAAATACCTTTGATTAACAAGTCCATTTTCTCTACATTAACTAATACAGAATTGAGAGAATTTAAGCAATCATCTCCTATACGGTCTTTATTATCTTCAATAAACCAACTTACTAATGTATGTATATTTCGTAAAGGAGCTTTGAGATCATGAGAAACTACATGAGCATACTCATTTAATTCTTGATTTTGTTCTTCTAGATCTTTTAATAAGGCTTCTCTTTGTTTATTTATTGAAATAATTTCTATCGTTTGTTTTTTTAATTTTTCTACAAGGTCTTTTTCATTTTCTATTTCGTTTAGTGTAGATTTAATAGCCATTGAATTAATAATCTCTTCAAGGTTTTTATTAATCTCTTTTAAATTAATTGTTTCAAGTCTTAGTTTGTCATTCACTTCATATAATTCATCAGAGCTTATTTTCATAGCTCTTTGAGACATTTTTAATTGCTCATCATAATTATTATATGAGTCATTAATGGCATTAATAAAATCCTGATTTATTAATAACTCCGTACCCTCTTTTTTTAAATATTTATCTATTTGTCTACTCAGTAGAGAATTCATTATTCACTTATTAAAGTTAAAGTCATTGTTTGATTGTGCAGCTCACAGTTTGAGTTTTTCCCAAAAGGAGCTATTTCTCCATAAGAATAAAAACCACTTATAAATGTTTGATTTCCAATTGTTTTTTTTACTTCTTCAATTTCTTCTTCGACTCTTTGATCCATTACTAATTTTCTACCAATACAGCTTACTAGTAGAGCAAATTCTGGTTTATTAATCCTATTTTTCATTGCTTCTTGCGCGGCTTTTAGAGCTCCTTCAGAAAGTCCATCTACTGATGTCATCATTAATTGGACTTTAGAGTTAATTGGTACATCACCAGCAAGAGTCATAGAATTATTATCTTCATTTATACTCAGTACCGTTCTTACTACGGCTTTTTCTTTGTTCTCTGCTTTTACATATAATGGATATAAAAGTGATGCTTTAGGTAATTCATTAGCTTTGTCTCCTAGATATTTTCTATAAAGTTCTAGAGCTGGTTTGTCATCTATTTCATACAATATGTTAGCTGTTGATTTTGTAATTAATCTTTCAGGACCAAATGTAATCCAGCCTCCATAACTAGCTACTGATATATCTAATGTTTCTCCGTATAATCCAATTAAAATAACTTCTCCTGTTTTAGGGTTTTCTTTATAAGAAGCTAGAGTTTTTTGAAATTTATCATCATCACCACAAATACCTCCTGAGATTGGAATATTAGATATTACAGATTCAATACCTGCTATCAATGAGCTACCATTAACGAAACTACCTTCCGAAATAACTAGTATGTGTTTAAGACCTTCTTTTGGTATTTTATTAGATAGTTCTTTTCCAAGAAGATAAGCATCTAAATTATAATCTTGAATGTTTTTATTTTTTATGATAAAATGGGATTTTTCAAATTCTATAGCTGTTACATGAACTGTTTGGTCAAGAACTTTAGTATCAATAATTTCACCAGAAGTTGATCCAAAAACTAAATGTTCGTAAGGAAATTCTTCTCTAACTTTTTCAATAATTTCAGGAGTTTCTAGTAACAGCCTATTACCCAAAACCAAAACTAAAGGATGATTTAATTTTTGTTTATTCGTTTGATAATTCCATTCAAGGCCTTTTTCTAGAAATGCTTGTATTATTTTCATGTTATTTTTTTTGGAATTTTAATAAAAAAAGTGGTGCCTATATTTTCTTGGCTTTCAAGCCATATTTGACCTTTATAGTTTTCAATAATTTTTTTTACTATAGATAGCCCTATTCCTGTAGATTTCTCATGTTTTGTAAAGGATTGAAATATTGTGAAAATTTTTTCTTGATTTTCAGGAGCTATTCCAGGTCCATTATCACTTATACTAAATAAATGGCTATCATGGTTATCTTCATAATCTACTATTACTTTTCCTAGAGGTTTGTCTATATACGTTACAGCATTACTAATTAGATTCTGAAATAATTGTTGCATTCTATATCTGTCAGCTGTAATAGTTGGTAGAGTACTTGCTATTATAACTTGAACATTTTCTGGAATATGTATTATTTGAATGGTATTCTGAACGATTTCATTTGTATCAACTTCTTCATATACACTTTCTAATGTATCTATTTTAGAATAGGTTAAAATTCCCTGTATTAAATGATCCATTTTTTCAACTTTGCTTTCAATCATTTCAAGATAGCTTAAAGTTTGCTCGCTGAATTCTTTTAAATTATCTTCTTTGATCCAAGAAATTAATGAATGAATGCTCCTAAGAGGTGATTTTAAATCGTGTGAAACTATTTGTGCATAGTCATTAAGTTGTTGATTTTGTTTTTTTAGTCTAAGTAGTAATCGTTCTTTTTGTAATTCAAGATTTTTTTGTTGAGTTATATCTAAATGAATACCTATTGAACCAATTATGTTTCCTTTTGAGTCATAATTAGGTCCTCCACTAATTACCCAATATCTATCATCTCCATTTTTAGTTTTAGCCAGTACTTCATAAGAATCGGAGATTCCTTTTTTCTCGCATTATTTTGATTAGCTAAGAGTGCTTTACTATTGTCATTTGCTAGTAATTGAGTGGCATTTTTACCTATTAATTCGTCTATAGTATAACCACTCATATCGAGAAATGATTGATTTGAAAATAATATGCTGTCGTTATTATCTACTTCAAGTAGTCCTAAATTCATATTAGCAATTATACTACTGTATTTTTCTTTTTCATACTTCAGAGCCTCTTGGTAGGATTTTTCATTACTAATATCTTCTTCTATAGCAAAAAATTTGATAATTTGTCCGTCGTTATTTTTTAGGGCTTGACCATGAATTCTGACCCAATATTTTGTTTTATTTTTCGTGTAATTTAATATTTCACAGTTAAATGGTTCACCAAGAGTTAATTGTTTTTTTAGATAAGCAATAGTATCTTTATTTGTTTCTTCACCTTGGAGGAATGAACCTGGTTTTTTTCCAATAACTTCTTGGTTGTTATATCCCGTAACTTTTTCAAAACTCTCATTTACCCATTCTATTTTTCCTTCTTTATCACAAATAATAACAGCGTTGAGGTTTACTCTTGCAATAGAAGATAAAACTTGAAGCTCTTCTTTGTCTTTTTCAAGTATTTTTTGTTGTTGATTGATTCTAAGTACTAATTCATTTAATTCTTGATTTTGAATTTCTTGATTTTTTAAAACATGTAATAGATCAATTAACGGATCATTAAATGCAAAATCCTGAAATGTTAGATTGTTATCAACTACTTCTTTTACAGAATTAAACCACGGAGAACCTGTAAAAAGATAATATTTTCCATGTTGGTTTATTTGACCTCTAAGAATTACCTTTTTGTTATTTGTGTGTATTATAACTAATTGATCTAATGTTTGAATAAAATTATTCAGATCAATATTTTCAAAATGGGGTCTTTGGAAATTAAATGATTCTACAAAAAAAGTGTTTAATTCAATTCCAGGTAATAATTTATTTAATGTTTTTCCTAAGCTTATGATTTTTAATTTGTCATCAATTAAAATGTGAAAAGGGAAAATTGAATTAAACTCCTCTACGTTAAAATTGAATTGAATATTATTCATAATTCTACCAACTTATATTAAAAATCTCGTGAGTATCTCCTTTATTACGGCTTTTGATAATTTTAATTTTGACAGGAGTTTTAAATAAAATACTTAATCCTTGAATTAAACCTTTTACAAAAGCTTGTAAACCTTCTCTTACGGAGAAGTAGTGTAAGTTAAGACTTTTTTCTGAAATATCAGAAACTTTAAACTCAGGAGGAGTTAAATTAGGATAAATAAGCATCACCCTATTATGAAATAAGGGTAAATTAATTAAAAAATCTTTTAATGAAGTACCGCCAGATTCCATTAGTCCATGGTATTTTTCCTGAGTTGTTTTTAAAATCCACCATTCTCCAAAAGTTACAAAAATTTCATCAACTGTTGCATTTAATTCCTGAGCAGTTGTATTGGCTAATTTGTATGTTACATCATCGTCATAGGACTGTCCACTTATAAAAAAATCATGATCAATACCGCTTTTATTTCGGATTTCATTCCATTTTTCTTCTCCAAAATTTGATATAATTAAATCTTGAATAGCCTTGTTTACAATTCCATACATAAAGATTAAATTAGTGTAAAATTAATTCATTGAGACTCCAATACTCAAAAAGAGATTGAACCTTTTCAACATATTCTTCATATTTTAGAGGCTTAATGATATAGCCTGCTATTCCAATCTTGTAGCATTCCAACAAATCTTTGTGGTTACTAGATGTAGAGAGTATTATTGAAGGGATATACCTTAATCTTTCATCTTCTTTTAATATTTTTAGAAATTCTATTCCGTTTAATTTTGGCATATTTAAATCTAATACAATTATATCTGGTAAAACTTCTTTATTTTTTAAGATGTCTAACGCTTCAACACCATTATTTGCTTCAATAACTTTATGAATTAGATTTAAAGATTTAATTACTCTATTAAATTTCATAACCTCAATTTTATCATCTTCTAAAAGAAGAATGTTTAGCAATTTTTTCATCCCCCAAAAATTATTTAATAAAAACTATAGTAATAAACGATCAAAAATAATAATTTGATAAATTTTTATTCTTTTTATTTAGTTGACTGGCTACCATAAAAAGATTAATAACACAAATGTATCGACGAAGGTCAAAAATAGATTGTCTTATCTTAAAATAAGAAATAGATATTTTATTTTGTAAAGGCTTGTTGTAAAAACGAAATATTCATTATTAAAAAGGTTTTATATTTTTTAATGATGAATATTTTAAAAATCAGGTAGTAAATTATTTACACTAAGAATACTAATTAGATAGTATTGGAAATCTATATTAATTATTCATATATTCTTCAAATTTTTCTAGGAATAACCCTACGTGATAACCATCTATTAATCCATGATGAACATGAATAGATAAAGGCATTGTTTTTTTATTGTCTTGATCTATTAATTTTCCAAAGGAAATTTTAGGACAGCTATCTGGATAGGAAAAACCTCTTGCATGAGATAGCGAAGTAAAATTAATCCAAGGAAGAGCAGAAAAGTGGATTAAATTCGTTTCTGAAAAATCGCGTGTAAAAAGACCAGAAGTATTTTGAATTCTTTCTATTTCTTTTTGAGCCATTTCATTAAAAACGTGTATATCTTCTTTGAATTCTATCAATGAAAATCCAAATGTTTTATCAGAACGTATTACGGTAGTAGAAGCATTAATTTTATCATAACAATAAAGTTCTTTATCTATTATGCGATACCTGAAGTTTTCAATCGCGTTAACAGTTTTAAGTGTTTTATGTAGATAATATATGAAGAATGAAATACCTTGTTCTTTTGCTTTTTGATACGCTAAAGTGCAATCAATGGTAACAGTTATACCATGAAAAGGCTCTTCCATTTGTGAAAAAAAATCAAAATGTTCTTTTCTATTCCAATTTTCGATATTTATTTTAGTTTTCATATCTGTAACTTTTTTATGATGTGTATTACATAATTTTTTATAGTAAAAGGAGGAGCTCTTTAATAGAGTTGATAGACCTGAAATTTTCATGTTTAATTTCAAAATCTATCTTTTCGTAAGCCCAAGTAGTATGATAGGGGATATGTATACCGTGACCTCCTATGTTTAAGACAGGTAGTACATCCGATTTTAAAGAATTACCAATCATTATAAAATTTTGTGGATTTACATCTAATCTTCCTAACATTTTGCTATAGTCTAGTTCAGTTTTATCAGTCATTACTTCAATATGATGAAAAAAATGGCCTAATCCTGAATCATGTAATTTTCTATGTTGATCTTTTAAATCTCCTTTTGTAGCTACAATTAACTTATATTTATTTTTTAATTCTTTAAGGACTTCTTCTACTTCGGGAATTAATTCTACTGGTTTTAATAATAAATCTTTTCCTATTTGTAAGATTTTATTAATAGCGTTTCCAGATATTTGGTTTTGAGTTAATTGTAATGCACATTCTATCATAGAGAGTGTAAAAGCTTTTATACCAAAACCATATAAAGGCAAATTTTTAATCTGATGATTTAATATTAGTTGTAGAATTTCTTGATGTGAGGCATAACCATGAAATAGAGCACAAAATTTTTCTTGCGCTTCATCAAAATAGGATTCGTTATGCCATAAAGTATCATCTGCATCAAAAGCTATTATTTTAGGTGTCATGTATAATTGTTTTAAGAACTGAATAGTATTATGTTTAGGAGTTTTTTAAAATAAATGATTTTAAATGAAAGACTCCCTCATTTAGAGGGAGTCTTGATTTTTTCTATTAGATCAAACATAGGGCAACGTTTACACCTTTTTGATTCTTTTTTTTGTATTTTTCACAACATTTTGATTTGCACTTTTCTGCTTTTTTATGTAATTTTTCTAAAGCTTTTTCGTGCTTATCCTTATTTTTTTCCTTTTTGCTCAAAACAAGCTTTTATTTTACTTCATTATTTTTATTTGTTATTTGAAGTATATCTCTATCAAATAAATACAATCCACCTTTGTCATCTCCTATCATGTTTATTTTATCTAGGATAGATTTTGCTTGAGCTTCTTCTTCTATTTGTTCTGCTACATACCATTGTAAGAAATTATGCGTAGCATAATCTTTTCCTTCAAAAGTAATGTGAACTAATTCATTGATAGAATCTGATACAAATAATTCATGCTTATATAACTCCTCAAACATCTCTTGAAAAGTATTAAAAGATGTTTTCGGCATTTTTAAATCTGTTATTAAAGCATGTCCACCTCTTTCATTTACATATTTTACTAATTTAAGCATATGCATTCGTTCCTCATCAGATTGTAAATACATAAAACGAGCAATTCCTTCAAAACCATGTATTTCCGCCCAACAAGCCATAGATAAATAGACTTGTGATGATTCAGCTTCTATTCTAATTTGTTTGTTTAATGCGTCTTCAATATTCTTTTGCAACATAAAAATAAGTTTGTTTACTTGTCAAAGTTACGAAAAAATGTTGGTCTGTTTCTAAGTTATTTAAATTCCTTAATTATTTCTAACAGATCAAACAAGAAAGAGGCTAATATGATAAAAGAGATTGCACATAGGAATGCTATGATAAGAAAATATAAAGAAGATCTAAAAAAGGTATTTATACTGTTTATATAAGAACATAAATAGTAAAATAAAGGCTATCCGAAAAGAAAAAATCAGATTCTAAATTTTTAGAATTAACTTTATTATCATAATTATTTCATTGGTTTTCTTTGTTTGGATCATACAAAGTCATCAAATGATATAATTAGTTACAAATTTTCAGGATAGCCTTTAACTATTTTTAAATTAATTGTATGATTTTAAGCTATAGTAGCTCCATTTTCAACTCCTTCGGCTTCTGGATTCACAAAAACCAATTTACCTTCTGCATTCTGGGTGAGTAAAAGCATACCTTGACTTTCTACTCCACGTAAAGCTCTTGGGGCTAAATTTACTAAAACGGTTACTTTTTTTCCAATTACCTCTTCTGGAGTAAAATGTTCTGCAATCCCAGAAACTATAGTACGTACATCAATACCTGTATCTACTTTTAGTACTAATAATTTATTTGCTTTAGGCATTTTTTCAGCTTCTATAATTGTTCCTACACGTAAATCAATTTTTGAAAAATCATCAAAAGTAGCAGTCTCTTTTTGTGGCATAATATTTGGTTTTTTTAAAGTATTTTCAGCCTTATTAGCTGTTTTTGTAGCTTCTAGTTTATCAATTTGTTTTTGAATATCAGTATCTTCAATTTGAGCAAAAAGTATTTCGGCTTGACCAATTTTATGTCCTGCTTTTGTTAAGTTCCAATTATCAAATTCTAAATTCCAATTATTAAATTCGATATTTAAAATTCTAGTTAATTTTGTAGCTGTAAATGGTAAAAAAGGTTCAGACAAAATGGCTAATGCAGATGCAATTTGTAAGGCTACATACATTTGAGTTTTTACACGTTCTGGATCTGTTTTTATCATTTTCCAAGGTTCCTCATCTGCTAAGTATTTATTTCCTAAACGAGCTACATTCATTAGTTCACCTAATGCTTCTCTGAATCTATAACGTTCCACTGAAGACGCGATTACGTCTGGATAGGCCTTTAGTTCAGCTAAAACTTGTTCGTCAATTTCTGTGAAATTATTAGGAGTTGGAACAATACCATCATAATACTTGTGTGTTAGTACTACTACACGATTAATGAAGTTACCATAAATAGCGGCTAATTCACTATTATTTCGTGCTTGAAAATCTTTCCAAGTAAAATCATTATCTTTTGTTTCTGGTGCGTTAGCTGTTAGAGCATAACGTAATACATCTTGTTTTTCAGGGAAATCAACTAAATATTCGTGTAACCATACTGCCCAGTTTTTAGAAGTAGACAATTTGTTTCCTTCTAAATTTAAAAATTCGTTAGCAGGCACATTATCCGGTAAGATATAGTCTCCATGAGCTTTTAACATAGCAGGGAAAATTACACAATGGAAAACAATATTATCTTTTCCAATAAAGTGAACTAATTTAGTGTCTTGATCTTTCCAATAGGGTTCCCAATCTTTACCTTGTTTTTGTGCCCATTCTTTAGTTGAAGAGATATAACCAATAGGTGCATCAAACCAAACATATAATTTTTTTCCTTCAGCTCCTTCTACAGGAACATCAATTCCCCAATCTAAATCGCGTGTTACAGCACGTGGTTTTAATCCATCATTTAACCATGAGCTTACTTGTCCATATACATTTGATTTCCAATCATTTTTATGTCCTTCAATAATCCACTCCTTTAAAAAAGTATCATATTGGTCTAAAGGTAAAAACCAGTGTTTTGTTGATTTTAAAATAGGAGTACTCCCTGTAATTGTCGATTTCGGATTAATTAAATCCGTTGCATTTAAAGAAGTTCCACATTTTTCGCATTGATCACCATATGCTTCCTCATTTGAACATTTAGGACAAGTTCCCGTAACAAAACGATCAGCTAAGAATTGTTGTGCTTGTTCATCAAATAACTGATCAGTAGTTTCTTCTATAAACTTATCTTCTTCGTACATTTTTCTAAAAAAGGCAGAAGCGGTTTCATGATGTATTTGAGCTGAAGTGCGTGAATAGTTATCAAATGAAATTCCGAAGTCTTGAAATGATTTACGAATAATTCCATCGTATTTATCAATTACTTCTTGTGGTGTAATACCTTCTTTTTTAGCTTTCATAGAAATGGCTACACCGTGTTCATCACTCCCACATATAAAAGCTACGTCTTTACCTTGTAAACGTAAATAGCGAGCGTAAATATCAGATGGTACATATACCCCAGCTAAATGACCAATATGGATAGGACCATTAGTATAAGGTAGAGCGGCTGTAATTGTATATCTTTTTGGATTCGTTATCATAGTAAATCAATTTTTTAAAACGATCTGAAACAAGTATAAGTTTAAGGCTGCAAAAATACTATTCTATTTTATATTGAGATAATAAAAGCACATATAATGTAATAACTCTAATTTAATACTTAAATCACAATGAATAAAATAAGAATTTTAAAATCATAGATCTTAAGAAATATTAGCTCTGTTAATATATAACTAATCAAATTTTAAATAATTATTTACTAAAATTATAAATAAGAGTACAAGTAAAAAATATTTTCATAATCGTTTGTTTATCTTTATTATTTAGTTTTGTACCATGTAAGTGTTTTTCGAAATATGAAATTTTATCTTTTATTTATTTTAACCTTTTGTTATTCTTATTCACAAAAAAAAATGATTATACCGCCGTATTTAAAGAAAGGAGATACTGTGGCTATTGTAGCTACAGCTCGTAAAAATGTAGATGATAATTTAAAACCAGCCATAGAATTATTAAAGAGTTGGGGATTAGAAGTGAAAATTGGTAATACAATTGGTTTAGATTTAAATCAATTAGCAGGAACTGATGAGGAACGTGCAAAGGATTTCCAAGAGCAGCTAGACAATCCTAATGTTAAAATGATTTGGTGTGTACGTGGAGGTTATGGAACAGTACGTATGGTTGATTTATTGGATTTTACTCAGTTTAAAAAAAATCCAAAATGGATTGTAGGTTTTAGTGATGTAACCGTTTTACATAGTCATTTAAACACAATGGGTTATCAATCTATTCATGGAATAATGCCCGTTACAGTAGCTAAAGCAACTAAAGAAGCAAAAGAATCTACACGAGTAGCATTATTTGGTGACGAACAATTAGAATATGAAATTTTACCACATCCTATGAATCGTTTAGGAAAAGCAAAAGGTGAGTTAGTAGGAGGTAATTTATCTATTTTGTATAGTTTATTTGGTTCACCATCTGCCATTGATTGTACAGATAAAATTCTATTTATAGAAGATTTAGATGAGTATTTATATCATATTGACAGAATGATGATGAATTTAAAACGAAACGGTTGTTTAGAAAGTATTAAAGGGATTTTAGTAGGAGGAATGACAAAAATGAAAGATAATGAAATTCCTTGGGGCAAAGATGCCCTTCAAATTGTAGATGATGTAACTAAAAAATATGACATACCAATTATTTTTGAATTTCCAGCAGGACATATTCGAGATAATAGAGCTTTAACCTTGGGAGCCCAGATTACTTTAGATGTAAATTCAGAATGTTCTAAGGTTATTTTTGAACGATAAAAAATACAAATATTACAGATTACTAGTCTTATAATTTTAGATATAGAATCATTAATCAAAAAAATCTTCAATCAGTATGGCAGAACATAACGATTTAGGAAAACAAGGAGAACAAATAGCAGTAGACTATTTATTGAAAAATGGGTATGAAATTTTAGAACAAAATTATCAAGCTAGAAAAGGAGAAATAGATATCATTGCTCGTAAAGAAGATTGGCTAATTGTAATTGAAGTCAAAACTAGAACTTCTGTTGAATATGGTAACCCTGAAGATTTTGTTAATAAAAAGAAAATAAAATTACTGGTAAAAGCAATAGATGAATATGTAGAAAAAACAAATCTAGATCTTGAAATCCGTTTTGATATTATATCCGTAATAAAAAAAAATGAAAATAACACAATAGAACACTTAGTTGATGCGTTCTATTATTTTTAATAAAAATCAAAAAAATCAAACAATTAATTATATTTAATAAAAAGCTTGCATTTATTTTATTAATTATGAATATATTTGCATGCCCTGAAATTTTTATTTTATATTATACATTCTAAAAAACAAACTAACAATGAGTGAAAATTAAAATTTAAATTCCCCAGAAATGAAAACAATTTCTTCTGTAGTAGAAAACTACATCAAGTCTAAGCCATTTTTATTAAATGCGTTATCACAAGGTATCATCAATCTTACTTCATTAGCAAGATTAATCACTGAAGAACTCGAAGCAGAATTAGGAAAGGATGTAAAACAAGGTGCTATAATCATGGCTCTTAAGAGACTTTCGGAAGATTTAAGCTTTCAGGTAAACCATAAAATCACTAAGGTTTTAAGGGAAATCGGTGAAATAACCGTTCGATCTTCTTTGAATGATTATACGTATTTAGTTTCTGATAGTATTTTTCAAAAACAAGCCGAATTAATATCTGAGCTTAATAAACGTCAAGATGTGTTTTTTACTTCTTCTAGAGGTGTTAATGAAACGAACATAGTTGTTAGTGATTCTGTAAGTGAACTTCTTGATAAATATTTTAAGGATGAAAAATTAACTCAAAAATTAGAAAACCTTTCTTCTATAACGGTTAAGCTTCCTAAGGAAAATACCGTTACCCCAGGTATCTATTATTTTATTTTCCAGCGTCTTGCTTGGGAAGGTATTGTGATATATGAAGTAATTTCTACTTCTAATGAATTTACAGTATTAGTAGATGACAATGTTGTAGATAAAGCTTTTAAAATAATTAAAGATTTAAAGTTGACGAAATAGAATTTCAACTAAAGGTGTCCGATCTTAATTTAAAAAACCATCAAATAAATTAGGTCTATTTGATGGTTTTTTTCTTAAATAAAATATTCTAGATCATTTCAATTAATTCTAATGCTTTCTTAATTGATTTTACATTTTCAAAAGTTAATAATAAACGGAGACCATTCTTGGTCTCTTTTTCTTTCATTTTGCAAAGGTTTGAATTTTGTTGTACAAATTGTAATACTTTATGAAATCGAGATGATTGATAATAATCACTTTGCTGATCACTTACAAAATAACATACCATTTTGCTTTGTTTTAATACTAATTTCTCAATTCCTAAATGGGTAGCTTTCCATTTTAAACGTAAACTATCCAGTAGAGCTAAACCAGATTTAGGTAATTTTCCAAAGCGATCTTCTAATTGTTTTTGATATTCTATAAGTTTTTCATTGGTTTTAATAATAGCTAATTCATTATACAAACTCAAACGTTCACTTACATTATTAATGTATTCATCAGGGAAAAGTAATTCAAAATCAGTATCTATTTGTAAATCTTTTACATATTCCTTGGTTTCAATATTACTTTCTTCAGGGTATAAATCTTTAAACTCATTTTCTTTTAATTCTTCGATGGCTTCTTGCATGATTTTTTGATAAGTTTCAAAACCAATTTCATTAATAAAACCACTTTGTTCACCACCTAGTAAATCACCAGCACCACGAATTTCAAGATCTTTCATTGCAATATTAAAACCACTTCCTAGTTCACTAAATTGTGTTAATGCCTGAATTCGTTTACGAGCCTCCTCGGTCATAGCAGAATAAGGGGGAGTAATAAAGTAGCAGAAAGCTTTTTTATTACTTCGTCCTACACGCCCACGCATTTGATGCAAATCAGATAGTCCAAAATTATTAGCATTATTAATAAAAATGGTATTTGCATTAGGAACATCTAAACCGCTTTCTATAATTGTAGTAGCAACTAATACGTCAAATTCGCCTTCCATAAAAGAAAGCATAATCTCCTCTAATTGTTTTCCATCCATCTGCCCGTGACCAATGCCTACTTTTGCATTAGGTACTAAACGTTGGATCATTCCTGCAATTTCTTTTATATTTTCAAGACGATTGTTTATAAAATATACTTGTCCTCCTCTTTCAATTTCGTAAGAAACAGCATCCCGAATTACTTCTTCATTAAAACCGATTACTTGTGTGTCAATAGGATATCGATTAGGAGGAGGTGTGCTAATAACAGATAAATCTCTTGCTGCCATTAAAGAAAATTGTAAAGTCCTTGGAATAGGAGTGGCCGTTAAGGTTAACGTATCTACATTCGTTGCAATTGTCTTTAGTTTATCTTTAACATTTACACCAAATTTTTGTTCTTCATCAATAATAAGTAAACCTAAATCTTTAAATTTTACATTTTTATTGACTAATTGGTGAGTACCTATAAGAATGTCTAGTTTACCAGATTCTAAGTCTTTTAATATTTCATTTTTTTGTTTAGTAGTTCTAAAACGATTTAAATAACTAATATTTACGGGTAAATCTTTTAAACGAGATTTAAAGGTTCTAAAGTGTTGATAGGCTAAGATAGTAGTAGGAACTAAAATAGCTACTTGTTTACTGTTATCTACTGCTTTAAATGCAGCACGAATAGCGACTTCTGTTTTTCCAAAACCAACATCGCCACAGACTAAACGATCCATTGGACGTTCATTTTCCATATCAGCTTTTACGTCTTGAGTTGCTTTTAATTGATCAGGAGTGTCTTCATAAATGAAGGAACTTTCTAGCTCATGTTGTAAATAACTATCAGGGGCAAAAGCATATCCTTTATCTAAACGACGTTTCGCATATAATTGAATTAAGTTAAATGCAATGTGTTTTACTCTAGCTTTCGTTTTTTGTTTTAAAGCTTTCCAAGCACCTGAACCTAATTTATATATTTTAGGTGGAGCTCCATCTTTACCATTATATTTTGATATTTTATGTAATGAATGTATGCTTACATAAACAATATCATTATCAGCATAAATTAGCTTAATAGCTTCTTGTGTTTTTCCTTCAACTTGAATTTTTGTAAACCTCCAAATTTTCCAATTCCATGATCAATATGGGTAACATAATCACCTACAGTTAAAGAATTTAATTCTTTTAATGTTATATTTTGTTTTTTAGCATATCCATTTTTAATAGAGAATTTATGATAACGCTCAAAAATTTGATGATCTGTATAACAGGCTATTTGATTTTCTTCATCTATAAAACCCAGGTATAAAGGTAGTACAATGGTTTCGTAATCTTTAGCAAAATGCTCATGTTGTTCTTCATCCATTGATTCAAAAATATCATGAAAGCGTTTAGCCTGTTGTTCGTTAGCACAAAATAGATAATTTTTCAAACCATTTTGGCGGTTATTTTTTAGATCTTCCATCAATAAATCAAATTGTTTATTGAAAGAAGGTTGAGGTCTTGTATTAAATTCGAAAACATTTTGAATTCGGAAAGTGGGTCTAGTAGACATTTCTACCACTGAAAAGTTTAATGCTTCTTTAATAAACGTTTCTTGGTTTACAAATAATTCATTGGGAGAGGCATGTTTTATATCTTTTGATAATTTTTCAAAACTTTCTTCTGCTTTTTTAAAGAGTTTGTCTAGATTATTTAATAAAGAATCTACATTTTGAATAAAAATAGAAGTCTTAGGATTAATATATTCTAAGAAACTTTCACGTTTTTCCTCTAATAATTTATTTTCAAAATTAGGAATAATTGTAATCTTATTTTTAGTTTCAATTGATAATTGAGTGCTTACATCAAAAGTTCTTATACTATCTACTTCATTACCAAAAAACTCAATTCGATATGGATTATCATTTGAAAAAGAAAACACGTCTAAAATACCTCCACGTACTGAAAATTCGCCTGGTTCAGTAATAAAATCAACACGCTTAAAATCGTATTCAAATAATACTTCGTTGATAAAATCAATTGAAACTTTATCGCCTATAGAGATCTTTAAAGTGTTTTTTTCTAGCTCTTTTTAGTGACTACTTTTTCAAAAATAGCTTCAGGATATGAAACAATTATACAAGGTTTTTTTCTAGAATTAATTCTGTTTAATACTTCAGAACGAAGTAATACGTTAGCATTATCTGTTTCTTCAATCTGATAAGGTCTTCTGTATGAACTAGGATAAAACAGTACATCTTTCTCACCTATTAGTTGTTCTAAATCATTTAATAAATAAGCAGCTTCTTCTTTTTCATTTGCTAATAATAAAAAAGTCTTGTCTGATTTTTCAAATAAGGCCTCTATAACAAAAGATAAAGAAGAGCCTAATAAGCCTTTAAGATGAATCTTGTTGTCACCCTTTAGTAAATGGGTTATTTGATTAATCTTAGATTGGTTGAAAAACAACTGTTTTATATAATCGGTATTCAAAATAATTATTTTATTTCTTCAAATGATGGGACTTCTTCTTTTTGTGGATTTTGAATATCAGGGGCAATTAAAGGTTCTGATTTTTTTCCACCTATTTGTTTAATCATATCTTCTTCACCTTCTTCCATTTGAATGTGGCTACGACGTACAATTTCTTCTATTTGATCATTAAAGGCATTTACTTCTAAATTTAAATCAGAAACTAATTTAATTACTCTTTTCTCAGGAATTTTGTCAATATTTAAGAACATATTTAGAGCTTTAACCTTTGTAATTATAGCAGAAAGTCTTACATTGATTTGAGGTTTTTCAAGCTTTAAAGGAATTGTATTAGATAAAATATCTACTTTCTGTACTAAATTCTTAGTCTTTAGTTTAAAAGCACTAAGAGAACTTTTAGGTTTCTGATTTAATTCATTAATAAATAAACGCCATTCATTCCAGTTTAGAGCGATGATTTCAGATTCAGGAGTTAATTTTCTTTCAGAAAAAGTCCAAGCTTTATCTAATGAATTAAAAATTAATTCTTTTTGTTTGATTGATTTTTGTATTTCGATAGAATTGTTTTCTTCTTCCTTTTTACAAGAAACAAGAAGTAAACTTAAGATTAAATTATAGAGAAAAAAAGATTTCATTTTTTAAATTTATAGATTACAAAAATACAACTTTTGTGTAATGCAAACTAAATGTATAGAAGATCTTAAAGCTACAAGCTCATAATTACGTATATTTGTCGAATAACTATTTATAAATGGACACGAAAATTTTGATCATTGGGGCTTGTGGACAAATAGGCACCGAACTTACACAAAAATTACGCCAACTTTATGGAGTAGAAAATGTAATTGCTTCTGATATTAGAAAATTGAATATAGATGTAGTAAATGACGGAATTTTTGAGGTTGTAAACGCATTAGATTACAATCAAATAGAATTTCTAATTGAAAAATATAAAATTACAGATGTTTATCTAATGGCAGCTTTACTTTCAGCTACTGCTGAAAAAAATCCTGCTTTTGCTTGGGACCTAAATATGAACTCTCTTTTTCATGTTCTAAATTTAGCAAAAGCTGGGAAAATTAAAAAAGTATATTGGCCATCTAGCATAGCGGTTTTTGGTCCTACTACTCCAAGAGAAAATACGCCTCAATATACAATTATGGAGCCTTCTACGGTTTACGGAATTAGTAAACAAACAGGTGAAAGATGGTGTGAGTATTATCACAAACAATATGGAGTGGATGTCCGTAGTTTACGTTATCCCGGATTAATTTCATGGAGTACTCCTCCAGGAGGAGGTACTACTGATTATGCAGTAGATATTTATCATAAAGCAATTACAGAAGGTAAGTTTACATCATTTTTATCAGAAAATTCAGGTTTACCCATGATGTATATGGATGATGCTATAAAAGCAACGATTAACATTATGCAGGCTCCCGCTGAAGATATTAAGATAAGATCCTCTTACAACTTAGGGGCTATGAGTTTTACTCCTGCTCAAATAGCGACTGAAATAAAAAAACATTACCCTGATTTTGCCATTGATTACGCTCCTGATTTTCGTCAACAAATTGCAGATAGTTGGCCTGCAAGTATAGATGATTCTTCTGCAAGACAAGATTGGAATTGGAAAAATGATTTTGATTTAGAATCAATGACGGTAGAAATGTTTAAACAATTAAAAGAAAATATTTATAAATAATTTATTTTTTGAATTTTTCAATTAAAGCGTCTTCTATAGGCGCTTTAATTTTTATAACCTCATTTGTATTCTCATTAGGTATTGTCATAGATAAGATATAGTGCTTAATTTTCCATTTTTTTCCTTCTTTAATAAGAATACCACTACCTCTACAAATTTTCATTTGAGTGTTAAGTAATTCATCAAACCAAGCTGTTTTTTTATCAGTAGATAAATAAATATTTCTATCTAACGCAAAAAAGTTCCATGCTTTACCTTTGTCAAAGTAAGGTTTTGCAAAATCCATAAAAGCCTTTTTGTTCCAATTTTCTGTAGCATCAGTACCGATAAAAAGGATTCCTCTGACATGGCGTCAAAATAAGTCTTAAATTTTGCTTCTGAGGCAGCTTTATGCCAGTTGTCTAGTAGCGCGTTAATTTCTGTATTTTCTTTTGTCTGAGCAAAAGAAAAAGAAGTTGTAAGAAAGAATAAAACAAAGGTTTTGTTCATACTACTTGTTTTTAAATGATATTTTAAATAGTAGGAAGGAAATTCCTTATTCAAATATATTAAAAGATTTAATTAAAATAAGAAGTTTAATGGGTGGATTGGTAATATAAAGTTATAGGGCTTAATTAAACTATAAAAAACACTTTACAACAAAACTAAAACCCTAAGATTCTCTAAAAAAATAAATATTTTTTAGAGAAAAAAACACTACAAATCAATGAGTTATATTTTAAATTGATTTTTTTTCAAAAAAAAACATTTTTTTTACTTGCAGATCTAAAAAACAGTCGTATATTTGCACTCACAAAACAGGAACACTGTTAGTAAGGTTTGGTAGTTCAGTTGGTTAGAATACATGCCTGTCACGCATGGGGTCGCGGGTTCGAGTCCCGTCCAGACCGCAAAAGCTCTTCTAAAGAAGAGCTTTTCTTTTTTTTACCATTTCTATATAATTCTAATTGCCTCGAAATAAATAAAGAATTCAATATTCAGTCTTTTCCAAATTTAACCTTTTGCCTTAAAAATCAGGACAAAAAGGATCGATACTAAAAGTTGTGGAGAATATCAAAATAGTGATTTTTGCATTTCTAAAATCAACATAAATGCAAGATTCTTTTATTGATCTTATCAAGATATTATTGCCCGAAATAATTGTCGACTATTTCGAACTAATCTCCTTTAAAAAAGGCGAAGAAATCCTTTATCTTTATCTACGTAAGATCAACTCAATTCCTAAGGAGTACAGTGATGCAAAGTTAAGTTCGAAAGGATTCTTCGAAGAAATAACGGTTCAAGATTTTCCTATACGAGGTCATAAAGTTTATCTTCATATCACCCGTAGAAGATGGCTTAACGAAGATACTAGACAAGTAGTTTTTAGAAACTGGGATTTAGTAGCCAACGGTACTCGAAGAACTAAGGAGTTCGCGGCTTTTTTAAAAGAAATCAATAGATTCTAAACCAAATGACTGTAATGCAATAGCTTCATTTTATGGGGTGAATAGCAGGAATTTACAATATCAATACTAAGGAATTTCTAAGTGAATTTAAATCGTGGAATCAATTAAAACGCGCAAAAGAGTGGTTGCTCTTTCCTGAAGACATAGGTAAATATTTGTCATTAGATGAAACCTCCCTTTCTAATGGAGAGCTTTATACAGTACTGACTAACAAAACGGCTAAAGGTAAGAAAGGAACAATAGTAGCGATGATAGCTGGTACCAAGGCAGAAACAGTTATAGAGATCATCAACAAAATACCGTTAAGAGCACGGAATTTAGTCTGTGAAATCACTCTAGATATGGCAGGAAATATGGGGTTGATTGCTAAGAGATGCTTTCCAAAGGCAACCCTTGTTACGGATCGCTTCCATGTTCAAAAGTTAGCTATAGAAGCATTGCAAGAAATCAGAATCAAATACGGTTGGCAAGCTATAGATCAAGAAAACGAAGCTATAGAGAAGTCGAAGATATGTAAAGAGAAATATCAACCAATAATATTGTCTAATGATGATACTTTCAAACAACTTTTAGCTCGAAGTCGTTATTTTTTGTATAAAAACAAATCGAAATGGTCGCAAAATCAAAAACAGCGAGCAACTATATTGTTTCAATATTATCCAGATATAGAAAAAGTATATAACCTTACCCAGGATTTACGTGAGATATTTAACAAAACAACTGATAAAGTTGTCGCTTATACCAAATTAGCTAAATGGCATGAAAAGGTAAATCAATCAGGTTTTAAGTCATTTAATATAATATCTAGAACAATCGAGAATCATTATCAAACCATATTAATTTATTTTGATAACAGAAGCACTAATGCTTCTGCAGAATCCTTTAACGCAAAAATAAAAGCATTTAGAGCGCAATTTAGAGGTGTGCGTAGTATAGAATTTTTCCTTTTTAGGCTAACTAAAATTTATGCGTAATTTGAGTTCCCCCACAACTTTTGGTATTGATTCTTTTAGTATTGATCCCTTTTTTAGGGTATAGGTTAGGTAAATTTAGGTGAAATAAAAAAGGCTTTACATTTATGTAAAGCCTTACTTGTATTTGCTCCCCCTCTTGGGCTCGAACCAAGGACCCTCTGATTAACAGTCAGATGCTCTAACCAACTGAGCTAAGGAGGAATAACCTCGTATATTGTTTTTTTAAAAAGGCATTACTGGTTTTTTAATGCTAAAAAAATTGCTCCCCCTCTTGGGCTCGAACCAAGGACCCTCTGATTAACAGTCAGATGCTCTAACCAACTGAGCTAAGGAGGAATAACCTCATGGGTTGTAAACTTTTACTAAAACTTGCTCCCCCTCTTGGGCTCGAACCAAGGACCCTCTGATTAACAGTCAGATGCTCTAACCAACTGAGCTAAGGAGGAATGTTATTGCCGTTTTAGCGAGTGCAAATATAAAACAGATTTTTAATTATACAAACACTTTTTACTCAAAAATTAAAAAAATTTTTGAGCAATTATTTCAAAAATATCTTTTCCAAATGTTAAAGCCATTAAACTCAGTAATATAACCATTCCTATGGTTTGAACAATTTCTGCAGCTTTATCATTTAATTTTTTTCCAGTAATCATTTCTGCTAGAGTAAAAATAGCATGTCCACCATCTAAACCAGGTATAGGAAGTAGGTTCATGAAAGCTAATCCAATAGAAAACATGGCTGTAAAGCCCCAAATAAATTCCCAATCCCATACGGTAGGTAACATTTTTGTTATTCCAATTGGGCTTTTTACTTTTTATAGGCACCTGTTTTAGGGGATAACAATAATTTGAATTCCTTTATTTTATATTTAATTTGGCTGTAAGACTCTTCAATTGCTTCTGGAACAGCTTGTATAAAACTAATTTGATTCGTTACTAAGTATTTTGCTTTTATTTCCTCTTCTGAAGGCATTTTGTTAGTGAATCCTAAATTTCCTTCAGGTGTTACTTGTGCTTCTAAAGTAATTGTTTTTCCTTGACGTAAAACCCCTAATTGAATTGTATGGTTTTTTTGTGTTTGAAGTGCATCTTTTAATTCATCAAAATAGTTTATTTTTTGACCATTGATTGATATAATTTGATCTGCTTTTTCCAATTTAGCTTTTTCAGCAGGAAGACCAGGAATGATAGAATCGACTACTACAGACTCTAATCGAGGTGTAATAAAATTCTTTCCTTCAGATGAAATGATTTCTCTTCTATGTGTATCATTTATTGGTAGATCTAGTTTTTGATTAGCTCTTTCTACAGTTACTTTATTTGCAAATAATACATCAATACTTGCTTTTCTTAAATTTTTATTTACATTTTCGCCGTCTATAGCAATTATTTTATCACCGTTTTTAAAACCAATCTTTTTACCAACTTCGTTGAAAGCTAACCCATTTTGTTGGATTTTGTTCATTGCAACATATTTTTGTCCATATGTCGTGAAAAGCATAATGTATATAAACCAAGCCAAAATAATATTAACAGTTACACCACCTAACATTACAATTAAGCGTTGCCAAGCTGGTTTTGAGCGAAATTCCCAAGGTTGAGCAGGTTGGGCCATTTGTTCTTTGTCCATGCTTTCATCCATCATTCCAGCAAGTTTTACATAACCTCCAATGGGTAACCATCCAATTCCCCATTCCGTATCACCTATTTTCTTTTTTAGTAAAGAGAACCAAGGATCCATAAATAAATAAAATTTCTCAACCCGTATTTTAAATAATTTAGCAGGTAAGTAATGACCAAACTCATGTAAAATAACGAGAACGGAAAGAATAAATAGAATTTGTGCGATTTGAATAAGTGTATCCATTTTTACTTTTTAGTGTTTCTATAAAAGCAAAAGTAAGACTTTCGTCTTACTTTTTTAAAAATATCTAATTGAGTCTTATTTTTTTAAGAATTTTTTATGAGCCTTACCTTCTGTAGTCTCTATTAATATTTGGTAAAGACCATTAGTAAGGTGATGAATACTGATTTCTTTTTGGTCAGTTTTTAATACTTCTTGACCTAAATGATTTAAAAATCTTACCTTTTGTAGTTCAGTTTTATCAGGTAATTGAATATATACTTGATCTTCGCTTGGGTTGGGAAATAAATTAATACTTGCAGATAATTCAAAATTTTCATTGGTTAAACTAGCTGTATTGCCTTTTGAAATAATATCCTTGTTAGGATCAAAGATAACATTTGTTATAGATGTACCTACAGGTAAGTCTATAGTGTAGAGTTGGTCATTAAAAGTATTGTTTAGTTTTAAATCTAAATAACTGCCATTATCTAATATTAATCTTACTGGTACAGGCATCTCAAAATAAGAAACATATCCAGTTTGTGTGCTATCCGTAATAGATTGTGTTTGTTGAATTTTTACTTTGGCTTGATTTAGTCCTGAATTATAAGCGTTAATAGTGTAAATAGGATATCCTTCATTGTATACCCAATCATTAAAAAATTCTTGAAGGCTACTACCATGAACTGCTTCTAGGTGTGTTTGGAATTGAGGTGTTAAGGCATATTTATACGCTAATACAGGATCGTTTAAATAATTACGTAACGCTTGAAAAAAGTTAGTGTCTCCCATAATGTAACGTAACATATGAGCAACCATAGAACCTTTATTGTATGTTATGCGACTGCTGAAAATTCTGTTTGTATTTGCTAGTTGAAAATCGTATAAATATAAATTACCCGCTATTGCTGAAGTAATACTGTTAATTTTTGAGTATTTCCAATTGTTAAAACTTGTACTACCATCTAGATTTTCAATTACACAACCTGACATATACTCAGTTAATCCTTCATTTAACCATATGTCTTTCCAAGAACCACAAGTTACTTTATCACCAAACCATTGGTGAGCCATTTCATGGGCTATTAAAGATCGATCCATAATGCCATTATTTGCTGTCATAAATGAAACAGTAGTATGTTCCATTCCTCCACCCCAACTAAATTCCGCATGACCATATTTTTCGTTTCGAAATGGATATTTTCCAATAATTGATTCGTAAAAATTTATAATAGTTGGAGTAGGAGCTAAACTAGGGATCATAGTGTCACTTGTTTCAGGGTAAATGTAATTAGTGATAGGAAAATAAGGATTTTCTGTAGTGCCTAATCCTCCCTGTTGATTATATACTTGGTAATTTGAAACAGCTATAGCAACTAAATAAGCAGGTATGGGATATGAATGTTTAAAATGTGTGATTGTATTTGAACCCAAAATTGTTTGAGATTGTTCTATACCATTAGAAATACTTTTGTACTGTGAAGGAGCTGTTATGTAAATATCTATACCATTATCTATTTTATCATTTAGATCTTGCTTACATGGCCACCAATCGCGAGCACCATAAGGTTCAGAAAGAGTCCATAAAATAGGTGATTTGTTACCATGAGTAGTTATTTTAAAAGAATCAAATCCGCTATTGGCTGGTGTACCGGAGTATGAAATTTCTACAGTTGCATTAGTTCCATTTATAATAGTAGAAGGACAATTTATTATCAACTCGTAATTAGAATTTTGAATAAAAGTAGTGTTTGTGTTATTGACTTTTACTGAGCTAACAAGGAGAGAATTAGTTAATTCAAAAGTTACAGTGTCCAGGTTACTTAATGCTATGAAATTAGTTGTTACCTTTCCTGTAATGGCAAGAAGAGTAGGATTAACTGTAAATTCAAGTTTATGATAGGTAATGTCGTAATTTTGAGTATTAGAATTTACCTTGAAATTTATTTTTTTTGCGGCAGATTTCATTTCTGATACCGCTATTTTTTTCTGTATAGGGCTCCTCATTATTTTGAGAAAAACCTAAAGTAGATAATAGCAAAAAAAGATAAGCTACTTTTTTCATTTGATAGTATTTAGCGGACAAATTTACATAAAAATCAGTCCGCTAAACACCAAATAGAAAAATCTTAATTAAGTCTATTTTTTACAAATTTGTAAAAAAATCATTTCCTTTATCATCTGTAATAATAAAAGCAGGAAAATCTTTTATTTCAATTTTTCTAACAGCTTCCATTCCTAGTTCTTCAAAATCAACTACTTCTACGGAAAGGATATTTTCTTTTGCTAAAATTGCGGCAGGACCACCTATTGAACCTAAATAGAAACCTCCATATTTATGACACGCATTCATAACGTCTTTGCTTCGGTTACCTTTTGCTAACATGATCATACTACCTCCAGCAGCTTGAAATTCATCTACATACACATCCATACGGCCCGCTGTAGTAGGACCAAAACTACCTGACGGCATTCCTTGTGGGGTTTTAGCAGGACCTGCATAATATATTGGATGGTTTTTAAAATATTCAGGCATAGGATTACCTGTATCTAATAACTCTTTGATTTTAGCGTGTGCAATATCACGGGCCACGATTAAGGTACCATTTAATTTTAGACGTGTTTTGATCGGATACTTAGATAGTTCAGCTAATACCTCTTTCATTGGGCGATTTAAATCTATTGTTACAGGTTCTTCTAAATGAGGAGCTGTATCAGGTAAGAAACGTTTTGGATTTGTTTCTAATTGTTCTAAGAAGATTCCCTCTTTGGTTATTTTACCCTTAATGTTTCGATCTGCTGAACATGATACTCCCATTCCAACAGGGCAGGAAGCGGCATGGCGAGGTAAGCGAATCACACGTACATCGTGCGCGAGGTATTTACCACCAAATTGAGCGCCAATTGCACTTTCTTGACAAATTTTATGAATTTTTGCTTCCCATTCTAAATCACGGAAAGCTTGACCTGACATATTACCTGATGTAGGTAAGTTATCATAATAACCTGCAGATGCTTTTTTAACAGCTGCTAAATTAGCTTCTGCAGATGTTCCTCCAATAACAATTGCTAGGTGATAAGGAGGACATGCGGCTGTTCCTAAATCCATAATTTTTTCCCGGATGAATTCATCCATTGATTTCTCATTTAAAAGGGATTTAGTTTTCTGATATAAAAAGGTTTTATTTGCAGAACCACCGCCTTTTGCTAGAAATAAAAATTCATATGAGTTGCCTTTTTTTGCATAAATGTCAATTTGTGCAGGTAGGTTAGAACCTGAATTTTTTTCCTCAAACATTGAGATTGGTACAATTTGAGAATAACGTAGGTTTTTATTTTGATAAGTATTAAAAATACCTTTTGATAACCATTCAGCATCATCAGCCCCTGTGTAAATATTTTCTCCTTTTTTAGCCATTACAATAGCTGTTCCTGTATCTTGACAAGATGGTAATTCACCATCCACTGCAACAACAGCATTTTGTAATAAATTATAAGCTACAAAGCGATCATTATCTGTCGCTTCTGGATCATCAATTATATTACGAAGTTTTTCTAAATGAGAAGAACGAAGCATAAATGAAACATCTTTCATCGCTTCTTCTGCTAATAATTCTAATCCTTTAGGATCTATATTAAGAATTTCACGATCTCCTAATTGTTCTACTTTTACATAATCAGAAGTTAATTTTTTATATTGTGTATCATCTTTTAAAATAGGATACGGATCTTGGTATAAAAAGTCCATTTTGTATGTGTTTTTGTTGGGTAAATATACTAATTTCTATAAAAACAGCCGACAAAACGTCAGCTGTGGATTTATTTTTGCGTTACTATTTTTTTTTACTTCGTCTGATTGTCCGTAAAGCATTTTTTCTAATAGCGGTTTTAATGATTCTGGAAAAGAAGTCCACGGATTCGTACCAAGGTATAGTTCTTTTAATGATGTGATTTGATTTAATTCTTCCGGTAGTGTTCGTAATTGATTTTCATCTAAATCTAGATAGGATATAGAAGTACATTTACCTATTGAACTAGGTATTTTTTTAATCATATTCTTTTCTAAATTCAAATAGTTTAGTTTAGGTAAATTGCCTATTTCTTCTGGTAATATCGTTATTTTGTTTTGATTTAGGTTAAGTGTTGTAAGATTTGTAAGAAAACCTATTTCAATAGGACACATTTCTAGTTTATTTTTCTCTGCATTTAATATTTTTAAATTCTTTAAGTTCTCTATGCCTAGAAAAAAATTTTTAATAGTATTACAGGAAAAATTCAACTCAGTAAGATTAATCATGCCTGCCATTTCTACAGGTAGATCAGAAATTTTATTACCACTGATATCTAATTTTTTTAGTTTATTTAGTTTCGCAACGGATGGGGAAACATATTCCATTTTGTTCTTATTCAATTCTAGTTTTTCTAAACAAGCTAATTTGCATATTTCTATAGGAAAGCGTTGAATTAAGTTATTAGTTAAATAAATCTCTTTTAGCTTGGTTAAATTTGTTATTTCAATAGGTAGAGAAACAATAAAATTGTTTTTTAAATACAGCTTTTCTACATTTATAAAATTACCAATTTCAGGAGGGATTTTGGTCATTTGTTTATTAGATAAATCTAATATTTTAACTGTTGCAGGATTTTCACAAAATAAGTCATTTTCAACGCGTTGATTACTTTGTGCGTTTGTTAAGGCACTGAAAATTAGGAGTAAATAAAATACTCCGTTTAATCTTTTGGTCATAGTTTATAATTTGGGGGTAGGTGAATTTACTGTTTTTTTTCGTCAGTACATAAAAATTCTATATCTTTTAATAATTTTTCTACTTCTTCTTTTTTAGTGCCATCATAAAAGCCTCTTACTCGTTTTTTTGATCTATTAAAACAAAGTTTTCAGTGTGTACCATATCATATAGTTCTTCAGGTTTTCCGGTTTTTACTGCTAGATAGGACTTTCTGGCTATGTAATAAATATCCTTTTTATTACCTGTAACTAGATTCCATTTACCACTGATAGCACCTTTTTCTAATGCGTATTTTTTTAAAACAGGTACACTATCTATATCTGGAGTTACTGAATGAGAAAGAAGCATAACTTTTGGATTATTTTTAATTTGATCCTGTAACCAAGACATATTATTAGTCATTAAAGGACAGATTGTCTTACAACTAGTAAAAAAGAAATCAGCCACATATACCTTACCTTCATAATCTTTTTGAGTAACAATTCTTCCGTCTTGATTAGTAAAAGAAAAATCAGAAATCAGATGTTTGTTTGCAATATGTTGTACTGTCGTGTCTACTAGTTCTGGATTAACCATTGAAGGGGTGTAGATTGGTAATGTCTTTTTAGGTTTTAAGGCCATATAAAAAAGAGAAATACACACCACAGAAATTACACTCAATGTAATTAAAAAAATACGATACTTTTTTATTCTTTCAATCATAACTAAACTTTATACAAAGGTATAAATCCTATATTGAGCAGCAAATACTAATTCTTTCTTAATTTAATTTTCTAAAACTTTAGAAATAGTATTTTTGACAATCCTTATGTAACTTTTTTATAATAAAGGATACTAACCATCATTAAAATATAGAAGAAAACAAAAATATGAGAAGAACTGTATGGAGTGTTATGGCACTATTATCATTAACTTCGATAAGTACTGTAGCACAAGAAAAACCAGGAATCAACCTGAATTACATGGACAAAAAAGTAAAACCAGGTGATGATTTCTTTCGCTATGTAAATGGAACTTGGTATGATAAAACAGAAATTCCAGCAGATAAAACCCGTTGGGGTAGTTTTGATGAATTACGTTTTAATACAGATAAAGATGTTTTAGCTATTCTTAAAGAAGCAGTGTCTAAAAATTTAGATATAAAATCAGATCAAGGAAAGGCCGTAAACGTGTATAAAACGTATATGGATACGATTACAAGAAATAAAAGAGGTATTAAACCTTTAGAACCTTATTTAGAAAAAATTAATAAAATTAAAAATGTACAAGATTTAAATAAATTAATAACGGAACTAACACCTGAAGGAGGAATAGGATTTTATAATGCAGGAGTTGGGCCTGATGCTAAAGATTCTAATAAAAACGTAGTTTATATCAGTCTTGGTAGTTTAGGCTTACCAGATCGTGATTACTATATTTCTGATGATAAAGATTCTAAAGAAAAACGTGAAAAATATGTTCTGCATGTAGCACGTATGCTACAGTTTTTAGGAGAAAAACCAGAATTAGCTAAGCAAAATGCAGAAAAAATATTAGCCTTAGAAATAGAAATGGCTAGACCTAGATTAGATAGAGTACAGCGCCGTGATAGAAGAAATACCTATAATCCAATGAGTGTTGCAGATTTACAAAAATTGGCACCATCTGTAAATTGGAATGCTTACTTACAAGGTATTGGGCTTGGTAAAATAGACCAAGTGATTGTTTCACAGCCTAAATATATGGAAGCTTTAGAAACCATTTTTAAAGCTAATAAAATTGAAGATTGGAAAGCATATTTACGTTGGATTTTACTTGATGAATCATCAAATGAATTGACTACTGAAATTGAAAAAGCTAATTGGGATTTTTATAGTAAAACTTTGCAAGGAGCTCTTAAACAAAGGCCACGAGAAGAAAGAGCTTTACAAGTAGTAAATGCCACTGTAGGGGAAGCATTAGGTAAATTATATGTTGAAAAAAGTTCCCTGCAGAAGCAAAAGCAAAAGCAAAAGCCATGATTGAAAATGTGTTTTTAGCTTTTGAAAATCGTATTAATAAACTTCCTTGGATGACTCCAGAAACACGTAAAGGAGCTATAGAAAAATTACGAAAATCAACTATAAAAATAGGATATCCTGATAAATGGAAAGATTATTCTAAATTAGAAATTGTAGCAAAAGAAGCGGGAGGAAACTATTTTGAAAACATGAAAAATGTAGCAAAATGGGCTTATCAAGAAGATGTGGACAAACTAAATAAACCAGTTGATAAAACAGAATGGGGTATGTCACCACAAACAGTTAACGCATATTTTAACCCTACTTATAACGAAATTGTATTTCCAGCTGCAATTTTACAACCTCCATTTTATGATTACAAAGCAGATGAAGCTGTAAATTATGGAGGAATTGGAGCTGTAATAGGACATGAAATTTCTCATGGATTTGATGATTCAGGTTCTCGTTATGATGCTGATGGTAACTTAAAAAATTGGTGGACAGATGAAGATCTAAAACAATTTACAGGTCTTGGAAACGCGTTAGCTTCACAATATAGTGCATTACAGCCACTACCTGGTATTTTTGTTGATGGTAAATTTACTCTAGGTGAAAATATTGGTGATTTAGGTGGAGTTAATGCGGCTTACGACGGCTTACAATTATTCTTAAGTAAGAACGGTAGACCAGTGGCTATTGATGGTTTTACGCCAGAACAGCGTTTCTTTATTTCATGGGGAACAATATGGCGTTCTAAAATGAGAGATGAAGCAATTAAAAATCAGGTAAAAACAGACCCGCATTCTCCAGGTATGTACCGTGCTTATGTACCGCTTACTAACGTAGATGCTTTCTACCAAGCTTTTAATATAAAAGAAGGAGATAAACTTTTCGTTAAACCTGAGAATAGAATTAAGATTTGGTAATCTAAATAATAGTTTAATCAAATTCTAAACCCTTGAAGTAATCATACCTTCAAGGGTTTTTTTATATAGATCTGAAGTGTTAAAATAAATACAATATTGTGAAGTACTTTGATTCTTATTTATTTTTATTATAAATTGCTCAAATAAAATGGTACATTTGTAGGTTAGAAAAATATAAATGATGATAGAAATCAAGAACATTTCGCGCTCTAGAGCGCAAGAGTCGTCGGCGGCTATCGAACGACTGTACATTACTATGAGACATTTGTTTAATAGAGGTTTTTATAAGCCAATGGGTGTTTCAGGTGATACTTTAAGAGAAGCTTTATTAGAGCTTCGCCCAGAAATTTATGGTTCCATTGCAGAGGAAAAGGTAGAATTAAACGGTTTGTTGTACGTAATTGAACGTTTGCCAGTAGGAATTGAAGAATGTCGTTATATTAACCTAACTTCTGATGAAGGTTACTCTAATTCACATTTTCAACCAATTGTTCCTCCTAAACGTCGTAGAAACTGCTACAGAATAGATGATGAACAAATGAATGTAGAAATCACACGTGGTCGTTCAGATATTTATGATATTTTAACACACTTAACATTTATTTTTATTGAATCACATAAAATTAAAGACCGTGTATTAATTGATGATGAAGGAAAAGTTTCACGTGATTGGCAAAAACTAGAACAAGCAGCACTACAAACAAAAAAACTAACTTTAGTAGAACGAGAAAAAGCTATTTCACATGCGGCTAATGTCTTAGGGAGAACTTTTGCTGAAGTAAATAGTATCTATGATGCTTTTGGAAACGCATCGCAACCTGATCGTTTCTTGCATGTAATTTATTGGTTAGGAAAATTAGCAATAGAAGAAGTCGTAGATAATAACAAACGTACCATAACTTTTAGTCCTATTTTACGAGAACGTTTAGGACATCATATTTATGGAGATATTTGGGCCACTAATATTAAAAAAACATTAGCAGATAATAATTTATTAGAAAGACCTATTCATATTATTAGTGCCAATATGCATAGCGTTATGAATTCAGTTTTTGCTCCCTACGTTTTAGCTTCTAAATATAAAGGAAAAGGAGAGTATCAAATTTATGAAGATCTATCAGCTTCTAATAGTAAAGAACTACGTAAGAAAGTAGAAGATTTTGCTCTACAAAACGGTATGATCTCAATGCCCGATACTTCAGGAACGAATATTGACGTTCAGATCTTTGATACAGCTAAATTTGACTGGAAGAAAACAGCTTTTCCTTCAGCTAATATCAATGGAGAATCTCCAGTATTGATTGTTATGGATTATGCCTTCGGGGAACAAGCCTTTGAAACAATTGACGAGTTATTGAAACCATATAAAACAGAAAAAGGAAAAGTATTCTTAAATGTAGAATCTGTTTCTATTATGGGTAAAGCAGGTATTCTTGAAGGAGGTAAAGGAGATATTATGATTCCTAATTCCCATGTTAATGAAGGTACAGCAGATAATTATCCTTTTGAAAATGAATTAACAAAAGAATTATTTGAAGGAAATGACATTCCTGTTTATGAAGGACCAATGATAACTGTTTTAGGAACATCTTTACAAAATAGAGATTTGCTAAAATTCTTTCATGAGTCTACATGGGCAGCTATAGGCTTAGAAATGGAAGGCGCTTATTATCAAAAAGCTATTCAATCAGCTTCAAAAATACGTAAAAGTATTAATCCAGATGTAAAAGTACGTTATGCGTATTACGCATCAGATAATCCTTTAGAGACAGGAAGTACATTAGCTTCAGGAGGATTAGGAACTACAGGTGTAAAACCTACCTATTTAATTACAATAAAAATTTTAGAGCAAATATTTAATTAAAATATAACATTTCCTCTTACTTACATTCTATACTAACAATGATTAATGGAATTTAAAATCATTTGTAAAAATTTAAAATCACTTCATATTTTAAATTTATGATTTCCATTAAAAGACTTTAAATAAACCAAAAGTGCTACAATATGTATTTCTTATTGTACATATTGTGGCGCGCAAATAAATCAAATATTAATAAATTAAAAACAAGCCATTTATATTGAGCTGTTTTTATAATTCACAACAATTATGAAACAAACAATTTTTCTATTTTTTCTGTTTGCATTAGGGATTAATGCGCAGACCACTGATTTTGATAAAATTTTAGATAATATTAAAAGTGAATATACTCAAAATCCAAATAAAAAGAGCATTGATGATATCCGAAAGAATCTAAAAGTAGATGGTTCGTTTAATGGTATCGATTACACAATTAAAGATAAAGATTTAAGAAGTCACTTGAGTAAAATGTCTCAATTAGCTCAAGCTTATTCAAATCCAAATAATACATATTATAAAGATCAAACAGTTTATAATGATTATATTAAGGCTATTACATTCTGGATTAACGAGAATCATACACCTTCTAATTGGTGGTATAGGCATATTGCATATCCAAAGGAAATGAATAAAGGTCTTGTTTTTTTAATTGAAGAAATTAAAACTAAAAATCCAAGTCTTTATAGAAATATTATTACCTACCAAGAATGGGCTTATTTACAAAAAGACCATATGGAGGGAGCTAATGGAGCGGATAAAATTATAGGAGCATTTGTTGCAGCAGTAGCAGAAAAAGATACAAATTTATTAAAAGAATTTAGTGATCTAATGAAAGTGCTAACATCTGTTCAAGATGGAGGAGAAGGAATTGAAAAAGACTTTGGTTTTTATAGCCATAGTGGTAATGGTAGACAAATATACACTTTTGGATATGGAAAAGAATATTTAAAGTCAGTACTTGATTACTTCCTATTTACAAAAGGAACACAGTATAATGTTCAGACTTTAGTTAATTTAGAAAAAATGATAATTGATCATGCCCAATATCTTTTTCATGAAGGAAATTACGACCCAAATCCAACAGGAAGATACAATAATACTTTTGAGTATATGAATGAATTAAAAAACATTGTTACTAAAATGGTTTCTTTAAATACAGTTAATAAATCAGCATTACAAGAAGCATATGATAGAATTTCGGGACAGAAAAAAGATTTGGAAGGTAATAAAATGTTCTGGAGAGGAGATTATATGGCACATAAAAGAACAAATTTCTTATCTACAGTGCGAATGACTTCAACTAGAACAGTAGGTGCTGAAGCAGGTAATGGTTCAGGTAATTATAATTACTATGCAGGTGCTGGTGTTAATTATACAATTCATACAGGAAACGAGTATAATGGAACTTATTTTTCTAAATTTAATTCAAAACAATTTCCAGGAACAACAGTTGAGCAAAACGCAGTAACATTACCTGTGCCTAATTGGGGAAAAGACGGTAAAAATAATAATGATTTTGCAGGAGGAGTGTCTGACGGAACGAACGGAGCATCAGCTATGATCTATGATAAGCAAGGAATAACCGCTAATAAATCATGGTTTTTTATAGGAAATGTAGTACTTGCATTAGGTTCCGAAATATCTCAAAATAATGGTACATCAGATGTTTATACAACGCTTAATCAAACAAATTTAGAAGCTTCTAAAGTATCATATTTTCAAAACAATAATCGTTTTCAAATAAACGCTAATATGAATATGGTAAATAATGCTAATACAGTTGTTTTATCTTCTGGCATTGGTTATGTACCTTTTGATAGTAATTCATATACTGTTTCTACTCAAAATGATCTTTTTAAAATGTATATAAATCATGGAGTTAACCCAACTAAATCAAGCTATGCTTATTTATTAATGCCAAATGTAACTGATGCTACTATTTTAAATGAAGTGACAAAAGCAAAAAATAATTTAAGAATTGAAGCTCAAAATGAATCTTGTCATGCGGTATATGATTCTGTAACTTCTCAATATTATATTGCTTTTTTTAAACCATATACTTTAAATTTGTCAACTGGATTAGTTGTTAAAGTGGATAATCCATGTATGATAATAATAAATAACAATAATAGTAAATTTTATGTTTCAAATCCATATGGTGAAAAAGCAAATTTTCAAAATATAAGATTATCTATTACCAAAAATTCAAGATCTTTGTTTGATAATTCTATTCAAATTATCAAAACAAATGAAAGTGGTAAAACTTTTGAATATAGTTATTCAACTCTTGGTGTAATACAAGCAAGATTAGATAACGGTTTATCTTCAGAAGAAAATGTTAATATTGCTAGATTAGAAGGAAAACTAAAAATAGAATCAAAAGAAGAGATTAAAAATATAGAATTATATGATATTAACGGTAGATTAATATTCATAAAAAGAATATTAATGATCGCCAAGTATCTATAGATGTAACAGGTAAAGAAGGAATTCTTATATTAAAAATTAACGAAAATAAAACAATAAAGATATTCTAATAATGAATTTTATAGAGACCAAACTAAAAGGGTGTTTTGTATTAGAACCTAAAGTTATTCATGATGAACGAGGTTATTTCATGGAAAGTTTTAATCAAAATACTTTTAATAAAGGAATCGGGGCAGAAGTAAATTTTGTACAAGACAACCAATCTTATTCTTCAAAAGGGGTTTTGAGAGGTTTACATTATCAATGTGGAGAATATGCTCAGGCTAAATTAGTACGAGTGTTGGAAGGAGAGGTATTAGATGTAGCGGTAGATTTACGTCCAGATTCTGATACGTATGGTCAATATTATAGTATTTTATTAACAGCTGAAAATAAAAAACAGTTTTATATTCCAAGAGGATTTGCTCATGGTTTTATTGTATTGAGTCACACGGCTACCTTTTTTTATAAATGTGATAATTTTTATAATAAAGATAGTGAAGGAGGACTTATTTATAATGATCGAACATTAGCAATTGATTGGGGGATGCCTGAAACAGATTTAATTATATCTGAAAAAGATAAAATATTACCAACCTTAGAAAATGCCCGAAAAGTATGGTAGTTTTAGTAACAGGAGCTTCAGGTCAACTAGGACAATCATTACAATTTATTGCATCTCAGTATTCTGAGATGCAATTTGTTTTTGCTAGTTCACAAGACCTTGATATTACAAATGAAGATCAAGTAATGGCTTTTTTTGATAATAATAAAATTGATTTTTGTATTAATACAGCTGCTTATACAGCTGTAGATAAGGCTGAGTCAGATCAAGAAAAAGCATATTTAGTTAATGTTATTGGTCCTAAAAATCTAGCTATTGCTTGCGAAAAAAAGAAAGCAGTGTTAGTTCATGTTTCTACTGATTTTGTTTTTGATGGCTTACATGAAGAACCGTATCTTGAAACAGATCAGACCCATCCACTAGGAGTATATGGTCAAACAAAATTAGAAGGAGAAAATGAAGTGAGAACTAATTGTACCAAGCATTTTATAATAAGAACGTCTTGGGTATATTCTCAGTTTGGAAATAATTTTATGAAAACTATGCTTCGATTAGCTCAAGATCGAGATGAATTGAATATTGTTGCAGATCAAATTGGAACGCCAACAAATGCAGTAGATTTAGCACATGTAATTTTAAAGATTTTAAATCAAGAATTTTCAATAGATAATTTAGAATTATTTGGTATTTATCATTTTAGTAATGAAGGAGTGTGTTCTTGGTTTGATTTTGCAAAGGAGATTTTCCGGTTAAATTCAATCTCTATAAGATTAAACCCAATATCAACAGAGTCTTATCCAACACCAGCTAAGAGACCTAAATACAGTGTATTGAATAAATCAAAAATTAGAACTAATTTTAAAATTGCTATTAAAGATTGGAAGGAAGCATTAGCACAAACAAAAATACAATGAAAAGAATTCTTATAACTGGAGCTGCAGGATTTTTAGGTTCTCATTTATGTGATCGTTTTATTAAAGAGGGTTACCATGTTATTGGTATGGATAATTTAATTACAGGTGATTTAAAAAATATTCAACATTTATTTAAACTTGAAACTTTTGATTTTTACCATCATGATGTTTCAAAGTTTGTACATATTCCTGGTGAATTAGATTATATTCTTCATTTTGCTTCACCAGCTTCGCCAATTGATTATTTAAAAATACCTATACAAACCTTAAAAGTAGGATCTTTAGGTACTCACAATTTATTAGGTTTAGCTAGAGTAAAAAAGGCCCGTATATTAATTGCTTCAACTTCTGAAGTCTATGGTGATCCACTGATTCATCCTCAAACGGAAGATTATTTTGGTAATGTGAACACAATAGGGCCTAGAGGAGTATATGATGAAGCGAAACGTTTTCAAGAATCTATTACTATGGCATACCATCGGTTTCATGGTTTAGAAACACGCATTGTACGTATATTTAATACCTATGGTCCTAGAATGCGTCTTAATGATGGTCGTGTTATTCCTGCTTTTATTGGTCAAGCACTTAGAGGTGAAGATTTGACTATCTTTGGTGATGGAGGTCAAACACGTTCCTTTTGTTATGTAGATGATCAGGTTGAAGGAATCTATCGCCTATTGTTGTCGGATTACCCTTATCCTGTAAATATTGGAAATTCTGATGAAATAACAATCAAAGATTTTGCAGAGGAAATTATTAAATTGACAGGTACAGATCAAAAAATTATATACAAACCTCTTCCTGAAAATGATCCTTTACAACGTCAACCTGATACAACTAAGGCAAAGGAAATTTTAGGATGGGAAGCTAAGGTACCTCGTAGTGAAGGAATGAAATTAACATATGAGTATTTTAGATCACTACCGAAGGAAGAATTACTAAAAGAAGAACATAAAGATTTTAAAGATTATATTCGTTAATTAAATGGCAGTAGGTAGATATTCTAAATACATACGACCTATTTCTTATATGATAGACTTTCTATTGATTGTCTGGCTACTGCTATTATTATTTCCTATCCCTATATTTGATCTAAAAGAAATTCTTTCTTTATTCTTAATTTGGACGATTACGTCTAATCTTACACAATTTTACGAAGTATTTCGGTTTACAGCTCCTACTAAAATTATTTTTAAAATTTCCAAGCAGTTATCAATATTTTCCTTCATATTTGTTACACTTATTTTTGTTTTACAAAAGGAAATTATACCTCAGTTCGTTTTTAAATACCTTTTGTATCTTACTTTTTTGTTACTTTTTTTAAGTTTGGTATTTATTATGCGCTAAGAAAATACCGTCAGTTTTTAGGAGGTAATTTTAGAAGAGTAATTATTATAGGACAAAAAGAACGAGCACTAGAGTTGGCTGATTTTTTTAAACGCAATAAAGACCTAGGGTATAGATTGCATGGTTTATTTTCAGAAAGGACTTCTTTTCTAGAATTAAAAAAAATTATTCAACAAGAATCAATAGATGAGATTTATTGTGATTTAAATAGTGTTTCACAAAAATATTCTGATGAAGTTATTGCCTATGCACATAATCATTTTAAAACTATAAAATTAATACCTGATGATTCTGCGCTTTCTCATAATATGTTTTTAGATTATTACGGGTATATTCCCTTAATTTCAATAAGAAAAACACCTTTAGAATTGTGGTTTAATCATTGGATAAAGCGTGTGTTTGATCTTATTTTTTCATCATTGGTTATTCTTTTTATACTTTCTTGGCTTATACCTTTAATAGCTATTATGATTAAAATAGATTCTAAAGGACCTGTTTTTTTTAAACAAGAAAGACATGGAATCAATAATCAAAAATTTGATTGTTTTAAGTTTCGTTCTATGAAAATTAATGAACTGGCAAATGTGCAATTAGCTTCTAAAAATGATGAAAGAATTACGTTATTTGGTAAATTTTTAAGAAAATCAAGTCTTGATGAAATGCCTCAATTTATTAATGTTTTATTAGGCGATATGTCAGTAGTAGGTCCTCGTCCTCAAATGTTAAGTGTTAATGAAGATTATGCTCAACGTTTTGATAAATTTATGGAACGTCATTATATTAAACCAGGAGTAACTGGCTTAGCTCAAATAAAAGGATTTCGAGGAGAAATTCTTACAGATCAAGATATAGAAAATCGCTTGAAATTTGATTTGTTCTATATTGAAAATTGGACTTTGTTACTTGATGTGAAAATTATTCTTGTGACTTTTAAAAAATTTATTTTAGGAGACGAAAAAGCATGTTAAATGAGTGAATTAGTCTCTATAATAACACCAACTTATAATTCTGAAAAATATATAGCAGAAACAATACAGTCAGTTCAATCACAAACATATATAAATTGGGAAATGTTGATTGTAGACGATTTTTCTTCTGATAAAACAATTGACATTATTCTTAAATTCATAAATAAAGATAGTCGTATAAGAATAATCAAGTTAATTGAAAATAAAGGGACTGGAGTTGCTCGTCAAAAAGCACTTGATTTAGCTAATGGAAAATATATTGCCTTTTTAGATTCAGATGATATTTGGAAACCTGAAAAATTACAGAAACAAATAGAATTTATGAAATCTAAAAATTTGCCTTTTACATTCTCATTTTTTGATTGTATAGATGATGATTCAAATTTTCTAGGAAAAAGAGTTCAATCACCTAATCCAATAACTTATGATCAGTTATTTTATTGTAACTTCATAGGTAACCTGACAGGTATTTATGATGTAGATTTTTTTGGAAAAATACCGATTCCAATAAAAAGAAAAAGACAAGATTGGATGCTTTGGTTAGTGATCCTTAAAAAAATTAGATTAGCTGAACCTGTACCTGAAAGTTTAGCTCTTTATAGAATCAGAAGAGATTCATTGTCTACTTCTAAATGGAGATTGTTAAAACATAATTATTTGGTTTATAGAGATTTTCATAAATTTAGCCTTGTAAAATCGTTTTTTAGTATGTTAGTTTTTTTATATGTACAGTTTTTTATAAAAGCCAAGTATATAAAAAAGTTATAACAGTGATTCGAATTGTTTTAATTTACCACGTTTACTTCTAATCAACGTAGATTTCGGTTATAACTAAAATGTAAATTGGGTTCTAGATAAAGATAAATAGCTTTTTCTATATTTAATTTGTTTTCGTCACTTAATTCTGTATCACTTACATAATCTATTTCAAAAGAATCTATTTTAGTTTGTTTGATAATAAATTCCTTGACATTCCCATCATTCTTAATGATACTTTTGGTTACATAATAAAAAGTTAATCCTGGCGATTTTTTACCACTTGGTAAAATTGCAACATCATTAGTTCTTCCAATTAATTTTTTGAGAATAGGTTTTTGACACGTACTTCTTTCATCAAAAACACCTATATCCCCAATGTCATATCGTATAAATGGATGTGCTTTATTATATAATGAAGTAATTACTATACGCCCAGGTTGACCTAATTCTACAGGCTTGTTTTCTTCATCTAATAGTTCAATAAATAGTGTTTCTGTATTTATTAACCAATCATTATTAGGAGATTGAAATGCTATTAAATCTAGTTCAGACGCTCCATATTCATTTACAATAGGAATTCCTAACTGTTTTTCTAATAGTAATTTGTCATCTTCAAAAAGCATTTCTGAAGTAACGATACATACTTTTAAGGAAGGACATATACTTTTAAGAGTAATATTTTTTCTCTTTAAAAATTCTGCAAATAAAACGATTGAACTTGTATATCCATTTATGTAATCAAAATTGGAAGTTCTGAATTTACCTAATACCTTTTCTAAAAAAAAATCTGATAGATTAAAGATAGGAAAACGATATCTATGAGATAAAAAATCTTTTAGGCGTTCTTTATAATAACCTAATCTGTCTAAAGGAATTCCATAAAATCGAGCTTGATAAGAACGATTAAAGTCAATTTGATACCAACTAAAACGATATATGTTGGATGCCCATGTCATAGCATGACTATATTTACATTTTGCAAAAATAAAAGGAGTACCACTAGAACCAGAAGTTTTATTTATGTAAACATTATTTATTGAATAATTCTTAGATAAACGTTCTTTTAAAGGTTTTTGTAAGTCTTTTTAGTCATTATGGGAATATCTTCCCAATTTTTTAAATCTTTTTCACCAAAAAAGATTTGTAATAATCATTATTCTGTAAATGAAAATTTACAATTTCATGTTTCTTTTTTTTAACAAACTCAATATGCGATTCATCAGATAATTGAGTAATTTTAATTAATTCCCTTTTAGCTTCTTTTAAAGGAAAACCATTGATTTTGAGTGATATGTCAAATAAATTAAACATTATACTTTTAAAATAATTATAATATTACCAGCAGTTAGCTCTTCAATTGAATAATTTTTAAAATCAGGATGCAACTTTACCTTTTTAAATAAACCTTCTTGAGGGCTATCTGATTTTACACTATCAAAATGTAAATATTCAATAGAGTAATTTAAAGATTTAAATAAATCAAGGTACTGAGGTAATCGCCAACGATTATGATAGTCAAAACAAGTTTGAATTTTATTCCATTCATCTTGACTATATTGTAAAAAATCTTGTAAGGACAAACTAGTATCACTATATGCTCTATGATCACTAGGTGAGATAAAATGTATAATAAAACTTCCAGGTTGTAAAGAATTTTTGAACTGCTGATGCATTTTT